>DATJRM010000078.1:0-78871 GCA_035504755.1 Candidatus Acidiferrales bacterium
TGCGGCGGGAGCGGCGGCGTCGACCACCACCCTGCGGCCGTCCATTCTCTTGGGGGCGATGTTCGGTTTGCAGAGGAGTGTCTCTCTCGTAGAGTCGTACGCATGAACAACGCGACGCTATCACGGGCGAGGCTGCCACGCGAGCATCGGTGCATAAGTACGGGGGATTTAAACGCGCTTACTATAACACACGGGCCCCTAGGCTGCAATCTCGCTCGGGATCGAGCAAGCCATGAGCCCACCCCGGAGTGCACCTAGCGGGACAAGCGCCGCGGCCCGGAGACGTATGGGCTCCCGCGCTCGTAGAACCGCAGCAGGCGATGCGCGGCCGCGGTGAGGCCGATGCGGCGGCTGCTCCCGATCGGGCCGGTCGCCTGCCGAGGCGGCAGCAGCTCGATCTCGGGATCCGCGAGCAAATCGCGACCGTCCAGCGAGCGATCGATGTCGAGTGCTTGGGCCAATCGCGCCGGGCCGCTGCATAAGAGCCGTACCGGTTCGACGCCGCGCCGCTTGCGCATGAGGTCGATGCCCTCCAACGGCTCGAGCGCGCGAACCAGCACGCCTGCTCCGACGCCGCGTGGCTCGCTCGTCACGTTGAAGCACCAGTAGCGCCCGTAGATGCGGTACACGTATGCGTGGAAGGGCTGACCGAACATCACGCGATTGCGTGCGGTCTCGCCGCGGAACGCGTGCGACGCGGGATCTCCGACGGGATAGGCTTCCGTTTCGACGATTCGCCCGCTCGTCGTGCCCGCGGCACTATGCCGAACGAGAACCCAGCCGATCAGCGCGCGCGCCAATTCCTTCGTCTGCGTCGGAAGAACCGGCGTTCGACGACTATGCGGCGGTATGGAGAACCAATTCCGCGCGGGCGCGTGCTTCGAGATCGGGATCGCCGCCGGCGCGCAATTCGTATTCGCGGAAGCGGTTGAGCGCGCAACGCAGGCGCACGTACGGAAGCACGAGCGGCGGCGGAACGTCACGGCGATCGTTGCAATCCGCGACGAGTTCGGTATCGGTGAGGCTGAAGGACGCTCGCTCGAGCCCGCGCTCGCCGAGCATGGTGGCGACCGCGGTCAGGGCGGCGTAGCCGATCTCGCGCCCCTCCAGCGCTTCGAACCGTTGGGTGCGGAAGGCGACTCGCACAAGCCGCTCTCCCGCCCGCGACGTGAGGCGCGCGTAGGCGATGCCCTCGCCGAGCCGGCCGGCTGCGTACCCTAGCTGCACCTGTACCATGGCTCTATGATATCGAACGTGTGTTCGTTGCGTCAACCCGTTCCAGGGCCGGCGCGACCAGGCTTTGGTAGAGGTCGAGCATCGCATCGACCTGGCGGGCAACGGAGAAGCGTTGCGCTGTTCCCTTTGCTCCGCGAGCAACCCTCGAATCGGGCACGACGGGAATCTCGCGGAACGCTTGAGCGAAGCCGCTGCGGGTCGGGGCGACGACGCGGCCCGCGTCACCGAGGACCTCACGGTTGGCTTGCGTGTCGGCGGCGATCACGTAGGCGCCCGCTGCCAGCGCCTCCGCCTGCACCAGCCCCTGTGTCTCGGTCGTGCTGGGAAAGACGAACGCGTCCGCGCTGGCATAGACATCGGGAAGTTCGTCGCGATCGACGACGCCCAAAAACGTCACCCGATCGGCTACGTGCAGCTCGGCGGCGAGCCCCTCGAGCTCTTCGCGCTGTGGTCCGTCGCCCGCGATGACCAGACGCAGCGACGAATCGTCGACCTCCTCGAGGGCACGTAAGAGCACGTCGACATTTTTCTCGCGCGCGAGTCGTGAGACGAAGAGCATCAGGCGGCCACCCGGGCTCACGCCCAAACGCCGGCGCAGCGCCTCATCGCGGCGCCCCGCTCCGAAACGCTCGACGTCGATCCCCGACGGGACGACGGCGATGCGGGCCTCGACACCGATATCTCGCAGATGACGCGCGGTTGCCGGCGTCGGCACCACGACCGCGTCGACCAAATTCCCGAAGGTTCGGGTAAGACGCGCCGCGGCGAAGCGCGTTGCGTTTGGCTCGAACGGGACGTAATGCGCATAGGCTTCGAGCTGCGTGTGATACGTGTAGACGATCGGCATGCCGTAGCGACGCGCGTAACGCAGGCCGGCCCAACCCGTCACGAAGAGCGAGTGTACGTGAATGAGCCCGAGGCGTTTGATGACGTTGTCGACGTTGCGCCTCCCCACGAGCGGCAGCGTGAGACGGTACGGCGTCGCCGTAGGCAGGGGGAGCGACGGCATGCGGAAGACGGCATCGTCGCTTTGCCGGCCGCCGGGCATACTCGGGGCAAAGCAGTAGACCTCGTGTCCGCGCTTGCGCAAACCGCCCGCCAGGGTATCGACCGAGGCCACGACCCCGTTGACCGCCGGCCGGTAAATCTCCGTGAAAAACCCGATCCGCATTGCCACCGCGATTCCTTCTCCGTGAACGGGCGTGCCCGCTACAAAGAGGTGCCCCCTCTCACAATACGACTTTCGGCATATTCCCTGGCTCGAATGGGCATGATATAGTGCCGGGGTTAACGGTCGCCAACCCAACAGGCGACCACCGTGGACCCCATTGCCGGCTCCCAACCTGCCGGGTCCGCCACCAAAGACGGCGTTTTCTTTCCTTACTCAGGGACTGCCCGATTCGGGCAACTATCGCCGACTCACAACCTACTGTTGGTTCAGCTTTCGGGAATTCGTGCGCCACTTGCGGGTATGCCGGTGCGCCGATTTCCGGGCTGGGACAGAAAGGATCTCGGGTTGATAGGACGCGGCCCCCTGCGGCGCAGCCACGTGCTGGCCGTGAGCGTCTTGACCGCCGGCCTGGTCTGGGCCGGGTTTCTGACCACCCCTTCACCCGCGTATGCCGGCAACGCGTTTAGCGTTAGCAGCGCACACGTGGTGATCTTCACGGCCCAGGGCTCTACCACCGAGCAGCCCACGAACGCCGCCACCGTCGGCGCGTTCCTGAGCGAACACGGCATCGCGCTCTCCGCAAACGACTACCTTTCACCGGCAGCGGATACACCGATTAGCGATCGCATGTCCATCGAATACCGGCCGGCGATCGCCGCGACCATCATCAACGGAAGGCACCGGGAGACGGTCGTCACGAGCGCACCGAACGTTGCGTCGTTGCTGCAATCGCAAAACCTCCGTCTCGGAAAATACGACAGTGTAACCCCCGCGCTCAACGCCGCCATTCCGCCCAATGGGATCGTAAGAATCGATCACTTCTTGAGGTGGCTGCGCGTCGAGCATCGCACGATCGCAATCAACACGATCAAACGCGTCAACCTCGCGGTGACGCCCGGCAAGTCGAAGGTCGCCGCCAAGGGAGAAGTCGGCATGATCGACGTGCTGGTGCAGTTCACGCAGCACGCCAACGGCGATGTCAAGGCTCGCGTGATCGGTTCGCGCGTGGTTCGAAAAGCGCGTCCGCGAATCGTCGAGGTCGGCGCCGTTGCGGCCATGCAGATGATCGCGACGGCGTACACTCCTTATTGCGGCGGATGCAGCGGCGTCACGGCTACCGGACGACCGGCCGGTCACGGCGTCGTGGCGGTGGATCCGCGCGTCATCCCACTCGGCACGCGTCTCTACATCCCCGGATACGGCTACGCCGTCGCCGGGGACACCGGCGGCGCGATCGTTGGCTATCGCATCGATCTCGGATACACTTCGAATCGTGATGCGTTGGAATTCGGACGCCGGGCGGTGACGGTATATCGTCTGAAGTAAATCCGCGCGCGCTCCTGGGGAGATGGGGCGTGCGCCCCCGCAAACGCTTCGGGCAGAATTTCCTGATGGACGCCGGCGCCGCGCGCCGCATCGCGCAGCTTGCCTGCGACGGCGCGCCTGCCGGAGCGCGCATGATCGAGATCGGCGCCGGTACGGGAACGCTGACGCTCGCGTTGGTCGAGGCCGGGGCGGCCGTCACCGCGCTCGAGATCGATACGCAGCTCGTCACCATCTTGGCCAATCGCGCCGACCTGCGTCCCGCAACCATCGTGCCCGCCGACGCGCTGACGTACGACTACGCCGCATTCGCGCGCGGCGGGCCGTGGCGTGTTGCAGGCAACCTTCCCTACAATATTGCGACGCCGCTCGTCACGTCGCTCGCCGAAATGGAGTGCGGGCCCGAAACGATCGTCGTGATGGTCCAAAAGGACGTCGCGGAACGCATCGCTGCCAAGCCGGGCACACCGGCGTACGGGAGCCTTTCCATCGCGGTACAGTATGCAATGCACGTCGAGCGCGCGTTTACGCTCGGACCGCGTGCGTTTTATCCGCAACCGAACGTCGATTCCACGGTCATCCGGCTCGTACGCCGTACCGCGCCCGCCGTGCGTCCGCTGGATCTCGAACTTTTCCGGAAGGTCGTACGCGGCGCGTTCGCGTACCGCCGCAAGACACTTGCCAACAGCCTGGCGCTCGCACTGCATATCGAACGGGACGCAGCCGCGAATGCTATCGCTCGAAGCGGCTTGCCCGCGGAGTCACGTGGTGAACAGCTCGATCTCCAAGCATTCTGTCGATTGGCCGACGCCCTGGCCGAAGGGTAGCTTTCGCCCCTTCGCGACGATTCTGGTGCTCATCGTCGCGATCGTTCCGATCGTCGCGTATGGCGTTTGGCAAGCCGAGACGACGGCATCGCTGAAGATCAATCCGAAGGTTCTCGGAGATCCCACCGTCGTCATCGCGTCGCTCGCTATTACGCTGTTTGCCGAAGGCGCGCTGACGATCGTCGTTCTCGCCCTCTTGCCGTGGGTTTCGCGGCTTTCGTTGCGGCAGCTCGGCTACCGGCTTCCGTCTTCGCGCGATCTTCTCGTCGCCTTCTTGGGGTCACTGGTCATGGCATTCGTTGCCAATGGCGGCGCGGCGGTGGTTCAATGGCTACTGCACACGACGCAGGATCAGCAATCCGTGGCGATGTTGCGCCAGTTGCGCGATCCGCGCTTGATCGCCGCCTTCGCAGTCTTCGCCTGCGTGTTTGCACCGTTCATGGAAGAGACCCTCTTCCGCGTCTTCCTGTTCAACGCGACGCGACGCTATTTCGGGTTTTGGACGAGTGCCATCGTCAGCGGCCTGTGCTTCGGCGCAGCACACGGCGATCCGATCGCGGCGCTGCCGCTGGCGCTCGGCGGCATGGTCCTCGCGTTCGTCTACTATCGCACGAACAACGCCTTTGCCTCGATGGTCACGCACGGGCTCTTCAATTCGTACACGATCCTCGCGTTGATCTTCGTACCACAGCTCGCCAAGTGACGCGCGTCGCCGTCGATGCTTGGAATCTGGTCGCGGACCGGCGCGGAATGGGGCGTTACGTTCGGCGCGTGCTCGATGACTGGCGCGACGAGAGCGATCTCGACGTTGCACTCATCGTGCGCAAGAAAGCGGACGCGGTCGAGCTGACTCGCGATTTTCCCTACGCCGTGCGCACGAACGCGCGCGGGCGCTTCGATGCGGTATGGTATCCGTGGAACGCTATGCGCTTTGACGTGCCCGGCGCGCGCAGCGTCGTGCTCCTTCATGACGCCTTTGCCTTCACGTTCCCACACCGGCAATGGATCGCACGCAGACGCGAGCAATTGCCGATTCGCCGCGCGCTGAGCCGCGCCGACGCTCTGGCCGCCAACTCGGCATGGACGGCGAGCGAGTTCGCGCGACTCTTCGGCATCGACGCCGCGTCGTTCACGGTCGTCCATCCCGTCCCCGATCCCTGGTGGCAGCCGGTCGAGCCGCAGCGCCGCCCGCCCTTCGTCCTGGTCGTCAGCGGTCCGGAGGAGCGCAAGAATCTTCCGACGCTGCAAGCGGCGTTCGCGCGCGCGTTTGGCGCAAACGGTTGCGAGTTGCTCGTGGTTGGCAACGTCCCGGGTACCGCGCTACGACCGGGCGACGGCGATCTGCGCGAGCTCTACAGCGGGGCACTCGCCGTCGCCGTGCCGTCGAGCGCCGAAGGCTACGGTTTGGCGGCGGTGGAGGCGATGGCGTGCGGTGCGCCCGTGATAGCCAGCGATGCGACGGCCCTGCCCGAGGCGTGCGACGGTGCGGCGCTGCTCGTGTCGCCCTTCGACGTCGAGGCGTGGGCACGGGCACTTCGCTCGGTCGTCGACGATGCATCGCTGCGCGCAACGCTGCGCGAACGCTCGCTTGCGCGCGTCGCGCGCATCGATCGCCGCGAGCCTGCGCGGCTCATACTCTCGTTGCTTCGACCATAGCGCGAAAGCGCTCGATGAATCGCTGCGGTGAAAAGGTCTGCGCATGCGCGCGCAGGACCAGCGGATCGTAGTCGCGCGGATCGAAACGTCGCAGCACCCCGGCAAGCGACTCCGCCGTGGGCTCGTCGAAGAAGACGCCGGTCGTGCCGTCGATCACCGTTTCGCGCGCTCCGCCGCCGCGATACGCGATCGCCGGGCGACCCGCGGCCGCAGCCTCGATCGGCACGAGCCCGAGGTCCTCTTCGCCCGGCACGATCGCCGCGATGGCATTGCCCATCAGCTGATCGATCGCATTGTCGTCGACGAAGCCCAGCATCGTCGTGGTGCTCACTTTTGCGCGCTCGCGCAACTGCGCCATCGCGGGACCGTCGCCCGCGATCAGCAGCTTGACGCCGGCGAGCTGCGCCGCGTCGATGGCAAGGTCGATACGTTTGTACGGCAACAGCCGGGAAGCGATGAAGTAATAGTCGCCCCTTCCCGCACCGAGCGAGAAGCGATCGACGTCGGCCGGTGAATGCAGCACGTCGGCGTCGCGATGGTAAAAGCGGCGCACGCGCTCCTGCACGGTCGCGCTATTTGCCACGTATCGCGTCGGCCGTTTGGCGGCTTCCAGATCCCACTTCACGAGCGACGTGATGACCGGACGCGCGAGCCAATTGGGGATACCGCTACCCTGCGCGTGCGCGAGGGGACCGACGTAGCGCTCGTAGTCGAAGAGAAACCGGCTCACCGTGTGAATGAAGCACACGTGCCTCGCGCCTTTTCGAACGCGTACACCCTTCGACCACGCGCTCGTCGAGCTGATGACGAGATCGTAGTCCGAGAGGTCGAACGCTTCGAAGGCGCGCGGGTAGAGGGGCGCGAGGTAACGGAAGTTTCGGTTTGCGCCGGGGACGCGGGCGAGAAACGAGCAGTGCACGCGTTCGCGGGGAATCAGATCGCCGACCGCGCGCTCGTCGTATAACGCGGTGTAGACCGGAGCCTGCGGCCACGCGCGAGTCATGTGCGCGAAGACGCGTTCCGCACCTCCGCGCTGGTTTAGATAATCGTGGACGAGCGCGACCCCGATGGCGTGCGGCTCTCTAGGAATCTTCTCTCGGCAGCACGAGGGCGATCGTGGGGTTGCTCAGGTACTCACGTGCAACGCGTTGTAAATCGGCCGCGGTCGTCTGCGAAATCGCGTCCAGCGTGCGATCCATGTAATCCGCCTGCTGACCGTTCTCGTCGAAAACGACGGCAAGCCACGCACGCGCAGCCAGCGTATTCGTGCTGCCGATGAAATCGCCGGCCGCCATCGTCTTGAACTCGTCGATCGATCCTTCGAGCCGCCTCGTCGCGAGGATAGTTGCAATCGAAAGGGCGGTCGAGAACGATTGGTTCGGATTACCGATGCCGCCGTTGACGAAGAGCACGAGATTGGGCTGCGCGCTTTCGAACTGGTAGACGGCTCCGACCGCACGCGACGCGTAGGTCTGCGAGACGACCCCCGGAACGCCCGCCATGTCGGAGAGCGTGCGCTGCATGAACGATGCCAGCACCAACATCGGGCCGAAATCCTTGCCGCCGATGAGCGGCGCCGGGTATTGTGCGATCAGCCATGGCGCCGCGATGTCGCGTTGCGCAACGAGCTGTCGCGAAGCGCCTTCGAGCTTGGGCAGCTTGACGCTGATCGCGCTCGTGCTCCCGTCGGGCAACGTCTGCCCGAGTTGCTGGAGCGTGCCGGCCGCGAGCGCGTCGATCCGCCCCGCAGCGCTCACGTAGGATCCACCACGGTGATAGTAGGTTGCGTAGAAGGTGTGCACGTCATCCGGCCCGAGTTTCGACAACGATGCCGGTGAACCGAACTGCGGGAGCCCGGCATTCGCCGACGTCGCCAGCGTCGAACTGAGCATGTCGATGCCTACCTGCAAGGCGATCTGCTCATTTTCGGCGATGCGTTCGCCGAGGCGCTCGCGCGCATCGTTGACGGTCGCAACGGTGAAGGCCGGCGCCCCGAGCGCCGCGCGAGCGACGGTCAAAACGCGATCGGCGTCCTGCGGCAGCGCTTCGATCTGAAAGCGAACGTCCGAAGGATCGACGATGAAGTCGAAGGATCCGCCCGCCGCCGCGATCGCGTCGTGGGCGGGGACGCCGCCGACCGGCGTGTCGAGGATCGTCTGCGCGGTCAGCGCGGCAATGCCGTTTTGAGCGAGCGACTGACGATCGAGTCCGGCTCGTACCACGTATTCCACGTGAACCAGCGGCGCGGCGGCATCTTGTTGCGTAATCGTGGTGACGCCGCCGTCACGCGTAACGACGGGGGCTACGCCCGCGGCGCATGCCAAGGACGGCACGGCTGCGAACAGGGCGAATCCGATGATTGCAGGGAGAGAGCGCTTCACGACGTCGGCTCCTTCGAGGTCTCTGTGGTCAACGTCACGACGACCGCATGAGTGAGATATTTTTTCACGACCGACGCAACGAAACCGGGATCGAGCGAACGCGCCGCCTTCCAATACGCCGTGGAGTCGTCGCTCGGCGCATAGGGAGCGTTGCCCTCCGCCGCATACCATCCGAGATTGTCCGCCTGTTCCGTCGGCTCTTGTGAATCCGCCGCGAGATGATAGATGAACGCTTCCCGCGCGGCGGCAAACGTTGCCGGATCGAGCGGTTGCTCGAGCTTGGCGATCGCCGCAAGCACCTGCGTCTTGAGGAGGCCGGGCTTGCTGCCGCCGATCGTCACGAGCATCACCCCGGGATCGTGCAACGTGATGAACTGTCCGTTGATGTATGCGTCGCTGGTCGGATCGATGGTTTTGCTGACGACGCCGGTTTCATCGCGGAACAAGTAGTCGGCGACGAAATCGAGCGCGGTAGCCGCGCGCTCGTCACTGATCGGCGGCCCCGTCCAAGCAAGTCCGAGACCGGAGACCGCGGCCGGAATCGTTTGATCGGCGGGATCGGTTGCGGTCACCGAGGCGATCGGTGCGTCGGGCGAGCCCGGCACTCCAACGGTAACGGCACTCAAGACCGAGGCGTCAACGTTTCCGGCCAGCGACAAGGTCGCATTGGCCGAACGAAACGCGCGCTTTGCAAAAGTGTTTACGTCTGCGAGCGTGACGTCTTTGATGTCGGTCAAGTCCGAGGGAATCGGCGCGAAGTGCGCCGGCCCGGATGCGAAGAGTTGCGCAAAGAGCGCGTCGTGGAGCAGATCGTCCGACGAGTAATGTTGTTGCGCCGAAAGCACCGCGACGTCGGTACGCGCGATCTTCAGCGCGTCGGCGTCGATCGCGGGTGCAAAGTACGCCGCGCTCATCGCGGCGACCACGCGGCGCGCAGCGGTTGCCGGTACGCTGGCCGTGATGTCGACGACGTCGGGATAGACGTTGATCGTCAAGTCTCCGCCCGTGCCGCGCACGAGGTTTACGAGCGATCGTCCGCTCTCGAGCGTGGCGGCGGCAGCGGCGGTCGCGGCCAAGCGAGAGATCCCCGGCTGAGCGTTGTCGTAGCCCGCGCCGGGCGCGCGGAACCAAAGATCAACGGCTGCCGAGGCCACCGTCGGATCCGGAGCAATGGTATACGTTCCGCCGTGAGGCAGCGCGCCCGTCAGCGGTCCGGTTGCGGCGGCAGCGCAAAGCGGCGCGAGCATGGCTGCCAGCGCCGCTGCGGCAAAGAGGGGCCGGCGCATCAGGCCGGCTCCGGGCGTATCGTCGGTGGTATCCGCGACGGTTTCTCGCGCTGCGGCGGCTCGGCCGGACGCTCGCCGCCGTCGTCGGCGGCGACCACGCTGCCGCCGGAGTCATTGCGGTCGTAGGGTCTGCCGTCGAGAATCGCGCGAACTTCCTCGGCGTCGACGGTTTCGTATTCGAGCAGTGACTTGACCATACGCTCGACTTTATCCCAGTTTTCTGTGAGCATGGTGCGACCGCGCTCGTAACAGGACTCGATGATGCGGCGTACCTCGGCATCGATCTTACTGGCGACTTCTTCGGAGTAGTTGCGTTCCTCGCCGAAGTCCCGGCCCAGAAAGACTTGATGGTTCCCGCGCCCGAACTGAATCGGACCGAGATCGCTCATGCCGTACTGGGTCACCATGCGCCGCGCCAACTCGGTCGCTTTCTGGAAGTCATTGCTTGCGCCGGTGGTGACGTCGCCGAACTTGATCTCTTCGGAGAGGCGCCCGCCCAGCGCCATCGTGATCTGCGCGAGCAGTTCGTCACGGGTCATCTGATGACGGTCGTCCTCGGGCAGCGACCAGGTGATGCCTAGCGCCATCCCGCGCGGGATGATCGTCACCTTGTGCACCGGATCGGCCTTGTCCAGCATACCGCCCAGAATCGCGTGACCCGACTCGTGATAGGCCGTATTCTCTTTCTCCTTGGCGCTCATCACCGTGGACTTGCGCTCCGGACCGACCATCACGCGATCGATCGCCTCGTCGCAATCGATCATCTCGATGATGTTTTTGTTCTTGCGGGCGGCGAGCAAGGCGGCTTCGTTGAGCAGATTCTCGAGATCCGCGCCGGAGAAACCCGGCGTGCGCTTCGCCAGCGTCTCGAGCGAGACTTCCTTAGAGAGCGGCTTGTTGCGCGCGTGGACTTCCAGAATCTTTTCGCGCCCGCGGAAGTCCGCCCGGTCGACGACGATCTGCCGGTCGAAGCGGCCCGGGCGGAGCAACGCAGGATCGAGCACATCCGGACGATTGGTTGCCGCGATCAGGATCACGCCCGTATTCTGATCGAACCCGTCCATCTCGACGAGCAGCTGGTTGAGCGTCTGTTCGCGCTCGTCGTGACCGCCGCCGAGACCCGCGCCGCGCTGACGGCCCACCGCGTCGATTTCGTCGATGAAGACGATGCACGGCGCCGACTTTTTTGCCTGATCGAAAAGGTCGCGGACGCGCGAAGCGCCCACGCCGACGAACATCTCGACGAAATCCGAACCCGAGATCGAGAAGAACGGCACGCCGGCCTCGCCGGCGATCGCCCGCGCGAGCAAGGTCTTGCCCGAACCCGGCGGCCCCAGGAGCAGGACGCCTTTGGGGATGCGGGCGCCCAGCGCCTGATACTTCTTGGGATATTTCAGGAAATCGACGATCTCGCCGAGCTCCTCCTTGGCTTCGTCGACACCGGCTACGTCGGCGAAGGTCACCTTCGGCCTGTTTTCGCTCATCATCTTTGCCCGGGAGCGGCCAAACGAGAGCGCTTGACTTCCACCGCTCTGCGCCTGACGTAAAATAAAGAAGAACAGCACCGCAATCAAAAGCAACGGTGCGACGCTCACCAGGCTCGTGACGAGTCCACTATTGGTCGGCTGCTCGAAGCTATACTGGCCGCTCTTGATGTGCTTGGAGAGCTGCTGCGAGAACGAGCTGTCGGTGTTCGGCAGCGTCACGCTGTACTTCGTTCCATCCGCAAGCTCGCCGGACGCCTCCAGCCCGTTCGCATTGAACGAACGCACGTCGTTGGCTTCGAGCTTCTGATAGAAGACGCCGTAGTCGAGACGCTGGACGCCTTCGCCGGGCTGCATCAACTTCTCGACGACAAAGAAGACGAGCACGACGGCGCCGACGATGAGGAGGATCGAACGAAGGTGTTTACTCACTGATTTCCTTTTCAATAACGGTGCGCTTCGCGCGCCGTTTGGCACTCGGGCTCGCTTCTGTCGCGTAATGCCACAGAAACTCGCCTGCGCGCCCCCGCCGCGACTTCGCGCGACGGGTCCCCAGGCTTCCTGGACACTGTTCCCTTAAACCAGCTTACCCGGGCCATCGTTTCTTTCGCCGGCCGCCCGTCCAGCGATTTTAACCGTCCGTAAAGACTTCGGGTCGAAGCTGCGCCAGGTACGGGAGGTTTCGGAACAGTTCCTGGTAGTCCAGGCCGTAACCTACGACGAACTCGTCGGGCACTTGCAGCCCGGCGTACTCGACGGGCACCTGCGCCATGCGATGAAACGGCTTGTCGAACAGGACGCAGGCACGCAGGCTCGCCGGGTTTCGCTCTCCCAGTAACGCGCGCAGATACTCCAGCGTGAGCCCGTTGTCGATAATGTCCTCCACGATGACCACGTGGCGCCCGGTGAGCGGATCGCTCGCATCCTTGAGCAGGCGAACCTCACCCGAGGAGCGCGCGGTGTTGCCGTAACTGGAGACCGCGATGTAGTCGACGGCGATCTCGCTTGGACCGTCGGGCTGGGCGGAGATCGCGCGAGCGAGATCGGCTACGACATAAAGCGCACCTTTGAGCACGCCGAGGAGCGTGAGCGGTACGCGACGGTGGTCCGCTACGATCTCGCCCGCCAACCGCTCGATTGCGCCTGCGATCTCCTCCTTCGAAAAAATCTCGCGCAAGATCGCGCCGTCATAGCTCCGCGCGAAATCCGCTGCGATATTCACCCCTCGTCCCCGTTCACGATCACGCCTCGTTCGATCGTCAGCTCGACGCCCTTCTTCATATGAAAGCGGCCCGATCCGCCGCGCTCGATCGTCCGAACCACCGCTTCGACGTGGGTGAAGTCGACGTCTTGTAGATTCGCCTGCATGGCGAGGACGTCGCGCACGTCACGCCGCAGGTCGGCGCGTGCGCTGCCCGCCGATTCCTCGGCAAGCAATTCGGCCGTGCGCGCAACCGCCGCGTCGAGACCGGGAAATAGCGGCCGTAGTGCCTCGAGGGCGACGCGCAGCGCGTTGCGGCGCAGGCCCCGATCGGCATTGGTCGGATCGACCGCGTAGGGCAGCGCATGAACGTGGCAGATGTGGCGCAGATCGGCGGCCGCGATGCGCAGCAGCGGACGAGCGAGGTCGATATCGGGCGAGAGCGGGCGGCGCGCACGCATCCCCCGCAGTCCTTGCGGACCGGCGCCGCGCAGCAGTGCGAGAAGCACCGTCTCACTTTGATCCTCGCGATGATGAGCGGTCGCGACAACGTTCGCACCGGCGTCGCGAGCGATCTGCGCGAGCGCATCGTAACGCGCGTCGCGCAGCGCAGCCTCGTCGCGTTCGCCCGGCTCGAGCGGCGCCACGCGCACCGGCAGATCGAAGGTCGCGCCCAGGCGCAACGCCACGCATTCGTCTTGCCATGCGGAGCCCCGCGTTGCGTGGTTCACGTGCGCGAGCGAAAGCTCGAGCTCCATCGGCGTTCGCACCGCAACGAGCAGCTGCACGAGCGCGACCGAATCCGCGCCGCCGCTGCAGGCGATCGCGACATGCTCTCCGCGCCGGATCACGCCGTCGCGTTCGATCGTTTGCTCGATCGAGGCTGCCGGCTTAGCTCCGCGCATGACGCCTGTCACCCTGAGCCTGCCGAAGGGCCCGTTCCACCTCGCGTTTTGCAACGTCCTCGCGTTTGTCCCACAACTTTTTACCGCGCGCGACGCCGAGCTGCACTTTCACTTTACCGCGGGTGAAATACATCCGCAGCGGCACGACGGTGAGCCCTTTCTCCTTCACCCGCGATTGCAGGTCGGCGATTTGCGCTTTGTGCAGCAAAAGCTTGCGCGGCCGGTTGGGATCGACGTTGGAGAAACTGCCCTGCTTGTACGGAGGGACGTGCATCCCCATCAGCCACGCTTCCCCGTCGCGAAAGCGGGCGTATGCTTCGTTCAAGCTCACGCCGCCCGCGCGAATCGACTTCACCTCGGTCCCGGTGAGCGCGAGGCCGGCCTCGAGTGAATCCAAGATGTGATACTCGTGCCGTGCGCGTCGATTGTCGATCGCGGGCTCGCTGGCTTTCTTGGCCTCTTGTTTGATTTGAACACGTTGCTGTTTAGACTTCACGCGTTGTCATCCCGAGCGCGACCGAGCGGAGGGCTCGAGGGAAGCCTCACCCCGTTGCTGCCCGCGAAGACGCTCCTCGCGGCACATCGTGTGCGTCTTACCAAAAGTACGCGATAGCATACTTTTGGTAAGACAATCCTGCTGCGCGTCGCTCTACGCTCGGAGTGGCAACGCATCTTACCCCTTGCGGCCAACGCGGTAATCGTCGACGGCGTCGACCGCGCCCATCGAGACGAATTTGCCTTCACCGTCGGCCAGCACGGTACCGGAAGCGTCGCGCACGCTCGCTTCGAGACCAAGCACGTTGCGACGCTGCCATGCGACGCGTCCGTGCATCGTCACCGGTTGGCCGATCGGCACGGGCTTGCGAAAACGCACGTTGATGCTCGCCGTCACGCCGCGATGACCGGCGTACCCCGCGGCGTGCGCCATCGCTTCGTCGATCAAGGACATCGCGATGCCGCCGTGCGCCACCGATTTCCAGCCTTGGAACTCGGGAGCAAGCGTCACCTCCGCGCGAACGCCGTCGCCGTCGGGCTCGAAGTGCAAGTGCAGGCCGATCGGATTCTCCGGCCCGCATGCAAAGCAGTAACCGTCGTCGACCGGGAGGCTCATCGTCCCGACTCTAGACGCATCGCCAAATACTCGGGCAGATGCGCTTCGTGAATCTTCTCTTGAACTTCGACGATCGGGTAGGGGTAGCGCACCCACTCCACTGTGCGCGCTTGCGGATCGTAGAAGACGAACGATGCTTCGGGATTGAGATCGCGCGGCTGCCCCACGCTTCCGACGTCGACGATGTAGCGCCGCCCCTCTTCGAAATGCAGTTCGCCGCCCTGCTGCATGTGCTTGTGAGCGATCGTGCCATCCGGCTCCTGAACCCAATACTCCGCGATGTGCGTATGACCGATGAAGACGAGCGGCGCGTCGGTGAGCGCAAAGGCTTTGGCCGCGGTACGTTTATCGAGGATGTATTCGAAATAGTTCACCGGTGCGCCGTGCACCATCAGGAACTCGGGATAGCGAATCTCGTACGAGAGGCCGTTGAGCCACGCGCGACTCTCTTCCGTCAGCACGCCTTGCGTCCAGGCGATCGCCGCGCGCGCAGCGTCGTTGAAATACTCTACGCCGAAGTTCTCGAGCGCGGCCAGGTCGTGATTGCCGAGCACGGCGTGCTTGAGGCGCTTACGTAGCAGTGCGATGCACTCGTTGGGATTGGGCCCGTAGCCGACGATGTCGCCCAGGCAGAGCACCTCGTCAGCGGGATCCGTGAGCGCGAGCGCGCGTTCGAGCGACTCGATATTGCCGTGAATGTCGGAGATGATCGCATACCTCATGCAGGCACGCTCGGCACGGCGGCCACAACCTCGCGAAACGCTTGCTCGAACGCTGCCCGCATCGGTTCCGTTCCGGCGCTCACGCGCACGAACCGGTCCAGCGGCGCAAGGCCCGGTTTGCGAATCCACACCCCGTGCCCGGTCAGCAGCTGGTTCATCACGGTGGTTGCCCGAGCCGCATCGCCAAGGTCGATGCAGACGAAGTTCGTCGACGATGGGATCGTGTCCAAGCCGAGTTCTCGTGCCACGCGCTCGTAGTCGGCTCGCGCGAGTGCAACTTGCTCGATGACCCACCGGCGAAACGGCTCATCGCCGAGCGAGGCCAGCGCGCCAACTTGCGCGTTGCGGTTGACGCCGTAGTGCAGGCGGATCTTCTGCAAGATCCCGATGACGCGCTCGCTTGCGATCGCGTAACCGATACGGCCGCCCGCCATGCCGTACGCCTTCGAGAAGGTTCGCGTGCGCACGACGCGATCTTCGATCTGCATCGGCAACAGCGCCGCCTCCTCGACGAAATCCGCGTACGCCTCATCGAGCAGCACAACCGCGTCGCGCGGGATCGCATCCAAGAAGCGCTGCATCTCCTCGCGCGCGATGAAGGTGCCGCTCGGATTGTCGGGATTAGCGAGATAGACGACGCCCGGACGTTCGCGCGCCGCTACCGCGGCCATTTCGTCCAGATCGAGCGTGCCGTTCGGGCGGTAGTGCGCGTAGACGAGCCGCCCCCCGTATCCGTGCACGTGATAGTTCAACGTCGGGTAGGAGCCGCGTGTCGTGAGCGCCGTACCGCCTTGACCGACGAACGCGCGCACCACCAGTCCCATCAGGTCGTCGATACCGGCGCCGACCAACACCTCTTCCAAGCGCACGCCGGCCTTACGCGCGAGCACCTCGCGCAGCGCGTACGACTCCGGATCGCCATACCACGAGAGCCGTTCGAGTTCGGCGCTCATCGCCGCGACGGCGCGCGGGGACGGCCCGAACGCGCTCTCGTTGGCGCCGAGACGCACGAGCGACGAGCGGCCGGTCTCACGCATGAGCTGTTCCGGACCGATAAACGGCGTCATCGGTTCGATTGCGTCGATCGCGGGGGCTGGGCGGATCACCGGGTGCTTTCGACCTCCTTACAATTTAATACGCACTGCACTTCGCGCAGTGCTTTGGCACTGCGCGCCCCGTGTCGACTCCGCGACACGGGCCCCCGGCGGCGCTTTGGCACTCCGCACCCCGTCGGGACCAAATCTAGATGAAGCGGTGTACAAGAACACGCGACCCCATCTCCACGGCTTCAGCTTCTTCAGGTACGACGATGTATCCATCGGCTTGGGCTGTAAGGCTGACGACTGAGGAGCGGACTGCAAGCGGATGGGCGCTCCATCCTTCTTCCTTGGGCTCCAGACGCACCGGCACGTACCACGTCCAGCCCCGGCGGCTGGGAACCGGGGCGGCCAGCGTCGCCTCCGTGGCCGGGGTCGAAAGCTGCGTGCCGGCCAGCGCCCCCACGATCGGCGCGACCACGGCTTCGAGGATCACGACCGCCGACGTTGGATTGCCCGGGAGTCCGATGACCGGTTTCGAGCCGATCGCCGCCAGCACGGTGGGTTTTCCCGGCTTGACGCGCAGTCCGTGGACCACGACCCCCGGGCCCCCGATCGCGTTGATGGCGGCGGGGGTCCGGTCCATCTCTCCAACCGACGATCCGCCGGTCACGACGACCGCATCGGCCTCGGCCAAGGCCTTGCGCAGCGCGCGTTCGAGCGCGCCCGGTACATCGGCTACGGTTGCGCCGTGAAACGGCTGCGCCCCCATCCCTTGAAGCGCGCCGGCGATGGCAAAGCGATTCGAATCGCGCACCTGCCCGGCCGCGGGGTGCATCGCCGGCGGGACGAGCTCGTCGCCGCTCGAGACCACGGCGATGCGCGGGCGAGGAAAGACCGCCACATTCACGATGCCAAGCGTCGCGAGCACGCCCATCTGCGGTCCGCCGATGCGCGTGTGCGCCGCCAGCACCAGCGACCCGGCGCGCATATCGCCCGCAGGGGGATTGACGTTGGTCCCGGCATCGAGCGTCTCGTTGACGGTTACGACGGCGCCGAGGGTGCGAACGTTCTCGACGGGTACGACCGCGTCGGCGCCGTCGGGCACGACGCCGCCGGTTGGGATACGGACCGCCTCTCCCGGGCCGAGCTGCGCCCCCCACGGATGGCCCATCGCGATCTCGCCGACGATCACGAAGGTGCCCGGCGCGCGAGCCGACGCAATCGCAAAGCCGTCCATCGCCGACCGCGGCGCGATCGGATAATCACGGTCGGCAAAGACGTCTTCGGCCAGTACGCGTCCGTACGCGTCTTCGAGACGGATGCGTTCGCTCGCGCGGGGCGTGACCGCTACGCGTGCGAGAAAGGTCGCCACCGCCGCTGCGGGCGACAAAAGATTTTCTTCGAGAAAGACGAAGCCGCGCTGTTCCATGCTCGATATCGCTCTTGTTCGACGCGATCCGGATTGCGTACGCCGTTCGGCGCAGCGCCGCGGGATCGATGCATCGTTCGTGGACGAGATTCTGCGCCTCGATACGCGGTACCGCTCCGCGCTGGCGGAGTCGGAACGATTGAAAGCCGAGAAGAATCGCCTCTCCGCCGAGATCGGGAAAGCTGCCGACAAAGCGGCTGCCGCGCGCGATCTGCGCCCCCAACTCGATGCGATCGCCTCGCAGATCGCTCTCCACGAAGAGCAAGCCAGGGGATTGGCTCCGGACGCACCCGGCTCGGAGTTGCGCGTTCTGCTGGAAAACGCGCCGAATATTCTCGCCGACGCGGTCCCTGACGGCGGCGACGCGAGCGCAAACGTCACGGCCCGTGAATGGGGGAGACCGCGGGTCTTTGATTTCGAGCCCAAGGCGCACTACGACTTGGGCGAAGCGCTCGACATTTTGGATTTCGAGCGAGCGGCAAAGCTCTCGGGCAGCCGTTTCGGCATCCTCAAAGGTTTGGGGGCGCGGCTGCACCGCGCGATCGGAGAATTTTTTCTCGACCGGGCGCTGGCGCGCGGATACCTCGAGATCGCGCCTCCGGTACTCGTGACGCGCGAGACGATGTGGAGTACCGGCCAGCTCACCAAATTCTCCGACGCGATGTTCGAGGACGGCGACACCGATCTCTTCCTTATTCCCACCGCGGAAGTGCCGCTGACCGCGCTGCACGCTAACGAAATTCTCGACGGCGCGAGCTTGCCGCGTAAGTTGACGGCCTGGACGCCGTGCTTCCGTAAGGAGGCGGGAGCCGCCGGCAAAGACACGCGCGGCCTCATCCGCCAGCATCAGTTCGAAAAAGTCGAACTGGTCTGGCTAACCGCGCCCGAGGATTCGTTCGATGCGCTCGAGCGTTTGACGGCCGATGCGGAGGCGTTGCTGCACGAGCTCGAGTTGCCGCACCGCACGATGCTGCTCTGCGCCGGCGACATCGGGTTCAGCAGCGCGAAAACCTACGATCTCGAAGTCTGGCTACCGAGCGCAAACGCCTACCGTGAGATCAGCTCGTGCTCGAACTGTACCGATTTTCAGGCGCGCCGCGCCGCGATTCGCATGCGTCGCGACGCGGGAGCCAAAGCCGAACTGGTACACACGCTCAACGGCTCCGCGCTCGCACTCGGCCGCACGCTCGTCGCGATCATGGAGAACTACCAGCTGCGGGACGGCTCGATCGCCGTCCCCAAAGCGCTAATCCCCTACACCGGCTTCGATCGCATCGGCTAGGGCGTCGACGGCCGGGGAGCGCGAGGGGCGCGCGACGCCGGCACGATAGTGCGCTTCGATGCGCACGCGCGTCCGGTCCGCGCTTACGCGCTCGAGCGTGACACGAATGCGCTCGCTATTCACCGTGCCGAAACCGGCTTCGAGGGTGTGCGCCGTCCGATCGTCGACGTCGACGTTGGCGCCGAGCGCGGTTACGAATGCGTCGAGCACGCGCCGGTGCGCGGCATCGACGTTCACCGCAAGCGTGAGGTCGCGGTGCGGGCGCAAGCCGACGCGGGCATCCTTGCGCTTGCGCAGTCCGATCGACTCGAGCAGGTCCTCGAAGAACGGCGTCACCGCGGCATGAGCGCCGCGGCAACGATCCCGAGAACGCAGAACGCGGCCAGCACCCCGGCCGGCAGCACGCTGCCTTTGCGCCGCGCGAATGCAATCGTGTACAGCGCTTTGAGCAAGTTGTTCGACGAGGCCGCGATGACGATCGCGACCGCGGCGATCGTAATCCCGATGCTCGCCGCGCCGCCCTGCGCCAGGCTGAGCACAAAGGGATCCACGTCGGTCACGCCCACGACGGCGGCAAGCGCCAGCACCCCGTAGGCACCCGCGTGCGCCTGCACCCATTTGGTAGCAAGCGACACGACGATGAAGAGCGCGGCGAAGATCAGCGCCGTTCCGAGCTGAAGCGGATTGACCGGCGTAAGGTCGGGAAGCTTGGCGTCCGCCGCTCTGCGCGCGAAGAACGCCGCTACTGCGATTCCCGCAATCGCGAGCGCGGCAAACGGAATCAGCAGTGCGCGCGCAAGTTCGGTGTTGAAAATGGCGACGATGACGAGCATGCGCAGATACATCGTCCCGGTCGCGGCTACGATACCACTCGTGATCTCGGCCCCGACGCCTTCGTCGCGCGCCATGCGCGCGAGGACGACCGTCGTCGCCGTCGAGGAATACATCCCGCCCAGCACCGCCGCCAGCAGCAACCCGCGCCGCGGCAGGACGTAGCGCTGCAAGAGATAGCTCGCGTACGAAAGCGTCGACACCGCGAGGACTGCGAGCCACACCTTGAACGGAGTTATCTCCGTGTACGGAATCGCCGGGGCCTTGTAGAGCAGCGGCAGCACGACGCCGACCAAAAGCAAAAACTGCGCCAGCGTCACGACTTCGGGTTGCGGCACGCGCGCGACCAGGCCGTGCAGCGCTTTGCGGGAGCCGACGAAGATCACGGTTCCGACGACGAGCGCAACCGGAATCCACAGCGGTTGCGTGAGTGCGATCGGACCGAGCACGTAGTCGATCAGGATGCAGCTGGGGATGATCAGCGGCCCGTCGATGGCCTTCCTGTTGCCGGCCAGCGTGTCGCGAATATAGAGCGCGATCCATGCACCGAGCACGAACAGGCCGGCGATGAATGCCAGACCGTAATGCGGTTCGATGAGAAAGAGCGCGACACCGACGAAGGCGATGAGCGGGAAGGTACGGATACCGCCGGGCACGGGGGGCTCCTCGTCGCCGAAAAATTCCTCGAACGCAAATCCGAAGAACAGCGCGAGCGCGAGAAGGATGAGATAATTCACATGCCGCGCCAGATTTCACGAACGGTCGTGCTGCGCTCGACCGCGTCGACGTCGCGATAAGTCCCACCGGCGAAATCCATCGACGGGTTGGTGACGCCATACCAGAAGCGTTCGTTCTTGAAGTGATGCCATAGGTGGTACTTCTTCACGTAGCGTCCCAGGGCGGTCTTGGGCGTAAACGGTATGTGCGCGACGTAGTGCACCCACTCGTAATATAGCAGCGCGCAGATGCTGCCGAACGTCAGCGAAAGCGCGGTTGCCGCGTTTCGCGTGATCGCTGCGTAGATGCCGTAATAGAGCAGTGCGGTCGGGATCACGAACCAGAGCGGAAGAAAGAGCAGCTCGAGCTTCGGCGGATCGATGTGGTGATCGTAGTGCAGACGATGCTGCAATTTGAGCAGCCACGGCGTCTTCGAAGGCTGCGCGTGAAAGAAAAAGCGATGCGTCGTGTACTCGGTGACGAAAAACACCGCCGCCCCGGCAAGGGCAGCCACGGGTGAAAAGACGATTGCTCCGGTTGTAAAAACGACGATTGCCGCCACGACCGCGAACGCCAGCACGGCGTTGCTTCCGTGGCGGAGAAAGCTCGATATCACCCAGCGTCCTTGATCATGTCGAGCAGACCCTGCCGGTTGAGATAGCGGATATGTCCGCGTTCGCGCTTGAGCAAGTCGCGGCTTTCCAGCTCCGCGATAGCGCGCGCTGCAACCTCTTTGACCGTGCCCGCCGCAGCGGCGATTTGGGCTTGCGTCATGTTGGGTAGCGGCGGACGCGCGGCGCTCAAGCCTTTTTCCGGCATCGAATACGGCAGCAGCACGTGCGCGATCCGGGCGATGATCGGCATCGTCGCTTGGGTTGCGAGCGCTTGCATGAGATCGCGCCGCCGCTGCGCATTCATGCGACCCATCGCGATAAGCAGTTGCGGATTGGCCTCGCCGGCATCGAGAATCGCTCGGCGCGAAAGACGAACGAAACGCGCGATCTTGGAAAGCGCGATCACGCGGCCCGCGGCCGGCGCTTCGTCGAAGATCTCGAGTTCCCCCATCATCTCGTACGGGAAGATCTCCTGGAAGATGCGTGGCCGTCCGCCGCCGTTGCCGGTCGTGAGCGCGAGCACCCCTTCGAAGACGACGCCGACGTACGGCCAATCGGTGTTTTCGGCGATGACCGTTTGGCCGCGCCGGATGGTGTGAAGGCTCGCCTGCGCGGCGAGCACCGCGCGCGCCTCCTCGCTCAAGCTGTTAAACGCCGGAACGCGCCGCAGAATGCCCACGGCCGTCGGGGTCTCTCCGTCGGCGCTCGCGCGCGTAAGGTTGATCACCCATTCGCGTTCGCCGATTCGGCGATGATCGACGATCACTTCGTTCGGTCGCGTCAGCTCGAGCCGGTACGCAAGCCCACGTGGCTCGTTGTCGGTAATGATCATCATCGAGCCGCCGGTCGGCAATTGATCGAAAAGGGTGCGGATTCTTCCCGGGCGCTCCCAGACCGGCAGCGCACGAACGTCGAGGCGGGTTACATCAATCATATTAAGTGAGCGACTTCTCGTTAACGGGTAGAACTACTGCCTGGGGGCGGGGGAAGCGCCGAAAGCGGAGCGACCGCGACCGGGCTGCGAAGCGCGCGCCACGCCTTGCGCGGCGTGGGCGGAAGCGCATCCATATGCTTGAGGAAGAGCGCAAGCGTCCAAATCTGCTCGTCGCTGAGCGATTTTCCGTAGGACGGCATTCCCGTCAAACGGATACCATGTTTGATCTTCCAAAATGTCTCACCCTCCGGATCGTCTTCCACGCCGTGGCGCGCGAGCTGCGGCGCATGCTGGTACAGTCCGATGGCGATCGTCGTCGGACGCTCGCCGGGCACCCCATGGCAGGCGCTGCAATTTTCGCCGTAGAGCTTGATCGCTGCCAGGTAGTTGGCGTCGGTAGCGGCGACGGGATCGGGTTCGGTGGGCGCCTCGCGCGCGATCGTCGCGTCCAGCGAACGCGACGCCATCCATCGCTCGAGCCGCGAGGGCCGCGCATCGGCATTTGCGGGGATCAGCAGCCCCTGGGTAATCCCCACGTATCCGACCAGCAGGGCGGCGACGATGGCGAAGAGGATGCCGGCGATGAAACCTTTGAGCACTCTGCCTCCTTCTAAGACGCCTATGGATTCGCAGACCCAAGCGCAGTTCCCCGACGAGCAATCTCCCGACGGACGGTTCCTTCGTCAACAAGATGCCTTTCGCGGCTGGGTCTCCGCTGACGGACACACCGGCTTTCCGGCGGTCGCGGGGCGCTATCAGCTCTTCGTCTCACTCGCCTGCCCGTGGGCGCACCGCACGATCATCATGCGTAAGCTCAAGCGCCTCGAGGCCGCGATCCCGATGACGATCGTCGATCCGATTCGGGACGAACGCGGCTGGCGCTACGGCACGCACTTCTTGAGCGAGTCGTATCTCGCGAGCGATCCGCACTATCGGGGACGGTTCACGGTTCCGGTCCTCTGGGACTTGCAGACCAAACGCATCGTCAGCAATTCGGACGACGATATCCTGCGCATGTTCGAGATTGAGTTCAACGCGATCGGCGATCCCGAACCGGACTTCTATCCACCGCCGCTGCGCACCGAGATCGACGCGCTCAACGAAGAGATCTTCCGCGATCTCAACGACGGCGTCTACCAAGCCGGATTCGCCACCAGCCAAGCCGCGTATGAAGAAGCCGCCTATCGCGTCTTCGCGATGCTCGACTATCTCGAAGAGCGTCTCGCGACGCGACGCTACCTCTTCGGGCCCAAACCGGTCGAGACCGATTGGCGCAGCTTCGTGACGCTCGTTCGCTTCGATCCCGTCTACTACGGGCACTTCAAGTGTAACTTGCGCCGGATCGTCGACTATCCGAATCTCTACGGCTACCTGCGCGACCTCTACCAGTATCCCGGCGTTGCCTCAACCGTCGACTTCGATCACATCAAGCGTCACTACTACTATACGCACGACGACATCAATCCGACTCGGATCGTGCCGATCGGTCCGTTGCAATACCTCGAGATGCCCTCCGGCCGCGAGCACCTGTCGACGAGTTAGTCGCTTCGCCGTACTCGCTGTCGCGCAGTTCGCGAATCTTTTGCAGCCGCTGATTGGAATCGATCAGTAATCCGGGAGCCATCCCGTACGCGCGGATCATCTCTCGTGCAATGCTCATCGAAAGATGGAATACCCATTTTCACCACACCTCCGAAACCGAAGAGAACGGAAGCGAGCGTGTACACGGCTGCCGGTACGATGCCCGGCTCGAGAAGCGACGCCGGTCGCCGGGCGGCTAGCCGATCACGGCGGCGTCGTGAAACCGTCGATGACGAGCACGGGGCAGTGGGCATACCGTGAAATGCGGTCCGAGACGCTTCCGATGAGAAAGCGGGTGACGCCCGAGAGACCGCGCCGTCCAACGATGATGAGATCGGCGCCGACCTTACGCGCGGTGTCGACGATGGCCTCGGCGGGATGCCCCCCTTCGACGACGATCAATTCCGCGCTTACGCCGCGGCGTTTGCCCGCTTCCAGGAGCTGCGCCGCGGCCGACTCGTAGAACTTGCGCGCCTGGCGGCGCGACTCCTGACGTTCATCTTGCGTCTCCGCGTGCTCGGCGTGCCGCGCCACCGAGACGAGCTGTAGGCGCGCGCCGAACTTCTCGGCGATGCCGATCCCATATTCAAAAGCGCGTCGCGCATGGTCGGATCCATCCCAGGCGATGACGATGTGAGAGAACATACAACACCTACCAATGCCGAATCGACGGAAAGAGAATCAAAAGGACGATAGTGAAAGCCAGGATGTACGAGAGATACGCAGCGATCACACCGGACTGCGTATCACGGACGAAGCTGCCGACGTAGAGGAACGGAGCCGCCATCGCGCGGTAGAACGGCAGATCGAAGAATGGACGAATGAAACTTTTGTACGTCTTCACGCCGTCGCGGACGCCGACCTCGCGCACCGTGCGCACGGCCGCGTCGAGTATCACACGCGTGGGGTTGACGTAACCGGTACCCGTGTACTGCGTCCGAGCGCGATAGGGTTCGCCGGACGTCCAAGCCGCCGCCTCACGCACCTGCGGCCGCGAGAAACAACGGGCGACGATCCAAAAGAAGAGCGTGAAAGCGATCAGTACGAGTCCAAGGCCGCTCGGCGAGATCGACGAGAAACCGCCAAAGGTCGGCTGAACCAGCGGAAATGTGCCGATCATCGCGCTGGTCGCGGAAACGCCGGCGATGCCGTCGATGCTCGGCCCGATCAGCCGCAGAAGCGGCGCCGCGAACACGCCGATCGCCACGATCGAGAGCGCGCCCACCGCGAGCCCGACGGCGCGCATCGGTGACCGGCCGCCCTCATCGCGCTCCTCTCGGTCGAGACGCGGCGCGCCCAGCACGCTGGTGCCGATCAGTTTGGTGAAGGTCACGACCGCGATACCGGCGGCAACGCCGATCGTCGCGCCGGCGAGCGCGAAGGCGACTTCGCACGCGACGTTCGCGGTTCGAAAAGCCTGCATGAGCGCCTCGAGAACCAACCACTCGCCGACGAATCCGGCAAGGGGCGGTAATGCGGCCAGCGAGACGCCGCACAACACGATCGCGACCGTGGTGAACGGCAAGCGTCGAGAGAGCCCGCCCAATGCATCGAGCGAGACGCTTGCGCACTCGTCGGCAATGACGCTGATCGTCAAAAAGAGCGTACTCTTTGCGACCGCGTGCGCAGCAATCTGAATGAAGGCCGCGGCTATACCGAACCCCGCCAGGAGCGGCTGGTGCAGCGCCTGGCCGGCGATCGCCACGCCGAGAGCAGCCAAGATGATCCCGCCGTTCTCGACGCTCGAGAAGGCGGCCAACCGCCGCATATCCAGTTGCGCCGCTGCCCATGCGATCCCAAAGAACGCCGACAGCGCACCGATGACGATGGCGACGATGCCCAGCCACAAGGGGGCGTTGGGGAATCCGACGACAAATCGCGTCACGCCGTAGAAGCCGACGTTGAGCGCCCCGCCGGCCATGAGCGCGGCGACGACCGACGGAGCCGAACCGTACCCGTACGGCAGCCACGCCTGCATCGGCAGCATCCCGAACTTCGCTCCAAAGCCAACCAGCAGCAGCACGAGCACGACACCGGCCGCCGGTCCGGTGAGGTTCGTTCCGGCGCCGGTTACCGCGATAACCTCGAAACCGTTCGCGCCGCGAGCGAGAAAGAGCAGCGCGGCTACCATGCACGCTCCCGCAATGTGCGTTACGGCGATGGTGACGTACGCGGACGCTGCGGCGTCGGGATCCGTGCCCGCGTAGGCTATTGCCCAGTAGAACGTCAACGCGAGTAGTTCCCAAGCGAAGATGAAAAGGAGCACGTCTCCGGCGGAGCACGCCAGCACCGATGCAAAAAAGATTGCGCATGCGCTGGCCGATGCCGTACGTCCGCTGCGACGCTCGTCGGAAGACCGCCGCCCCACGGCAAAGAGCGCGACGATGAGGGCAACGAGACCGAGAATCCCGATAAAGAACGCCGCGGTCGCATCGAGCCGCAACGCGATGTGCGTCTGCGGGTAGGCGAGATAAAACGTCTGCACGCTGCCGCCCAAACCGCGCAGCGCGGCAGCCAGCGACGCAACCGCTGCGACGCCGAGGAACGCAAATCCGCCGATGCGGCCGATTCTACCTGGGCCGACGACTGAGACCAACGCACCGATAATGCAGAGCGCGAGAGCAACGAGCAGCTCGGTCATCGATTGGCTCCGCGCGCCAGCGCCTGCCCGAGCGCGACCCAGAGACCGTGCAGTATCGTCAGCGGCGCCGGGGGCGACCCGGGAATCATCACGTCTACCGGGAGCAACCTGCTTACCGGACCCACGACCTCGGCCGATCCGGCGAAGATCCCACCCGAACAAGCGCTGGTTCCCAGTGCGATGACGGTCTTGGGGTCGGGCATCGCATCGTACGTGCGCTGCAATGGTTCGGCCATCGCCCTGGTAACGACGCCCGTCACGATCAGCACGTCGGCGTGGCGCGGCGTTGCGGTGAGAAAAATGCCCAATCGATTCGCATCGTAAAATGGATTGAAGATCGCAGCCAGCTCCTGTTCCTCGGAGCCGTCGCTCCCCGCATCGACGTGTCGCAGATGCACCGACCGCCCGAACGCGCGCGAGCGCTTGCGCAGAGCCGTAAACGTTGCTTCGGGCGACTGTACGGGTTGAGCCAGCTCGAAATGCGAACGAGCGTGAAACGTGTCGGGTGCGACGCGGGTGCATTCGCCGCACTGGAAGCAGCGTAGACGGTCGACGTACGCGGCCCCGTCGGCTACGACGATCGCGTTCGACAGACATACGCCTGCACCGATCGCGGCGTCCACCGGTGCAGACCCGATTACGTCGATCTCGCCGCGATACGCCGGAGGCATCGAATCGTCGCCGTTTGGGTATCGCGTCGTAAGAATTCCGCCGCGCAATCCGTAGCCGATCCAGCTCAACGATCGACCTCCGACTGCGACGCAGCAAATGAATGTTCGATGAACGAGAAGTCCGTGAAGATATTCCCCGGCAGCGAAGGGACGAAGAGCGGCCAATTGGCATACGACGCCGATCGAATCGCCACGCGCGCAATCGCGCCGTTGTGGATGCGCACGAAATACAGCAGCTCGCCCTGCGGCGACTCTACGCGCGCCAACGCTGCTCCGTCTGCGACTCGAATCGGCGCCGCATACGGCCCGGGAGGGTTGGCGTCGAGGGCATTTCGCGCAAGCTGAAACGAGCGCTGCAATTCGGCCACGCGCACGAGCGCGCGCGACACGGCGTCACCGTTGCGTTCGAGCGCTTCTTCGGCCAGCAGGGGCGTGTAGAGGTAACCGTCGCTGGCGCGAACGTCGCTGGAAACGCCGCTACCGCGCGCCACCGGCCCGACGCCTGCGCAGCGGACGACGAGGTCGTGCGCGAGACGGCCCGTACCGATGAGGCGATCCACGAAGGACTGCGTTTTGATCAGGCGTCCGACCGCCGCGCGGGCGTGGTGCTCGACCAGATCCAGATCCTTCGCGCAGGCCTCGCGCAAACTCGTGAGCGCGTCGAAGCGGGTGCCTCCTACGCAAATCACGCCGCGCGAGAACCGATTGCCCGTTGCCTGCGCGAGAAGGCGATGCATCCGCTCTTTCGCAGCAAACACCTGGGCGGATCCCACCGAGAGCGAACCGTCTTCGGCGAGCTTTGCAAGGGAATCGAGGTGCTGGTGGACGCGCTCGAGCTCGACCAGCGCGGCTCGCGTCGCCCGCGCGCGCTCCGGCGCCTCGATGCCCATTGCCCGCTCCGCTGCCCGGCAAAAGGCGGCGGCGTGGCTCGCGGCCGTTACTCCCGACACGTGTTCGGCAACGAACGGTGCGAGTTCGAGAGGCGTTGAAGTGAACCGCTCCTCGAGCCCGCGATGCTTGAAGAACATCGACGGGTGGACGTCGATGAAGTCCTCGCCTGCGGTCTCGACGATCCAGCGAGCCGACTCGACGATGCCGGAACGAACCGGTCCGTACAGCACGGTCGAGACTTCGGATGATTCAACGCCGAGCAGTTGCGCGGCCGGAACGATCTCGGTCAACGGACGACCTTCGGGAAGGCCCTCGAGCTTGACGCCGAAGCGCTCGGTGAGCTCTCGTTCGTACCAATCCGCCGCTGGAACGTGCGGGCTCAGCGCCTGCGCCGAGTCGAGCAGCGGACCGCTGAGATCGTGGAGCCGTCCGTCCTCTTCGAGAACGTAGTGCAGAATGGTCTCCGGCTCGATACGATCGGCGAAGATCCAGGCGAGACGCGCGCCGGCTTCGATCCGGCGATACGCCGTCGTTTGCAGGCTCGCCGGCGTCATGCTCATACGCGGCCTCCGACGATCTCGCTCGCGCGCTCCAGCAGCACCGACAAATGCGCCGGCACCAGCAGACCCAACCCCAGTACGACGACGAAGATCAAAAGCATGGAACCGATGGCTCCGAGATCGCGCTCACCGCGCGACATGTGATCCGGCAAAAATCCCGCCGTCACGCCCATCGTCCACCGGATCAGTCCCGCGAACGCGACGAGCAGCAATCCCAACACCACCGCGGCTACCGGCCAAGCGCCGCCGGAAAATCCGCCCGCCAATATCATGAGTTCGCTGCGAAAGGTGCCAAACGGCGGCATCCCCGCCAAGGCAAGACCGGCAAGCGCAAACAGCGTTCCCGATATCGGCATGACGGCAACTCCGCCGCGAATCCCGGCGATCTCGCGCGTGCCGAATCGTGCCGCGAGCCGACCCGCTCCGAAGAAAGCGAGCGCCTTCGTCGCGGCGTGGTTGATCATGTGCAACAGCGCACCCACGACGGCAAGACGAACACCGAATGCAAGCCCGCACGCGACGATGCCCATGTGCTCGATGCTCGAATAAGCGAGCATGCGTTTGATATCGCGTTGCCGCAGAAGAAAGAACGCTCCCACGAAGAGCGACAGTAGCCCGACGATGAAGAACAAATGTTGCGTCATACTCGGTCCGAATGCAGCGTTCGCAATGGACGCGAATCGAGTGATGACGTAGAGTGCGTCGGAGAGCAGCACTCCCGAGAGCATCGCGCTCGTCGGCGTCGGGCCCGCTCCGTGGGCGTCGGGCAACCAGGTGTGCATCGGCGCGAGACCCATCTTCGTACCGAATCCGATCAGCGCCAACAGAAATGCCAGGCGCAACCCGTCGCCGTCGAGACGCCCCGCGTTCGCGATATAACGGCCCCACTCCGGCGCGTAGTGCGAACCGAAAGCCGTCGTTCCCGAGGCGTAAAGGACGATCACGCCCACCAGCCCGATCGCCAAACCGCACGAGGCGATGAGAATGTATTTCCAAGCCGCTTCGAGCGATTCTTCCGTACCCTGCAATCGAACGAGTAAGGAGGCAATCACCGTCGTAACCTCGAGGGCCACCCACAAACCGGCCATGTTCGTCAGCAGAGGAACGACGACTTCGGCACACGCAAAGGCGTTGGTCAACGCGAGAAACTCGCGGCGATAGCGCTCGTCCCCGTCTGCACCGATCGACTCCGCACGCACGTACCACGTACTGTAAATGCCGACGGTTCCGTAGACGACGGCGACCGGGATGAGAAAGAGCGCCGAGAGCGCGTCGAGCGCCGAGTGGCCGTCGGCCGTCGACGTGACCAGAGCGATAATGCACGCGGCCGCGGCAACGCCCGCTATCGCGGTGAGTACCCGACCCACTCGCGACGGAAAAACCAGCGAAACGATGGTCGCGACGACCGGGATCGCGACGATCGCGATTCTCAATTGGCTCACCCTCGCAGCCTTTCGAAAACCGCTACCGACGCCGCCGACTGCCGGTCTACCAACGCGCGAACGAGGACGGCGAAGACAACGACCGCGATGAGCACGTCGATCAAGAGGAGGATGCCGATGACGAACGGCAGACCCGGCGCCAGCGTGATCGTTCCGAAGAACAACCCATCCTCGAGCGTGAGAAACGCGACGACTTGCGCAAGCGCATTCGGGCGAAGAATCGCCACCAGAAAGCCCACGAACACCATGGAGAGCGCGGTGGCAAGGTCGGCCTTGGGCAAAAAGGCGCCCTGGTGGAGCGGCAGCTGCACCGACGTCAGGATCGAGACGCCGATGAGCCCGCCGGCGAGCAAGAGCGAAAGCAAGACGTTGATCCGCGCCGGCAGCTCGACGCGGGCCGAGATCCCGCGCGCGAGCGACTGCATGTAGCGCGGAAGCAGGATCCCTTTGAAGAGCAGCGTGAGCGCAGCCAGAACGATGAGGTCCCATCCATGCTCGGTGATTCCCACGCCGAGGCAGATTGCCGCGACCAGCCACGCTTGCACGGCGTAGACGCGGATGAACTCGGATATCACGACCGAGCGAAACAGTGTGAGTTGCACCAGGAGCAACAACATCGCAATCGTTCCCGCAAAGGCCTGCGGAACGGTCAACTCGTGAAGCGTCATCCCACCCCCACTACGAAGGCGAAAACCGCCAGAATGGCGACGAGCAGCCCGGTCGCGATGAACTCGGTAATCTTGTAGAGGCGCAGCTTGGCGAACGTCGTTTCAATCGCGACGACGACGGCGCCGACCACGAGCATCTTGGCGAACAGCGTGACAACCGCGAAGAAGACGGACGCGACGCTTCCGGTCGACGAAAGACCCATCGGCAAAAGCAATACGTTCACGAACACGGTGTAAAGCAAGAACTGCTTCATCGACGAGCCCCACTTGAAGAGGGCCATCCAGGGTCCGGAATGTTCAAACCATCGAGCGTCGTCGATCATGCCGAATTCGATCGTCGCGGAGGAGCTCTCGATGGGTATGCGCCCCGTATCGACGAGCATCATCATAAAGAACGCCGCAGTAGCCAACACGTGCGCCGGGCGCAGCACGTCGGCTTCGGAGTGTCGCAACACTGCATTCATCGCATAAGGGAGGTCCGTCCCGGTGATAAACGCCACCGAGAAAAACACGAAGATCAGCGTGGGCTCGACGAGAATCCCGACCATGGTCGCGCGACTGCTGCCGATGTTTGCATATTGCGAACCCGAATCGAGCCCGGCGAGGGCCGTTACGAAGCCGGCGAGCGCGAAGAGAAACGCGCCGCCGAGTATATCGCCGAACGTAGCGCCGGGAAGCGGATAGGTGGTGAGCACCGGGATGAGCGTCGCGATGGTCGCGTAGCATGCGCACGCAACGTATGGAGCAGTACGAAATACCCACGAGGAAGGCTCCGGCACGAGCGCTTGCTTGCGGAAAAACTTCAAAATGTCGCGGTACGTTTGAAAGATCGAGGGTCCGCGCTTACCGGCAACGATCGCTTCAGCGCGCGCGACACAGCCCGTCAAGAGCGGTGAGAGTAGCAAAAGTGTCAACACCTGAGCCGCTTGCACCGCAATGGGGTGTAAGATCAACGAGTTCTCCCGACAATAAACTTATCAGCATTGCCAGGAGTCATCGGCCTCAAAGCATTCTGCAACCGCACCCTAGCGTTGCGGGCGAACTCCACCGCCCGGGGCTCCCTTCTACCCGGCGTGAACGCTTCCTGGCGACAGAGGATCACGGCCTAGCCCTGCGAACGTCCCGTTTCAACGGGCGATGGAGCACCGCCCTCGAACCGCCGCGATGCGGCTGATGGCTCCTATTCGAGATGATTGATCGAATGGGAAAATAGATGAACAACGCCGATCATTATCGCGTTCGCGTGTCTGCGGCCGTTTTGCGGCCGCGCGACGAATTGTTGCTTGTTCGCGAATCGCGATTGGCCGTTGCGATTATCAATCTACCCGGCGGCGCACCGCAGATCGGGGAGACCCTAGAGCGCGCGGTCGTCCGAGAAGTGCTCGAAGAAACCGGGTACCAGATCAATCCAACGGAGATCGCATTCGTCGCCGAGCGCCGCAAGGACCGCTGGTCCGCCTCCTTCCTCGAGATCTGCTTCTACGCCGAGATCGTTTCGGATGAGCGCGCGGCGCCCAAAGCACACGACAGCATCTATTCCGTCGAGTGGCTGCCGCTCGATCATCCGGATATCCGGAGCCAGATGCCGCATATAGAATTGTTTTCAACGCGCAGACGCGGTCACTACATCGACGCCGTATCGGAAACGGTCTCGTAACGCGCCATGAGTCACCTAAGCGCCAGTGTGACTCAAGAGAGTACTTGCTCCGGCGATGGGGCTCGCCAAAATTTCCGCCTGCAAGCGGCTGATGGCTCCTGCTTCGTACTACGTAGGAGAACCGTCAAATGACCACATTGATCATTGCTGATATTCACGCAAACGCCGCGGCGCTCGCCGCTCTTCCCCCCGCGCACAAGATCATCTGTGCCGGCGACGTCGTAACGTTTGGCGCCGAGCCGAACATCTGTATCGATTGGCTGCGTCAACGAGACGCGCTCTGCATCCGCGGAGAAGAGGATGACGCGGTCGCTCACGAGAGAGCACACGCACTGCCGCAACGCCTCGCCGCCGCGGGCATCGCAAGCCGATCCTACATGCGCTCGCAACTGACTCCCGATAATCTCGCGTGGCTCGCGAATCTCCCGCCCGAAATCCACGTTGCGATCGAAGGATGTCGCGTCGGCGTCGTACACGCGTATCCCGGCGACTACAATCGGTACCTGTTGCCGACGGATGAAGAACTCGAGCGGATTACGCGAGCGTTTCCGCTCGCCGACGTCATCGTGACCGCTCATACACATCGACAAGGCATCTGGCATTGTCGAGGGAAGGTCGTTATCAATCCGGGAAGCGTCGGACAAAATGCTTCTCCGGGACTGGCAGCCTATGCGTTGCTCGATCGCGGCCGGATCAGCTTCGGAACCGCTCGATACGACGTCGACTTTGCCGTCGACTCGATCCGTCGAACCGGCCTTCCGCCGGAGATTCAAGATGCGTGCATTCGCGAGCTGACGGAAGGGAGCATGCGCCCCTCGAGTCGACTGCCGTGGCCCGTTCATTCCGTGCCGGCTTGAAAACGGTTGGTGCCGCGCTGCTGTCGGTTTTCTCGCGGCTCGGCCTGCGGAGGACCGCACCCGAGCTGAGCTCCGTGCAGGCCGGCGACTCCGCTGAATTGCAACGAGAATGCGCAGATCTGCGCATACGCCTTTCGGATAGTGAGGCGCGCCTCGCAGCGCGCAGCGCGCTCCTCTACGACGTGCAACAACACTACTCGTCCGAACACTTCGAGTTACAAAAACAGATGCGTGACCTCAAGACCGAGAAAATGCGCAACGCGGGGGCGTACGCCACCCTCGAGACCACGCTCGAACGTGCGCGCGCGCTGCAAGAACGCATCCGCAGCCTGAAAGATCGGCTGCGGAGGTACGAAGCGGTGGAGGACGAGCATTTCGACACGGCGCCGATTCTCATCGAGCAGCCGCGCGACGACGAAGGCCCGTGACCCGATGAACCTGGAGGAGTACGAAGGCCTCAAGTTCAGGCTCGGCGAGATCGTGCGGTCTGCGGCGTTGCGCGAGCGAGCGCAAAGCGCCCAAGCGAGTCCGGCGATTCGAGAGATTTTCGCGCGTTTGGCCGAGGACCGTTTCAATTTGGTCGTCGCGGGGCGTTTCAACCGCGGCAAGACGTCGCTGATGAACGCGCTGCTCTCGACGAACCGCCTTCCGGTGGGTATTCTTCCGCTCACGTCGGTGGTCACCACGGTTTCTTACGGCAGCGACGAGATCGCGACCATCGAGTATGCTCATCGCTCCATCCCGGACCGCGTTCCGCTCGATGAGCTCGCACGGTATATTACCGAGGAAGGGAACCCGGGCAACGTGCGCGGCATCACGACCGCGCGAGTGCAGTTCCCGGCCGAGCTCCTGCTCCGCGGCTTTCACTTCATCGACACGCCCGGCGTCGGCTCTGCCATAGCGGAGAACTCCCGCACGACTCACGCGTTCCTTCCCGAAGCCGACGCCGTACTGCTCGTCACGAGCTTTGAGAGCCCGCTCTCCGAGGACGAAATGCAGATCGTCGACGTGGTACGCGCGCACCGGCGCCGCATGTTTTTCGTGGTCAACAAAAAAGATCTCGCAGGCGACGAGGAGCGCGAGGCCGTTGTGCGTTACATGCGGGAAGCGCTTCGAGACGCCGGCATCGACGACCCGGAGATCTTCCAAGTATCGTGCCGCCAGGGGTGCAGCGAGGGAACCGCGGAGCTCGCCGAACACCTCAGCGATTATTTGGTCAAGGACAAATTCGAAGATTTCCTGGGCGCGATGTGCGAGCGAATCGCCTCCTTACTCGGGAGCTTGGAAGGTGTCGAGACCGAACGGGCCGAGCTTCGAACCGTCACCGGTTTGCTCGGAACGTCACATGCCGGCGGCCGTTCCGCCCCGTCTCGGGCCCGCGACGGCACATTCGAGTCGTGTAGTATCTGCGACGAGGCGACGCGTGCGGTAGTCGCGTTCTTGAGCACGTATCAGTATGAGCTCATTGCATCGAGTCCGGCGCGCGAGCGCCTGGCTGACGCCGGCGGGTTTTGCCAGATGCATACCTGGCAGTACGACGCGCTCGCCGGGTCCCGCGGAGCGTGCATTGCGATCTCGACCGTTCTGTCCCGCGTCGCCGAACGTATTCGCGAAGCCGCCGTGCAGAAAGATGCTCGAGCGTCGGTTCAGCGTTTTCGCGACCTTCGGGCGACGCAAGCCCGCTGCCCGGCCTGCAAGATCAAGACCGGCGCCGAGCAATCGGCTCTCGCCGCCGCGATCCGCGACGCGGCCGACGCCGCCGCCGCCGGCGCCTACTGTCTCGCGCACTTCGACCGCATCGTCGAGGGTCTGCCGGCCGACGTGCCCGCGCTTCGTTTAGCCGACTCCGAAGCAAACGCGATCGTTCGCGTCGCCGAAGACATGCAGCGCTTCCTACTGAAGTTTGACGGCACGCGACGCGATCTGCTGGATGCTCACGAACGCAACGCCGATCAACGTGGCCTAGCTATTCTTGCCGGAAGTCGCGGCATGAACGGAATCACGGCAGCCCGATGACGTTCCAGAGCATTCTCTTTGGCAGCGCTGATACGCGCGTCGTTGAGCCGGCAGATGATCCGCCGTTCTTTTCGGATCTCAACCTCGATCAAGTTGCCGACGTCATCTTCGCCGGACGCGAATCCTACGATCTAAGGCCGTTTTTCCGGATCCCCTTGCGGGAGGTCGACGAGATCGCTTACCGCCACGAAGTCCTGCGCGATCTCGAACACGAGCAGATATTTGCAGCAATCTCCGGCTTCGAAGAATCGATGCGCATCATCAAAGACGCGCTCACCGCCACGGCCAAACTCTACTATTCGCACGAACGCGAGCGCTGGATTCTCGACGCCGCGATCCGGTACTGCGAGAGCGTAGACCTGCTATCACGCGCACTAAACGGCTTGCCGATCGCTTCCCGAGGCCTCGCGGCGCTCCGGGACTATCTCGCGAACTACGAGCGCTCGGCCGAGTTTCGTACGTTGCAGGACGACATCGCGAGCCTTCGTGAAAAGCTGGCCGCAATCTCTTATGCCCTGCTGATCGACGGCGATCGCTTCACCGTTCGCGACCCGGAGGGAGAAGACGATCTCGTCGTGGCGATTCACGAAACGTTCGCGCGCTTTCGGCAAGGCGCGACGAAGTCTTATCTCCTGACGTTTCAGGAGCGTTTGGGAATGAATCACATCGACGCGAAGGTTCTCGAGTTCGTGGCATTGCTCCACCCCGAGGCGTTTGCCGAACTCGATCGCTTCGCGGAGGCTCACGCGGCTTTCATCGATCCGGCGATCGAGCGCTTCGACCGCGAAGTCCAATTCTATCTTGCCTGCTTCGAATATGCGAAGACGTTCGAGTCGGCCGGTCTATCGATGTGTTTTCCCCGGGTGACGTCGGGTAAGGCCGTTTCGGCCGAGGACACGTTCGACGTCGCATTGGCACACCGGCTCATCGAGACGCACGGTAACGTCGTTTGCAACGATTTCGCACTCCGGGGGCCGGAGCGCGTCTTCGTCGTTTCGGGCCCGAACCAAGGCGGGAAAACCACCTTCGCGCGCACGTTCGGCCAACTGCAGTATCTCGCGGCCTTGGGCTGCCGCGTCGCCGGCCGCTCCGTCACCACGTTTCTCTTTGACGCGATCTTCACGCATTTCGAGCATCAAGAAGATCCTTCCGCGCTGCGCGGAAAGCTCGAGGACGACATCTTGCGCATCCACGAAATTCTCGAACGGGCAACCACGGACAGCATCATCGTTCTCAATGAAATCTTTGCTTCGACGACGGTCCGCGACGCGAGCGTGCTGGGCCGGCGGATCATGGATCGCATACTCGCGCTCGATGCTCTCTGCGTCTGCGTCACCTTCATCGACGAGCTCTCGGCTCTGAGCGAAAAGACCGTGAGCATGGTGAGCCTGGTCGATCCCGCAAATCCCGACGTGCGGACGTACAAGGTCGCGCGCAAGAAAGCCGACGGGCTCGCCTACGCGGTTTCGCTGGCGGAGAAATACTCGCTTACCTACGATCGGCTCACGCGCCGGCTCGACGGTCGCCGTCAGTCGTGAAGACGTATCTGTTGTATCGAGATCGCGACGCCGATTGGGATGAGGCGCTCCCCGTCAACGCGGAGGATCTGGTCGCCGACCTCGGTTTGGCAACGCTCATCGCAGCGATGGCGGGTGGGGATAAGATGATCCACTCGATAGCGACGAAGACGCTCCTGAAACGCTCGCAAGACATCGACACCATCCTTTACCGCCAGGCGATACTTCGCGATTCCTTGACCCATCCGGCCGTCGTGCGCGTACTCTACGACCTTGCCGGCGAGGCGATCGAGAACGAGAGCCGCAATTTTTGGGGACTGCGCACGCGTAGCGCCGCCCCGATCTTGCGCCGTTCGACCAGCGTGATGCAGATGTTCTTGGAGGTGCTCCGCAAGATGCGTGCAATCGCCGAGAACGACGCAACCGGTTTCGAGTCCGAAGGGTTCTCGCGCTTTTTCGAGATGCTGCGCAGCGAACTCGACGACGACTATCTCCGCGAAGTCTATAGCCGCCTGCGTGCCGTGGAGTTTCGGCGCGGCATGCTCATGACCGCGCGCCTCGGCCGCGGCAATCACGGTACGGACTACGTTTTACGCAATTTCGACCGGCCGCCTCGAAGCTGGTTCGAGCGTTTCTTCGCTCCGCGAGAACCGGGGCACACGTATCAGCTTCACCCGCGCGACGAAAGCGGAGCGCGTGCGCTTTCCGAGTTGGCGGATCGTGGCGTGAATCTCGTCGCGGATGCGCTCGCACAGTCCTGCGACCATATTCTCGCGTTCTTCAAAGCGTTGAGAGCGGAGCTCGCATTTTACGTCGGCTGCATCAATCTCCACGAGCGGCTCGAGGCAAAGGGCGAACCGACGTGCTTTCCGGTTCCGCACGAGCCCAACGCGGGCGTGCACCAATTTTCCGGACTTTACGATGCGAGCTTGGCGCTATCGATATCAAAGCGCGTCGTCGGTAACGACGCAGATGCCCGCGGAAAGATGATGCTCATCATCACCGGAGCGAACCAGGGCGGAAAATCGACGCTCTTGCGCAGCCTTGGGATCGCGCAAATGATGATGGAGTGCGGGATGTTCGTTGCGGCCGACGCGTTCCGCTCGAGCCTTTGCAACGGCTTGTTCACGCATTACAAACGCGAGGAAGACGCCGAAATGGAGAGCGGTAAGTTCGACGAGGAGCTTCGCCGGATGAGCGCGCTCGCCGACCATCTCGTACCGGGTGCGCTCGTGCTCTTCAACGAATCGTTCGCCGCGACCAACGATCGCGAAGGATCGGAGATCGCTCGGCAGATCGCCGAAGCGTTGGCCGATGCCGGCGTGCGCCTCGCGTTTGTAACGCACCTCTACGAATTCGCGCACCGCATCTGGGAAGAACGCCGGACGCAAGCGCTGTTCTTACGAGCCGATCGGCGCGACGACGGCCAGCGGACGTTCAGGCTGCGCGAGGGCGAACCCCTGCCGACGAGTTACGGTGAGGACATCTACCGGCGGGTATTCGGGAGCGAGGCGCCTGGCTCGGTACGGTCCTAATCAATCGCGAAGCGCGGCTGCGCGAAGCAGCGACAGCCGGGATGGAAGGGCGGGATCGACGCTACCGCGAGCGGACGAGTGCCCCATGCTAGCCTGCACGCCGGACACGCCTCGTCATAACCTGCGACTTCGTAACCCGAGGGGCGGTGGTCCCGGGCCACCTCGTCCGCGTGCGCGAGCATGCGCAGCCAGTGCGCGATGATCTCGACGAGATGCAGATCGTGTTGTACCTGCTCGGGCGTCGCAACAGCTTCTGCGCGATACGCGCCGCCCGAAAGCGCGCGGCAGAGCCCGGACGAGCACAATTCGTCGATCGCACTCTTGAGCTCGTCTGGTGTAAGGGCCAGCGCCGCCGGCGCGAAGACGAATTCGCACGTTCGGACCAGGGAGCCGAGGCGCGCCCGCGCGACGCGCGCGCTCAGCGATAACCGTTGCCACTGCGCATTCCGCCAGCGGCCCGATTCTTCGAAGGTGAAGGTCCAGAGATGCGGGCGCTGCTCGACGGTTTGCAGGTAGGCGCGATATTCTCGCAACGGTGCAAACCAGAGGTCCTCACCCAAAAGCGCGGCGGCAACGTCCTGTGTGGTGAACGGCAGTCGCACGCTTCGCTCTAAAACGGCGAGGCGGATTCGATCGTGCCGCGCGAGTAGACGCAGCGCTTCCTCGAATCGTCTATGCGAGCGCCGCCACAATCGCATCGAGAGTCCGCTCGTCGCGTTGCATTTCACGCAAGCCGGCGTCGAGGTCCGCATCGCCCGCGGGCCGTGCAGCGCGATCGAATGCGTCTTCGACGATGCGCCGCGCCGCGATCAGGCGTTCTCGCACCTGTCCCACGTTGGCAAGCCGCCACTCCAAAAGATAGCGCACCGCCGCGGAGCGGACGCGTCCTCTGGAACGATCGAGAAGCTCGCCGATGAGCGCGTGGTACCGCTTTCGCAACGCGCGCGAGCGCAGCGGGCCGGGAAGCGCGGCGATGAGGCCGCCGGTCACGATCTCGAGACCCGTCGTCGGAACCGGGCCGGTCATTCGGGTCGCGGCCTCCCGCGCGCCGAACTCTCCGCGATCGCCGGCGTCTTGCTCGGTCCACTGCAACCCCAGTGCCTCGTTCGCCGCCTGGGCGAACCGCAACTCGAGCTCGGCTAAGAGTTTGAGGGCCGATGCGCGGCGCTTTTCGATCCGCTTCTCCAGCGCGCGCGACACCCGCGAGAACCAATCGCTCTCGCACGCGGCAACGCGCTCGTAAATCTTCTGCTCTCCTTCGCTCGGACCACGATCGACGAACTCTCCCAGGTCGTCGCGGAGCGCCGCGGTCGCCTCCTCGAAAAGCGCATCGAGCAGCGAGTCGACCGAGACGAGCTCTTCGGTCGGAAACTGCTCGATCGCGCGAATCAGACTCTGACCGCGTTCGTCGATCTCATCGGCGAGTTCCGTAAAGACTTCCTGCGCGCGCGCGCGCTGCTCGCCGGGAAGAAGGGCGACGGCGCGCCGGAGTTCGAGGCTCCGGCGAAGCCGCAACGCGGCGCGCTGAGCACGTCGCGAACGCGACCGGCGGGCGAGGCTCCCTCCTCCTTCCGCGACGGCCTCTACGATCGCTTCGCGCAAGGCTTCGACACGCTCGTCATTGCACGTTGCGTTCACCGAAAACAGCGGCACGTGCCGGTGCAGCGCCTCGTCGAGCACGCGACGAGTAAAACCGAGAACTTCGCGCTCGGCCCCGCGCACGAGATCGAGCTTTGCAAGAACCACGATAACGCGCTCGGACAGATCGTGGACCTGCCGCAGGAACGCAGCCTCCTCGCTGGTCATCGGAGGCTCGGGCCCGGTCACGAAAATTGCCAGGTCTACACGTTCGCTCGCTTCTTGCGCAATCTGCGTGTTGTGAGCCAATGTGGAACCGATGCCCGGCGTATCGATGAGCACCATATCCTGCAACAGCGCGAGCGGAAGCTTTACGTCCACGCGCGCCACGCCGAGCCGATTCTCGGGGTTGCGTTCCTCCGTTACGAAGGCCGCGAGTTCAGCCACGTCGGCGCGTTCCTCTCGGCCGTCGAGGTAACGGACGATCGAAGCGCGCTCGCCGTAGCTCACCGTCGTCGTGACACCGGTCAGAGGGAGACGGCCCGTCGGCAAAACGTCTTCGCCGAGAAGCGCGTTCACGAGTGAACTCTTACCGCGCTTGAATTGGCCGAGGAACGCGACGGATGCGGCATTCGTTTGCGCCTGTTCGACGATCGACGCAATATCGGCTCGCACCAGGTCGTCGCCATAGATCTTCGCCAAGGCCGAAAGGGCATCGAGGTATCGACCGGCCTCACTCCTTTCCGTCATGGTCACGACACGCGCATCTCGCGCTCGATTTCGAGCAAGCGATTGTATTTCTCAGTTCGCTCGCTCCGCGCGAGGGCTCCGGCTTTCAAGTAGTCGCTCCCGATGCCGACGGCCAAATCGCTGATGAAGGCATCGCACGTTTCACCCGAGCGATGGGATACGACGGTCTTGTAGCCTGCGCGGCGAGCCTCTTGCCACGCTTGAATCGTTTCGCTCACGGTGCCGATCTGATTCGGTTTGAGCAGCACCGCGTTGGCGATGCCTTCGTGAACGGCCCAGCGTATGCGAGCCGGGTCGGTCACGAAGATGTCGTCCCCGACGATCGTGACGTGACTCTCCAGCCGACGCGTCAGCAGCTCCCAGCCTTTTACGTCGTCCTCGTCGAGCGGATCCTCGAGCATGACCACCGGCGCATCCTCAACGAGCTCACACCACCAATCACACATTTCCTCGCTCGAGAGACGCCGGCCGACCTCCGGACTGTAGGTACCGTCCTGGTTGCGAAAGCCGTTGGCTGCAGCGTCGATGGCCAGAGCAACCTCTTCGCCGACGCAATAGCCGCTGCGCTCGATGGCCGCGCAGAGCATCGTGATCGCGTCTTTGACGCGTTGCCCGGTGTAGACGAAGCCGCCCTCGTCACCAACGGCGGTCGACATGCCCGCTTCGGCGAAGCAGGCGCGCAGTTCGGCATAGACTTCGGACCCGCAGCGGATACGATCGCGCGTGGTCGGCAATCCGTGCGGAACGAGCATGAACTCCTGAAGCTGCAAACCGCCTTTGGCATGCGCACCGCCGTTGATCACGTTGAACAGCGGCACGGGTAGACCGGCGGGTGGATTCTGCGCCAACGTCTTCCAAAGGGGCTCGCGGTTGCTCTGCGCAAGCGCGCGCCAGACGGACATCGATACGGCAACGGTGGCATTTGCGCCGAGGTACGAGCGATCCGGCGTACCGTCCAACTCCACGAGCGCGCGATCGATGGCGACCGGATCGCTCACGCCTTGCCCGCAGAGCGTCAGCGAGATCGGACCCCGCACGTTGTCGATCGCGTTTTGGACCCCGCGTCCTGCGAACTCTCTGCCGCCGTCGCGAAGATCGAGGCGCTCGCGCTTTCCCGTCGACTTTCCCGACGGCGCGCTCGCCACCCCGAGCGAACCGTCGGACAAGCGCGTAAATGCGCGCAATGTCGGCGAACCTCGTGAGTCCAAGATCGTCATGGCGTCCACCGCCACGATCGTGGGCCCCCCGGCGCCTGCGGACATGTCAGGCACGCGCCGCCCGTAACCGCGAGCGCGGCGGCGTACGCAGCGCGAGATCGATCCGCGACTTCACGATCCCCAGACGGTCCGAACCGTGCGCGAGCACGCGAAGCAGCGCCGCGTCGACGCGCCTTCGAACCGCCTCGCGAACCAGACCGTGAAGCTCCTTGACCCAATCGCCGATCTCGGAAGCGGATTCCGGCGGCTCCGGGAAGCGGAGGTCGTCGACCGAAACACGCTGGATCGCGAACATTCTAGGCAGCATGCGCTTCGCGCGCACCACGCGCATCGCGGCAATTGCTTGGACTATTGCGATCTCGGCGTCGGCGAGTTCTTGCGCATATAACCTGAAACGCGCACGCGCGCGCAAGTCTACGTTCGCCGACACCAGGCGAGCAAACCCCATACCGATGCGGTCGAAGGTTTCGCGGCGCAGATTTCTGGCGAGATCACGCTCGAGGCCGGATCCCATCGCCGCCAGCGCGTCGGCGGCGTTGTTCTTCAAGATTTGCAGAGGTTTTTCGAAGTATCGCTCGATACGAGCGTCGTCCTCCGCACAGCCGACAACGAGCCGGGCACGCGCATCGCGTTCGATGCTGCGGAGATCTGCGAACAGCGCCTCCAAGCGCATGGACGTCTGCGACATTTAAAAACTCCTGACCGTTTTCCGACATTGGTCAGGAGCCATCAGCCGGAGACCGGCGGTTCATGGGGGTGCTCCATCCCTCTGCTTTTAGTTTCTCAGCGTCGGACATGAGACCCTTCGCCTACCAGGTAGACGGTGGCCAGCGCAGCATAATGTCTGCGAAAGAACCGAAGGACCGGTACGAACGATCTCGCGTGAGCAGGAAGCGCTCGAGTTCACTTCCGGCTTTTGCGTACGTCAGGTCGGCTGCTTCGGAGGCTTCAAAATCGGACCGGTCGTCCCCAATCAGGATCGCCGTCCGGCCCTCGCGATGCGCGCCATCGACAAAGCCGCGTTTATCGATGCCGGCGAGGCTGTCGTCGCGAAACCTGATGCGCCAGCCGTCGGAGCGATACTCGGCGCCGTTACCGATCACCGGCAGATCGATTCCACGTCGAGCCAAGTAGCGGCCGACGAGTTCCTCGACACCGGAGGTGAGGACGAAGAGCGGAATAGCCGCCAACTGGCAGGCGCAAGCAAACGCCGGGAACGAGTCGTCAAACTGAATGCCGCGCTCGATGTACGCCTCGGCCTCATCGCGGTCGAACGTGAGCGCTCGCGCGCGACGCGCAATATCTGCGCGATAGCCCCGCTCGAGCGGAAGCGGTGTGCTGTCAGCGGCCCTCCCCGTCTCGGACGCGAGGTATTCGAGCATGTCACGATCGACGATGGTTCCGTTGAAGTCGCAGAAGACGACTGTCTGTTCGTCGCTAATTCCAAATCCTCGAATCCGGCGTTCGCTGCCTCGAAATCACCCTCATGATACATGCGTCCTTTCGACTTGTCATCGTCCGGGAGGTCCCCCCATCTTCACGTGAGAAGAGTCGCCGCAGCGGTCAACCACAGCGATGGAGCTCGCTTAACGCCCGTGCCGGGCTGATGGCTCCTACTCAAAGCACTGAGTATAGGAGCCGCTTCTGTGGTAGCGCCTGTTTGTTCCGCCGTGTTGTAGGTGACGATCGATGGTGCAATCGATCGCATTAAACGTTGGGCAACTCGCCTTCGTTCTCTTGCTCTCGCCGCTCTTTGCCGGTATTTTGGCGCGCTGCAAGGAGCTGGTGCAATCGAAACGCGGCCCTAGCATCCTGCAGCCTTATCGCGATCTGCGCAAGCTTTTTGCGAAAGACGAGCACGTCTCCGAGGAGAGCAGCTGGCTCTTTCGCACCGCCCCGTACTTCATCTTCATCGTTCCGCTGATCGTGACGCTGTTGATCCCGGTTTTGACGAACTTTCCGCTGTTTTTCGCTTTTGCCGGCGACATGCTGGCCGCGGGTTTCATTTTCGCTCTTTCGGGGATGTTCTTCACGCTCGCCGCGATCGACGCGGGCAATCCCTACGGCGCGATGGGTGCGAGCCGCACCCGGATGGTCGGCTTCCTCGCGGAGCCGGTCATCATCATCGTGCTGTTCACCGTCTCGTTCGTCGCCGATTCCACCATCCCGTATATCGTCCAACAGCACTGGGTGCATCCGCTCGCCAATTTCTTCTCGCCCTCACACGTGCTGCTGCTCATTGCATTTTTCATGGTGATTCTCGCCGAAACAGGACGACTACCGGTCGATAATCCGAGCGGCCACTTCGAACTTGCCATGATCGACGAGTCGAAAGCCCTCGAGTTTTCGGGACGCTCCGCGGCGCTGATCAAATGGGGCGGCTACATGAAATTCGTCGTGCTCGCCATCGTATTCCTCAACGTGCTGACGACGCCTTGGGGACTTGCATCGAGCGCCGGCTTCGCGGATGTCGCGCTCGCCGTCGTTCTGGTGGCGATCAAGATCTTGGCGTTGATCGCGGTTATCGTCGCGGTCGAATCGTCCTACGCGAAATTACGGCTATTTCGCATCTCCGAGTTTCTTGCTGCTGCGTTCGTCGTGTCGGTGACGGCGATGATCACGGAGATCCTCCACCTGTGACGCAGCTATTGATCGAATTGAACGCGCTCGTCCTGGGGCTCTTCATCATCAGCACGATCGCGATGACGGTCACCCGGCAGATCGGCGCTTGCATGCTCATCTTCGTCGTGCAGTCGCTTCTGCTCGCCGCGTCGGCGTTTCTCTTGGGCGCGTCACCGTTCTCTTGGCACCTCTTCGCGCTGGGATGCGTCACCGTGCTTTCGAAAGCGATCGTGATCCCTTGGCTCTTACGCGCGCTCACGCCGCGCGGAAATTATTACCGGCGCGAGCTTTCCCAAGCGCTCGACATTCCGACGACGCTTCTCATGGCGCTGGGTCTTACGTTCGCCGGATATGCCTTCGCCCAGCATCTCGTGCGCGCGGCTCCGAATCTCTCGCCGGGAAACATCTCGATGGGCTTCGCGGCGCTGCTCGTCGGGCTGCTGCTCCTCGCCGTGCGGACCGAAGCGGTGCCGCAGCTTCTCGGCATTTTGGCGATGGAGAACGCGGCGTTTCTGGCCGGCATTGCCATCGCGCCGGACTTTCCGCTCATCGCGGAACTCGCCATCGCCTTCGACGTTCCGCTGCTTGCCTTCATCGTCGCGTTGCTGACGCGCATCGCGTACCGGCAAGTGGGAACGACCGAAGTCGGCGCCCTTGCCTCGTTGCGGGAGGGCCCGTGACGCCGATCGCCATCCCCTGCGTTGCGTTACTCGCGGCGCTCTGGAATGCGGGCCCGCGAAGCGCGCGGAGCGCACCGGCGATCACGCTGATCGCGTCGATCGTAGCGCTTGCGATATCGTTTCGCGTTCTTTGGACGGTCCGGCACGGCGCGTTGCTCACGATTGCCGCCGGATGGGTCGAGGTCGACGCGTTGGGAGCGCTGCTCGTCGTTCTCATCGCGGTGGTCTACTTTACCGCCGCCCTGTTCTCATGGGGTTACTTGGACGCCGAGGAGCACGGGGAGCGCCGTACGCGGCTGTACCACGCAAATTTCAACCTCTTTGCGTTCTCCATGCTCTGCATTCCGTTGTTGAGCGAGCTCGGGCTGGTTTGGATCTTCGTGGAGCTTACGACACTGCTCTCGGTGCTGCTCGTGAGTTACGCGCGTACCCCTGAGGCGGTCGAAGCCGCGTGGAAATACATGGTGCTGACGTTGCTCGGAGCCACGATCGCCGTGCTCGGCGTACTGGTGCTCTTTTGGGCGCTGCACACCACCGGCAGCACCGACTTTACGTGGACCGGGTTGCGCGCGGCCGCACCGCACATGAACCACGCCCTCCTCAGCGCGGCCTTCGTGTTGCTGCTCGTGGGATACGGCGCGAAGATCGGTCTGGTTCCGCTGCATACATGGCTGCCCGACGCGCACAGTCAGGCGCCGTCTCCGGTCTGCGCAATGCTCTCGGGCGTCGAGACCAGCGCCGTTCTCTACGTGCTGCTCCGCTTGCGAAACGTCTTTGCGAGCGACGCGTCGCTCCACGTAGCCGTCTGGTTTGCGGTCGTCGGCCTCATCTCGGTCGGCGTCGCAGCATTGTTGATCGTTCAGGCTCACGACTACAAGCGGCTCTTCGCTTTTTCCACGGTTGAACACATGGGCATCATCTTGACGGCGGCAAGCGTCTTTACTCCACTCGGAGACGTTGCGACGGTCTGGCAAATGCTCGCTCATGCCGTGACGAAGTCGTTTTGTTTTTATGCTGCCGGTGCGGCGCTGATCGTTACCGGCACTCGCGAGATTGGGGACGTGCGTGGGCTACTCGGTATCAGCAGAATCGCAAGCGCCGGCCTGCTGCTCGGCGGCCTCGCGATCGGCGGCGCTCCTCCGATGGCCGTCTTTCCCAGCGAGCTCTCCATCCTGCGCGCTCTCCTCGTTGCGCACGGCTACGCGGTCGCCGCGCTTCTCGCGATATTCATCGTCGTCGCGTTCTTCGGCGTAACGTGGCACGTGACGTCGATGGTCGCGGGCACGCCGAGCCTGGAGCCTCGCAAACGTCTGCCGGTAACGTGCGCGCTGGCGCTGATCGTCGCCGCGGTTCCGGTGCTCGTACTCGGCGTGTGGCTGCCGACGGCGCTCTCCGACGCTCTTCAAAGTGCCGCGAAAGTCCTGGGGGCATGACGCGATGCTGACGGCTTTCGCGGAGCACCTTCGCACGATCTGGCCGGATGTGGACTGGCGCGAGCACGACGACGTCATTCACGCGGACATCGGGGCCCGGTATCTGCGGGCGATGACGAAGTACTTTCGCGCGCAGCAGTGGCGCATCGGCACGATCGTGGCGCGCGAAAACGGGCGCGGACTCGACGTCCGCTACTGTTTCTATGCGACGTTGCACCCGGGCTGGGTCGAATTACGCGTCGAGCTCGACCCCGGCGAACGAACCTTGCCCAGTCTCACGAATGTCGCGATCGCAGCCGACTGGTTCGAGCGCGAGATCGAGGACCTGTTCTCGATCCGCTTCACCGAACATCCGCGCCTCGGCGACTTCGTTCTCCACAACGATCGGTTGCCGGAGAACCTGGGGTTGATGCGGCCGCAAGTGCAATCCGCCGCCGACATCCCGGAACAGACACGGGAATGGCGCCCGAAACGCGTGCTCGAGGAGGAAGGCGCATTCGTGATGACCGTCGGCCCGGTCTATTCCGGCGAGGCGGAGTCGGCGCTGTTTCTGCTCGAGACGGTCGGCGAGGACGTCGTCCGCGCCGTGCCGCGGCTGTTCTTCAAGTACCGTGCGATCGAAAAGATCGCCGAAGGGCGCACGGTGCAAGACGTGCTGCTCCTTGCCGAGCGATGCAACGGCACCTCGGCAATCGGGAACGGCCTCGCATATTGCCAGGCGGTGGAACGCGCGACCGGCATCACCGTGCCGGCGCGCGCGCTATCGCTTCGCACGTTTTTTGCCGAACTCGAACGGTTGCGCCATCACATGACCTCGGTCCGTGAAATATGCGCTTCGACGGCGCTTCAGGTCGCCGAAAGCCAAGCCTTGTGGATCGAGGAACAGCTGTTGCGCGTCAGCGGTGAGCTCACGGGACACCGCTATCTCTTCGGCGTTCTCGCAATCGGCGGGCTGATGACCGACTACGACCGGGGCGCCTTGGAGACCGCCGTCGCCGACGTCGAGCTGCTCGTTCGGCGGGTGGAACCCTTGCGAAAGGCGCTGGAGAACGCGAGTAGTTTTCTCGATCGGATCGAGCAAGTCGGCATCGTCTCGGGCGAAGCTGCACGCGCCTTCGAAATCGTCGGTCCGTTTGCGCGGGCCAGCGGCGTCTGTGCCGACATGCGCGCCGTTCAGCCGTACGACGCTTACCCGAGCGTGCGCTTCGACGTGCCGGCCGAAACCGAAGGCGACGGATACGCCCGACTGCGCGTGCTCTTCTCGGAGATGATCCAGTCGCTGCACATCATGCGCCAAGTCGTTGCCGGCCTTCCCGCAGGCGCGGTCGTGGGAAACACGCCGGCCGGCGCCGGAAGCGCGCTCGGCTGGAGCGAGGCGCCGCGCGGCGCCTCCGTGCAGTGGGTCGAGTGCGACGCGCAGGGCATCGTGCTTCGCTATCGCCTCACGCCGCCGTCGTTTCGCAACTGGCACGGTTTCCACGTCGCGACCGAGGACTTCGCGTTTCAGGATTTTCCGATCATTCTCGCAACGCTCGACCTTTCGGTCGCGGAGAACGACCGATGAAAAACTGGTTCCTTCGCGGGCTCACCGCCGGAATCCGGACGGAACCGTTGACGGAAGGCGCCGTCTCAGCCGCCCTTTCGCCGGGACTTCCGAAGACGACCGAGCACACCGGGACGCAGCGCGCGGAGATGCTTGCCGCCGCGTGCCCGAACGAGGCGATACGCGCGGTGGAAGCCGTCGCGGAAGTCGACGAGGATCGCTGCGTCCTTTGCATGCGCTGCAAAGGCCGTGACGGGCAAACCTGGCGTCGCGACGTCGCGTGGGCGCACCCGAACGCGGATTCGCAAGGTCCGTTGGAACCGCGCTTTCGGCGCTCGCTGCACGTGCGAATCATCGACGCCGGTGATTGCGGCTCGTGCCTCAACGAGCTTGCACAGATGAATGGTCCCGCGTACAACTTGCACCGCTTGGGAATCTTCATCACGCCGACGCCCCGGCAGGCTGACGTTCTCCTCGTGGTTGGTCCGGCCACGCGCCAGATGCAGGATGCGCTGGTCTCGGCTTACGAGGCGATGCCGGAGCCCAAGCGGGTCGTGGCGGTCGGCGTATGCGCGGCGAGCGGAGGCATCTTCGGGCCTTCACTGATGTCGGCGGCCGGCGTCGCTGCGATCATCCCGGTCGATCTCGTGGTTCCCGGTTGCCCACCTCCACCGCACGCAATCATCGATGCCTTGCGCCTCGTCTGCGGGCAAACGGCACGCCCGGTGCCCCGATGACCGCACCGTCGCTCTCGCTAAATCTCTGGGCGATTGCCGTCTGCGTGATCGGCGCCGCCTTCGCGCTGATCGTCAGAGAACGTTTGGCGCCGCGCGTGCTCGCGATCGCTTGTTGCGCGGCCGCGGCGCTTACGTTTGCGGGTGGCGCGATTTGCCTCGCCGCCGGCCCGAGCGGCGACGTCGCGCTTTGGACGCTGCCCGTCGTCGGCTCGATAACGATCGGCACGACGACGATCGGGTCGTGGTTTGCCTGCATCGCAGCGATCGTGTACTTGCCGACGTCTCTTTTCACGTTGCGCTATCTCGAACGCTACGCCGAAAGCTACTCGTTGCGCGCCTTTGCGATATGGTATTGCGCGCTGCTGGCGGGGATCATCGGGCTCTTCATCTGTCGCGACGTGACGTCGTTCTTCATTGATTGGGAAGTCATTGCGATCGCGAGCGCGCTCCTCGTCGCTTTCGAGTGGAGGCACGTTCGCAACGCGCGAGCGGCATTCGTCATGCTCGGCATGAGCGAAGCCGGCACGATGGCCGCGCTGTTGGCGATGCTGCTGGCACGAGGCGGAACGCTCTGGTTCGGCGGACCGCCGGCGAATTTGAACGGCCCGCTGTCATGGGTGGTTTTTCTTCTGGCCTTCTTCGGCTTCGGCGTGAAGGCAGGGCTGCTCCCGATCAACTCCTGGCTGCCGCGGGCGCACCCCATCGCGCCCGGCAACGTCTCGGCGCTGCTCTCCGGGGTGATCCTGAATATGGGCGTGTACGGCATCGTGCTCGTGAACATGGTGCTCGCGCCGTCGCATCATCCGGTTCAAGGTCTCGTCGTGATGATCGTCGGCGCCGCGTCCGCGCTGGTCGGAATCCTCTACGCGACGATCGTCGACGATATGAAAGCGATGCTCGCCTACAGCTCGATCGAAAACATCGGCATCGTCGTGACCGCGCTCGGGACGGCCCTCGTGTTCATGGCGGTCGGTCAACCGCTACTCGCCGGCATCGGCTTCGCGGCCGGCATGTACCACCTCGTGAATCACTCCGCGTACAAGGGACTGCTCTTCCTCGGCGCGGCGACCGTCGACGTCAAGCTCGGCACGCGATCGATGAACGCGTTGGGCGGAATCATTCGCGTGCTCCCGGTTACCACCGCGTTCTTCTTCATCGGCGTATTTGCGATTTCGGCCATACCGCCGCTCAACGGGTTCGTCAGCGAGTGGCTGACCTTCCAAGCCCTGCTTCGCAGCGCGGAACTCGCGCCGCTCACCTATCGCGTGATCTTCGCGCTGTGCGGCGCGGCGCTCGCCCTCACCGCCGCGCTGACGGTGACGTGCTTCGTGAAGGTCTTCGGGATGTCGTTTCTCGGATGGCAGCGATCCGAACGGCCAAAGCCGGCGGAAGCGCCGCTCAGCATGCTCGTGAGCATGGGGCTCTTGGCGCTCGCCTGTGTGGCGCTCGGAATAGTGCCGACCTACGTGCTCCCGGTGATCGGCCGCGCCTCGACCGCGGCGTTCGGATCCGACGTCGTCAGCGGCACGCTCGTCCCGCCGTTTTTCAACCCGTCCTCGCCGCCACGTCCGTTGCCGCCGGACTTCGTCGCGACGTTCCACGCCCTCGGAGCGCAGATCGGTTCGTGGCTTCCCGGTCGTGGGTTGGTGGTGATGCTCCGCGGCGGCGCCGCAAATCCGGTCGTGTTCGCGATGTCGACCACGTATCTGTGTCTCATCATCGGCGCCTTACTCCTCGTTACGTACCTCGTCGTACGTTTCGTCACCCGAACGCGACGAGCAGAACGCGCGAAGACCTGGACCGGCGGAATGTCGCGTCTTCCCGCCGAGATGACGTACACCGCCACGGGTTTTTCGAATCCGGTTCGCGTGATCTTCGACGCGGTCTTCGATCCGACGGAGGTGGAAAATACGCGCGAGACGATTCACCAGCACTTCCGCTCGGCTATTCGTCGTACGCGCCAAGACGTGTTTCTTTCCGAGCGGCTGCTCAGCGAACCGCTGACGAACGTCGTACAAAGCGCCGCCAACCTTCTCGCCAGAATGCATCACGGCAGGCTTTCGGCATACGTCGGCTACGCACTGGGAACACTCCTCATCGTGCTCGCGATCGTCAGCCTATAAGACGTCGGAGAGGGTGAGATTCGAACTCACGAGGCCCGTGAAGGCCCGGCGGTTTTCAAGACCGCTGCATTCAACCGCTCTGCCACCTCTCCGCGCTCAAGCTTCACCTCGAGGCTTCGATCTCCTCGACGATCGCGTCGATCACGATCTGCGGCTGATCGAGTTCGATGTAGTGTCCGCTTTTGTAGGCGAAGATCTGTTTCGCATTCGTCGAGAGCGTGAGCCAGCGGGCCTGAGCTCGAGCGATTTGCCGTTCGACGGACAGATGCCGGCGATGCAGCGCGGGCGGCGTTTTCGCGGTGTCGTAGAAATGGTTTTGCGCGGTGAGGATGCGCACGGGGCGGTTCCCGAACGAGCGAAGATGGGCGATCAAGTAGCGCTCATCGGCAGGCATCTGCTCCATCTCCGAGATCACTTCGTCATATAGCGCGGCCTTGGTCAGCGTGATCGTCAGCAATGCGGTGTTGAGTTCGGGAGAGAACAGTCGCTCGGGGAGTCCGCGGAAGAACTGTTGATTGCAGCGCATCGGCGCGCTGCTGCGCGAAGCGCGCGGCAGCAACGGCAACGGACGCCCGCTCACCAGCGCCGCGCGGCAACGCTGCAGCTCCGCTACCGCGCTCGCGTAGTCGCGATCGTTCGCCGCGCGCTTCGCGGCGGGAAGCACGTCGCCGAACTCGCCGTCGACCAGCACCAGACCGTACACTTCGGGCATGTAGAGATCGGCGAACGTTCGCATGTTGTAGCTGCCGAATGAATGTCCAACCAGCAAGTATGGACCGGGAACGTGCGCCGCGTGCAAGGCGGCGTGCAACTCGCTCGCGATCGCAACGCTCGTGCGCGGCATCGGTCCGGCACTGCTGAAGCCTGCCCCGGCGCGATCGTAGCTGCAGGCACGGGTATGGCGCGCCACGGCGGGCTGAACGATCGCCCACGCCGGCGACCAGTCTTCCCATCCGGCATCGAACACGACGGTCGGTGAACCGCTGCCCATGCAGTTGAAATTCAGCGTCGTCGAACCGGCGTTCACGAGTCGCCCGGGATGCGTGTAGCGTGCGTCGCCGGTCGCCGCCGGAGCTAGGCCGGTGACCGCGAACACCAAGAGACAGAAAAATCCGCTTAGACGTTTCATGGGAGGTTGCTATCATGACCAACCGTCGAGCATTTCTCCTTCAAACAAGCGCGGGGCTCGCGCTCTCCGTGACCGCACCGGCGATCGCCGCCGGCGGATCGCCGCCATACGATGCAAAGGGCGGCCTCACCGCGCTCATGGCGGGAAACGCGCGTTTCCTAGCCGGTAAAGCGACGTGTCCACCGCTCACCGCGCGCCGCCTCGAGATCGCCGAAGGTCAAAATCCGTTCGCCATCATCCTGAGCTGTTCGGATTCGCGCGTGCCGGTCGAAACGATCTTCGATCAGGAACCGGGGAACATCTTCGGCATTCGCGTCGCCGGAAATTTCGTCGAATCTACCGGTCTGGGTTCGTTCGAATACGCCGTCGCCGTGCTCAACGTCCCGTTGATTCTCGTGCTGGGGCACAGCGAGTGCGGCGCCGTCAAAGCCGCGCTCGCCTACGATCAGCATGGCGAGAAACAGCCGGGCTACATCCAATACTTGGTCGAGCGTATCGCGCCGGGGATCAAGGGCAGCGCGAATCTTCCCGCTGCCGTTACCGCGAATGTTCGCGCAAATATGCACGACACGACGAAGCAATCGCCGGCGATCGCGAAGGCGGTCGGAACCGGGAAGGTCACGATCGCCGGAGGAGTGTACGATCTGCGCTCGGGGAAGGTGACGCTGCTGTCGTAGCGGGGGCGTACTCGACGTCGGCTTCGACCGCCGCGGTGCGCGTGTCGGGCGGTACGAGCGAATACGAGATGACCTGCGTTTCGTGCTCCCAGGCCGACTGATACGGTGCCGGTTGTTTGTTTGCCGTGAACGACCACGATCCGTCGGCGTTCGGCGTGCCTTGATCGAAGACGATGCCGGTGCCTTCGAGCGTGACGTTGGCGATGTATTTCAACCCCGTGCCGCGCAGCACGAGGACGCCCTTGGGCAGATACGCGACCGCGCTCGTGATCGCCGGCATCGGCGGCCAAATCGTGAACGGAAGCGCCGGGGCGGCGGCAACGCTCTCTTGAAACACCGACGCGGTCCCGGCGGCACCGCCGGCCGACGACGCGTCGACCGTTGCGGTGACCGTGTCCTTCGTGCGCGCGAGGTTCGTGACGTCGAGCGTGTGCCCTAACCCGTCGGTGACGTGGACGCTCTTCACGCAGCTTCCCATGCCCGCCCCACCGTCGTCGAAGATCAGGTGCGCGCCGTTCGAACCCGAGACGATCGACGTCGTCTCCTTGTTCAACGTCCAATGCGCGTCATGCGGCTCGATCAGATCGATCGGCGGCGAGGTGACGGTGTCGAATCCCCAGTCGCTGGTGATACGCGCGGTTCCACCGGACTTCAGATCCGCCATCTCTTGCGAGCTCAACGTTACGCCGTAGCCGCGCAGCACGTCGAAGGTCGCCGGCGCGCTGAACGTCTTCCCCGCAGCACTGAAGGCGACGTCGTGGCTGCGAAAATAGATCGGAAGCGCCGAGAACGGCATCCTGAGCGAAAGCGACGAACCGGCCACGCAAACCGGCAACGACGGCGCCGGTCCGTATGCCGGCGCGTTGGGGCTCGTCCCTTTCGAGCCGATCGTGAAGTAGACGATCGTCGACGGCTTTGCGGCGCTGGCGTCGTACTGCGGCTGTTCGGTCACGTGCACGTTGGTCGTTTTCCCTCCGGGCGTGACGACACCGGGCTCGAAGATGTAATGCGCGGAGATGCGGCGCTTGGCAAGTAACGCGTAGATCGTCCCGATCAGCATGCCGTAGGTCGCGGCGCCGATCGAGATCGTGCTGCCCACCGCAGCGATGACCGAGGTCTTCGGCTGACTCTCGTATCCCGCGGCGACCGCCTGGGCCGCGCAGGCATACTGGGTGCTTTGCGCGACGCCGGTGGTGAAGCACGCTTCGCCGCCGAGGTTGGACCCGAAAAGCGTTTGCGTCGCGGCGGTGACGCGCGCGCGTCCGTCGGGCAATTCTCCCGGCTGAATCGACGAGAGCGACACCAGGAACGATCGCAGCGTCGACGCCTTGGTTTGCGCGCTTGCCGAGAGCGACGCCGTCCGCAGCAGCAAGCCCCGGTTCTGCAAAGTCGAAATCGACTCGCGCGCTTGTGGGATGCCGTGTCCGTAGCGATTGCCGCTCTCGGGCACGAGAAAGATCAGCGGCGTCGTGCCGGCCGCAACGGTGACCCTCCAAACATAGCCCGCTTTGGCGCGGCTGAGGTCGGCGTCGGGAATCGGAAAACTCGGCTCGTGCTGCAAGTAGTCGTCGTACATGCCGGCAACCACCAGGTGCCAACGCGGCGACCGGCTGAACTGCACGCCGCGCGGAAACGAGATCTCGATCACGTCGCCGGGTCGAAGAAACGGCACCTGCGTGGCCGGCAACGTCGTCCCGTCGCGCTCGACGTGGAGGTCGACGCTCGCTCCGAGAATCTTGAACGCCGCCGGAGCCGGCGGCGCCGGCGGCGGCGAGGCGTCCAGGAGGAGCGCGCACGTCAGTAATACGACCGCTATTCGCCGCATATACTCTGATTCAACGTATCACCGGTGGGAATCCGCGCCAAGCACCGGAAAATTATCGGCTATGGCTACGATGACGACCTCCATTACGAGCCTTCGGGAACGCGTGTCGCCCGAAGAGTGGGAGCAGCGCGTTGCGCTCGCCGCGGCTTATCGCCTGGTCGCATACTTTCACTGGGACGACCTGATCTTTACGCACCTCTCCGCCCGCGTACCGGGGCCCGAGCATCACTTTCTGATCAACCCCTACGGGATGATGTTCGACGAGATCACGGCGTCGAGTCTGGTCAAGATCGATCTCGACGGTAACAAAGTGATGGAGTCGCCGTACGAGATCAATCCCGCGGGCTTCACGATTCACAGCGCGATTCACGCCGCGCGTGAGGACGCCAAGTGCATCTTTCACGTACACAGCCTCAACGGCATCGCCGTGTCGGCGCAAAAGGGCGGCGTGCTGCCCATCTCGCAGCAGTCGATCTTCGTGCTTGCATCGCTCGCCTATCACGATTACGAAGGCGTGGCGCTGCGCGACGACGAGAAGCCGCGCTTGGTCGCCGATCTCGGCGAGCGGAATTTCCTGATGCTCCGCAACCACGGTTTGCTGACCGTAGGCGAAAATATTCCGGAGACCTTCCTCTCGCTCTACGTCTTCGAGAGCACCTGCGCAATCCAAGTCCGCGCCCAAGGCCTCGGTGACACGCTGATTCCCGTCGATCCCCGGATCATCGCCGGCGCACAAGCGCAGGCAAAGCAAGTCACGCGCGGGGCCGGCGGCAATCTGGCTTGGCCCGGTCTGCTTCGAAAACTCGATCGCCTCGATCCCTCCTACGCTACGTAAACCACGTTCCCACGCACTTTAGACGGAGTATAGAACAATGGCAAATCATGCACCCATTGGGTTGGCTGCCGCTGCGTTCTTCGCGCTTTCCGCATGCGGCGGTGGCGGCAACTCCTCGATCCCCTCGGCCGCGAGCGTATCGCAGTCGATCTCACAAGCGCCGGGAGAATCGTCCGCGCAGTCATTCGCCTACCCCCAGACTGCGCCGTCGGGCGTGCGGATCTACGTTCACCTGCCGCTGCGCAATAGCAGCCAGCTCGACCAGCTGATCCAAGAGCAAAGCACGAAGGATTCGCCGCTCTATCATCAGTGGTTGACGCCGGCGCAGTTCCGCGCGCAATACGGCCCCACGCTTTCCTCGTTGCAGAGCGTTGCCTCCACGCTGACCACGATGGGCTTCACCACCGCAATCACGTCGCAAGGCGTCGTCGCGGATGCGCCGCAGGCGACGGTGCAACGCGTTTTCGGTATACAGCTCGCGCGTAAAACGTCGGCGATGCTTTTGCAAGCGAACCGGCCGCCGACGCTCCCGGCCGCGCTAACGGCCGCGGGCGCGCAGGTCGCGGCCTTTGCGCCGCTGCCCGCGATGCGCCCCACCTTCATGAAGGTCTCCGCCGCGCCGTTCAGTGACAATCGTTACAGCAACGCCGGACCCTACTGGTTCGACGATCTCAAGCAAGCCTATCAGTATCCGGCGTATCAGACGGCAAACGGGCGAGGCCGCACGATCGGCATCGTCGCCGCGTGCGATTTCCTCGACAGCGACCTGTCGCTCTACTTCGGATACGAGAACCTTCCCGTGCCCATGGTCGTGCGCCGTCCGGTCGATGGCGGCAGTCCCGCATTCAACATCGACAACGGCGACTGCGACGAAGTCTCGCTCGACGTGCAACAAGCCGGCGGCTCCGCGCCCGGCGCGACGATCCTGGTCTACGAGGCTCCCGATGCCTCGATCGTGCCTTCGTTCCTCGATATGTACACGGCGATCGTCGAAGACAACAAGGCCGACGTCGTGAGCACCTCGTTCGGCTTGTGCGAGCTCTATTTCGGCGCGGCCTATAACGACGGCGAAGACTTCACCTATCTCTTGAACGCGTTCCACGATCTCTACCGGCAGGGGAACGCCCAGGGCATCACTTTCGTCAACTCCTCCGGCGATAACGGGGCGCTCAATTGCACCAACGTCGCCGGAACGGTCGCAACGCTCGGCGTCAACTGGGCAGCCGACGACACCGACGTCACCGGCGTCGGCGGCACGAACCTGGAGACGACGTACGGCAGCAACTCGCTGCGTTCGGCGTACGTTTCGGAGAACGCGTACGACGACGTATTCTCGTCGAGTTCGGGCGAGCCGGCCGGTGAAGTATGGGGTTCGGGCGGCGGCAAGAGCGTCTACTTCGCGAAGCCGCCGTATCAGGATCTCGTCGACACGCGCGCGTCGACGCGCACCGTGCCCGACGTCTCCATGCACATGGGCGGATGTCCGATCGGCGCAGTCACGCCGTGCGGCCCGGGTGTACGCAGCAGCGACGTCACGGCGCTCGGCGGTGCGTTCTATCTGTTGATCGGGACGAGCGCGTCGTCACCGGAGTTCGCGGGCCTACAGGCCGTCGACGACGAGTTGCTCGGCAGCCGCGCCGGCAACGTCAACTACTTGCTGTACGACCTCGCCGCACTCGGTACGGTCGGAAACGGTCCCGTTTTCCACGACGACATTCCCGGCTACGACGGCTACTACGCATCCGGCCGCGGATACAACTACCTCGTTGGGAACGGCACGCCGTACGCAGCGCAGTACGCGCTCGACCCCTTCGGGCCGGAGGCCGGCAACCCGCAAACCCCCAGCAACCCGTAATCAACGTTTCCCTAGGCGTCGAGCAAGTTCTGATAGCGTGAGCGCAGCTCACGTTTGAGGAATTTGCCGACGCCGGTTCTCGGGATGACGTCGATGAAAACGACACGGTCGGGAATTTGCCACGCTGCGAGATGCTGCGCCAGCCACGTACGCAATTGTTCTTCGGTGAGTTCGTGGCCCTCGCGGACCACGACCGCTGCAACCGGACGCTCTTGCCACTTGGGATGCGGGAGACCGAAGACGCACGCTTCGCGCACCGATGCGTGGCCCATGATCGTATTCTCGACCTCGACCGAGGAGATCCACTCGCCGCCGGACTTGATGAAGTCCTTGACGCGGTCGACGATATCGAGGTAGCCGTATTGATCGACGGTGCACACGTCGCCGGTGTGAAACCAGCCGCCGTCGCGCTCGAACGCGGCCGCCGTTGCCGTATCGTTGCGAAAGTACTGCGCCGTCACCGCATACCCGCGCACCAGCAGTTCGCCGCGCGACGTCCCGTCGGCCGGAACGTCGACGCCGTGTTCGTCGACGAGGCGCCACTCGACGATCGGCGCAAAACGCCCCGCTTTGTAACGTTCCTCGCGCTGACGCTGCGGATCGTTCTCGAGCAGCGACGTGTTCGAGCTCACCGTTCCGATTGGCGACATCTCGGTCATCCCCCACGCATGAATCGCTTCGATCCCGAGCTCTTTGAGGCCGTCGTACATCGAGCGCGGCATCGCCGAACCGCCGATGATGACGCGCTGGAGTTCGGGCAGCCGTTCGTTCGACGCGACGAGCGCATCGCGCACACCCATCCAGACCGTCGGCACCCCGGCGGAAAGCGTGACATGTTCTCTTCGGCACAGTTCGATCACGCCGGGCGGATCGAGCCGTTCCATCGGCAGGATGAGATCGGCGCCGACCAACGGCGCGATGAACGGCAGGCCCCACGCGTTCACATGAAACATCGGCACGATCGGCAAGATGCGATCGCATTCCCGCGCGCCGAGATAGTCGCCGAGCGCCGCCGCCAGCGCGTGAATGTAGGTCGAACGGTGCGAAAAGAGCACGCCCTTCGGATCGCCGGTCGTGGCCGACGTGTAGCAGAGAATCGCGGCCGCCTGCTCGTCGACATCGGGCCAGTCATAGGTTTGAGGCTTGCCGGCAAGGAGCGTTTCGTAGTCGAGCGCGCCCGAAGTGGGCTCCGCCGGCGGACCCATCGCCACGAACGTGCGCTGCGCCTGCGGTTGCAACGCGCGGAAGGCGTTGACAGCCTTGGCAAGCGATCCATCGAAAAACACGATGCGATCGGATGCATGGTCGAGTATGAACGCGACTTGATCGGGGAAGAGCCGAATGTTGACGGTGTGCAGCACCGCGCCGATCATCGGAACGGCGTAGTAGAGTTCCATGTGCCGATGACCGTTCCACGCAAACGAGGCGACGCGATCGCCGGGCTCGACGCCAAGCCCCTTCAGTGCGTGCGCGAGCTGCGCAACGCGTTTGGCGAAATCGGCGTAGTCCTCGCGTACGATCGCCGCGCCGTCGCGCGAGACGATGCCTTTGCGCGGATGCGATTTCGAGGCGTGCGCCAAAATCGCGCGGACCGACAGCGGCCGGTCGGGCATCGTCGAGGGCAGGGTCGAGAGAAGTCGAGGCGATTCTTGATTCAGCATAGGCGTTGACCCCCTGCGGTTATCGCAAGAAATTCTCGATCGCCGTGCACGTCTCATCGGCGGCGACGATGCCGTAGTGATTCGCCGCGATCTCGACGCCCCTAGCCGTCGGAGCCGTTGCGAGGAAGTCGTCGTAGTCGGCCCGCGTGACGACGAATCCGTCGGGACCCCCCATCGGAGTCGTCGCTCGCGCCATCAGGGTATCGAGCGTCAGCAGCGGCCAGAGGGCGCGCGGATCGTGCGAGGCGCCATAGACGGAGTCTTCCGTCACGGCCGCCGCGCTGGTCCGGGGGTGCACGGTCCCGTTCTCCGTGACGAGATCGTAGCGGTAATGCCGCTCCCAGAAGTCGCTCCACGGCTCCACTAACCCCGTCGAGCGGACCTGCGCGATGAATTCGTCGGCGGTCGCTGCCGGCTTGCGCACGGCGAGCGCCGCCAGAATCGCGCCGACGGCCGTCTGCGAGGGAACGCCCAAGCCGTCGATGAGCACGAGGCGCCGGATGCGTTTGCCGCGATCGAGCGACGCTGCGGTCATGCCGATGAATGCGCCCATCGAGTGGCCGACCAAGTCGAACTGCGAGAGACCGAGTGCATCGGCAGCTTCCAGCACGTCGAGCGCATGGTTTTCCCATCCGTACGTGCCGGCTGCGGTGATGTCGCTCCATCCCCGCCCGCGCATGTCGAATGCGATCAAGCACCGGCGGTCGCGGGCATAACGCTCGCCGAGGACGTCGAACACTCGCGAATTCGAAGAAAGGCCCGGCACGCAAAGCGTAGCAAAGCCGTCAGACAAGTTGCCGAACCGCTGCGCACGCAGGCGCCCGCGCAGCAATTCTAGGTCGAAGTCTTGCGCCATGGTATCGATAGCACTCCTCCGGCGATGCCTTGCCGGAAGGCGAGAATGCAGAATGCAAAGACAAGTCCGATCACGAGATCGGTCTCTCTCCCAAGCGCCGTGCTGGAGACGAAGTAGTTCAAGAGCTCGTACACCGCCGCGCCGATCGCCGGGCCGACGATCGTACCACTGCCTCCGAGCACGGTCATCATCACGACCGCGCCGGACGTGTGCCAGTCGCACATCTCCAGACCCGCAAGACGATTTGCAAGCGCGTAAAATGCCCCCGCTAGACCGGAGAGAGCGCCTGCGATGACGAATGCCCCGAGTTTATAGCGGTTGACGCGATAGCCGAGCGCGACGGCGCGCGTTTCGTTCTGGCGGATCGCGCTGAGCACCGTACCGAACGGTGAGTTCGTCACACGCACGACGAGCCAAAAACAGATCGCAACGGCAACGAACACGACGTAGTAGAATGCGACGTCATTGGAAACGCTCAGACCGAAGAGCGTCCCGCGCGTCGTCATCGGCAGGCCGTTCTCTCCGCCCGTGATATTCGACCAATTGATCGCTGCGAAATACTCGATCTGCGCGATGGCAAGCGTGATCATCGCGAAGTAGATGCCCGAGCGGCGCACGACGATCATGCCGACCGCAAGGGCCAGCAGCGTTGCATAGAGCACGGCCGCCACGATCGCGAGCGCCCCGTCGAGGTGATAATCCTGGACAAGGATCGCCGTCGTATAGGCGGACCCGCCGAGAAACATCGCTTGCCCGAACGAGAGCAAGCCGGCGAAGCCGAAGAGTAAATCGAGTGCCAATGCCAAGAGCGCAAAGCACAAGATGTCCATCGCGAGGATCGGGTAGATGACCCTCGGAAGAATCAGCGCCGCGATCGCTACCAGCGCAAAAAGCACGGTGCGTGCGCTCATCGTGTGCTCTCCGGGCGGCCGAGCAGCCCGGAAGGTCGCATCCAGATGATGAGAACCATCACGATGAAGATCAGCGTCGTAGCAATCGGCGGATAGTAGACCGCACCGATCGCCTGCAAGAGCCCGAGCAAAAAGCCGGCCACGATCGAGCCGGTGATCGATCCGAGTCCGCCGATCACGACGATCGCGAAAGTGTAGATGATGATCTCGTCACCCATCGTCGGCAGCACGTTGGTCGTCGGGGCGGCAAGCACGCCGGCGAGCGCCGCGATCGCAACACCGATGCCAAAGGTGATGGTGACCAGGCGCGGTGTGTCTACACCGAAGGCCCGCACGAGGGCCGGCGCTTCGATCGAGGCGCGAATACGCGCGCCGAGCAGACTGCGATCGATCACGAGCCACGCTGCGATACAAACCCCAAGCGAGACGGCGATCACGAAGAGCTTGTAAGTCGGAAAATACGTAAATCCGAGATTGGTCGCGCCCGAGAGCGCATCGGGAATCGCGTATGGCGATCCCAGCGTCCCGGCGAGCAGCGTCATCACGTTCACGATGACCAGCGTGATCGCGAAGGTCAACAACAACCCGTAGATCGGATCGTTCTGGGCAACGCGCCGTAGGACGAACCACTCGAGCACCATGCCGAAGATTCCGACGGCGATCGGGATGACGATCAACGCCGCCCAGAACGGCAACCCGATGACCTGCGCCCCGTAATACGCGCCGAAAGCACCGAGCATATACATCGCGCCGTGCGAGAAATTGATCACGCGGAGCGTTCCGAAGATGATCGAAAGGCCCAAGGCGAGCAGCGCGTAATACGCGCCGCTCGCCAGGCCGTTGAACACCTGAGCCGCGATGTAGTCGAGGCTCACCGGATCTCGCTCGCTACCACGTTCTGTGACAGCCTTCCGTCGCCGGATTGGGGAATGCCTGGTCGCCCGGGACCGTTCCGATGACCTTTACCCAGGCGTTGGGCTCTTTGTATTCCGACGGCGGCAGCACCTGATAGAGATAGAAGTCGTGGATGACTTGGTGATCGGCCGTGCGGAATTCCGCGTCGGTCGCGTACATGTCGCTGAACTTGTGGCCGTCGAGATAGGCGACGACCTTGTCGGCATCCGTCGACCCGACGGCTTTGACGGCCTTGAGCCATTGCAGGGTCGCCGAATAATCGGCCGCTTGAATCGAGATCGGCATCTGCCCGCCGCCCATCTTGGCCGACCAGCGCTTCGCCCACGCCGCCGCTTCCGGCGACTGGTCCCAGTACCACGAGTCGGCGAACTTCAAGCCCGTCCAAAGCGTCGGGTCGGTCGGAACTTGCCCGGTGAAAAAGAGCCCCGCGATGATCTTCATCGTCTTGTCGAGCCCGAACTCTTTGGCGGCCTTCATGCTGTTGACCGTGTCCGCACCGGCGTTGAGCAGCGCCAGGACTTGAGCACCCGAGTTCTTCGCGGCCAGCATATACGACGAGAAATCGGTCGTTCCGAGCGGCATGAAGTCGATCTTGTCGAACTTTCCGCCGTACGGCGTGATCGCGTTGGTGAACTCTTCTGCCATCGAGTGACCGAACGCGTAGTCCGGCGCGATACCGTACCACGTCTTGTCGCCCCCTTTGACGATCGGAATCGCCTCGGTGTGCGCCAGCGCGTACGTGTCGTATGCGTACATGTACGTGTACTTATTGCAGAATTTTCCGGTGATGTCTTTGTCTGCGGCGCCGGTGACGATCACGAGTTTGTGCAGTTGGTTCCCCACCGACGAGACGGCCAGCGCCGTCGCGGAGTTGACCAAGTCGACGGCGAGATCCGCGCCATTGCTGAACTCCTCGCGCGCCTTCGCATCGGCGACGGTGGCGGTGTTGCGATGGTCGACGGCATCGACGACGATCGGTCTCCCGAGCACTTTGCCGCCGAAGTCGTCGACGGCCATTTGCACGGCCAACACCGAGCCTCTCCCCGAGAGACTCGAGTAGACACCGCCCATGTCGGTAATGACGGCAATTTTTATGGGAGACTGACCCGCCGCCGTTACCGGAGCGGTTGAAAGCGGCACGCACAGCATCAGCGCTGCAAGCGCCACAGAGGCGATTTTCGATAAGCGCATTTTTATTGACTCCCTGATGACGTAAGAAATGCAGGATTCAGACGGCGCACCGCGCCGGCAAGACCACCGGGGACGAACAACACCAGAACGATGAACAATACGCCGAGGATGAAGAGCGGTTCCGAGAGCGTGACGCGCAGGAACGCCGGGAGTGATTGCAACTGCGTCGCGCCGGAAACGGTAACGAGGCGAAAATCGAGGTACTCGTAGACGATGCCTCCCAAGACCGCGCCCCACAACGTGCCGACGCCCCCCAGGACGACCATGACGAGCAATGCCAGGGTAAAGTTTGCCGTCGTGATATCGGGACTCGCGCTCCCTTCGATGAGCAGATAGACGATCCCGGCCGCCGACGCGAGGAACGCGGACAATACGAACGCGCCGAGTTTATAGAGATAGGGATTGAGTCCGATGACCGCGACCCGGCGCTCGTTCTCGCGAATCGCTTGCCACACGCGCCCGGGCGCGGAGTTGACGCTCCACCATCCCACCGCGCAGGTGCACGCGAGCAAGGCGAGCGCAAGCCAATAGAGATTGCGCGTGTTCTCGACGCCGACCAAGAACGCGGGCAGCGCGTTGACGCCGAGCGCCAGGCCTTCTTCGCCCCCGGTGAGATTGAACGGGTTCTGCATCACGAGAATCGACCCGGCCTGCGCGAACGCGAGCGTGACCATCGCAAACTGCACGTCGCGCACGCGCAGACAGACGGCCCCGATGACCAGCGGCAACAGGATCGAGAGCACGAAGGTGAACGCCAGAGCTTGCGGCAGCGACCAGTGCCAGCGGGCGAGCGCAACGGCAGCGGTGTAGACGCCGACCGCAAAATAGAGCGCGTGTCCGAACGAAAGCAGCCCCGCAAAGCCGAAGATCAGGTCGTACGAGAGCGCGAGCGCGCCGAAGATGAAACACAGTGCGAGCAGGTTGAGCGTGCCCGGGGCACTGAGCGGTTCGGAGAAGATCGGCGGCAGCGGAATACCGATCCACGGCGCCGCGACCAGCAACGCGATGCCCGCGAGCGCCAGCACGAAGCGCAATCGCGCGTTCATGATGCCTCCGCGGATCGCGGACGCAACAGCAACGCCGCCGCGAGGAGAATCACCACCGAGAAATCGCCGATGCCGGGCGCCGCATAGAAATTCAAAAACTGCTGCACGATTGCCACAACGGCAGCTGCAATGGCCGATCCCGTCACCGAGCCAAGCCCGCCGATCACGACGACGATGAAGGCGAAGATCAGCATCGACGTGCCGCGGGCGGGATCGATCTCGCCAAAAAACGTCCCGGCCAGAAAGCCCGCGAGCCCGGCGGCCATCCCGCCGATGACAAAGACGAGCGTGAACGCGCGATTGACGTCGATGCCCAAGGCTTCGACCATCGAGCGGTTCTCGACCCCTGCCCGAATCACGAGCCCATAGCGCGTGGCCCGCAGAAAGAGCACGAGCGCGCCCAGCACGAGCAGCGCGATCGCTGCGATCACCAGCTGCGAGGTCGGTATATTCGCGCCAAGCACGCGCACGGTCCCCGTCAGCCATGCGGGTAGCAGCACCTGCTTCATGTCCTCGCCCCACGCACCTTCGACCAACGCCACCGCCGCAAGCGCCACGCCGACCGTCACCAAGATCTGACCGATCGGGCGCGTGTAGAGCGGGCGGATGAGAAAGACCTCGAGCAAAAACGCGCACGCACCGCCGGCGACGATCGCAACCACGATTCCGGCGAACCAGGCGAGCGTGAGGTTTCCGCCGAGCAGCGGCAGCGTGACTTGCCACGCGATATAGGCCGCGATCGTAAAGAGGGCACCGTGCGCCATGTTCAAGACGCGCATCAATCCGAAGATGAGCGAGAGACCCGACGCAACGAGAAAATAGAGTCCGCCCAATCCAAGCCCGGTCAAGAACAACAAGACGATCGTGCTCATCGTTCGCCGCCGCCCGAGCTCAAGCCGAGATGATGGCGCGCCAGAACCGGATCGCCCATCAATTCGTCGACGGTCCCGACGTAACCGACCCGGCCCTGATCGAGCACGATCGCGTCGCGCGCGAGTTTATGCGCAACGCTCAAGTTCTGCTCGACCAACAGGATCGTCACCGCTTCGGCTGCGCGTTTGAGCGCATCGACGACATGCCGCACGACGAGCGGCGCCAAACCTTTGGTCGGTTCGTCGACGAGCAGCAGCCGGTTTCCGCCGTTGAGCAGCGCGCGCGAGATCGCGAGCATCTGTTGCTGTCCCCCCGAAAGCGTGCCCGCGCGCTGCGCGCCGCGCGCCTTCATCTCCGGGAACAGGTCGTAGACCAAATCGTATTGGTGCTCGCATCCCGGCCGTTCCGCGAGGCGCAGGTTCTCTTCGACGGTGAGCGCCGAGAAGACGTCGCGGTCTTCGGGCACGTAGGCGATCCCACGGCGCGCGATCTCGTGCGTGCGCAGCGCGGCGATTCCTTCGCCCTCGAACTCGATCAAGCCGGTACGGTCGACGAGGCCGAGGATGCCGCGCAGCGTCGTCGTTTTGCCGACGCCGTTGCGCCCGAGCAATCCCGTGACACCGCCGCTCGGCACGCCAAAGGAGAGGCCGTGTAGGATGTGCGACTGCCCGATACGTACGTGCAGATCGCGCACGTCGAGCAGATTCACAGCGGATCTCCCAAATACGCGGTCTGCACGGTTTCGTTGGCAATGACGCGCTCGGGCGTATCGATCGCCAGCAACGAGCCGTGATGCATCACCGCCATCCGGCCGGCGAGCTGCGAGACCAAGTCGAGCCGGTGCTCGACCATGATGACCGTGCAGCCGCGCTCGCGATGCATGCGCGAGACCAACTCCAAAATCTCCGGAACGTCTTCGACCGCCATACCGGCGGTCGGCTCGTCCAACACGGCGACGCGCGGTTCGAGGCACAAAAGGATCGCAAGATCGAGCTTGCGCTTCTCGCCGTGCGAAAGCGACGCGGCGGCATCGTGCATGCGGTGCGCAAGCCCAACGTGCTCGAGCGCATCGCGAGCGCGCTCCAGCGCGTTTTGGCCGGCATCGGCGAGGCGCCACAACGCGTACGAGCCGCCCAGATACGCTTGCGCGGCCAGCCGAACGTTTTCCAATGCGCTGAGCGCATTGAAAACGCTCGAGGTTTGAAAGGTACGCCCGAGACCAAGTCGCGCGCGCTCGTACGGCGCCGCACGCGTCACGTCACGGTCGAAGAGCAGAATGCGTCCGGCGGTCGGATAGGCTACGCCGGAGAGGAGATTGACGAGGGTCGTCTTCCCTGCGCCGTTCGGGCCGATGACGACGATGAATTCGCCTTGCTCGATCTCGAGCGAGACCCCCTCGACGATTTTGATACCGCCGATGTGATAGCCCACGCTTTCGGTGCGAACGGCACAGGTTTGCTTCACATTACCTTGTAGCTAGTGGAACGGACGGACCGGCGGCGCGATCGCATTCGCCGGCACCTCGCGCAGACAGACCGGATACACGTTCGACCCTTGCGTCTTCAAGGTCGCGATGAACATCGGCTGGAGCAGCGCGTGATCCGCGGGCCGAATGTACTCGGAGCCGATCGGACTCACGAACTTGTATCCTTCGAGCGCCGAGATCATCTTAGGAACGTCGTCACCGTCCGCCACCGAAACGGCGTGCACGACCTCTTCCGCGGTGACGAACCCAACCGCCTCAGCCCACTCGGGCAACTTCCCTGAATCTTTTTTGTCGGCGCGGACCAGGTACGCGTTTTCCGGGGTATGCGAGCATTCCGAGAGATAGATTGCCATGTATTTCATCTTCGGAAACTTCGCGAAGAGCGGGAAGGCGGCGCGCTGATCGAGGCCGGTTACGACCGGGGTGCTGTCGAGCACGCCCGCATCCGAGAGCGCTTGCATGAGCGCGACACCCGAAGCACCGGCCCACGCGATGAAGAGCAGATCGGGCTTCGCATCGACAACTTTCTGCGCAAACGGCGTGAAATCGTTGGCCGAGAGCGGCACGAGCAAACCGCTGACGGTCGCGCCTTCGCTGCCGAGCACCAAGCGCGCGCCCGCGACGTTGGCTTGTCCGAACGCCGAATCCTGAGCGAGCACCAGAATCCGCTTGTCGCGCAGATTCGTCCCGAGCAGCGTCCCGATCGTGAGCAGGTCTTGAATGCTCTCGCGGTCGGAGCGGAACGTATTGCGGTTCGCGCCGGTCAGCGCATCCGTCGCCGCGATCGGGATGTAGAGAATGTTGTTCTCCTGCGCTAAGGGCGCCACCTGAACCGCGATACCCGACCAAACCGTACCGGCGATGATCTTGTAGCCCTGGCCGATCAGGTCTTTCGTCTCCGCGATATTTTTCTGAGCATCGCCGCCGTCGTCGTTGATCGAAACGTCGAGCTTATGTCCGCGCACCGTTTCCGTACCGTGCGTGAGGTAGTCGAGCCCGACTTGGAAGCCACGCAGAAACTCGACGCCGTAGGCTCCGAGCAGGCCGGTCTTCGACGTGATCAGGCCCACCTTTACCGGTTCGTCACCCGCGGCTGCGACCGGAACGATACCGGCGCTTCCGAGAGAAAGGGCGAGCGCGGAACATACCGCGGCCCGCATGACACGATGCACAATCATACGCATGAAACGAGTATCGCAGGCCGAGCATCGCGCTGTTTACACCCAAAAGGACATAGTTTCAACCGGGCGAAGCGCCTCGGTCAAAGCGTTTATATGGAACGAGCCACCAGCGGGATTCACTCCCGCATCCGCTTAGCAGCGGATGAACTCGCTCACCTCGAACGCGAAGTTGCTCGTTTGGTCTCCGTCCTCGATCGCGAAGCGATCCTCAAAGAGGCGACGCGCATCCTCACGGACGAGTTTGGCTTCAATTGCGCTTGGTTTGCCGAGCGTGAGAATGACGACGCGGTCGTCATTCGCCACGGCGTTCAGATGCTCTCGCGCGTCAAAGACATGGTGCTGCGGCGTGGCTGCGGCGTCGGCGGCAAGGTCTACGCGCTCGGCAGGACCGTCTGCGTCGACGAGTACCTGCTCTCGCATGAGATCACGCATCATTACGACGATAAGATCGTCGAAGAGCGGGTCCACGGCATCATCGGCACACCGATCAACTACGACGGCGCCTTCTCCGGCGTTCTCATGGGTGGGTCGCGCAGCGGGACCACCTTCGGTGACGGCGCGGCGAAGATCATCGAGACCGTCGCCGAGCGCACGGCGCAGGCGCTCAACGTGGCCGAGCAAGCGCAACGCCGCTCGGCAGCGGCCATCCAGGAAGAGCGGCAGCGCATGGCTCTCGATCTCCACGATACCGTCGGTGCGATGTTGTTCGCGATTACCGCCGGCGTTCGAAGCGTGAACGAGACGGTCAACGACGTGGCCTTGCGCGCGCGGCTGGGTGCGATCGAAAGCCAAGCGAAGGAGGCCGCATCGATGCTCCGCGACTCGTTGCGCGCGCTTGCGACGCCGACGGATCAGCTCGCGCTGGGATCGGCGCTGCAAGCCGTGATCCATCATTTCGAAGTACGAACGTCGATCAAGGCGAGCCTGATGATGCTCGACGTGCTGCCGTCACTCAGCGATTCGACGGTACGCATCCTCATCGCCGCCGCCAAAGAGGGACTGCTCAACATCGAAAAGCACGCCCGCGCCGACAATGTGGTCGTCACGTTGGGAAGTCTGGGCAACGGCGTCACCCTAGCGATCACCGACGACGGCATCGGCCCCGAGGTGGACTCGCTGCTCCCGCACAACGAGGAGCGCGATCACGGATTCGGTCTCGATGCTATCGAGCACGCGCTCGCCAGCGTCGGCGGCACGCTTCAAGTCGTCGAAAATCCCGACGGTGGAACCACGTTCCGCGTGTGGGTACGATGCTGAAGCCTCCAACCCCGCCGGCAGTCGTTCGCCTCTTCGTCGTCGACGACCATCCGGTCGTGCGCGACGGCGTCGCATTGCTCGCGACGTCGACGCGGCGGATCGAGCTCGTCGGCTATGCGCCCAACGGGAAAGCTGCGCTCGAGATGGCGCCGCTCGCCGCACCGGACGTGATTTTGCTCGATCTTCGGCTTCCCGACATCCTTGCGCCCGAACTGATCGGGATGCTGCGCCGCGCCGTGCCGGACGCGCGCATCATCATCTTCACGGCCTACCCCGATCACCCGGCGGTTTGCGCCGCGCTCGACGCCGGCGCGTGCGGCATCGTGACGAAGGACGCGGCGCGCACCGACCTGGCATCGGTCATCGTCGGAGCGATGCAGAATGAGGACGCGGCACCGCAAGCCGTTCCGAATCGCAGCCAGACAATGGTCGGCCGCAGAGAGTATGACGTCCTACGGCGCGTAGCGATCGGCGAAACCAATCACGAAATCGCCGAAGCGATGAACTTGAGCCCGAACACCGTCAAGGCGTATCTTCGCAATCTCATGCAAAAACTCGACGCGCGAAATCGCGTTGAAGCGATCTCGCGCGCAAGAGAAGCGGGGCTCCTGTAGGAGCCCCGCCGTTTCTAGCCGGAAGCGCTAGAACTTCAGTGCGTAACTCAATTTGAAGAGGAACGTGACCGAACGCACGACGTCCGGCGGTGGAATCGTGTCGCTCGAGTAGCGGCCCTGCAACTTGAAGTACGTAAAGCTTGCGCTCAAATCATGCGGCAGGATTTGGAGCAGCCCGAAGTCGGTGACGTTGTAGACTTCCGGCGTGTTTTCCGCATGGAACCAGACCGGGAGGCTCGAGTACCCGACGAACGGGATCGTTCCCGGACGGATATCCGTGTCGGCGAAGGGGAACATCGTCACCCCGTAGCCATAGACCACGCCGCTTCCGACGTAGCCCGGAATCCCGCCCGTGAAGCAGGCCGGTTGCGAGGGCACCGCCGGATAGTCTTGGCAATTGCCGGCGGACGGGCGCGGGAAGTAGTTCGCGTTGAACGCGAAGCTGAACATCGGCGGCTGATACGGGTGGTGCGGACCGGTTGCGTACGTTGCACCCAAGCCCCAGGAGTTGGAGTTGATGCTGGACGGGTTGGAGGCCCCGCCGCAGTCCTCCTGATTGAGACACAAGCCTGCGACCGACGTGCGCTGATGGCTGTCGTAGTCGCCGCTTAGCGCCAGGCCGTGGCCGAGGGCGTAGTTGAGCGAGAGCTTGTCCTCACGATCGGTGATATCGCCGGTGAGCAGCGAGAAGGGCGCAATCGTGACGATACGCCCGAGCGAGAAGTCGAAGTTGGTGTGCGCGTAGGCGAACGTCCACTTCTTGTTGATGTGATAGGTCAGGCCCAAGTCGAGCTTCCAGTCGTTCGTAGTGCGGGGTGTGCCGCTGCACGCCGGGCCCGAACCGCAGTAGAGTGGAAGGCTCCCGGGCGGGAGCGGTGCCGCCGAGTCGCCGGTGCCGTCGATGAAGTAGATCGGGCTAATATCGATCTCCCACTGTTGGGCCGCCGCGGCGATGCGGGTAGTAAAGAGCATCAGCGATGCGAGCATGAGGCCGGCGATCGCTATGTGAAAGGCGCGACGCATAGATTTGCCTCCGTTAGTAAGGTATGACAAAACGCGGTCAAGCGCTGGCGCTTCTGACCGCTTTATGAAGAGATTATCTCACAAACTCCTTTTCCCTATATACACCCGAAGGGGTGATTATGCTGAGATTAGCTCATGTGCCAGCCGTGGCTGACGACGATCGACTGGCCGGTGAGCGCATTGGTGGGGAAGGTTGCCAGAAAAACGACCGTCTCGGCGACGTCAGCCGTGGTCGTGAACTCGCCGTCGACGGTCTCCTTGAGCATGACGTTCTTGATCACGTCGCTCTCAGAAATGCCGAGTGCTTGCGCCTGCTCGGGGATCTGCCGCTCCACCAGCGGGGTGCGCACGAAGCCCGGACAGATGACGTTCGAGCGTACCCCGAACCGCGCGCCCTCTTTGGCAACCGTGCGGCATAGACCAAGCAGTCCGTGCTTCGCCGCAGCATAAGGGGCTTTGAGCGGTGAGGCCTCCTTCGAGTGGACGGATCCCATGTAGAGAATCGATCCGCCCTTGTGGTGGGCATACATGTGCTGCAGCGCCGCGCGCGTTACCAGGAAGGCCGCGTCGAGGTGCACGCTCACGACCTTGCGCCAGTCGCCGTAGCTGAGCTCGTGGATCGGCGCGATGATCTGGATGCCGGCGTTGCTCACCAGCAGGTCGAGACCGCCGCACGCGGCGATCACGCGCGCCACGCCCGCCGTTACCTGCGCCTCGTCCGTCACGTCCATGGTTACCGCGATCGCGCGCCCGCCGCGCTGCTCGAGTTCCGACGCCGCACGCTGCGCACCTTCGGCGGAGAGATCGGCAATCGCCACGACGGCGCCCTCACGCGAGAGCGCGCGCGCAATTTCGAGACCAATTCCGCTAGCGGCACCGGTCACAAGGGCAACCTTGTCGGCTAGCCTCACCGTAGGGGATCTCCTTCACTCGTAATTTTGCAAATCAGAACCAAAAGGTGCTACACCTTTTCGGACGTATTGGCGCGACATGAGCGGCGAGGAGCATCAATACGCCTTGCAAGCAACCGGAATCGTGAAGTCGTTCGCGGGGTTCGTCGTGCTCGATGATTTGACGCTGTCGATTCGCGCCGGTACGATTCACGCCGTCATCGGTCCAAACGGCGCGGGCAAGACGACGCTCATGGGCGTGCTCTCGGGATTCTTGCGCCCAAACGCCGGAACGGTTCGCTTCGGCGAGCGTGACATCACGCACGCCGGGCCGGCGGCGGTGGCGCAGCTGGGAATCGTGCGCAGCTTCCAAATCAACAGCATCTTCCCGCATATGACGGTGCTCGAGAACGTCAAGGTCGCCTTACAGGCGCGCACGGGCCTTTCACGACGCGTTCTGGCCGGACGAACGGCAACCGCGATACTCGACGATCCCGCGCGCGACGCGCTGCGCGTCGCCGGCCTCGACGACTACGTCCGGACGACGGCGGCGACGCTTCCGTACGGCAAGAAGCGCGCTCTCGAACTCGCGATCGCGATTTCGCAGGAGCCCCGGGTGCTGCTGCTCGACGAGCCGACGTCGGGCATGGGCGCCGAAGACATCGCGCCGACGATCGAACTCATCGCCCGCCTCGCCGAGGGCCGTACCGTGGTGCTCGTCGAGCACAACCTCCGCGTCGTCGAGCACCTGTGCGATCGCGTCAGCGTGCTCGAGCGCGGGAAACTCCTGACCGAAGGCACCTACGACGAGGTCCGCGCCGATCCTCACGTGATCGAAGCGTACCTCGGCGGAGGAAAGCACTGATGCTGCGCCTTTCCGACGTGCACTCGTATTACGACGAGTCTCACATCCTCCACGGCATGAGCTTCGAGCTTCGCGACGGCGAGGTGGCCACGCTTATCGGCCGCAACGGCGTCGGCAAGACCACGACGCTGCGCACCATCATGGGGATCGTCCGCGCGCGCAGTGGTTCGATCGTGCACGACGACCGCGAGCTCACCGCCTTGACGTCGGACCGCATTGCGAAAACCGGCATCGGGTACGTGCCCGAAGAGCGCGGCATCTTCTCGACCCTCTCCGTGCGCGAGAATTTGCTTTTTGCGCCAACGCTCGCACCGGGTGGCTGGAGCATCGAGCGTATCTTCGACTCGTTTCCAATCCTGCGAACGCGCGCATCGGCCGTCGGGACGACGCTCTCGGGCGGCGAGCAGCAGATGCTGTCGATCGCACGCGCCTTACGCTCGGGCGCGCGGACGATTCTCCTCGACGAGCCGACGGAGGGCCTCGCACCGGTGATCGTCGATCGCATCGGCGAGATCATCCGCGAAATGAAGACGGACGGCATGTCGGTCCTGCTCGTCGAGCAAAACGTGCGTTTCGCCGCCGCCGTCGCGGACCGCCATCACATCGTCGTTCACGGCCGCGTCGTACAAGATCTCGACACCGCCGATCTGGTCGCGCGCGAAACCGACCTGCTCGCCCTCCTGGGAGTGTAGCCCTGTCAAAGAGCTACGAACGCGACATGAATTTCATGAACGCGGCGCGAGCTTCGTCGGAACCGAGCGCCTCGATGAAAGTCTTTGTTTCGTCCGTGAGCGCGCGGTCGACCAGATCGGCAAAGCGCGCCTTGAGCAAACGCTTCGTGCTGCGCATGGCGTTCGGCGGTAGTTCCGCGAGCTGACCGCACATCAGCGCGACCTCGCCGTCGACGTCGCGATCGTCGGTCACCTTCGTCACGAGGCCGAACTCCTTGGCGTCGTCCGCGCCGAACTGGTCGCCCGAGAGCATCAGCCACGAGGCCCGCATCCGTCCGGCGATGAGCGGGAAGAGCACGCTCGAGGCCGCTTCGGGAACGAGGCCCAAGCGCGTGAACGGCATCGCGAATCGTGCCGAACGCCCCGCGACCACCGCGTCGCAGTGCATCAGCATCGTCGTGCCGATCCCGATTGCGGGGCCCTTGACGGCGGCCAGCAGCGGTTTGGGGAAGCTGTCGAGCGCGCGCAGCAGTCTGAAGACCGGCAAATCCTCGGGCTGCCCGATCGCGCCGGGAGCGAGAAAGTCGCCGATGTCGTTGCCGGCGGTAAAGACGTCGCCGCCGAAGATGCCGACGGTGCGGATGTCGCCGTCGCGCGAGGCATCGTTGAGTGCGTCGACCAGCGCTTGATACATCGCGATGGTGATCGCGTTCTTCTTCTCCGGTCGATTGAAGCGAATGGACGCGACCGCGCCGTCTTTGCTGTACAGGATTTCAGACATCGGCATCACCACGGAAGTGGAAGCAAGTTTGTCGTCGAGCGCGCGATGACCTCGTCGGGCACGAAGAAGTCCGGCATCAGCGGCGCGCTCGGGTCGTTTGCGTACATCGAGAAATCGGTTACGCCTTCGGCGCGTAGCACCTCTTCGTCGATGAAAAAGTTGCCGGTGCACGCGCGCGACGAGCGATTGAGGATCGCGGCGGCCGCATCAGCCAGTATCTCCGGCTTTCGCGACGCTCTGGCCATCGTCTCACCACCGAGCAGGTTGCGCACGGCCGCCGTGTCGATCGTCGTTAGCGGCCAGAGCGAGTTGACGGCAACGCCGGCATCGGCAAGCTCCGCCGACATCCCGAGCGTGCACATCGACATCCCGAACTTCGCCATCGTGTAGGCGGTATGGTTCTTGAACCATTTGGCTTGCATATCCGGCGGCGGCGAGAGATTGAGAATGTGCGGATTCCCGGTGCGCATGAGATGCGGAAGCGTCGCCTTCGAACAGAGGAACGTGCCGCGCGCATTGATCTGATTCATCAGGTCGTAGCGCTTCATCTCGGTTTGCAGCGTTGGTGTGAGCGAGATCGCGCTTGCGTTATTGATGCAGGCGTCGATGCCGCCGAAGCGCTCGACAGTCTTCGCGACGGCATCGTTCACCTGCTCTTCGAAGCGAATGTCGCACTGCAGCGGCAGCGCTGCGCCGCCGGCGGCTTCGATCTCGGCGGCTGCGGTGAAGATCGTCCCGGGAAGCTTGGGATTGGGCTCCGAGGTTTTGGCCGCGATCGCGACGTTGGCGCCTTCACGCGCCGCGCGCAGCGCGATCGCGAGCCCGATGCCACGGCTAGCGCCGGTAATAAAGAGTGTTTTGCCGCGCAATGACATAACCGTGCTCTATCGCATGTCGAACGAACTGCTCCTGCCCACGCCCTTTGGAGCGCCGCTCCTTCTTCGTGCCGATAACGGCCGGATCGTCGCGTGCGCGTTTCGTGCTCGCCCTTCGAGGCGCGCTTCGCGCGCACCTCAGGATGACAGGGGGCGCGCTTCGCGCGCACCTCAGGATGACAGGAGCCGCGACCGGTTGCTGCGCGAAGCGCGCGCGCAGTTCAACGCCTACTTCCGCAAGCGACTGCGCCGTTTCGATCTTCCGCTCGCCCTTTCGGGAACGCCGTTTCAGGTCGCGGTGTGGGAACTCGTGGCTCAGCTCGAAACCGGCGAACTGATCTCCTACGGTGACGTGGCACGCGCAATCGGCAGGCCGCTCGCGCACCGCGGCGTTGCCGCGGCGATGGCCAAGACGCCCTACGATCTGTTGATTCCCGCGCACCGCGTGATCGGCGCCGACGGCCGCGTCAAAGGCGCCGGTCCGAACTCACTGCGCCGCCGTCTCCTCGCCTTCGAAGGGATCTATCTCCACTGAGTGCGCCATTCCACGATCGGGCCGATGCCGACGTTGCGATCCGCGGCTTCGCCCGTCAGCGGATAGCGCGCGGTAAAGTTGAGCGTGCGCACGCCGATGAGCCACTGCGAGCGGCGCCGCGTGTAGCCGAATTCGAGTGACGCGTCGATTTCGGATGCGCGCTCGGGTTTGATCGCGTTCGGCGCGCCGCTCAGATAAGTGTAGACGTCGGAACCGCCGAGATACGGTGCCGTGCCGACCAGCGCTTCGGCGAAGTGTCGCGGATTGAAAAAATGACGGTAACGCAACGTGTAGCGCACGCCGGCCAATCGTGACGACACTTCTTGCGCCTGCGCGGGGAGCGGCGTGCGCTGGTTGTAGATCGTTTCACCCAGACCGATCCAGGCGCCGCCGCCGACGGCGTATTCGGCTTGTCCTTGAAAGATCCCGATCGCCGGCGTTGCCTGCCCGTAATCAACCGACGGTCGAATGCCCGGAATGCTCACGACCGGGATCCCTTCGAGATGCAGTGCAAACCGCGAGAACCCGAGGTGCAACTGCACGAGCGGCCCCACGCCGATGCCGTGTTGGGTTCCCGCGACGTCGCTGTGTTCGCCGACGAGCGCCAGCCCCTGAATGCCGACGTACGAATACGAGGGGGTCGCCGCCGTCGCGAGCAGCATACCGAGCGCCGCGAGAACGCGGCGCCCGGCTTCATCAATCCTTCGCGGCATCGACGAGTACCACGCCGCGTTGGCCGGAGTCGCTCAAAGCTTTTGCCGCGGCAATCGCCGCACCGATCGGCTGCGACGGATCGAGCGCCTGACTCACGGTGAAGCCCGTGCGGGCTTTGGCCTGCTGATCGATCGGGTCGCGCAGCGCCTGCGGCAGCAGATTGTACTTGTCGATCAAGCTCAAGACGGGTCCCGCTTTCTCTTCAAAACGAACCGGATCGAGGACGACGACGACGAGCGCGCGACGTTTGCCGTTTTCTACGTGTTCGAAGATCTGGAACTGCGCGCCGAGTTCTTCCGCGTGACGATGCGCCGTATCGACGCCCGACCCGCTCGCCGCGACGCTATAGCCCGGCGGCGGATCTTCGCTCACGCCGTGCAGCCATGCTTCCAATGTGCCCAGCGCCGCGCCCGATTCGGCGATGACCTCGTAACCGGAGAGCGTGCCTTCGGAGGTCTTCTCGTGCCATGCGCGCGCAGTCAACACGGTGCTGGGCGCATAGAGCGGAAAGTCGATCGGATTGCTCGCCTGGGGAGAGGGTGAGGACGACGTCGATTGAGCCGATTGCGAACAGCCTGCGAGCAGGATGAGCGCCACGACGGCAAGGCCTCGTTTCATGAGGCGTCGCTCTTCGAGGAGAAGGCGGCCGGGCCCCGTATCCTTCGACAAGCTCAGGATGACAGTTGGTTTGGCTCGGGAAGAGCGTTGGTTTGGCTCGGGATGACGGTTTGTTTGGCTCGGGATGCGAGAGGGGTTCGATGACGTTCGAAGAGTTTTGGCCGCGATATCTGCAAGCGCACAGCGATCCGCGCACGCGCGCCTTCCACGTTGGTGGAACGATCGCCGGCACCGCGCTCGTGCTGATCGCGATCGCACTGCGCAAGCCGTGGCTCGCCGGCGCCGGCCTCGTGGCCGGATACGGGCCGGCGTGGTTCTCGCACGCGTTCATCGAGCATAACAAACCCGAAACCTTCCGCGCGCCGTTCGCGTCGCTCCGCGGCGATTACCTCATGGCGTGGCACGTGCTGCGCGGTTCGATCAACGACGAGATCGCACGCGTGCCGGGAGTGAAAGCATGAAGCGGTTCTTCATCGCCGCGCTGGCGGCGACGGCGCTCGCCGTCGCGCCAGCAGCCGCGTCGATCAATCCGCACTCGCCGGTCTTCATCGCAAGCGATGCGGCAAGTCCGATTACCGTGCAGGTCGGCGAGGACTTCTTCATCGCCGTGCAATCGAACGACTCGACCGGCTACAGCTGGACGCAGGCGTTGCCCGGCGGGGACCTCATCGTCGCCTATGAAGGCAACGTGCGGGAGCCCGCGGATCCGGCGCTCGCGGGCGCCCCGGGTCAGCAAATCTTCATCTACCACGCCAACCGCAGCGGCAGCGCGACGATCGTGTTGAACTACACGCGGCCCTTCGAGCCCGACGCCCCGCCTGCCAAGACGCTGACCTTCACCGTCAACGTCCCATAGGAAGCATCTCGTGGACGACCGGCTCTCCTACGGCTCGTATCTGAAGGTCGAGGAGCTGCTCGCGCTGCAAGCCCCGCTCTCGCGGCCCGAGCATCACGACGAGATGCTCTTCATCATTATCCATCAGATCTACGAGCTGTGGTTCAAACAGTTGCTGCACGAACTCGACGCGACGATCGCAGCCCTCGGCCGCGACGATCTCTTGCGCGTCTCGAAGTGCTTTCGACGCGTGCACACGATCCAGCGGTTGCTCGAGACCCAGGTCGACGTGCTCGAAACGATGACGCCGCACGAGTTCAACGCCTTTCGCGATAATCTCAATCCGGCCAGCGGATTTCAATCGGTGCAGTTCCGCGAGATCGAATTCGTGTGCGGCCTTCGGCGAACCGAGACGCTCACGTACATCGAGATGGACGACGAGCAGCGGGCCCGGCTGCGCGCGCGGCTCGAAGCGCCCTCGCTCTACGATCACGTCAAGCGCCTGCTCGCCCGCCGCGGCTACGCGGTCGAAGCGGGCGCGCCGCTGATCGAGAGCATGCGCCGTATCTACGAACACGCCGATCAACACTACGATCTCTATCTGCTGCTCGAAGACCTGATCGAATTCGACGAACGCTTCTTGCTCTGGCGCGGCCGGCACATACGCATGGTCGAGCGCATGATCGGCCAGCGCACCGGTACCGGCGGCTCGTCCGGTGCGCAGTATCTGCAAGGTACGCTCAACTACCGCTTCTTCCCCGAGCTGTGGGAGGTGCGTACCTATCTCGGCAAAGGATCGTACGCATGACCGCCACCGCAACGTTGCCCGCGCATCGCGAGCAATTTCCGATTCTCGCGAACGCAACCTATCTCGTGAGCCATTCGATGGGCGCGGCGCCGCTGGGCGCAAAAGCCGCGCTGCAGACGTATTGGGATGAGTGGGCCGCGCAGGGCCCGCAGGCGTGGGAGTCGTGGCTGCCGCGCATCGGGCAGATCGCCGACGGCATCGGTGCGCTGATCGGCGCCGCTGCCGGCAGCGTCTTCCTCGGTCCGAACGTCTCGGTTCTGCAGGCGACGCTCGCAAGCTGTTTCGATTTTAGCGGCGCGCGCGACGAAGTCGTCTACGAAGCGCTGCAATTCCCGTCGCTCACCTACGTGTGGCGCGAGTGGGAGCGCTACGGCGCAAGCGTACGCGTCGTCGACTCCCCCGACGGGCGTACGATACCGACCGAACGCATCATCGAAGCGATCACCGAGCGCACCGCGCTCGCCGTGCTCTCGCACGCGTACTACGTCTCCGGTGCGCTGTGCGACGTGCGCGCGATCGCGGCGCACTGCCGCAACGTCGGAGCCGTGCTCTGCGTCGATGCGTATCAAACGACGGGCGTCTATCCCTACGACGTCACCGGCTGGGATCTCGACATCGTCACCGGCGGCTCGCACAAGTGGCTCTGCGGCGGACCGGGCTGCGGCTGGATCTACGTGAAGCCCGCGCTGCTCGGGCGGTTGCGCCCGGCGGTCACCGGGTGGATGGCGCATGCGAAGCCGTTCGATTTCGAAGCTGCGCCGATCCGGTACGCCGACTCGACGTATCGCTTCGGCCACGGCACGCCGACGATTCCCGGCTACGTCGTCGCGCAGTGCGGTCACGAGCTGATCGCGCAGATCGGCGTGGCGCGCATTCGCGACCACAACGTCCGCCTGACCACGATGATCGCACAGATAGCGCTCGAGCGCGGGCTCCGCGTCAACACACCGCTCGAGCCGCAGCGCCGTACCGGCTGGATCGGCATCGACTTCGACGGCGCCGAACGCGTCTGCCACCAGCTGATCGAGCGGCGCGTCTACATCGACTACCGGCCGGGTTGCGGCCTGCGGGTCAG
>DATJRM010000079.1:0-44880 GCA_035504755.1 Candidatus Acidiferrales bacterium
TGAGCGACACGCGCGTGCAGAACTACTTCCTCACCGGCAAGTACCCCGACGTCGAGGAAGTGCAGAAATACTTGCAGGACGAGCTCGGACTGCCCGCCGCCGTCTACCATTCGAAGCTGCAGAAGCACGACCGCACCGCGGTGCACGAGCTGTTCATGCAGGAAGCGATCCGCGCCGTCGTCGCCACCAACGCGTTCGGCCTCGGGATCGACAAGCCGAACATCCGGTTCGTCGTGCACTTCGATCTGCCGGGCAGCGTCGAAGCGTACACGCAGGAAGCCGGCCGCGCCGGCCGCGACGGCGACCCCTCGAAGTGCGTGCTGATCTACCGCATGAGCGACACGCGCGTGCAGAACTACTTCCTCACCGGCAAGTACCCCGACGTCGAGGAAGTGCAGAAGGTGTTCGGCACGCTCGAGATCTTCGGCTCGCAGGAAGGCGGCGTCAGCCTCACCGATCTGCGCAAGATCACGCAGCTCCCGCTGACGAAGCTCAAAGTGATCCTCGCGCTGCTCAAAAAATCGGGCTACATCGAAGCCAGCGGCAAGTCGGCCTACGGGCTCACCGAGGCGGTGCGCAAGAATCGCGATCTGGTGCTGAGCCTCGCCAACTACGAGACGAAGAAATCCTACGATCAATCGAAGCTCGCGATGATGTTGCAGTACGCGGAGAACACCTCGTGCCGCCGGCGTTTCATCCTCAACTACTTTGGCGAAGACTTCGAGACGGTCAACTGCGGCAAGTGCGACAACTGCTTGCGCAGCGCGGCGCGCGCGCTGAGCGCACCGGCGAGCGCCGGCGTCACCGCCGCGTCGACGGGGGCCTACAAGATCGCCGACGTAGTAAAGCACGCGAAGTTCGGTATCGGCACGATCGAGCGCGCCGAAAAGGACCTCGTTACCGTGCTCTTCCCCAACGTGGGATATAAGACGCTTCTCGCATCGGCGGTATCTCGGGTCGAGACGGCGAAAATCGCCTGACCTTGCGTTTTGAACGAATTGCGATCGTCGCGCTCCTGTACGGCGCCGCGCTATGCGGCGCTGTTTCCGTCCGCGCGCAATCCACGCCGGCGCCGGGCGTAACGCCCACACCCTTCGCGCAACCGCTGCTCTCGCCGTCGCCCTCGGAATCGCCGGAAGCGTCCGAATCGCCGGCGCCCTCGGGGTCACCGCAGTCACCAACGCCCACGCCGACGCTCACACCCACGCCGACGCCGCCGCCGATCACCGTCTCGCCGAACGTCGCGTACATTCCGGTCGGCAGCACGCAGACGTTGACCGTCAACGGCTCGCTCGGCAACCTCACGGTGACGCCGGCGACCAGCACCTTCTACACGATGACGATCGATCAAGACGCGCGCACGATCACGCTCACCGGCACCGCACCCGGCGCGGGAACGATCACGATCACCGATACGCGTGGGGTGAGCGCATCGGTCGGCGTCCGCGTCGCCTATCAGGCGGGCGCGCTGCCGCAGCCGTTCACGGTGCGCGTCACCGGCGACCCCGCCGGCCGCGACTTCTTACAGAACCTCGTCGTCCGGCAGATTTTGAAATTCACGATGCTGCGGCCCGGCGCGCAAGCGATCGTCGCACCGGGCGACGTCGGCCTCACGAGCGATCTCGCCCAAGACACCACCGTCACCGTCGACGTGCCGGTGCTGCTGCAAGGCCTCAACTACTTCGCCGTCAACGGCACCGTGCCGGTGACGCTGCAGAACGTCGCGGTGCCGCGCATCTCGCCCGACATCTTGATGGTGAGCGACTTTCCCGAGAAGCTGACCGAGAACGGCATTCTCTTCGAAGCCGATCTCAAACGCGAAGTGCCCTCGCGCTTCTTGTACTACCACTACAATCCGCCCGGACAACCCGATCGCCGCATCGTGCTCGTGGCGCAGAACGAATCCGTGGAACCGGCGACCGTGCAATACATCAGCGGGCGCGGTTCGGCCAAATACGAGATGGAAGCCGGTCACGCCGCGACCAAAGATTTTCTCGTCGACGTCGTGCAGAATCAGGGGCGTTTGCTGCAGATTCCCGGCAACGCGACCGAAGTGATCGCGACGCAAGAGATGCCGGCCGGACAGATCGTGACCAATCTCCTGCAGCTGCGCGTGCTGGAAGGCAGCACCGTGCACCTCACGCTCGTCGCGCAGGACGCAAGCGACGATCCCGAGACCGCGCTGACCACCGGTAAATTACTCACCAGCACCGTGCGGCACGCGCGCGGAATCTACACGATTCCCGAATTTCACTTCGCAACCGAGTGGAACGTCAACGATCCCTATCTCGACATGCCGATCGGGCAGATCCCGCTACCGAACTCGATGCGGGGCGAGGCCCTCTCGGGTGATTACGGCGTGCTCGAGTCGTTTGTGGTGAACGTGCAGAACCCACTGCCTACGCCGCAAGCGATCGCGATCTACGAAGAGCCGCGCGGCGGCAGCGCAACCGGCACCTATCTCATCGACGGCACGCTGGTGCAGTCGCACCAAGTCAAAGCCTTCACGCGCTACAAGATTCGCGAATACGTCGTGCCCGCGAAGGGCTTCGTGCGCGTCACGATCGTGACGATGCCCGAAGCCGGCTCGAGCCTGCCGCTGAATCTGATCTTCGCACCCGACGACGGCTCGGTCGCGCCGGGAGGACCTGGGTCACCAATCTACTGAAGTAACCCCGCGTTATGGGGTGTGGGCGTTTCTTGCGTTTGATCGCAGGCACGATGCTTTGCTGTTTCGCATGCACCGCGTGCGGTGGCGGCGGTGGTGGCAGCGGCTCGGCGCCGGCCACGAGCAATCCCGCGCCCACCGTGGCGCCCTCGATGACGACCGCCAGCGGCACCGTCGTCGACGACGGTACCGGTTCGCCGCTCGCCGGCGTGAACGTGAAGCTGATGCCGTGGTCGCCGTGCGGCGCGACACCGTCGCCGGCGACGTCGATCACGCCGCAGAACGACGGCTGCCCGACGCCGTTGCCCTCACCGCAAGCAACGACCGCGTCGAACGGCACTTTCGTGCTCAACGGCGCACCCAACGGACATTATCTGCTGATCATCGGTGCGGACGCGGTTGCGACCGTGCCGCCGGGATACACGACGCCGCCGAGCAGCTGCGCCGGCACGTGTCCAACGCCTTCGCCGGTACCCGGTGCGCCGATCCAAGCCACCGTGCACGACAACGTCACGCTCACCGGCGGCAATCAAACACTCGTCGCGCCGACGCTGCCGACGGTGCCGTCGGGCTACACCGCGCCGGCGTGGGAGACCAACGGCGATTATCGCCTCGCAACGCTCAACGCCACGAGCGAGATGCCGTGCCTGATCGCGTGGCAGTACGAACGCGCGCAAAATTCGCTCGCCGGATCGAGCGTAGACGAGTGGCTGCTCGAAAATGTACGGGCTGGAAATGCATACGCCCAAGTAGCCTCTGCGGGATCGAGTCTGCCATCAATCTCGACAGGTGGCGACGCGGCTTCAGGTGGCGTGGCCTGTGCAACGCAAATCGGGAGTTCATTCGTAGCAGGCGCCAACGCATACACGACCAATCCGCGGACGCTATGGTTTGCCGGGCAGTATTTGCCATACGGCTACGACGGGAATACGAGCGTCAGCGCGATGGGCCTCGCGGAGTTTCCGATCGATCCGCGCTCCTACACGGATCCGAACCATCCAACCTGGCCGTAGCGTCTACTCGGTTTCCTCGACCGATCCGATCGGATACGCACTTCCCGTCACGAGATCCGCGCAGCTGTACCCGAGGGAATTCGACTGATTCACCGTCGTGCCCGAATCGAAATAGGACCAGAAATATGCATCGGTGACACTTCCGTCTGCACCATATCCGCTCAGCGTTTCGCTGCTGTTCCCGAGTTCAAATTGGCAAAGCGCTTGTGCGCCGCTCGGCGAGAGCGATGTCCCCCACGCAAGACAACCATGGAGCACCGGCGGACCGGCGCTGATGATGCCGTAGTCGGTGCAGGTGATCTGAAAGACGAGCGACTGTCCTGCCGGGACCGCATAGAGCATCCAGACGTATGGGCCCGATGAGAGCACGTCTCCGTTTTCCATCGCGTAGGCCTCGCCGGTCGGCAAGACTTGGAACGTGTAACTCTGCACGGTAGTCACGGCCACGGCGCCCTTGTCCGCCGCGAGCGCCTGCGTCGAGGTTCCGTCGCTGAAATCCACGCTGCAGCCGCCGGGAGTTGCGCCAACCGCGGGGAGCGAAACCTGCGCTCCGCTCGCGCTTGGCGGAGTCCAGGCTCCGAACGTTACACCGCCGCAACCGAGCGGATTATCACTAAAATTTCCCGTTTGCCCGCTGCCAACCGGTTCGTAGGCGATCATCACACCCGTCGGTGTAGATCCGCCGTATGGCGCCGATGCGTCAGCATTGAGAATGCAGCCGTCGGTCGTGACACTCACGCCGAGCGCGCTCGCGACACTCGGCGGGAGCGACGTGTCGATCGAGCCGCTCGTTCCCGACGCAAACGCCTGCGCGTAGCACGGTCCGGTGTATCCGCTGCTCGTCGTCGTACCCACCGCGCCGCCGCTCGCGCCGACAACCAGCGACGCCGGCCACGTCGCAAAGTTCTGCCGCACCGCCTGCACGTCGATCGGTATCTGCACCTGTTCGCCGTATTGATCCTGAACGAGCAGCACGCACGACCCTTGCGATACCGCGGTGATCGTGACGCTACCGGTCGCGGGTGTGTTGGACGGCGATGCGGGAAACGAGCCCGACGCGGTCGTCGCGTTCACGATGCCGAGGCACGCACCGCCGGCCGAGAGCAACAGCTTTTCGCTATCGAACGTCTTGCCGAAATTCACGGTCGCCGTTTGCCCGACCGGAATCGGCGTCGGCGTCGCGCCGGGTGTGAGATCGCCCATCACTTGCACGTTAACGGTGCCGGTTTGGCCGTAATCATCCGCAACGGTCACGCTGCACAAGCCGCCGTTGTGCAACACGGGCTCGAGCTGGAACGCGGCCGGCGGATCGTTCGGATCGCCGGCCGGCCAGGCGTAGGGCGCTAGCTGCGGGGGCGCCGGCGATGCATCGCCCTGGGCCGCCGGGCTCGGCGACGTGTATGGCCACGGGCTGGCAAAGGTCGCGGGCGCGCCGCCGTTCTGCGACGCGATCGTTTGACAGTCATCGCCGTTTCGCGTCGAGGCGATCCAATGATAGTAGCCGTATTCGACCGCCTTGAACTGCAGCGGTCCGGCGTCCGTCGTGTCATGCGCAAGCAGCGACGCCGGCTCGACTTTCAATGGATTCGGCGTCGGTGTCGGATCGGGAGACGATGCTCCCGCGATCACGACGTTGCAATGAATCGTGCGCGTCCCGGTGCCGGTCGGCGACGTGAACGTCAGCGTGAAGCCGCCGCTCGACGGACACGGCGGCTGCGTGGCAATCACCGTGAAGGCCGGCGTTCCGCTCGCGATGCTCGGATAATTGGCCTGCCCGCTGTTGATATAGCCGGCGCTGTTCACGAAGAGCGCAAACGGCGGGTTGCCGAGCGTCGCTTCGGAAACCGCCGCGTTGCTGACTTCGGCCATCGTATTGGTGACCGTCACCGCGTTCGCCGCAGTCGGCCGGCCCGCATAGACGCGCATCGTGAACCCCGGCGCGCCGTTAGCTTGCGGAGCAAATACGATCGTCGCGCCGTTGCCGCTGCTCGCCGCAATCGCCTTCGCGGCGGCGAGATTTGCATCGAAATCGTCGAGCGCACCGGCCAGTGCGCCGGGCCGCGTCGAGAGCATCCAGTAACCGCCGGCGGCAAGCAAGATCGCCGTGATGCCAACGGTGACCACGAGTTCGAGCAACGTGAAACCCGCTTCGTGCGCGCGCATGCATCGGTTAGTGCCCCGGCGCACGCTTGCGGCGACAACTTACACGGCTTCCCCCATGCTCGTCCAGAATTTGCGCAGCTTTTCACACGCGCGCTCGAACGCCGCTTTGATGCTCGCCGTGTCGCGCCACTCGCTCGAATCGCCGACGGTGCACGCAGCCGTCAACGCCACGGCGGCGCCGTAAAGGGCTTCGGCCTGAAAATCTTTGAGAACGCCATAGACTTCGTTGCGAAGCAGCTGCGCGTTCATCCGCTCGAGCGATTCTCGAAACGCGGCAACGTCGGTCGTACCGTGGGCGCGGCCCGAACGTGCGAAGTCCGACAAGTTTTTCATGATGGCGCCGATTCGAAGCCGGATCGCCTTCTGTTCATCAAGCAACTCGTGCATGGCTGTGCGAACACACGGCTGTTTCCAAGGCTTCGACAATCGGGCGCGACCGCTCGTCGGCGTTCGCGAGCATCGCGCGCAGCGCCAGTCGCGGCGAGACGCAGCGACCGCGCTCGTCGGGCATGATGCGCGTGTCGAACTCGCGGGCGACCTCCGCGATGCGCGCGATCAGATCGCGGCGCCGGAGGTGGGACGCAAGATGACGGAGTTCGGGGATCTGCTCGAGGGTCACGGGGTCGACCTCGCCGAGCACACCGACCCGCCGTGCCAGCAAGGGATCCGGGCCGTCGGGCAGCCGTCCGGCGATTCTCGCGCACCATTCGCCGGCGTGGCGCGCATGCGCAGTGGCCCGGAGATCGCCGTGAAGCGCCACCACCAGCACCGCGTCGATAACGGCCTCGACCTGCGCGTCTCTCACCCAAGCCGTCTCGACAATGGCCTCCGGCAGGCTCCGGAGCTTCCGCAGCGCCTCTAGGCGCTCGATCTCATGAAGCGTCAGTTCCTCATCCATGGGCTCAAAATAGCCGCCGAAGCCCGGCCCGCCCATACTGAATCCTTGGTAGGTCTGGAAACCTAGGGCTAGTACCGGCCGAGGTATAGGTAAATTCACCTAGGGGAGCTACTCTATGGGGGTGGGTGTGGACGAGGCCTTCCGTCCCGCCGATCAAAGCTGCTTAGATGAAAGGGCGGATAATGTTTTTTGCCTACCTTGTCGCACTGGTTCTTTCGGCCCACCTGAACGTGGGCACCCCGGCGCTGGCACCTCACGCTGCGAACATCGCCGGTAGTCCCAAGAGCGCGGACCCGGGACGGATGCACCAAAGCGACACCGGCGGCACCCCGTTTGGCAGTGCCGACTCGGAGACTACCGATAGCGGGGGCTAGCCCAAGGTACAGTCCGTGATCGTTGGCGAACGTCCCGGATGTGGGTGACATCGACAACGAGGCTCTTTATACCGCCGCGCAGGGTCAGCTTCATGCCCTCCTGCGCGGCGGTCACTTTCGCAAGGCCCGCCAGCTCTTAGGCAACCGGCGCGATGCATCGTCGCTGATCGAGCGGGCGCGTTTAGCATTTCTTCTCGACAACGACCTCAACGCTGCCGACGTGCTGGCCACGCAAGCGCGGGACGCCGTGGACGCCACAAATGGACAGCGTCTGCTCGCGCGACTTTTCCGCGCCTGCTTTGCGGCCTGCAGGGGTTCATCCCTCGGCATCGCTCTCGACGTGAAAGAGCTCAGCGCCATCGAGCCATCGATGCTTTCCGAAGTCGTCTATTACGCCGCACACGCTGCATACTTTGCGCACGACTTGGCAACAGCAGAATCGTGGCTAACGTTCCACCGTCCGCAAGAACCGGAATGGCAGGCTCGTTACCTCGTCGTGCGTGGGCTCATCGCCGCCGGGCGCGAGGATTTCGCCAAACAAATGGACCTCACGACTCAAGCGCTCGATGCGCTCGAGGCCGGCGCCCCCGATGCATCCTATCTGATTGCGAACGCGGGCCATTTGCTCGCCGTGCTGTGTCGCGAGGTTCCTCCCACGCCCACCACAGTTGGCCGTCTCGAGCAATTATTGGAAAACATCGGCAACGATGACGGCTACACGGGATCACGCTTCCATATCGTTCGGTCGCTTGCGTGGTCGCGCGCGCTTGCCGGGCGTTATACGTCGGCAATGCGATTTGCGCTTCATGCGATGCAAGAGGCCGCGAATGATATTCAGCGCTTGTACGCCTGCCTCGATCACGCGCTGATCGCCGTCTTCGCGGGCGAACAACGCTCGTCTTCGGCGCTCGCGGCCTACGAGATGGCGCGCGAACTCGTTACCGCGATCGATTGGCCGTCGATCGTGACCGACGATCTTGCGGCGCTGCCGTTAGCAGCGCAAGTGGCGGCCGAATTCGGCGTGCTCGAAGACGCGAAACGGTTTTGCGCGATCGCCCTCGCGAGCAAAGGGCACGTTACCTCTCGCCTTGCGCTCCCACATGACAGCCGCTACGAGGCGTTGCTCAACGAAGCGACGGCTCTTGCGTATGCCGATGAGGATCGCAAGCGTGCGATCGAAGCGGCCGCAAATGCCTACGAGACGTACAAGCGCATCGGGTTCGATTGGCGCGCCGCTCGCATGGCGATTCTGCTCTATCAGATGACCCGAGCCGAAGCCTGGAAGGCGCGGGCGGTCCGCAGCCTCGGTTCATATCCGCAAGGCCCGTTCCATCGCCTGCTCGAGCGGCCGCGCGCGCTCACCAAGCGCCAAGAAGACGTCTTGCGACTCGTCCGCCTCGGCTTTGACGACTACCGGATCGCCGAAGAGCTCGGCATCTCGTACAAGACGGTGCGCATCCACCTGGATCGCTTGTTCAAGTGTTACGGCGTGAAAAATCGCAGCGCACTTATGGCCAAGGCCACGTTCACCGCTTCAGCGAGCTGACTTAACCACTACCCCGGGGGTCACTAGGCGCCGCAGCAGATGACGGCCTCGACGCCTATTGCCCACACCCAGACCGTCTAGGCACCCCCGGGGTCGGTCTCCCGTTTAAGTAGTCGCCTCGCCCGATTTTAGGCTCTCGCACTAGAGTAATCGGCGGAAAGTGCTCAAACATTACCCGGTAGCGGGTATACCCGCTTCTTCCATTTTTCTTGTAGAAGGAGCCGTTCATGCTTTCGATTTTCCTAGCAGCCTTCGTTCACTTGGCCATCCTGGGCGGCGTCAGCGGAGCCCTCGGGCACATGACGACGACCACGGCGCCGGTCACCCACGGGCACATGCACGTTGCCGATTGCGACCCGGATTCGTCGGGTGGTCCGCCCTGCGGAGGGTGATAGTTTAACTCAACCGGGTGCGGGCGACGGAGGGCGGGGGGCCCTCGCGGTAAAAGTCCGCCTCTGATGGATGCGAGGGCAGAGATCGCTCGGGCGTGGGATCTCTTCCGCCTTGGCGCTTTAGCTGAGGCCGATCTCCTCATGTCGCGCTTTCCCGCCGACCAAGAGGCGGTCCGGGTTCGCCTTTGGGTCGCGGCACGGCAAGGCGACGATCTGAAAAGACGTGAGTTCGGCGCCTGGCTTGCCGCCAACGCCGACAAGAAGCTGGCACCCGTCGGCAGAGCCTACGAAAACGTCGCGCTCGCCGCATTGAACCTCCCCTTGGAACCCTGGCTGCCGCCCACCACGAACTGGGCAAAAGCCGAGGTTGCATACGCGCGCGGCGTCGTGGCTTTCATCGGCGACGAGCCCGGCCGCGTTCGTGACGAACTCGCGGCGGCGTTGCCGAAGACCTCGGAGCAGCGCGTCCGCTACGCGGCGCTTCGCGCGTGGATCCACGGTCTTCACGAGGATTTTCAAAAGCAGGCGACGTTTCTGCTCCACGCACTTTCGCTCGCCATCAGCGAAGACGTCGACCGCGCTTTGGTCTCGAACATCGCAAATGCAATCGCGCCGCTCGTGCGCGAGCTCGACCTCGGCGACCTCGGCGATCGCGCGCAGGCGTTGCTCGAAACCGTGGAATGGCCTACCGATCAGACGGCGCATCGCTTTTACACCCAGCGTGCCGTGGCGTGGCGGCATGCGCTCGGGGGCAACTGGATACCGGCGATGCATCTGCTCGACGGCGCATTGGCAATCGCGCCCGACAGCGCGCGCCGCGGATTGATATTCGCCGATCGTGCCCGGATCAGCAGAGCCGCAGACGAATCGCTTTCGGCTGCGTCGTCGCTCGAGAACGCTTTCGAGTGCTTCGAGGAGATCGCGTGGGAGCGCGCGGGAAGTGAAGAAGCCACCGGCGTTTTCGCTGCCATCGACGTTCTCGCCGCCGACATGGAGCGCGCTCGCGCGCTTTTCGGCAGCGCCGATATTGCAAAGGTGTCGAAGACCGTCGGCCTCGGTCACGGACGGCGGCCGATCGCGTTCCGAGAATTCGCGCTCTCCCACCTGACCGATGGCGAAGAGGCTTTGGAGCACGTCCGAGTTGCGTACAAGATCTTCAAAGAGCTGAAATACGTGCATCGTGCCACGAGTTGTGCGCTGCGCGCCGTGGAGCTGCGCGGTGGTGCGCGCTGGGTCGAGCGCGCGGAACGGCTGGTCGCCGAATACCCACGGTCGCTCGCGGCGCGTCAATACGAGCGGCTCACCGCGCCGATCTCGCGCATTCGCGGGCGCCGGCTCGAAGTTGCCACGCTCCTCGTTTCCACCGACAAGACGGCGCGCGAGATCGGCGAGGTGCTCGGCATGGCCGAAGGCACCGTTCGCGTGCACATCAAGCACATCAACAAGCTGCTCAACATCGAGAATCGCTCGCAGCTCGTACGCCTCTTCCTGGAAGCACACACCGCCGCCTGACCCTTCGACAAGCTCAGGGTGACAACGCGCCCTTCGACAGGCTCAGGGTGACAGCGCGCCCTTCGACAAGCTCAGGGTGACACAGTGACAGGGTGGCGTTACGACAAGGCGCTGTCGTACACGGCGAGCATGGCGTGAGCGCTGTGCGGCCAGGCGAAGCGTCCGATCGCACCGGCGCGCGCGGCCGCCGCGCGTGCGTCATCGTCACCGCGCAGCGCAGCACCCAATGCATCGATCCACGCCGCGACGCCGGTCGCCGGTACGACGCGCGCGTCGTCGCCGGCTATCTCCGGCAGCGACGAGCGATCCGAGACCACCAGCGGCACGCCGGCGCAGAGCGCCTGCGCGGCGGCGTAGCCAAAGCCTTCGTAGAGCGACGGCACCGCGATCACCGCGGCCGTGGCGCACAACTCGAGCAGCTCCGCACGCATGACGTAGCCGCGAAACTCCACCCGATCCGCAACGCGCAACGAACGCGCGCGTTCCTCACACTCGTCTTGATAGGGCGTGTACGGTCCGGCGACGACGAGCTGCGCATCGGGCAGCTCCGGCAGCGCCGAGATCACGGTCTCGAGATTCTTGCGCCGCTCCACCGTGCCGATGGTGAGAATCGTGCGGCCGTCACCGCCGCGGCGTTCGACCGTGCAGTAATCCTGGGCAACGCCCGGGTACACCACGCGCACCAGCGCCGGATCCAGACCCGGGATCACGTCGAGCAGTTCGTCGTGCGAGAACCGCGAATCGACGGCGATCGCCGCCGCGCGACGATAGCGATCGATCGAAAAGCGGCCGAAGTAGTAGCGCGCGTATGGACGCGCGTGCGACTGTACGCGCAGCCACGCGACGTCGTGCACCGTCACGACGGCCGGCAGCGGCGAGCTGAGCGGCATCGTTCCCGATGCGCAGTGCAGCAGATCGGCATGCGCGGCGCGCGCGCGCTGCGGCAGCAGCACCTGATCCCAAAAGACGCGCCGGTCGAAGCGCCAGGGATCGAGGCTCGGCTCTTCGAGTTCCACCACGTCGGTTTTCTCGGCGCGCAACGCGTCGACCAAGCCGCGCACGTATTCGCCGATGCCGGTAGCCGTGCCGACGGCAAGTTGGGCATCGACCGCGACCCTCATCGCAGCGCCGCCGCGAGCGCCGGAATCATCTGCGCGTGCGGATCCACCGCGCGCGCCCGTTCGAGGTAGGCTTGCGCGCGCGCGCGATCGCCCGCGCGCAGCGCGATCAACCCGAGCCCCGCGTACGCATCGCCGCCGCCCGGATCTACTGCCACGCCGCGTTCGAACCAACGCTGCGCGGCGCGCACGTCATTGCCTTGATACGCATTGTTTGCCGCCGAGAGAATGTACGCCATGTTCATCGGCGCGAGGACAAGCGCTTGCTCGTCGTCGGAAAGGCCTTCGAGATAGCGGTGCTGCATCGCGGCATAGTTGCCGCTGAGCCAATACGATTCCGCTACCGCGTCGGGATGTGTACCCAGCGCAATCAATCGCGCGCGAAAGCCCGCCTGCTCCTGCTCGGCGTCGCGCAGGTTGTAGCGCGCAACCTCGGCGATCGCGCGTTGCATCGCCACGACGTCGGCAGCGGCAAAATAGTACTCGCGCGCGAGCACCGGTTCGCCGCGCGCTTGCGCGACCTGTGCGAGCAGATCGTCGCGCCTCGGCCCCGCCGGCATCGCAATGGCGTAGTGCTCCGCTGCGTCGAGATCACCGTGCCTCAGCGCCGTCATCGCCAGACCGTCGCTGACGTAATCCGCCGGCGCCACGGCATCGATCGCCTGGTAGATACGCACGCCGATCTGCACCGGCAGACGGCCGTAGATCGCTTCCGAGCCGACTTGGACCACGGCCAGCAACACGAACGCGCACGCAATCACCGCCGCGACGATTGCGCGTATCAAACTAGAACTTGATCGTGAAGTTGAGATTGGTGTTGGTCTGCGTCAAACCGTTTGCCGGCAGCAGATTGTCTTGAAAGCGATACTGATGCGCGGAGAGCGAGATCGCGCTGCTGCCCTTGAACAGATTGTAGGTGAGCTGCGCGCCGTAGATCGTGTTGTTCGCGTCGAGATTGCTCACGCCCGGCAGGCCGTACGCGCCCAGCAAGTGCTGCGTATCGTACGACACGTTCGCGGTGAGCGAGCGCGTCACCGGAACCGTCACACCGGTCGAAAGCGTCTGCGCGCTGACGTTGGCGTACGCCGGCACGAAGACCGGAAGATTCGCACCCGAGAGGGACGGCGCATTCGCCGACGACGTCGCGAACTGCGGCGCCGTCAGCGTCACGTGCTCGAGCGCGCTCGAGAGATCGAGGCCGAGCCGGCGCGCGCCGGCACGCACGTCGAGCGTTGCCCCTGCGCCCAGCGTCGAGCCCGCCGCCTCGGCATGCGGCGCAAAACTCACTCTGCCGATCTGGACCGGCAGCTTTACGCTCTCGCCCTGCGCGCTGGGTGCGTTCGCCGAGATCGCGCTTCCCGCGTACTGACTGAATTGCGGCGCGCCGACTTCGAGGCGCGAGAGCGCGAATCGATGCGTCGCCGGTGCGTCGGTCGGAACGGGAGCGGCGTCTTCGTAATACTCGACCGCCGGCACGCGCAGGTCGTCGTTCAATCCTGCAATGACGGGTTCGGTGATCTGCGACGGCGGCGCGAACGCGGCATCGGAGAGCGTCACCGACGGCGAAGGCAACGCGGGCAGCTGCACTGTGGGCGCGGCGACCGCGACGATGGTTTCGCTTGCAACGTTCTGATCGACGCGCAGTGCAAGGTCGCGCAGCGGCGTTTCAGCGAGCCGGTCGCCGGCGAACGCCTCGATCGAGGCTTGCCGATCGCTCGACTCACCGAAGCAGCGCGCGAACAGTTGCGCCGAAAGATCGATCGGCTGCGGATCGAAGGTGTCGAGCGAGGAGGCCGCGGCAATAGCCGGCCAGAGCGCTACGGCTAGCACTCCAATCTGCACTACGCAGAGCCAGCGACGCATGATCCCTCCACCTGCAACCGTCCACCCTAATTACCGCAGGCAAACTTGATTATCGTCTGAAAGGGGCGGACGTTTCAGTTATACCCGCCCGCTGAGGTTGCCTTCGTCGGCGAGGTAGCGCCGGGCAATCAACACCGCGGCATAGTCGTCGATCGGCCGGGGCGGCAGTTGCATCCCCAGCGGAATGAGCCGGCGCCAGCCACGCGGCGGATGGTCGGCAAAGTAAAGCGAGCGAGCGCGCAGGGTCGTCTCGCGTTCGTCGACGTAGGTCAACGGAACGCCCAGCGCGAGCAGCGTGGCGCCAAGCGTGCGGGCGTTCGTCCCCGTGCCGACCGCGATCGCCGCGATCGCCCAGCGCTCGAGCAGCGCTTGCGCCCGCGCCGCAAAGCCGGCCAGGGTCTCGATGCCGAGTTCCTGCGCAGCACCGGCGCCGTCGACGACGGCATAGCCGACCTTGCGTGTGCCGGGGTCGACACCCAGGATCGTCATTTCGCCTGCGTCAGCGTGACCACGAGCGGGATTCCGCCCGTGTGCGGATAGATGTCTTGCGCGGCAAATGCGGTCAACACGTAGTTGCCGCTGCCGGTCTGCAACTCACGCGCCATCTCGTCCAGCGTCGGGTATCCCTGCACGACCTGCACGTTGCCGGAAAGCACGGGCGGGAGGTGCAGTTGCGAGCGCGCGATGTTCGCCACGTACTGCTGCAGTTCGTCGATTGCAAGCTCCGGATTGGCATGCGCCCCCGCCGGAATCACGAGCGAGGCGATGACGCCACCCTTGCGCACCAAGAGCACGTCGGGAATCAGCGTGAGCTGGAAGTGGATCTCGTCGTTCTTGTAAAGATTCTGCGGGGACGTGACGTACAAGAGCAGATCGCTTGCGAGCGAGGCTTCCGTCACCTGCGGCCCACCGAACTCGTCGGTGAGCTTCTTGTCGATACCGGCCGGCTGCGTGTAGCGGCGCAGACCGCGCTGCGTCCAGGTCTGATTGATGTAGTCCACCGTCTGGCGGTAGAAGGCTTTGATCTGCTTTAGGCGTTGATCGACCGGCGTGCCTTTTTTGATGACGTCGTACAGCGGCGTCATCAACGAATTCACCGGCACCACCAATTCGCCGGTGTTCACCTTGGCTTCGAGATCGCGCTGCTGGGCTTCGAGCTGGCCGATCCGCGTCGTGATCTGGTTCATGCGAAAGAACGCGTTGCGCACCTCGCGCGACGCCGCAAGCGCAATCATCGTTACCGCGAAGGCGATGAGCATGCCGGTGCCGATCGCGACGATCGTCGACGTGTAGCGCGGACGAATGCCGAAGAGCGTGAGACGCCGGCGCCCGACTTGATGACCGACGCGATCTCCTACGTAGGCAACGCCGCCCGCGACCACCATGATGATCAGCACGGTGCCGCTGCCGCGGATGAGATCGACCCAGTTCATTGCACTGCCACGCGCCGCAAGCGCGCGGTGCCGATCGCGATGAAGATGACGTTCGGCACCCACGCCCACAGCCAGGCGAGGTTGACGAATGCCTGCGAGACGAACGAAAAGACGGTCAGCACGATGTAGTAGACGAAGACGATCAAGACCGCCAATCCAAAGCCGACGCTGGTTCCGCCGCCGGCCCGCGCCGCGCGCATCCCGTAGGGAATCGCGATCAGCACGAAGACGAAGCACGCGAACGGCTGCGCGAGCTTCTCCTGATAAGCGGTGACATATTTGCGAAACTCGGCCTGCGTGAGCTGACCGGAATGCACGATGTCGGCGATCTCTGCACGGCTCAAATTCTCAGGATCGTCATGGCTTAGGCGTTTGACGATGTCCGTTGGCTCCTCGCCCAGCTCGACCTCCTGCTGGGCGACATTCGGCTCGGAAATCAACGTGCCGTCGGGATTGAAGCGGTAGAGGCTCGCGTTTTCCAGCAGCCAGCGATCGGCCGAAAAATCGGCACGATCGGCAAAAATGATCTGTGTCGGGACGTCGTTACGGTCGTACTGGATCAGCGTGACGTGCAGCAGCGCCTGCGTGTTCTTCTCGTAACTGGTTGCGATCGTGATCTGTTTGCCGCCGCCGGGCAGCGGTGCCGAGACGGTCAAATCGCGATTGAAGGCGCTCGACGTATTGAGCACCTGATCTTCGATCCCGGCGACTTGATCGGCTGCGTACGGCGCGACGATCTCTTGCACCAAGTAGGTCACGAACGACATCACCACGCCTGCGACGAGCAACGGAACGACGATGCGCGTGAAGCTGATGCCGCCGGCTTTCATCGCGGTCAGCTCGCTCTCGCCCGAGAGGCGCTGGACCGCGAGCAGCGTGCCCAGCAGCAGCGCCATCGGAAAGACGAGCCCCATCTCGCCGGGGAGCTGCCACAAGAAGATTTCGATCGCCGCCCCCAGGGGCACGTGATCGTTCGAGACCATGCGTCCGATGGCAAGCAGCTGCGTCGCGGCGAAGATCAGCGTGAATGCCGAAAGGCCGAACACGAATGGACCGCCCAGCTCCGTCAGCATGTAGCGGTCGAGAATCGAGAGACGTCCCACTACAACCGGAAGCTTTCGCCGAGATAAAACGTCCGCGCGATGGGCGACTCGAGCACTTCGTGCGCGGTTCCGGATACCTCGATGCGGCCGTTGTTCATGATGTAGGCGCGATCCACGATCGCGAGCGTCTCGCGCACTTGGTGATCGGTGATCAGGATCCCGATGCCGCGCTCGCGCAGTTGCCGGATCATGGCTTGAATGTCGGCCACCGCGATCGGGTCGATGCCGGTGAACGGCTCGTCGAGCAAGAGAAAGACCGGCTCCATCGAGATCGCGCGCGCGATCTCGACGCGCCGCCGCTCGCCACCCGAAAGGCTGTCGCCGCGCGCGTGCGCGAGTTTGCGCAATCCGAACTCTTCCAGCAGCACCGGCAGACGCCGGTTTTGCTCGGCGCGAGCAACACCGTTCTGCTCCCAAATCAGACGAATGTTGTCCGACACGGAGAGTTTGCGGAAGATCGAGTTCTCTTGCGCGAGATAGCCGATGCCGTTGCGCGCGCGCTCATACATCGGTTCGGCCGAGAGGTCGATCTCGGCGCCGGCGCGTTCGAGCACGACGCTGCCGCCGTCGGGCTTTATCAACCCGACGATCATGTAGAAGGTGGTCGTCTTGCCGGCGCCGTTGGGCCCGAGCAAGCCGACGACTTCGCTCTGATGCACCTCGGCGCTCACGCCGTTGACGACGGTGCGCTCGCCGTAGTTCTTGACCAAGCCCCGAAGCTTGATCCAGCTGTTGTTGTCGTTCATTCCATCCGCGTGTGTGTCAAGGAAATATCCGATTGGAAACGGTCGCCGGTCGCTTTGAATCCGTTGGGACTTACGATCTGCACGTGCCCCGTGCCGTAGAGCATCTCCGTCTGGTGATCGTAGCGCAGACGATCGCAGGCCAGCGTCGTACCGGCGTCGTTTTTCGCATGTACGCCGCCGGTCATCTCGATGCTATTCGTCACTTGGTCCACAATCGCTTGCGGTGCCGTCGCCTTGAGGATCGAGCCGTCCCTGCCGTGGAAGGTCACGTCGACGTTACGAAAGCTCGCGCGCGTGCTGCCTTGGGCGCCGATGCTCTCGTACGAGGATGCCACGAGATCGTATTGCACGCGGCTGCGTTGCTGGACGATCACGCGCACCGGGCGCGTCGCCGTGCCGCGACCGCTGATTTTGAGCGCGATCCCGCTGGATGTTGGGCTTGGGCTGGGAGACGCCGCGGTCGTGGTCTGCACGCTCGGATTGCACGCGCACAGCATCGACAACGCGAGCAGGCCGCCGAGGCGTCGCGTCATTCGTCGCTGCGCGCCGCGCTCAGCGCCAGCGCAAGCATGGGGAGCAGTAACCCGAAAATCACGACGCTCACGGTGTCGATCAACCCTTGCACGAGTCCACCAACGACTCCCGCCGCAATCGCCGTTGCGAGCAGCGACGGTTGCGCGCCGTGTTCGACGCGGCGATACCACTCGCGCCAGAAACTCCACATCAACCAGCAAAATGCCAGAAATCCGACGACGCCAAGCTCGGCAAAAAAGGTCAAATACATGCTATGCGCGTGAAACGCGGTCGGATCGCCGTCCGGCAATCGCACCTGCGGGTAGATCTTCGAAAACCCGAACGGTCCGACGCCGGTCAGCGGGAAACGGTTGATGATCCCGATGGCGGCTTGCCAGATCGATAGCCGGGTGTAGTTTTCGCTTGGATTGTGGTGCTCGTTGAAAAGCAGGAGCACGATCGCAAGCGCAGCGGCCACGATGACGCCGCCTTGCACGTAGCGCGTTCGCCCGCGCGAGCGCATGACGACGAAGAACGCGATCCCGGCAGCGAGTCCCACCCAGCCGGTGCGCGAAAAGGTCATCAGCATCGCGATCGCGCCGATGCCCAGGCCGCACCACGCAACGACGCGCAGCGCCGCACTGCGCGCACCGCGCGCGAGCGCGAAGGCAATCGGGAGAAAGAAGAGCAGATAGCCGGCGAGCTCGCCGGGCAACACGAACGTGCCGACCGCACGCCCGTTGGCGATCGTGTATTGCGCCGCCGGTATGCGCACGAGCACCATCGCAATAGCGGCAAGCGCCGCGAGCGCGCCGGAGACCAGAAACGCCCACCAATAGGCGCGCGCGAGTCCCGGTATCCGGCCGTAAAAACGGTCGATGTGCGCGTGCCAGAGGATCGTCAGCGCGAGGATGCCTACGAAGACCGCGCCGTCGCGTAGATTGAATCCGAAGAGCAGCGAGAGCAGCGCCGCGCCGAGCCATGCGAGCAGCGGCCATCGCAGCGCCGGCGCGCTACGCGGCGGTCGAAGGAGTGCGACGACGGCAACGACCGCCAGCACGAGCATCGCGCCCATCAACGTGAGCGCGAGCGGTAAGGGCACCACCGACACGCCGGGATACGCAACGTTCGTCAGCGTGATGAAGCTCGGGAAGAGCGGAATCGATGCGATCGCGACGACGCTCGCCGCGATCTGCAGACGATCGAAGGACGTCATGCGATCCGTCCCACGACGTCGCGCGCGATCGCGAGCGCCCCGCCCGAGCCGCCCATGCGTTCGCGGCCGCTCGCGCCCATCGCGGCGCGCCGCTGCGCATCGCCGAGCAACGCGCCTACGTCCGCGGCTGCGCGCACCGGATCGCCCGGCAACACCGCGAGCGCGTCGCCCAGCAATCCCCCTTGCCGCATCCGGTACCACGCCGTCTTGCGATCGCGATCGCGCTCGAACGCGACCACCGGGATCCCCGCCGCGGCCGCCGCTTCATTGGCCGTGCCTGCTTGTCCCATCACCATCACCACGCGCCGCAGCAACGGACCGATGGAGCCGCGCCACGCCCGCGCGTACGTGCGTCCGTCACGCCGCAACACGAACGGCATCCGTTCGTCGTTCGTCGCGTCCAGTTGCCAGCCGTCCTCACGAAATCCCGCGGCAAACGCATCCGGATCGAGCAGCGGTGCGAGGGAAACCACCGCGCCGAGCTGCGGTTGCTGCTCGCCCACGCGCCGCACGACGTCGAGCAGAAAGCGCGCATCGCCGTAGGCGCTGCGCCGGCTGCCCGGAAAGAGCGCCAGCGCCGGCGCAAATCCGGCGACGGCACCATCGGCTGCCGGATCGTCGTCGCCGGCGAAGAGATCGACGATCACGTTCCCCGGTGCTCGCGCATCGATGCCGTGCGCGTGCAGCGCGCGCGCCGTCGCTTCGTCGCGCACGAAGATCGCATCCGCCCACCGCAACGCGCGCCGTTCGAAGAAACCATACGGCGCGACGCGCACGCTCTTGGCGGTTCCGACGTAGGTAATCGGCGCGCGCACGGCATGCGCCATCAGCAGCGCGTACACGTCGCCGATCGCGACCACGCGCGTATACGAGTCGCGCGCGCGCGTCAGGAAGGAGCGTTGCGCGAGCGTGAGCGCGAGCAACCCGCCGCGCACGTCGCGGAGGATGTTGCGCACGTTGCCCATCGCAATCAGGCCGCCGCTGGGCATCGGGCGGCGCGGGCCGACCTCATGCATGAACGCGGCGCGGCTCTCGCCCACCAGCGGCACGTGGTCGATCGCGATCTCGGGACGTAATGCGTGAACGTCCTGCGCGATGCGATCGGCGATCGCGATCTCGCCGTGACCGTTGGTGACGAAGAGCAGGCGCGCGGCCATTACGGCGCGCCGAGCAGCGGCAGCAGCGCGAAATCCTCGATCGCGAAACGCTTGCGCGCGCCGTCGTAGCGCAGCTCGGTCCGCGAGACGTACTGGCCGTACGGACCGGCGTGCACGATCGGCACGCCGTTGACCACCTCAGGCGCGAAGAGCGTGTCGTGGCTGTGACCGCCGAGAATCAGGTCGATGCGCCCAGCGCGCGACGCAAGCTCGCGATCCAGGCGCAAGCCGACGTGCGAGAGCACCAGCAGCAGATCGCCGTCGGGAATGCGTTCCACGAACGGCGCGAGCGCATCCCACGGATCGAGGAACCGCCAGCCGAAGAGGCGCTCCCACGGGCTGCCGGCCGGATACTGCATGATCAGCAAACCAAGAACGTGGATCGTCCCCGAGGGCGCTGGAAAGGACAGCGAGCGAGCGAAGGGCAGCTCTCGGCCTTTGGTGTCGATCAAATTACTGCAGACCAGCGGATGATGCATCTGTGCCGCCCGCGCGCGCAGCAGCGCAAAGAGGTAGTGGAACTCGCGGTTGCCGATCGCTTGCGCATCGTAGCCGGCTTCGTCGATCTCGGCGATGATCGGCTCGCGGCGATGGTACACGGTTTGCGAGCCGCGCAGCGAGTCGCCGCAGTCGAAGAGCAGCCCCGGCCGTTCGTCGCGCAGCGCGCGCAGACGCGGCACAAACCCGCGGTGATCGTGCAGGTCGCTCGTATGATAGAAGCGCATCAGCGCGCGCCCGCGCGCGCAAGCGCGACGGCGAACTTCGCGCAATCGTCGAGCGCGCTCGGCGGACCGAGGCGCTCGCGCACGTGCGCAAACGACGCGTACTGTTGCGCGGGATCGCGCAGCACCGCTTCCATCGCCTCGGCGAGCCGCTCGGGCGACGCATCGTCTTGCAAGAGTTCGGGGACCAGCTCGCGTCCGAGCACGAGATTGGGCAGCGTGATGTACCGGCCGGAATAGACGCGGCGGCCGTAGCCGACGAGCACCGGATTGACGATGTAGAGCGCGATCGACGGTACGCCCGCGAGCACCGTCTCGAGCACGGCCGTACCCGACGCCACGAAGGCCGCGTCGGCATCGGCCACCGCGGCGGCGACGCTGCGCACCACGCGCACGCCCTCGAGCCGCGCGCGCCGTACCGCGCGTTGCAGCGCGCGCTCGCCGCGCGCATCGGCCGCGCCGAACACCGCTTGCAGCTGCGGGCGCTCTCGCCGCAAAATCCGCAGCGCCCCCAGCATCGCCGGCACGTGGTAGTGCAGCTCGCCCGCGCGGCTCCCGGGTAAGAGCGCGATCGTGCCGCCGCCGGGCGGCGGCGCCGGGCGCGGCGGCCGCAACGCGTACTGTCCCGTCAGCGGATGGCCGAAGAACATGATCGGCAAGCGCAGCGATTTATAGAACTCGTATTGGTGTTCGAATCCCGTCACCGGCACCGTCATCGCGCCGACGGCACGCGCCACGTTCTCTTTGTCGAGCCAGGTTGCGGGCGGGAAGAGATAGATGATCGGCAGTTGGTAGCGCAGGCGCAAGCGCAGCGTCCTCGCCAGGCGCATGTTGAACGCGCCGAAGTCGATCAGCACGATGAGATCGGGTTTGGTTACGGCGAGATGCAGCGCCGTACGCCACATCGTCAAGAGCAGCTTCGGGATGCGCGGAATCGCGCCCAGCGGCCCCATGCTCGCCCAACCGGTGTGATTGCGCCAGCGCTTCCAACGCTCGCCCTTCATGCGCTCCGCGCCGATGCCTTCGAACTGCGCTTGCGGATCGTACGCCGCGATCGCGCGCGCCAGCAGCACGGCGTTCAGCTCGCCCGAAGATTCACCGGTCGAGAAAAAGTAGCGCAGAAGCTCGCTCCGACTATTTGAGAATGCCGCGTTGCGACGGGGCCTCCAGAAACGCGATCAGCTCGCGTCCCGGATCGCTGGAAGCTTCGGCCTTCATCGCCTCGACAGCCTGCGAGACGTTCAGCTTCGGGTTGTAGAGGATCTTGTAGAACTTCTTGAGCTCGTTGCGCTCGCCGACCGTGAATCCGGCGCGGCGCAGACCGACCGAATTGAGTCCGTACGGTTCGGCCGGATTGCCTTCGATCAAGAAGAACGGCGGCACGTCCTTGGTGATCTTGCTCGCACCACCGACCATCGAGTGCCGCCCGATCCGAGTGAACTGGTGGATGCCTGCTTGCCCGCCGATCGTGACGTAATCCGCGACTTCCACGTGTCCGGCGAGCTGCGCGAGGTTCGACATCGTGACGCTGTTGCCCAAGATGCAGTTGTGCGCGACGTGCACGTAGGCCAGCAGCAGACAGTCGTCGCCGACCTGGGTCACCTGATCTTCGCCCGTCGCGCGCTGCACCGAGACGTACTCACGCAGCACGGTGCGGTTGCCGATCTTGGTGAAGGCGCGCTCGCCCGCGTACTTGCGATCCTGCGACGCGGCACCGATGGTCGCGAACGGATAGATTTCGCAGTCCTCGCCGAGCGTCGTCCACCCGTTGATGACGACGTGCGCCTGGAGCACCGTGCCCTTGCCGATGGTGACGTTTTCACCGATCAAACAGTACGGGCCGATGTCGACGCCGCGCGCGATATCCGCGCTCGGATGCACGATAGCGGTCGGATGTATCACGCGTGCAGAACGGCGGCGTCGAGACTGAAGCTGCGCGGGTCGATCGCAATCGAGAACATCAGCTCCGCCGAACAAACGAACTGCCCGTCGACGTTCGACGAGGCGCGCACCCAGCCGATGTTGCGTTTGTGGCGCTCGAGCGTGATCTCCATGTTCAAGCGATCGCCCGGCACCACCGGACGCCGGAACTTGCACTTGTCGATGCCCGCCAAGTACGGCACGCGGCGCGCGAACTCGCCCGGCTCCAGTACCACGGCGCCGCCGAGCTGCGCCATCGCTTCGATGATGTAGACGCCCGGCAGCACGGGATTGCCCGGAAAGTGTCCGGTGAAGACGGGTTCGTTGTAGGTGATGTTCTTGTAGCCGGCCGCGCGCACGAACGGCTCCAGCTCCAGAATCCGATCGACGAGCAACAACGGATAGCGGTGCGGCAAGATCTCCATGATCCGCCGGATATCGATTTCAGCCACGGTCCCTCAATTCGTTGACGACGCGCGCATGCATTGCGTGCCCGCTCTTGATCGCGATCACCTCGCACTGCGGCCACGCCCCGAGCAACGCGAGATCCCCGATCAAATCCAACACCTTGTGCCGCGCGACCTCGTTGGGCCATTGCAGCGGCTGCATCGGCCCTTCCTCGTCGTAGACCAGCGCGTTCTCCAGACTCCCGCCGCGCGCGAGACCCTGCGCGCGCATCGCCTCGACGTCGCGCAGAAAGGCAAAGGTGCGCGCCGGCGCGATCTCCTCGCGGTAGCGCCGCGGCGTTACCGCCGCGTCGCAGTAGTGCGTGCCGATCGGCGGCGGGTAGTCGCCGACGAACCGCACGCGAAACGCGTCGGCGGGCAGCACGATCACGGCGCGGTCGCCGTCTCGAAACTCGAGCGCTTCGCGCGGCGCGAAGGTCGGCCGCTCGACGCTCCACGACTGCAATCCCACGCGGTCGATCGCATCGGCGTACGGTTTCGCGCTGCCGTCGAGGATCGGCACCTCGGGACCGTCGAGCGCGATCTCCGCGTCGCTCACGCCGCACGCGAGCAGCGCCGAGAGCACGTGCTCGACCGTCGAGATCGTGGTACCCTCGATTCCGATCACGGTCGCAAGCTGCGATTCCGCGGCATACTCCGCGGTCGCCGGGATGCGCTCGCCGGCGGTGAGAAAGCCGATGCCGTTGCCGGGCTGCGCGGGACGAATCTCCATCCTCACCGCTGCGCCGGTATGCAGACCGACGCCCTCGAAACGAAGCGGCGCCGCAAGCGTCGCGGCGTTCATTCGCCGCGCTTCTCGAGCGCGCCGACGCGTGAGAAGAGCTGCGGCAGTTTTCGCAACAGCACTTTGGTGCGCATGCGTTCGCGATGATCGCGCGCCGGATTGCCCGAGACCATCGCGCCCTCGGGCACGTCGCCCCATACACCAGCCTGTCCGGCAATCGTCGAACGCGACCCGATGTGCATGTGTCCGCGCGTACCGACTTGCCCTGCGATCTTGACGAAATCGCCGACCGTGGTCGAACCGGCGAAGCCGGTCTGCGCCGCGATCGCGCAGTGTTTGCCGATGCGGCAGTTGTGGCCGATCTGCACTAGGTTGTCGATCTTCGTTCCTTGACCGATGAACGTGCTGCCGGTCTGCGCGCGATCCACGCAGGTGTTGGCGCCGATCTCGACGTCGTCTTCGAGCACGACGTTGCCGACCTGCGGAATGCGCTCGAGCCGGCCCTCCAAGAACGCCCACCCGAAGCCTTCGCTACCGATCACGCTGCCCGCATGCAACACGACGCGCGACCCGACCGCGCAGCGTTCGTGCACCACCGCGCGCGGATGCAGCCAGGTTTCCTCGCCGATCGTGACGTCATCGCCGACGAACGCACCGGGCGAGATGGTGCTTGCGCGCCCGACGGTCGCGCGCGCGCCGACGTAGCACTGCGCGCCGAGATAGACGCCTTCACCGATCTGCGCGGTCTCGTCGACGACGGCGCTCGGATGACGAAACGGTCCGCGCGGACGCGGCGTTTTCAGCGCGGCGAGAAACGTCGCCAGCGCCGCGCGCGCGTTTTCGACGATCAACAGCGGCTTGCGCGCGCTTGCCGGATCGACCCGCACGCTCGCATCCACCAGCACCGCGGCCGCGGGGCCGGCAAGCGCCGCGGCATAGTACGTTTCGTCGGTTGCAAACGTCAGCGCATCGGGCGTCGCCTCGTCGATCGCGCTGATGCGGGTGATCGCAACCGAACCGTCTCCCACCAGCCGTCCGCCGACGCGGGCCTGCAGCTCCGCGAGCGTGCCGAGCATCAGTGACTCCTCACGCTAGCCCGGGCTGGGCGTGCCCTTGTCCGTAATGTTCATCACTTTCTCGACGTCCAAGGTGATGTCGACGCCGCCGTAGCCGACGCCCTCTTTGGTCACGACGAGCTTGAGATTCTTTTCTTGCGCGACCTTGCCGGCGGCATCACGAATCTGCGTGGTGAGCTGGTTGGTAATGCCGGCGTATTTGCGCTGCAATGCGGCGGCCTGCCGTTCTTTGACGGCAGCCGAGGCTTTGCTCTGCTGAATCGATTGCTCGTCGAGCAGCAACTGCTGTTGGAACTGCTGATAGACGGTCCAGTTTCCGACGATGCGCTGCACGTCGACGAGGCCCACCGGGCTCGTGTTGGCGCAGCCCGCGACGATCGCGGCCGCGGCGAGAGAGAGGAGAAGTAGCTGTTTTTTCACTCGTGTTGACTTTCGATATCGCGGATGAGGTCGTTGGTAAGGTCATAGCCGCCGTTTGCGGCTTGCACGTTGTCGAGAACGAGCGTAAAGCCCATCTGTTTTGCCATGCGCACGGCCTCGCGCCGGATCTGATCCTGAATCTGCGCCTGCAGTTGATCCGCGCGCTGCTGCAGCGTTTGGAGCTGCTTGGCGGCCGCGCCCGTCGCGCTGACGCCCTGGCCGTGCAACGCAGCGAACTGGGCGTCGAGGTCGCTCTTGGTTGCTTGGTACTCTTCGACCGTCTGCTGCGCATCGGCCTGGAATTTCGCGGCATACTGCTGGTGAATCTGGGCTAGCCGGGCCTTGAGGTCGGGCGGCAGGCTGGCTGTGGGCACCGGCGCGCTGCCGAGGCCGCGGAGTTCGGCGCCGACCTGATCCCGGCGCTGCGCGAGCTTGGCGCCGGTCTGCGACTGGATCGCCGCCTGCTGGGCGCGGATCTGCGCGCCGGTCTGCGCCGCAAGCTGCTTGCGATAGGCTGCGAGCGCGCTTGCGTCTTCCGCGCGCAACGTATCGAGCGCCTTGGCCTCTTTGGTGTCGAGCGCGTTCAGCTGCTGGCTGACGGACTTACGCTGGTCGGCGGAGAGCGCAAGCGTGTCCAGCTGCGTCTTGAGCTCCATGCGCTGCGGCGCGTCCTGCTGCGCGAGCTGGAGCGAGAGATTGCTCTCGTTTTGCTGATACTCGTTGGCCCGCGCGCGCAGTTTGTCGCCCGCGGCTTTGTTCAGTTGCGCGGCGATCGATTGCAGCGCCGCGTTATCCTGCGCGATCACGTCGCGCTGATACTGCGCGTAACCCTGCTGCGCCGCAGCCGCCGCGGCTTGCGCCTGCGCGGCGGAGGTGGCGTTCATCACTTGCCCGAGACCGGCCGCGTTGGGATCGATTCCGGCGGCTTTGACCGCCGCGACGTCGGCGTCGTGCTCTTGCTGCTGATACTCTTGCTGTTTGCTTGCGATGATCGAGTTGGCGCGATTTTGCGCCGCCAGCAGCTGAGCGTTGAGGTCTTTCGTCTGCGCGGCAATCTGCGCCGGCGTCAGCGGCTTGTGCGGCAGCGCCGCCGCGAAGTTGATCGCGGCGATCGCGTCGTTGATCTGCTCGAGCTGCGGGTAGAGCGGATCGTGCTTGAAGACGTCGTCGACGCGCACGTATGCAACGCCACGGATGGCGGGTCCGTGAACGTTCGGAGCGCACGCGGTCATTGCCAGCGAAAGAGCGAGCGCAGCGAGCGGGACGCGTCTACTTGTTAAGTGCATTTTGGACATCTTGCGTGATGTCCGTGCCTCCGAAGACCACGTCGGCGCGGTCGACTACCAGCAGCAGGTTCTTGCTGCGCGCAACGCCGGCCGTCGCCGCCTTGGTCTGATTGATCAACGGTTGGAGAAGTTTGTTCTGCTCGTCCTGGACGGCCTTGTTGTAGTCCGCCATCACCTGTTGTTTATCGACGTCGTTCTTGGCGCTCTTGAAACGCGCGGCGTAGATCGGCTGCTGCGCCTTCTGAAAGTCTTGCAACTGATCGCTCGCCTTCTTCACGTCGGCCGAGTTTGCGAGCGCCGACTGATCGACGAACCCGATTGCCGACGGCGGCGGGCTTGCCTGCGGCGCATTGATCGCGGCTGAACTGCGCACCGCGCTGACGACGTCGCTCGTGATGTCTTGCCCGCCGTAGATCACGATCCGTTTGTCGACGACGATCGAAAGATTCTTCGCCGCGGAGACCGAGGCGATCGCCGCTTGCGCGCGTGCAAACAGCGGGCCCATGACCTCATTTTGCTTGTCGGAAAACTCTTCCTGATACTGCAGCGAAATGCGCTGCTTGTCGGCATCGGTCCTCGCGCGGCGCATCGCGCTTTCGAACTGCGTTTCGAGCTGCGCCTTATACGCCGAAACCTGCTGGTTCGCGCTGACGAAGGCCGGCAGATTGGCGACCGCGGCTTGATCGAGAAAGCCGACGCCGGTCAGGTCGGCGGCGATCGCCGCAGGCGCCACCGCCGCGCAGATGCCGGCAAAGAGTGTTAACGTTGCAATAACGCGTCGTTTCATTTTCGTTCTAATTACCTGTTCTTCGTATCGGACAAGTGCTTTCGCGGATGCGCCTGGTTCATTAGAAGCTCTGGCCGATGCCGAAGCTCGTGTGACCTCCGTTGGCGCCTTTCGCGAAATCGATACGAATCGTGTGCAGACCGAGCTGCGGCACGTCGAAACGCAAGCCGATGCCGGCGTCGCCGCGCCACGACCAGTCGCCCGGATAGCCGACCACGCGATTCGTATAAGGATCCAAAATCGGATTCGCGCCGCGAATCGTGAAGTCCAGCTCGTCGACGAAGGCCACGACCGACAGCTTGCGATCGGCGGTCAGCGGTTGACGCAGCTCCACTTGACCCAAGAACGCGTCGGTCGCGTAGAAGACCGTGTTGTAGCCGCGTACTTGTTGATCGGAGAACGTGAAGAGCTGACTCGGCGGGATGACGCCGGTCGAGAAATAGTAGGCCCCGTGAAGGGCGAACGTCGCCGAACGCAACACCGGCAAGTAGCGCGCGACGTCGAACGTCGTCGTGGTGTAGTTGAAGCTCGAATCGAAGGCCGGGAGCGAGATCGATTCGACCATGTTCGCCTTCCAGCCGTGGCGCGGATTGTAGGGGTCGTCGGTCGTGAACGGCGAGGTTCCCAGGCCGAAGGAGAGCGAGTTGAGCTGATACGGCTCGCCGGTATTGACGTTGGCGATCGACGTTGCCGCGATGCCGAAGCTGCCGTTGTAATTCTCTTCCGACTCCAGCGGACTCGGCGTCGGCCCCACCAGCACGTTGGGCTGAGAGCCGGAGAAGTAATACGGCGTGGGCACGGTCGTCGAATACTTCACCACCGAGACCAGCGGCGTGATCGACACCGTCATGTAATCCGAGAGACGCCGCCCGAGCGAGACCGAAAACCCTTGCTGCGACGACGCGCTCGTGGCGACGATGCCGCTGACCAGCGCCGAGTTCGTGTTTTCGTATAAGGTGACGGGGATCGGCGCGGGCGTACCGCCGACCGACGGCGCCGGGGCAATCGTCGTCGACGAGACCGAGTAGACCGGGTAATAGTAGGTCTGCTTCGTCGAGAAGAGGCTACCGCTCAACGAGTACTTTTCTTGCGAGGGCGTATTGCCGAGATACGGAATCGTCGCGGAGAGCGAGTCCGACGTGACGCGCGCGCCTTGTTCGAACTGAATCGACGCGGAGTTGCCGGTGCCGTGAAGGTTCGAGTCCGAAAAACCGAGCGTGCCGTACAGACCTTCACCCGTGATACCGCCCGAGTAGCCGAAACCCACCGATGCTTGCGCGGTGCGCTGCTCGGTCACTTGCCAGACGAGCGTGACGTCTTGGGGCTTCTTCGGATCCGGGCCTTCCTTGATATCCGGGTCGACCTTCGAGAAGTAGCCGGTCGAATTGAGCCGTTCGTAATCCGCCTTGATCCAGTCGGTGTTCACGATCATCCCCGGCGTCACGCGCAGCAGCCGGCGGATGACCTGGTCCTTCGTACGCGTGTTGCCGACGATTTGCACGGCGGCGACGCGCGCGACGTAGATGTCGTACTTGACGTCGGCGGTGCCGGTCTTCTGGTCGATCGTCGAGGGGTCGATGCCGCCGACGAAGTTGCCCAGCTCGATATGGAATTTACTGTCGTACCAGTCCTTGAGGGTGGCGATGTCCTTCTTCTCGATCTCGTCCGAGAAGACCATGCCCGGCTTGAGCGAGATCTCGTTGAGAATGATCGGCCCGGGCAGCACCGGATCGCCGCCGATGATCACTTTGCGAACGGTCAGACCTTCTTGGATGGTGAGCGCGAGCGCCCCGGTCTTGGTATCGAAGGCGACGTCTTTGATGTGCGTGGGCACCTGACCGCCGAAGCCGATGCGCTCGTAGTAATTGTTGATCTTGAGCAGGTCCGAGCGGAAGGTGTTGCTATTGAAGACCTGGCCCACCGAGAGATCCATCAGCGCGAGCAATGTGTCGCTCGGCACCGTTTTGTTGCCGGTAAAGCTGATCTTGGTGATGACCGGATACTCGACGACGCGGTAGGTGATGGCGACGCCGCCCGGCCGCGCACGGATCAGCGGCGGCGCGATGTCGGCGAAATACCCGAGCTCGTTGAGGCGTTGCAGGTCGCCCTGCACGATCTTCGGATCGTAGACCTCGCCCGGTCGCGCTTGGATCACCTGCATGATCGTGCTCGTGGGAACGTGCAAATTGCCGGTCACGTCGACCGAGACGATCTCCGGCGCCGGCGCGGATCGCGCCGTCTGGGGCGCGACGACGGTCAGCGCGACGACGAGGGCCAGCACGGCTCCCGCGCTACGCACCAGAGCGCGTGGCGCGCGCCGAAGGTCAAAGATCATGCGATTCGTGTAGTCCTTGCAGTGGGCATGAAGGCTGACGAAGGCCAGCAGAGTTCCGGCCCCTGGTTCGCGCTAGCGACCGGCGGTCCTTGCCGCAGAAATCCTGGGGTTTTACCAAAAAAGTCGCTGCAACGTGAACGCAAACCCACTTTGCCCTTGTAGCGGCAGGCCGGCCGAGAGCCGCGAGCTCGAGATGTTGCTCGTGATCGGCGCGGTCGTGAACAGCTGCTGGGGCCCGGTCTGAAAGAAGTAGGAGAGCTGAGCGCTGGTCTGGCGCTCACCCGCGAGCTGGAGCCCGAACTCCGTGCGCTGTGAGATGCCGAACGTCGCTGCATAAATCAGGTTGACGTTCCGGCCCAGGATTCGTGACGTCTCCACCCCCACGTTGCCCCAGTAGTCCAGGGTGAGGTTCACGCTTTGAAAACCCAGGCTCTGCGAGACGGCCTGCTCGAGCGGCGAGAGCAGCCCCGCCGCAAATTGGGCGTTGAGGATGCTGAAAGCCTCCTGCCCGGCAGTGATCGTGGCGTTCGAGGTCCCGCCGATCGGCTGGGCGCCGGGAACCAGCGGGTTCACCGTCGAGGTCTGGCCCGGCACGTAGTTGTAGCCGCTCAGGAGCACGCCGCCGAAGGGTGCGATCAAGGCCAGGATCTGATCGTTCGAATAGCCCGGCGGGTTCGAGCTGAAGGTCAGGCGCGGATTGTTCACCGGCCCCTCGACCGTCGCCACGATGTCGACGGAACTGTAGGGGCTGCTCGGGTCGGGGTTGGTGACCCTGGTGATGCCGCTCGCGTGCAGGACGGGGACGATGCCGGCCGCCGGATCGAAGACGACGCGCGCTTGCGCAACGCGGAAGGCACGGTCGTAGTAGGTCAGGGTTCCGGACGTGGCTTTGAAGGTACCGTCGAGGACCGGGTCGGTGAGGCTGCCGGTCGCATGGAGCGAGCCGGTTCCCGCGATGTCGAGACCTGCGCCGAAACCCGTACCGCGCACCCGCACGTTGCGTCCAACGTTGAAGTGCAGATCGAGATCGAGCGGCGGCAAGACCGTCGCCGACAGTGAGCTCTGCTCGATCGAGCCGACGAAAGCCGCGAATGGAATGGTCGCATTCGAGAGCTCGATCGTGCCGCCGACTTTGGCGACCTGCGACGGGGCGCGGGTGAGCGCGATGTTGCCGTCGATCGTTCCCTCGCCCCACGCCGGAAGATTGAGCTGCGCACCGTGCGCGGCAACGTTCACGGTGTAGCCGGCGCTGCTGCCGAACGCGACGCGTCCCGAACCGCTGACCGTTCCGCTTCCGAATTTGGCTTGCAGTTTATCAACCGACGCAGCGGTGCTGCTAAACGTGAGCTGCGTGTCGATCGCGGTAATCGGCGTGCGCTCGAAGCTGCTCACGTAGCTGCCGCCGGTCACGCCGAACTTCCCCACGATGCGCGGATTTCCGACGGTTCCGCTCAAGCCGAGCGAGCCGTCGATCTTGCCGCCGAGCTTCGTCTCGTTCCCGATGAGCGCATCGAGCGCACCCGGATCGACGCCCTTGACTTCGACGTCCAGCGTGACCGGCCGGTTCGCCGGGCCGAACATGAAGGGATTGACGCGAAGCGGCGCCGAGCCGGAGAGCGCGATCGTCCCGTGCGGCAGCGTGATGTCGGCGTCCTCGAGCAGCACGTCGTTGCCGTGCAATCGCAGCGAGGCGCTGATCGCGGGAACGTCGACGCCGTAGAGCATCGCGTCCTTGCCGTTGAACGCAGCCTGGTACGTTGCGTTCGCCAGCGTGCCGCCGAGCGACAGCGTCGCATCGAACGATCCGCGCACCGGCACCTGCACGCGCCACAGCTCCGCGGCGACGCGCGGAACGTCGTCGGAACTCGCGTGAATCGTCATGTCGAGCGGATCGCTCGGACGCAGGCCCAACGTTCCGCTCGCACTTGCGCGCAGACCCGGTGACGAAATATCAAAGCGATCGACGACGAGCCGTCCTCGACTCGACGAAAACGTTCCGGTCGCGCTGTCGATCGGCAGACGCCATACCGTCGCATCTGCCAAGCTCACGTCGGCGCGCAGTTGCAGCGCCGGATAGCGGCCGTGCAGCGTTGCGCTGCCGTTGGCGCGTCCGGTGACGCCGATCTGCGGATAACCGAGCGCGGCGATCCAGTTCGAAAGACCGAAGTCGCTCACCGTCGCGGTCAGGTCGTACGACGAGTCGCGCAACGTGTCGAGCGGCGCTTGCTCGGGCACGACATCCATCGAACCATGCGAGTGCAGCGTCCCCTCCGTGCCGGTGACGTCGAGCGAACCACGCAGCAGGTTGTGCTCGCTCGACCAGACGGCGCTCGTATCGCCGAAGGCGAAGTTGCGATAACGCAGGCCCGCGACGGCGATCTCGCCGTTGCTCGAGATGCGGTGACGCTGCGACACCACGTCGAACCGCACTCTGCCCGTACCAGCGAGCGTATCGCCCGTATCGAAGAAGTCGTCGAAGTCGGCGAGGTTTACGTGCGCGGTGCGCAGGCGCAGCGCCGACATGGACGGGTCCTCCGATCCCTCGAGATCGAGCCGGCTCGTGCCGACGGTCACGCTGCCGTCGCGTAAAATGACGCCGTGGGTGTCGGCGGTGATCAGGCTCGTTGCGCCGGTGTAGTAAAGCCCGTTGACCGAGCCCGCGGGAGCACCGACCACGCCGCGCACGCTGGGCGTCAAACCGGCGCCGCGAATGGCGAGTTTGGCGTCGAAGGTGCCTTCGCTGTAGTGACCCGCGATCGAGAGATCGGCCAGCGCCGTGGAGATGTTCGCGGCCGGGACCTCCGCCGTCACATCGTAGTTCGGCGCGTTCGCCGTAAGCGATCCGAGCGATCCCGAGGCCAGCGCGTAGATACCGTCGACGCCGCCGACGACGTGATCGAGCCGCGCACCGTCGCCGCGCATCGTGACGAGCCCGCTTCCGGCAACCGCGAACCGCTCGACCCGTCCGCCCGCAACGGCGACACCACCGGCAAACGACGGAAGCGGCGCGCCCTGCGCGATCGTCCCGTCGGCATCGACGCTTCCGGCTTCGAGCGGCAAGCCCAACGCGCGCAAGTGCGCGCCGTCGAGATGCGTTGCGATCAGCGCGATACCGCGATCGTATGCTCCCGCCGCGACGACGCTGCCGCCCGCGACGTTCGCGCGCGCGCTCTCCACGCGTAACGCGCCGTTGTCGATCGCCAGCGTTCCGCTGGCGCTTTCGATCGGAATGCCGTGCACGCTCGCGTCATGCAACCGCAGATCGCCCGTTTGCACGACGATGCGCTCGCCGCTGAGTGCAAATGCCACGTCGCCGTCGATGCGGCCGCTTGCCGGAACGTCGCTCATGAACGACCGCAAACCTTCGAGCGTACCGTCGTAGCGCCCGCGTACGGCGATGCCGTTGAACGTGAACGCGCCGTCGCCGCGGAAGCGGCCCCACGGACCGGTCGCATCGACCGCGTCGATCCCGATATCGGCGAGGCTGCCGGCAAAACGCGAACGCAAACTCGTGAAGCGCACGCCCGAGATCGTGGTTGCGTGCGCGCGCACTTCGCCGGCGATGATGGTGTGCTCGCCGCTGGACCCGCCGCCGAGAATCGCCGCGTCGTCGAGCGTCCCGTCGATCGGCGGCGACGCGGCCAGCACCTGATCGAGGAACGTCCCGTGCGCGGGGGCGCGTAATGCGAGATGCAGCGCGCGAATCCAGAACGCGCTGCGGTCGCGCGTCCGATCGAGATGATAGCCGCCGTAGAGCGCGCCGCGCGGCGTCACGATCCACAACGGCGCGACGTCGAGCACGCCGCCGCGCGCGGCATGCACGACCGCCGTCATGCGATCCGGCGAGCGCGCCGATTGCAGCGCGCCGTAGCCGTCGAACTGGAAGTCGTCGCCAACCACCGTGAAGTCGCCGGCGAGCGGCTCTTTGCCGAGCAATTCGCCGGCATAGGGCAGCGCGTCGGCCGGCGTCGTGACGTGCAACGCGAGCTTCGAATGCACGTGGTCGTCGATCTCGAGCGCGCCGCGAATCGTAAACGTCGCGCCGCCTTGCGCCTGCGCCCGCACCGGCATCAAGAGCACGGTGGAGTTTTGATAGGCGATCGAGGCGTGCAGATGCTCGAATGCGATCGCGCGATACGAACAGCGGCGCGAGTCGAGCGTCGCCAAGATACGTGGTCCCGCGCCCGTGAGGCCGCCGTCGACCGCGACGCCGATGTCCGCGTCACCGGCGAGGTCCTGATCGCGCGCGAAGGCAAAGAGCTTGCGCAGATCGGCAAGATTGCCGCGCCCGTGCACGCCGATGCGAAACTGCGGGTCGCCGGCCAGATCGAAGATGCTGCCGAAGCCATGCAGCGAGACGCCCGCGACGTGTCCGTGCAGATCGTTGAAGAAGAGCTGGTCGTCGACCATGTGCATGTCGACGTTCATCTGGGTGACCGGCGGCCCCAGCCCGACAAGATGCATCGTCGCATTCGAAATATGGACGGTGCCGCCGAGGTGATACGCGACCGGCGCTTCGGGCGCGACGCCGAGCGCGTAGACCGTCACGTCGAGCGAGCGCGCGGTTCCCGCCAGTACCTGCGCCGACTTGGAGTTGATGAAGAAATTGGCGATCGGCCGCACCGTCAGCGCAGCCGCCTGGACGTGATGCATCGCGTAGCCGAGCGCAGCGTCGACGACGCCGCGCGCGCGAAACGGCGCGCCGTCGAGCGCGCCGGTGAGTACGTAACGCGTCCGCGTGGCGGTGTCGATCGACGCCGTGAGCGCGACGTTGCCGACATCGACGCGGCGCGCTTGCGGATCGAGCGCGTGCGGCGCGCGCAGGGCGATCGCGCCGTCGCGCACGGTGAGGGTGAATGCGAGCGGAACGCCGTTGGGTCGAAGCGGAGCCGCCGGCGGCGGGCCGCCGCCGCCGAGCGCGATGTTATAGCTGCCGTCGGCATGGCGCTCGAGGGTGAAGACGGGATGGTCGAGCACGACCGCGCGCAGGCCGAAGCGGTGGCGGCTTCCCGGCAAGAGATCGCGCAGGTCGTAGTCGATCGCAAGACGGCGCGCGGCGAAGAGCGGCTCGTCGCCCTTGGTCATCGTGATTCCTGAGAGCGTGGCCCCGGCGCTGCCGATCGAAACCCGAGCGATCGCGACCTGCGTGTGCGTCGCAAGTCCAAGTGCGCGCGGCAGCAGCCAATCAAGCAGTGCACCGCCGCGCGCGATTGCTGCGACGACGGCTAGGAATACGACGACCACGAGAGCCGCTCGCCTGCGCATCACGCACTACATACCCGGCGACCGCGCAGACGCCTCCGGCGGTCCGTCTTTTCTAAGGGGACTCTGATACCAGAGCTCCCTTAGAGATCGAGGTTCTTGACCGACTTCGCGTAGTCGAAGATGTACTGCTTGCGCGGCTCGACCTTGTCGCCCATGAGGTCGGTGAAAATCTGCTCCGCTTCCACTGCGTCCTCGACGGTAATCTGCTTGAGCCGGCGATGCCCGACTTCCATCGTCGTCTCGGCGAGTTGCTCGGCGTCCATCTCGCCCAGACCCTTGTACTGCTGGATCGTGAACTCTTTAGGATCGTCTTCACCGATCACGGTCTTGTAGTCGGCTTCGCTGTAGGCCCACCACTGCTTCTTGCCTTTACGGATTCCGTAGAGCGGCGGTTGCGCGATGTAGACGAAACCGTTCTCCACCAGCGGCTTCATTTGACGGTAGAAGAACGTCAAGAGCAGCGTGCGAATGTGCGAACCGTCCACGTCGGCGTCGGTCATGATGATGATCTTGTGGTAGCGAAGCTTCTCGAGATCGAACTCGTCGCCGAATCCGGTGCCGAGCGCGGTGATCATCGTGCGGATCTCTTCGTTCGAAAGCACCTTGTCCAGGCGCGCTTTCTCCACGTTGAGGATCTTGCCGCGGAGCGGAAGAATCGCTTGCGTATTGGGATCGCGGCCGCCTTTGGCGGTGCCGCCCGCCGAATCGCCCTCGACCAAGAAGATCTCGCTCTCCCTCGGATCCGCGTTCTTGCAATCGACGAGCTTGCCGGGCAATCCCGAACCGTCGAGCGCGTTCTTGCGCCGTGAGAGATCGCGCGCCTTCTTCGCGGCGTCGCGCGCGCGTTGCGCCTGCATCGATTTCTCGACGATCACACGCGCGTATTTCGGGTTCTCTTCGAGGAAGAAGTCGAGCCGCTCGTTGACCAGACCGTAGACGATGCTGCGTACACGCGCGTTGCCGAGCTTGGTTTTCGTCTGCCCTTCGAACTGTGGGTCTTGCAGCTTCACCGACACGACCGCGGTCAAGCCTTCGACGATGTCGTCGGTCGAGAGCGAGCCGTCGTTCTCTTTGAGAAGGCCCTTCTTTTTCGCGTACGAGTTGACGGCTTGCGTCACGGCTTGCCGGAAGCCTTGCAGATGCATCCCGCCTTCGATCGTATTGATGTTATTGGCGTAGCTGAAGATCTGCTCGGTGTACGTGTCGGTGTACTGCATCGCAACCTCGACGTCGACGCCGTCGCGTTCGTTGTGCGTCGAGATGACCGGATGCAGCGCGTCTTTCTTCTCGTTGAGCCACTCGACGAAACTCACGATGCCGCCGTCGAATTTATAGGTGCGCTCGCGCGGCTCGTCGCCGCGCTCGTCGCGCAGCGTGATCGAAAGACCACGGTTGAGAAAAGCCAGCTCGCGCAACCGCTTCTGTAAAATATCCCAGTGCAACTCGAGCGTCTCGAAGACCTCGGTATCGGGCTTCCACCACTGGAACGTGCCGGTCTCCTCGGTCTTGCCGATCTTCTTGAGCTTTTGCACCGTGCTGCCGCGCTCGAACTTCATCTCCCACAGGTAGCCGTCGCGCTTGACGCGCGTGATCATCGATTCCGAGAGCGCGTTGACGACCGAGATGCCCACGCCGTGCAAACCGCCCGAAACTTTGTAGCCGCCCTTGCCGAACTTGCCGCCGGCGTGCAGGATCGTCATCACGACTTCGAGCGCCGGCATCTTCTCCTCGGCGTGCATGTCGACGGGAATGCCGCGGCCGTCGTCTTCTACCGAACACGAGTTGTCTTTGTAGATCACGACCTTCACGTGTTTGGCGTAGCCGGCCAGCGCCTCGTCGACGGCGTTGTCGACGGCTTCGTAGACCAGTTGATGCAGCCCACGCTCGGCGGTGTTGCCGATGTACATCCCGGGGCGCTTGCGAACCGCTTCGAGGCCCTTGAGGACTTCGATTTGCTCGCCGGTGTAATTGTTCGTCATTTCTTTCGTCAGCGCTAATCAGCGTTATAAAGCAATTCGTGAAGCTCGTCACCGAGCATGTTGCGCACGATCGCGGGCGTGAGCCGTTCGGGTGCGAGTTCGCTCTTGAGCAAGACGTACGAACTCGCGATCAGCCGCTCGGAACCGTCACGTGAAAGCGTCCCGGTCAGACGAACACGGCGGAGCCGGTCCCACCAGCGTTGGAGCAGGCGGCGGCGGATCGATTCGTATTCGTCCTGACGCAGGTCCTCGATCAGTTTGGACGTACCGGCGAACCCCAGCCACGGCGCTTCAAAGAGTAGCCGCGAGATCTGGCGCTCCCGCTCCGCATCGCGCGCGAGTTCGCACGAGGTGCAGCGCGGCCCGGTGTCGGGCGCGATCAAGGCAGTGCAACCGAGGCACTCTTTCCACCCGCCGGCGCGTTTGGCCCGCTCGGCGGCATCGACGCTGGCACGGAAGTGCCCGAGTGCTTCGTTCGCGTCGGCGGCCTCCTTGCGCGCGGTCGACGACGTGCCTCCACGTTCTACAACCCGTTTGCCGCGCGAATGGCTGCCGCGACGCGGCAGCTTGCCGACGCGAAACCGGACGCGTTCGATCTCCGCCCGCGGCAGACGCGCGCGTAGCGTAGCGACGATCTGCTCCGAGAGGTAGCTCAGCTGGGCGCTCCACACGCTCGATGCGGTGACGATGGTCAGCGTCTGCGCGGCGAGCTGCAGCGGATGCGAGTTCCGCGCGTTCTCCGCGCCGACGATCTCGCTCCATGCCGCGCCGAGCAGCACGATCGGATCGGTCGGCCCCGCGCCTTCGGCCGGCGCCCATGCGCCCAGCGCGTCGGCGAGCTTCAGCACGCAAGCACCGCTGCGCCGTCGATCGTGTAGCGTTGGGCTGCGACCGGCAGGCCCAGCGGTGTATGGGTTGCGGTCACGAACGCTTGCACCCGGTCATCCGGTGTCGTTCGAAGGGCGCCCACGCCGTCGAGAAACGCCGCGGCACGCTCCGCGTCGAGTTCGGAGAGGACGTCGTCGAGCAGGAGCAGCGGCGCCTCGCCGGACCGGTCGCGCATGACGGTATATTCGCCGACCTTGAGCGCGAGCACCGCCGTGCGGCCCTGACCCTGGGAGCCGAACGCCGCGAGCGAGTGACCGTCGAGCGCAAGATCGAGGTCGTCGCGGTGCGGCCCGGTGACGCTCGCCCCGCGCGCGCGTTCGCGCTCCGCCACCTCGCGCAAGCGCGCCTCGAACGCGCCCGCCACCGCCTCGGCCGTCGGTGCTTCGAAACGAATGTTCGGCGCGTAGCTCACCGCCAGTCGCTCCGCGCCGTGCGTCCATTGCGCGTGGATGCGCTCGGCCTCGCGCGCGAGCTCGCTCACGAAGTGGTTGCGCGCCAAGATCAAGGTCGTGCCCGTCTCGACCAGCGTGTTGTTATAGATGGCGAGCAGCTCGTCGTCGAAGTCGACGGTGCCGCGCAACATCGCGTTCTTCTGTTGCAGCGCCTTGCCGTAACGCGCCAGCTCGTGATAGTAGCGGCGATCTTCCTGCGCGAGCGCGATATTGATCAGCGCTCGTCGCAGCGCCGGCGGCCCGTTGACGAGTTGCAGATCGGCGGGCACGAACGTGACGACGCGCACGCTGCCCAGATAGCGCGCGTAACGCACGCTCTGACCGTTGATCGTGTAGGTCTTGCGGGTGCGGTTCCCGGCGCTCGCGATCGTGCAACCCAGATGAATGATCCCCGCGCGGACCTGCGCGTCGCCGCCGATCACGGCGAGCTCGAGCCCTTCGCGCACGAGATCGGCATCGCGGCTGGTGCGAAACGATTTCCCGGTGCCGAGCATCGCGATCGCTTCGAGCAGGTTCGACTTCCCTTGCGCGTTGGCACCGATGAAAACGTTGAGTCCCGGCGCCGGATCGAGATCGAGCTGCGCGTAATTCCGGAAATTCGAAAGCGCCAGGCGCTGAAGAACCACGCCGGTTCGCGTTCTGATCGTTTTTGATGAAGCCTTGTTTGGCAACGGCGTCTCTTTGCCGATAGGATGAAGGCTATGCCTCGTCCCACCGCGTGGAGCACCGTCGTCGCCACGGCGTTGTTCGTAGCGGGTCTGGCCCTCTCTCCCTGCGCCGCGCGGGCCGCCGTGACCGCGGCGTTTTCGTTCCCGGTTGCCCGCGCGCCGCATCCGCTGCCGCTCGACGCCTCGCTCTCCGATCCCGCGTGGCAGGCCGGCCGCGTGCCCAACCATGGGCCGTGGGCCGACGTGACGACCAAAGGCGCCGCACCGTTCGCGACGCAGGCCTACGTCCTCTACGACGATCGCAATCTCTACGTCGCGTTCCACGTGAGCCAGCACGGCGTGCCCCTCACCGCGACGCAGACCGAGCAAGACGTCGGCTTCGGCATCGACGACTTCGTGGGCATCGGCGTCGATCCGAGCGGCGCCGGAAGCCGTGACTTCTACTTCGAGGTCACGCCGATCGGCACGCGTTACGACCAATCGAACGAGAACGTGCGTTACCGTCCCACCTGGCGTACCGCCACGCTCGAGACGCCGGATGGGTGGAACGCGGTGATGATCATTCCGCTCGACGTGCTGCACATCCGCAGCGCCGGGACGCAGACCTGGCGTTTTCAGTTCGTGCGCGCGGTCGCGGCTGCGGGCGAACACTACGTGTGGGCCTTCAACGGTTTGATGCAAGACGGCGCGCCGGGGTCGTGGCCGGTCTTCACGGATGCGCGCTTCTGGGCCGCCGGCACCGGCGTGCGGGTGGCGAAGAGCGCGGCCGAGCGCCCAATGCCGCGCGCGGACGTCTACGCGCTGGACTCGTTCGGGAGCGACCGCAATCTCTTCGAACAGCCGAATCAAACGTTCTTGCCGGAAAACGTGCGCAACTTCGGGATCGACGCCAGCGTTCCGATCACCTCGACGATCAATTTCGTGGGCACGTTGAATCCCGATTTCTCGAACGTGGAGCTCGATCAGATCGTGGTCACACCGCAAGAGTTCCGCCGGCAGCTCACCGAGTATCGCCCCTTCTTCTCCGAGGGCGCCGTCTTCATCAATGCGGATTCCGGGATGCGCACGACGACCGGCGCGTACTCGACTGCTCCGAACTACGTCTTCTACTCGCCGAGCATCGGGACGTTCGATCGCGGCGCGAAAGTCGAAGGCTCCTTCGGCGACCAAAGCATCGGGGTCATGAGTTTTCGCGGATACGACGACACGACCGGGCAGACGTTCGACGATCAGGCTTACGGCTACGAACACGCGCTGCAGGACAACTCGTTCATCTATTGGAGCGACGGCGTGCTCGCGCACCACAGCGTCTCCGGCGACGATTCGACGATCGAAGGCGGTGCGGAAGCGCGCAACCTCAAGACCGGGTTGATTACCTTCGCGGACTACGCATTCGAGACGGGGAGCTGGGTTCCCGATGGGCACGCCGATTCGTTTCAGGCCATCGCCGACGTGCACAAACCGAATTACGAGGTGAACGCCGGCTATCTCGCCATCACGCCCAACTACAACCCGATCGACGGGTACACGGCCAACTCCGACATTCGCGGCCCGCAGGGGATCGTCGATTTCAGCGGCGGCGGCTCGCGCTTCGTGAAGAACTGGATCTTCTTTCTCGAAGGCGATCGCTTCGAGGACGAGAGCGGCGCGGTGCATCAAACCGATACATCCGCCTCGCTCGGCGCGACGTTCAAAGACGGCCTCTCGCTCGACGGACTCGGGCCGGCGGTCGGCCTCCTGCGCTCCTACGCGATCCCATCGGGGCCCGATTGCACGGGCCCGATCGTGACGCGATCCGCCTTCACCGGATTTCCGTGCTACCTCGACGGCGAAACGCAGCCCTACGACCTGATGACCGTTCCCATCGGCTACGGCGACGCCGGGCCGAATCCCATCGACGTCGCGTATGCGTGGGGCCCGTTCGGCGGCTACGCCACGCATCTCTTCACCGCGGCCGCCACGCGCACGTTCGCAAAACACTTAACGGCGACGTTGACCTACGACGGCACGTACGAGCGCGACCCGCAGACGTCGCTACTCAATTCGCAGTGGCTGCGCCGCGTCTCGCTCGGCTACAATCTCTCCTCGCAGAGCTCGCTCACGTTCGCGGTGCGATCGGTGAACGGTTACGGCGGGTTCCAGCCGACGGTCGGGACCGATCTCGCGTTTGCGTATCAGCGCAACTTCACCAACGGCGACGAGCTCTACCTCAACTACGGAACGCCGGCGAGTGCCTCGACGCTGCACCGTTTCATCGTGAAGTTCGTCTTTCACGCCGGCGCAGACACCGGGACGTAGCCCGCCCCGCGCTACTGCCGCAGCGGCATCAAGACGTAGAGTTGTTGCGCGCCCTCCGCCGGTTCGACCGGGCGGATCGCGGCCGGCGAAAGCGGGCCGAGAAACTCCATCACGGCTTGCGCGCTTTTGACGTGGTTGAGGATTTCAACCAGATAGCGCGCGTTGAAGGCGATCGAGAGATCCTCGCCCTGTTGCTCGACTTCGAGTTCTTCGTAGGCGTTACCCGAGATATCGCTGCTGGCGGTCACGATCAGGGTTTGATTCGCGACGGCAAGCTTGACCATGCTGGCACGATCGCCCGCGACGAGTTCGGCGCGGCGTAGGCTGCCGATGAGCGCTTGCGTGTTCACGGTGACGCTGCGATCGAACTTGGCCGGAATGACTTGCTGGTAGTTGGGGTACTGGCCGTCCACGAGACGCACCGTGATCGACGTATCGCCCGCGTTCATCTGCAGCTGATTGCTCTGCGCGCCGAGTGCGCTGACCGCGATCTGATCGCTGCCGCCCAGATTACGCGCCGCCTCGGCAAGCGCCCGCGACGGCACGATATACTTCTCGGCCCCGTTGATGCCGTCGTCGAGGGTCGTTTGATAGCGCGCCAGACGATACCCATCGGTCGCGACCATGGTCAGCGAGTTCCCTTCGAGCTCGAGTAACGTCCCCATCAGCACGGCGCCGCGCGCCTCTTCACCGGACGCGGCGAAGATCGTGGCATCGATACCATCGCGAAAGCGCTTGGAACCGATCGTGAAGTGCGAGCCCTTCGTGGCGGTGGGCAGCGGCGGATACTCTTCGGCCGGCAGCGCGTGAAAGTCGTAGTTACTCCGCTCGCATTTAACCGACGCACGCGTCGGCGTCCCGGAGAGCTCCATCAACCCGGCCGGCAGATTCGCCAGATAGCTCGAAAAGAGCTTGGCCGGAATCGTGACGGCGCCCGACTCCCCGATCTCGGCCGGAAAGGCGTGTTCGAGCGTCAGCTCGAGGTCGGTCGCGCGGACGGCGATCTTGCCGTCTTCCGCTTGCAGCAGCACGTTGGAAAGAATCGGCACGGTCGTGTGCGCGTTAACCACCTTGCTGGCGGCGCCCACGGCGGCCGAGATATCTTTCGTGTTACACGTAAACTTCATAGTTTTTAAAATACCGTCGTAACAGTAGTAGTGCGGTTCATTTCGCGGATAAGTGCCTTTTTGCTTGTTCTGACGCGGGTTTCCGTCCGGTATAAGGTGTGGATCGTCCTTCGGCTCGATACACATCTCCACCGTGTTGGACTAGGGTGCCAGTTATCCACCCGGAAAGGCGCGACCTTGTGCCTGAAACGGCGAGCAACGAGTACAAGAAAAACGGCCGGGAGAGCTTCCCGGCCGCGCACCTACGGGCTCTGGCACATTGCGATGAGTTGCCGGATCTTGTTCCGGTACGCTTCATCGCGTTGCATTTGATCCTTGATCTTGTCGCGCGCGTACATAACCGTCGTGTGATCCTTCTTTCCGAAGTCGCGCGCGATCTGCGGTAACGAGTAGTTGGTAAGCTCCGTCGCAATGTACATGGCGATCTGACGCGGCCCAGCCAAGCGTTGGTCGCGACGGCCGTTGTCCATCTCTTTGACGGTGAGGCCGTGCGCGCTCGCGACCGTTTCTTTGATCTTACCGATCGTGATGCGTTGCAACGGCGCTTGCGCAACCGCGCTCTTGAGCACCTCGGCTGCCAGATCGAGCGTAATCGGCGACTTGGTGAGCGAGGCGTAGGCAACGACGCGAATCAGCGCGCCCTCCAGCTCGCGAATGTTCGAGGGAATGACTTTCGCGATGAACGAGGTGACCTCGTCGGGGACGGGGATCTTCTCGCTTTGGGCTTTCTTGCGCAAAATCGCTTCACGCGTCTCGATATCCGGCGCCTGGATATCGGTGAGCAGTCCCCACTCGAATCGCGAACGCAGCCGCGACTCGAGCGTCTGGATCTCTTTGGGCGGCCGATCCGAACTGATGATCAGCTGCCGGCCCGATTCGTGCAGCGCGTTGAAGGTATGGAAGAACTCTTCTTGCGTCGTCTCTTTGCCGGCTAGGAATTGAATGTCGTCGATCAGCAGCACGTCGACCTGGCGGTAGCGGTTGCGAAACTCGGGCGTGCGGTTGTTCTGCAGCGCGATGATGAACTCGTTGGTGAACTTTTCGCACGTCACGTAGACGACGTTGGCACTGGGACTGTCCATGAGGACGCGATGGCCGATGGCGTGCATCAGGTGCGTTTTGCCCAGTCCCACGCCGCCGTAGAGGAAGAGTGGGTTATACGCGCGCGCCGGCGCGAGTGCCACGGCTTGGGCCGCCGCGTGCGCGAACCGGTTGGAGTTGCCGATGACGAACTCTTCGAACGTGTACCGGGCATTGAGGTTCGAACTGCGCAGGTCTTCCGGCTGGCGCACGGCTGCCGCCGCGGCGGCAGCGTTCGCGCCCGACGCGCTCTCGGGCTCCGCCACGGTGAACTGCAGATCGAGGCTGGCGCCGAAGACGGCGCCCAGGACTTCACCGATCTGCGACTTGAGCCGGTGCTCAACCCAATCGCGGGCGAAATTACTCTGGACCGAGAGGACGAGCGTGTCGCCGTTGATCGAGACGAGGCGGATCGGCTTGATCCACATCTCGAAGATCGGCTTGGAAAATTTGCGCTCCAGCGCCTCCAGTGCCGATAGCCAAAGCTCGTTCGAGATGTCGGAACTGCCTACCGCAAGCGCCATCCTAGTGCGTGCTCCCAGACGACGAGTGACAAACTCCGGTCCGCCCGAAAAACGACAGGTACTGCCAGTTGCGCGGCGGCCGGTGAGGACGCTTTCGGTTGGCTTAATGAGGCGAGGGTCCTGCGGAGTTATCCTATGATCTTATGCACTTATCCACAGCTCGATTGATACGGTTTTTCGGGGCTTTTCGCCGCATCGAGGGGTCATCAAAGTGACCCCTTGACAGCTTGAAAAAAGCCCGGTATGACGCTCGATTTCCGCTGCCTGCGAAGCTGCCCAAAGAAGCGTTGTCCACAATGCTGTCCACAGGTGTGGAGAGACTGGTAGTGGGTCGATTTGACGAGGACCAAGCGGACCAAGCAGAAGAGGGATCCTAAGCGTTCGAACTGACCAGCATGCTATTAGCAATTATTGACGCGCCCATTATGTTGGCGCTGCTGCTGGTGTTCGTACCATTCGCCCTTCTGCCGGTTTGGTTCTTGTGGAAGGCGCTTGATCGCGCTGGTTTGGCGGGACCCCTAGCTCTACTCTGGTTCGTTCCGCTCGGCGGTATTGTCGTGCTCGGCGTCCTCGCTTTCGCTGACTGGCCGGTTCTGCAGCGCTCGCAAACCTAGACACACCGTGGTACGCTCAGGATATGCCAGAGCGCTCAAGGAAACCACCTGTCGATCCCAACCTAGCCGCGAAGTCGATCATCGACCGGATCGCGGGTAAAGAGCAGCCCGAGCAGGTTAAGAACCCCGCCGCGCAAGCGCTAGGGCGTCTGGGCGGCCTCAAGGGCGGGAAGGCGCGAGCAGCGTCGATGACACCCGAACAGCGCAGGGAGATCGCGAAAAAAGCTGCGGCCTCTCGCTGGGGCAAGAAGTAGGGCTAAGTACCCACACCACGACGTAGGGGACAACCGTAAGCTTCGGAACTGTACGAGGCAAGGTGCCGACTTACTACGCATACATCGACGAATCCGGCGACGAAGGATATCCGAAATTTTCTCCTCACACCGACGCAACAGCTTACCGCGACGATTCTCAAAGTCGCGGAGGTCCCTCGTCGTTCTTTATGATGTGCGGAGCCCTTGTTCTCGATACTGATCGCAGCGGCGTGCAAACCGCAGTTAGAGCACTGTCAAAGAAACTTCATCCTGGCATTA
>DATJRM010000080.1:0-15056 GCA_035504755.1 Candidatus Acidiferrales bacterium
TCCAACTGCAGTTGACCGTCGCCGGCACCGGCTACACCGGCGCCGCGCAGTCGATGACGATCGCGCAGGCATCGCCGCCCGCGTGGAGCATCGCCGGCGGCACGCAAGTCACGACGCTTTCGGGCAACGCGACGATCGCATTCGGACCCAGTGGCATGATGTCGACCGCGAATATCACGCTCAACGACACCGCCGATGGTTTGACGATCACGCTCTCCTCGATCGCGCACGGTGGACTCTCGGGCACCGTGACCAATAGCTCCGGAGCGACGGTCGCAACCGTGACGGTGGACGCCAACGGCGACGGGGTGATCGATTACACCTCCGGCGCAACCGCGCAAATCCGCGACTGGGTGATCTTGAGCGGCTAGCGCAGTAGTTCGACCTCTTTACCGACGGAGCCAAACGCAGCAAGGGCGCGATCCATCTCGTCCTTGCTGAGCTTTGCCGAGAGCTGCGTGCGAATGCGCGCGGTTCCCTCGGGCACGACCGGGAAGCCGAAGCCGGTCACGAAGACGCCGCGTTCGAGCAGCTTGTCGCTCATCGCGATCGCAAACGCCGTTTCGCCGACGATGATCGGCACAATGGCACTCGGACCGTCGAGCGGTTTAAAACCGAGATTGACGAGGCCGCTGCGAAAATACCCCACGTTGGCGCGCAGGCGTTCGACGAGTTCGGGGTGGGCATCGAGATAGTCGATCGCCGCGAGCGAGCTGCACGCGACCGTGGCCGGCAGCGCGTTCGAGAAAAGCTGCGGGCGCGAGCGTTGGATCAGGACGTCGACGAGCGCGTGACTTCCGGCGACGAAACCACCGGCCGCGCCACCGAGTGCTTTGCCGAGCGTGCCGGTGATGATATCGACCTCGCCCGTCAGGCCGAAGTGCTCGATCGTGCCGCGTCCCGTTCTGCCCATCACGCCGGTTCCGTGCGAGTCGTCGACGACGCTGACGGCGCCGTGGCGTTTGCACAGCGCGACGATCTCGGGCACGTTCGCGACCGATCCCTCCATCGAGAATACGCCGTCGGTCACGACGACGATCGGAGAGAGATTGTCGGCCTGAGCCTGTCGAAGGCGAGCCTCGAGATCGGCCATGTCGGCGTGTTTATAGACGGTGCGCTTCGCCTTGCTCGCCAACCGCACGCCGTCGATGATCGACGCGTGGTTGAGCTCGTCGGAGATGATCGCCGAACCTTCGCCGCAAATCGTCGGAAAGAGCCCGGTGTTGGCATTCCAGCACGACACGTAGGTCAGCGACGATTGCGTGCCCAGAAAGGCGGCAATACGCGCTTCCAGCGTGCGGTGGATGTCGAATGTGCCGCAGATGAAACGGACCGAAGCCGTACCGGCTCCATATTTGCGCAACCCTTCGATGCCGGCCTCGATCACTTCGGGTTGATCGGAGAGTCCTAAGTAATTGTTGCTGGAGAGCACGATGACGTCGCCGGCTTCTTCCATATGCACTTCCGGCGCCATCGGCGTCGTGAGGTGACGCAGATGCTTGTACGTGCCGGCGCTCTTGAGCGCGTCGAGCTCACGCTGCAACGATGCATCGAATGCCGAGCTCACTTTGCGATATCTCCTTTGAGATCGAGGACGATCTTGGCGGCTTCGCCCTTCTCCATCAGCTCGAAGGCGCGGTCGTAGTCGCGGAACGGCAGCACGTGGGTGATGATCGGACGCAGATCGACGCGACCGCCCTTGACCAACGCTTGCGTTTGATACCACGTCTCGAACATCATGCGTCCGTTGATGCCGAGAACGGTCAGCCCCTTGAAGATGATACGCTCCGCTAGATTCAAATTGATGTTGTCGCTCGGAATCCCGAGAAGCGCCGCCGTTCCGCCGTTACGCACCATCTGCAGTCCAAGGTCGATTGCGGTGCCGCTGCCCGACATCTCGAGCAGCACTTCGACGCCGTCGCCATTCGTGCGGCGCTTGATTTCGTCGACGAGCCCCGGCATACGAGCATCGAAGGTTTCATCGGCGCCCAACCGCCGCGCGAGCTCGAGCTTGGTCGGGTTGACGTCGATCGCGTATACCGATGCCGCGCCCGCGGCGCGCGCAACCGGAATCGCCATGAGACCGATCGAACCGACACCGCTGATCACGACGCTCTTCGCGCTCACGCCCGCCGCCATGACCGTGTGCACGGCGTTACCGAGCGGATCGAAGACTGCCGCAAATTCGTCGGGAATCGCCGGATCGAGTTTCCACACGTTGTACTCGGGCATCGCGATGAACTCCGCGAAAGAGCCGTCGCGATCGACGCCGATGATCTTGACGTGTTCGCAGATATACGCTTGGCCGGTACGGCACAGCACGCACGTCAAATCCGCGATGTGCCCTTCGGCCGAGACGCGATCCCCCGGCTTGACCGAGCGAACCGCATCGCCGACGCGCTCGACCGTGCCCATGAATTCGTGACCGATGACGACCGGCGGATGCACGCGCTGTTGCGCCCAGTGATCCCAGTCGTAGATGTGGTGATCGGTGCCGCAGATGCCGGCCTTCTCGACGCGGATCAGCACGTCGGTCGGCCCGATCGCGGGAACCGGGACCTCGTGCAGCGTGAAACCGGCCCCGGGCCGGAGTTTTGAGAGCGCTTTCATCGTCGATGCCATGACGGCCCGACATATTCCAAAGAGAAGGGGCCCGCGCCTGGCGCGGACCCCTCAGGCGTCCTTCACCGGTACGACTAAAAGTTGTACTCGAGTTGGAAGCGATCGTATTTGAACAGACCCGGGATTTGCGTCGCCCCAAACCAGTTCGTTTCCGACCGGCTGAAGAGACGTACACGGAGCGAAAGCCCCTTGTAGAGTCCCGTCTTCGGCACCTTCATGAAGAAGTATTGCATGTCGTAGTCGGTCGCGTTCGTCGACGTCGCATAGCCGGGGTTCGTGTAGTCGTACCACGTCTGCCCGACTTGCAGCCAGAACTGCTTGTTATCGGACGTGAACGTCGCCTGAAGCTTGAACGCGCTTCCCGGACTCCGGCGATCGGTCATGCTCTGCGTGCCGCTGGCCGTATAGAGCGGATCGGTTGCGTACGAGTCCGTGTACGGGCTGGCCAAGCCGCCGTAGTAGACGTCGTACACGGTTCCGGCCGCGTTGTCGGCCGTACACTCAGCCGTGCCGCCTGCCGGCACCCAGTACGGCAACTCGTAGTTGTAGGATTTCTTGGTAGCGAATTGATGCTGCGCGTTGCAGGTGATACCGGCGAACGACTGGTCGGTGTCGGTGCGCACCGGGATCGTATCGAACGCGCCCGTGAGCAAGACGTTGCTCATCGGATAGAAGCCGGCCTGCGCGCCGAAAACCGCCGCGTCGACCTTACCCACGAGATCGCTCGAGGGCGCGTTTTCCGTTCCGCCTTGGATCGCGAGGAACGGTTTGAGTCTGCTCGTTCCCAACGGATACTTTGCGTCGAGCCAAAACATGTTTGCGATGTTCTGGAAGTCGTAGTAGTAGACGTTAGCCGTGAGCGGAATATCCTTCGGCCCGTTGTAACCGATCCGGCCGTAGATGACGCCGTTGTTGGTGTACGTCGTCTCCGACGGGTCGTAGAAGAGGCTCGAATACGCCGTAGCGCCCGAGTACGTGTAGCCGCCCGGCGCAACGGCCGTCAGAAGGGTGCCGTGATCGAAGTTCGAGCACGTGCGGCACTCCCACTGCCACCAATCGGCGGCTTCGACCGTCCAGTTCGAGGTAACTTTGTACGAAACGTCGGCGCCCTGATAGGCAACCGGTTTGAGGCGCGAATCCGAGGTCGGCGTCCACGGCGTCCCGTACGCCATATCGCCGCCTTGGAAGTTGAGTCCGTTGGCGTTGTACTTGAGGTACGCTTCGTAGAGCGTGCTCATTTCGAACTGGGGCAGCGTGGTATCCGCGAACGTCGCGGGCGGATTGCTCTTCACGCCGCAGGGCCCGGTCGACGTCGAGCTGGCCAATGCGGGATTCGAGCAATTGTTGAGCGGGTTCGCATAGAGATACGAACCGCCGACGCTAAAGCCCGAGTCCTCGAAGCGATACGCCGCCGAAAGGCTGATGGCGTTGTTCTCCGACGATTGGTTGGCTTTGCCGCCGAGGCCATTGGCAACGCCGTATGAGCTGTACGCGTTTTGACGAGTGAAATCGTATGCACGGACATAGCCGTGATACGTGAACGGGTTCGGTGAGGGCGACGGTGTCGCTTGCGCCACGGTCTGCGTTGCTGGTGTTGCCGTTGTTTCCGCCAGCGCGAAGGTCGTGGCCGCCAATACAATCACCGCTGCCGTCATGCCGACGCGCGCGATGTTGGTTATCACGTAAGAAATACTCCCGTATGAAAGAGTAGGTTCAGGGGTAACGGCCCCATGCTACCTTGACCAAATTAAGCCCGTTTTAACGCGGCCTTAAGCGCCGGGCTTGGAGCCTCTACGTGTATAGCGTCCAATGCCTCCCAGGTGCGTCGCGATCACCCGTAGCGGCCCGTGATATAGTCCTCGGTACGCTTGTCGTGCGGCTTGGTGAAGATCGTCGACGTCGTCTCCGATTCGATCAGCTCGCCCATCAGGAAGAAGGTCGTGAAGTCGCTGATACGTGCGGCCTGCTGCATCGAGTGCGTGACGATGACGACCGTGTATTCCTTTTTCAACTCGTCGATGAGATCTTCGATCTTGCTGGTGGCAATCGGATCGAGCGCCGAAGCCGGTTCGTCCATGAGGATGATTTCCGGGTCGACCGCAAGGCATCGCGCGATGCAGAGCCGTTGCTGCTGGCCGCCGGAGAGATCGAGTGCCGAGCGATCGAGACGGTCTTTGACTTCGTCCCACAACGCCGCGCCGCGCAACCCCTTCTCGCAAATCTCCATCAACGTCTTCTTGTTGCGCTCGCCGTGAATCTTGGGGCCATAGACGACGTTCTCGAAGATCGTTTTGGGGAACGGGTTCGGGCGCTGAAATACCATGCCGATGCGGTGACGAACCGTTACCGGATCCACGTTGCCGGCGTAGATGTCCTCGCTGTCCAGCAGCACTCGACCTTCGACGCGCGCGCCCGGCGTCAAATCGTGCATGCGGTTGAGTGCGCGAAGAAACGTCGATTTGCCGCAGCCCGACGGGCCGATCAACGCCATCACGCAGTGCTCCGGAACGCTGAGATTCGCGTTCTTGATCGCGTGGAAGGTACCGTAGTAGACTTCGAGGTCCCGCGCCTCGAGCTTCGTCGAAGTCGACGCGCTTGTCACGTCGGGATTTGTAGCGATCATACGCGTTGCTGAATCGTCCATATGGAAAAGCGACTAAAGGGGAATTGAGCCGCCGGTATGGCAGGTCCTATGCGACGGCGGAATTTCGGCGCGCGGCTGAGCTTAAATCGTTATTAAGGGGCATTAAGAGAAACGCCCTCGGCACAGGGCGCCGCGGGCGTTACATCGGGAAACACGTCGACATACCACTCTCGAACGTCCTGCAGCGTTAGACTGCGGCAGTATTCGTCGAGGAAGACCAAGATCTGGCGGCGCATCGTGCGCTCGTCCACGTCGGCACCGTTCGTCGAACGTGACATAGAACGAGCGTAGAGCACCTAGATTAGGCCCGGCTTATCGCCTGTTTAAGTGGCGCGGGGACCGATACGCATGATCGGAAGCCGTACCGTAAAGAGCGTGCCCCGGCCCAGCATCGATTCGGTCGAGACGGTCCCCCCGTGCGCGTCGATGATCCCCTTGACGATCGCGAGTCCCAGGCCTGCGCCGCCGCTTTCCCGTGTGCGCGACCGGTCGACGACGTAAAAGCGCTCGAAGATGTGGGGGATGTCACGATAGGGTATGCCCACGCCGGTGTCGCGCACCCGCATGATCGCGTCGTTACCGTTCGCGTCGAGTTCGACGATCACGGTGCCGCCCGAGGGCGTATGACGTATCGCGTTGTCGATCAAATTCACGAAGACTTGAGAGAGCCGATCGGGATCGCCTTCGACCGACACCGGACGCATCGCGCGCAGCTCGAGTTGCACGCCCTTGTTCGCTGCCTGCGGCTCGAACGATCTGACGATCGGGTGGGCGACCTCCTCGAGATCGATCTCTCTGAGATCGAGCCGCAGCTGTCCGGATTCCGCGCGCGCCTGTTCGAGCAATTGCTGCACCAGCAGCGCCAAGCGATCGACTTGAGCGAGCACCTGCGGCAAGAAGAGGTCGGCAGCTTCGTCGTCGGGCGACTCGATGACGGTCTCGAGCATCAATTTGATCGAGGAGAGCGGCGTTCGCAGCTCGTGAGAGACGTTGGTGAGAAATTCTTTGCTCGCGCGCTCGAGGCGCGCGATCTCGGTTTGATCGTCCGCAAAAACCACCACACCGCCCGCCTCTCCCTCGCCGATCGGATAGACGGAGACCCCGTAGACGCGACGCTCCGTCGCGCTGGCAACCGTAATCGGCGCGACCGAGGCCTCGCCCAAAAGTGCTTCGTCGATCCGGCGTTCGAGCTCGACGTTGGGAATCGACGTGATCACATGCGATCCGATCGCGCGCGAGGGATCGAAGTCGAAGATCGTCCCGGCAGCAGGGTTCGCGAAGCGGATCCGCATGCTGCGATCGAGGAAGACGACGCCCAGCGGCAGCGCTGCGACCAGCCGGACGAAATCCGCATCGTTTTCCGGGCGCGCGTTTGCCGGCGGCGGCTCGTTCCACTGCGCTTCGCCTTGCAGACGTGGACGCGCAACGAGCCAGCCGATCAAGACTCCAACGGCCAGCGCCGCGATCGCGAGCAGCGCGTACGCGAACACGGATGAGCTCTAAGACTTGAACATGTATCCGCGCGATCGCACCGTGATGATGTGACGCGGATTGCGCGAGTCTTCCTCGATCTTCTCCCGTAACCAACGGATATGAACGCTGACCGTCTGCTGCTCGCCTTCGAAATCGTAGCCCCAGACTTTGTCGAGCAGCGTCTGACGCGTGACCACGCGACCGTTGTTCTCCATCAAGACGCGCAGCAGCGCGAACTCCTTTGGAGCGAGCGCTACGTCTTTACCACGGACGGTGAGTTGTTGACGCGAAGGGTCGAGAACGATCTGGCCGAGCGAGATCGCTTCTTCGTGTCCGCCCTGAATCGGCGTTTGCCTGCGCAAGCGGGCTTTGACGCGCGCAAGAAACTCGTGCAGCGCAAAGGGCTTGGTCACGTAGTCGTCGGCGCCGAGCTCGAGCGCCAGCACTTTGTCGATCTCCTGATCTTTCGCCGTGAGCATGATGATCGGCACGGAAGAAAATTTGCGGATCTCTTTGCACGCCTCAACGCCGTCGAGTACCGGCAGCATGATGTCGAGTACGACCAGATCGGGCGATTCGCGTTGCGCCATTGCCACGGCGCTACGGCCGTCGCTTGCCGTGACGACGGTGTAGCCGCTGCGCTCCAAGTTGAAGCGCAACGTCTGCAAGATCGCCGACTCGTCGTCGACGACCAGAATCTTTTTGTTGAAATCCGGGCTTTTGACGAACGGCCGCCGCGGCGGCTTAGTCTCCAGAGATCCGTTCATATGATTTGACGACCGCGCTGTAATCCAGCGCTCCGTCCCCTTCTGCCGATCGAGCAGTATACAATTGGTAAGCTAGACCCGTCAGCGGCATCGCATACCCGGTCGCGCGCGCCGCGTCGAGCGCCGCTGCAACGTCCTTACGCAGCAGATCCATGGCAAAGCCGCCCTTGAAGGTTCCACCCAGCCATGTCTTCGGTAGCCATTGGTCGAGTAAATAGTTCGAACCCGTTGCCGTTGCAATAACTTTTCGAACCGCATCCAAGTCGGCGCCCGCACGCTGCGCGAAGACCAGTGCCTCGGCATTCGCGATCATGACGCTCGCGATGATGACTTGATTCACGAGCTTCACCGTCTCGCCCATGCCGATACCGCCCAGCAGCGTCGGCGTCCCCATCGCCCGCAACACCGCCTCGACACGCGCAAAAACCGCCGGCTCCGCGCCGGCCATGATCGTCAGCGTTCCGGTCGACGCGCGGGCCGGGCCGCCGCTGACCGGTGCATCGACGAAGGCGATTCCCATGCCGGCCAGGCGTTCCGCAAAGCGTTTCGACGCGACCGGGGAGATCGTCGACATGTCGATCGCCACACCGCCCTTCGTCAGGCCCTTCGCGATACCGTGCTCGCCGAAGAGTGCCTCTTCCACCTGCGGCGCGTCCGGCACGCAGGTGATCACGACCTCGCTCGCGGCTCCCACCGCGGCGGGATCTGCAGCTTCTTTTGCCCCTTCGGCTACGAGACGTTCGAGGGCCTCGCGCCGGCGGTGCGCCGCGATCGTGACGGAGAATCCGGCCTTGAGCAGTGAGCGCACCATTGGCTCACCCATTGCGCCGATGCCGATGAACCCAAGCGAAGGTCGCTCACTCATTACCGCCGCCCCTTTTTACAGGCACGCCCCCGTTCCTGGCCGAAGCGGCCGTCATGAGCATTGCAACTCCGGCCGTCCGGCGCCCGACGTTCGACGAACTCAACCTCTCGACGGGCAAGCGTACGCGTCTGCACCGCATGATGTACGAACACGGACCGGCGAACGGCACGCTAATGATTCTGCCGATCGATCAAGGCCTCGAGCATGGCCCGATCGACTTCTTCGACAATCCGGACTCGATCGACACCGATTGGATCCATCGGCTCGCCGTCGAGGGAAACTTTTCGGGCATTGCGCTACACATCGGGCTGGCGGAAAAGTACCACAAGCACTATGCCGGACGCGTGCCGCTGGTGCTCAAGGTCAACGGCAAGACGAACGTGCCTCCCGACGATGAAGCGTTTTCGTCGCTCACGTCCTCGGTCGAAGATGCGGTTCGCCTTGGCGCCGACGCCGTCGGATACACGCTTTTCGTGGGGAGCCCGTCGCAAGACGTCGACATCGCGCAGTGCAATGAAGTGCGACGCGAGTGCGAGCGCTACGGCATGCCGTTGATCATCTGGGCGTATCCGCGTGGTTCGGCGATGAAGGCCAAAGGCGGCATCGACACGCTCTATGCGGTCGACTACGCCGCTCGCGTTGCCTGCGAGATGGGCTGCGACATCGTGAAGCTCAACGAGCCCAAGTGGGACGCGGCGACGGCGGACAAGATGCCCAAGCCCTACAACACGCTGCAGTTCACCGACGTGGAAGGGCTGCGCAAGGTCGTGAAGTCGGCCGGCCGCACGCTCGTCCTCGTCTCGGGCGGAAGCAAAATGGGCGACGACGCCACGATTCACAAGGCGCAGGCGGCGATGGAATCGGGCTGCGTCGGCCTGATCTTCGGGCGCAATATGTGGCAGCGCAAATGGGACGACGCGCTTTCGATGGCGTCGCGCATGCACGATCTGATGAAGCGCTACGGCCAAGATGCGAACTGATTTTACGCGGTAGGGTCGATGTCGTACGCCCCACCCCCTGGAATCGAGTATCATTGACGGGCATCATGATCCGAGCAGAGCAAGCCGACGCAAGCACGTCGGCGCCTGAGGAAACCGTCGAGACCCGCGTGAATCGGGCGCTCGATAAAGTGCGCCCGGCCATCCAAGCGGACGGCGGCGAAGTCTGGCTCATCCGTGTCGACGGGGGTACGGCCTACGTGCAGATGCTCGGCGCTTGCGGGGGTTGCCCCGCCTCGACGATGACGCTCAAAGACGCGATCGAGGCCGTGGTGACGACCGACGTCCCCGAGATTTCCTCAGTACTCCAGATCTAGCCGCCGCGCTAAGCGGCGCAGTGACTGCAATAGTAGCTGACCGCGCCTTCGTGCGTCTGGGGCACCATGTGCTCGCGCGAGCCCCGGCGGCCGCACTTCGCGCACGCGTACGTCGCGCCGAGCGGAACCGCGGCGGAATTCTCCTCGTGCCGCTTGGCCAGCCAGACGGCGAAATAGATCGCAAGGCCCAGTACGAACGGCGCCCACGCGAAAAATCCATTGAAGACGTCTTCTGAAACCGCTGGATTCATAACGAGATTTCCTCTTTCGCACGAGTGCCGAAAGAGCCCTCGAAGCCGGGACCGAAGCTCCGGCAATGAGTCGTGAGGGGGCGTTGCGCGACGAGCTCGTCGCTCATCTCGAACGCACCCGCGTCCTGCGAGATCCGCGCGTAGCGGCGGCAATCCGCGCCGTCGAACGGCACCGCTTCGTGCCCGCCGTCGCAGCCGAGGAGGCTTACGAAGACAAGGCCGTGGCGATCAAGGAACGCGACGGCTTCGTCATCTCCTCGATTTCGCAGCCCTCGATGATCGTGCACATGCTCGAGTTGCTCGACGTGCGCCCGAGAGATCGCGTACTCGAAATCGGAACCGGCTCGGGCTACAACGCGGCACTGCTCGCCGAGCTCGCGCGCCAAGGCACCGTGGTCAGCGTGGAGATCGAGTCCGACCTCATCGAGCACGCGCGGACAGCACTCGACGAGGCGGGATATCGCCGCGTCGTGCTCGTGCACGCCGAGAAGTTGGAAAGCATCCAACGACCGTTCGATCGCATGATCGTCACGGCACGTTCGCACGACATCGATCCGCAGTGGTGGCGCTTGCTCGCTCCGGGCGGGAGGCTCGTCGTTCCGCTCGACATCGGGTACGGCGGCGAGCGCGCGATCGGTTTCGTGCGCGAAGGCGAACGTTTGCGCAGCATCGGCTCTTACGCCTGCGCGTTCGTCGAACTGCGCGGCGAGCCGTCCCACCACGATCCCACTTTGTTTTTCCGCCAACGCACCGCCCGCTACGATCGCGAACCCGCCGCAAACATACCCCTCGACGTCGTCGCGGTCGAGGCGCAGCGCGCTGACACTTCGTTGCTGGAAAGTGCGGACGCCGTCGTCGCGCGCCCGCACACGCTATTCGCGCTTACGCGGACTTTTTGAAAAACTCGGCGTTGATGGCGATGAAATTCTGCCACTTTTCCGGCACGTCGGAGTCGGCAAAGATCGCCTCGACCGGACACGCCGAAACACACGCTCCGCAGTCGATGCACACCTCGGGATCGATGTAGAGCTGGTCGTCGCCTTCGCCGCCGTGAATGCAGTCTACGGGGCAGACGTCAACGCACGATTTGTCCTTGGTTCCGATGCACGGCTCGGTGATGATGTACGCCATAACGGGCGATACTTGGCAACCCCCGGAGCCGGCGCCTGCCTATGCCGCCGAGCGCCGCCCCGAGATAAGTCGCACGATCCAGAGCAAGACGATTGCACCGATCAACGCGCAGACGAAGCTCCCTAAACTCCATCCCATCGCAATCGGATGGCCGAAAAGCGAGAAAATCCAACCGCCGAGTACGGCGCCGACGATGCCGATCACCATGTCGCCGAGGATGCCGCCCGGGCCCGTCCCCGGCACGATCCACCGCGCGACCGCGCCGACGATGATCCCGAAGACGATCCAGAAGAGAATTGTGCCCATGGTAGCCTCCCTTTGGGGGACAGGATACCCCACCCTCGCGGTACGAAACCACGGCCCACCCCGCGAAGGAAACATCGTGAACAAAACGCTTTGCCTGCTTGCCGCCTTTTTCGCACTGAGCGCGGCCGGATCGCCGGCCGCGACCGTTACGCACATCACCGTTACCGGAAGCGGCACCGCGGCCGTCACGCCCGACGAGGCGCTCATCCGTGCGTCGATCGTGACCGACGCGCAAAGCGCGCAGGCGGCGGTCTCGCAGAACAACGTTCTCTACGCGAAGGTGGTGAACGCCGTCGCCGCGAGCGGTGTCGCGCGCAACGATATCACCCTCGCGTACTACAACGTCAATTACAACCCTCGCCCGAGCCCGCAGCCCGCCGGCCCCATCCTCGAGGGTCGCTTCGGCTACATCGTGACGCGGGCGTTCGACGTGAAGGTTCGCGCGATCGACCGCACCGGCGCCGTCGTCGACGCGCTGACCGGAGCAGGCACGACCAACGTCGAGAATGTGAACTTCCAAGCCTCGAACACGGCGCACGCGCGCAGCGAAGCGATCGCCGCGGCATTTGCCGACGCCCATGCGAAAGCCGAGAACGCCGCGCAGGCCGCGGGTTTGCACTTGACCGGCATCAGCCGGATGAGTTTCGGCGGCGTACAGACGGTCGCACCGATGGCGCGCGTCATGACGGCGATGGCGCCGGCGCCGACGGCCTTCGATCAGGGCAGCGTCAACGTAACCGTCGAGCTAACCGTGATCTTTCTGGCGGCACCGTAATGGACACGATCGAGCGCGCGCAAAGGATTCTCGAGGATCACCCGTGGTGGTACCACTCGATCGAACTCGCTCCCGGGCTCGTGACGCCGGGCTTGGCTCCGGCGGATTATTGGAAAGGCATCTTCCAAAAGCTGCAATTGCCCGATCTTCGCGGCAAATCGGTGCTCGATATCGGTGCCTGGGACGGTTTCTTCTCGTTCGAAGCGGAACGGCATCGCGCGTCGCGCGTGGTTGCGATGGACGACTTCGTCTGGTCGATCGATATGCCGGCGTACACCCGAGAGGGGCACGACGCTCAGCAAAAGGGCATGCACATTCCCTTGGCGCGCGAGTCCGTGCACTGGAAGCCCGACGAGCTTCCGGGCAAGCGGCCCTTCGATGCGGTGCACGCGTTGTTTGACAGCAAGGTCGAGTCGGTCGTCGGGAGTTTCTTGACGCTCGATCCGTCGGAGGTCGGGCACTTCGACGTTGTGCTTTTTCTCGGCGTGCTCTATCACATGGAGGATCCGGTGGACGCGATGCGGCGCGCGGCCGGATTCCTCGCCCCCGGCGGGCATCTTGCAATCGAGAGCGCGGCCATCGACCTGCCCGGCGCTCCCGATGGCGCGTTCATGGAGTTCTACCCGACCGACGAATTCAACAACGATCCCACCAACTGGTTCTCGCCGAACGCCCGAGCCATTCAAGGGCTTACGGTCGCCGCCGGCTTGAGCGATTTTCGTCTTCTGCAAGGGCCGCCGGCGCGGCCCACGGTCGTTACCGAGCCGATGCGCGTTCGCTATCGGGCGATCGCCTCGGCTCGCAAGCCCGGCTGATGCGCGAAACGAAACGCCGCCGCCGCAAGTAAAGGAAGGCATGACGACGACCACCTGCGAGTCTTGTAAGCGGCGTCCGGCCTCGACCGTTCTCGGGCGCACGGCGCTCTGCACGTACTGCGCCCAGCGCCGAACGGCCGCCGGCGCTCTGCCCTTTCTCGGCGCCGCGCTTGCCGCGGCCGGACTGATCGCGGGCGGCGCGATGCTGATCGAAAATCGCGAAGAGCTCTCGCGGCGCTTCTCGATGGCGGGCGGGACGCCGACGTTGCAGAACTTCTCGCGCGATCTCACCGAACTCGCGCGCGCCGGTAAACTCGATCCGGTCGTCGGGCGCGACGAGGAAATCGAACGCGTCGTCTCGATCCTCGCCCGGCGGAGCAAGAACAACCCGGTGCTCGTCGGCGAGCCGGGCGTCGGAAAGACGGCGATCGTGGAAGGTCTCGCGCAGCGCATCGTCGCCGGGAACGTTCCCGCCGCGCTGCGCGACAAGCGGGTCTTCGCGCTCTCGCTCGGGCCGCTCGTAGCGGGTACGAAGTACCGCGGCGAGTTCGAAAGCCGCGTCAAGCGTATTCTCGACGAGGTCAAGCGCAGCGCGCGCGATATCATTTTGTTCATCGACGAACTGCACACGCTGGTTGGGGCCGGCGCCGCCGAAGGCGCGCTCGACCTTTCGTCGATGATCAAGCCCGAGCTTGCACGCGGCGACCTGCAGTGCGTCGGAGCGACCACGTTCGATGAATACCGCAAATACGTCGAATCCGACGCCGCGCTCGAGCGGCGCTTTCAGCCCGTCATGGTGGAAGAGCCCAGCGTCGAAGCAACGATTGCGATCCTGCGCAGTCTGCGCGCGCGGTACGCCGAACACCACCATGTCACGATCACGCCCGAAGCGATCGACGCGGCGGCACACCTCTCTGCGCGCTACATCGCGGATCGGTTTCTCCCCGACAAGGCGATCGATCTGGTCGACGAGGCGGCAGCCAACGTCGCGCTCAGGAACAAAGGCGCGGTCGATCGCCCTGCGGTGACTGCGGAGCACGTTGCCGCCGTCGTCACCAAGTGGACCGGCATCCCGCAGCAAACGCTCTCCGAGTCCCAAGCGAATGCGCTGCTCGAACTCGAGACGACGCTCGGCCAACGGGTCATCGGTCAGTCGCATGCGATCGCGACGGTCGCAAACGCAATTCGACGTGCGCGCGCGGGCCTGCAAGACCCTCGCAAACCGCTGGGCAGTTTTCTCTTCGCCGGACCGAGCGGCGTCGGCAAAACGGAGCTGGCGAAAGCCCTCGCGGCCGCGCTGTTCGGCACCGAAGAAGCGCTGGTGCGCATCGATCTCTCCGAGTTCACCGAGGCGCACACGGTCTCGCGCCTGCTCGGGGCGCCCCCGGGATATGCCGGACACGACGAACCCGGTCAGCTCACCGAACCGGTGCGCCGCCGTCCGTATTGCGTGATCCTCTTCGACGAGCTCGAAAAGGCGCACCCGGACGTTGCGAACGTTTTGCTTCAGATTCTCGACGACGGTCGTGTGACCGACGCAAAGGGCCGCACGATCGACTTCCGCCATGCGTTGATCGTGCTGACGACCAACCTCGCCGACGACGAAATCGGCGACTACCTACGGCCGGAGCTGCTCAACCGCATCGACGACCGCGTGCGTTTCAACGAGCTAAAGCTCGCCGACATCGAAGCGATCGTCGAGATTCACGTCGACGCGCTCGCGCTGCGCATGGGGGCCCGCAACTTGCACTTGCGCCTCTCTCCCGACGCGAAAGCCTACCTCGCGAAGGTCTCGATCGGCGCCGGCAGCGGTGCGCGCTACGTACAGCGCACGGTTTCGCACTACATCTCGACGCCGCTTTCGACTGCGATCCTGCGCGGCGAGCTGCGCGAGGGCGGCACCGCTGACGTGACGCTGCAAGGCGACGAACTCGTGATCAAAGCCGCGTGAACTAGGGAAGCTCTGAAGAAGTCGCTGTACCGATCGCAAGGAGCATTTTCCGGTGCGAATCGAGGCGCATCCGAGGGAGCATAGCAACGCGCTCTGTGACCGAGGATGCAACGAAGACCCGCACCGGAAAATGCCCTTGCC
>DATJRM010000081.1:0-29416 GCA_035504755.1 Candidatus Acidiferrales bacterium
CAGTCGGCGCAGATCGACGGATGTTGCGGGTCGACGCCGAGTTCGCGGAACTTCCAGCAGCGCCGGCACTTCTCGCCGTGCGCAGGGAGAATGCTCAGCGCAAGGTCATCACCGGCCGACTCCTTCAGCTCGAGCTGCGAGACGACCAACGCCTCGCGCAGATTGTCGCCGAGCCCGCGCAACGCGGCGATCTGCGAGGGCGGTGCGGCCAGTTCGGCGCGCGCTTCGAAGTCGCGAATCTCCGATGCCCCGACACGCGCGCGCAGCTCGCGCAACGTCTCCCATAACTCGAGCGATTCGTCTTTCGCGCGCGCCGCCGAACCGAAGGCCGAATCGAACACGCTGCGCTCGTCGCCACGCAAGGGCGCCGGAATCTCTTGCCACGCTTCCTCTGCCGTAAACGAGAGGATCGGCGCGATAGCGGTCAGCAAGCGCTGCAACGCGTAGAGTATCGCCGACTGCGCGCTGCGGCGGCGGTGACTGCGCTCGCCCAGCGAGTAGAGCGGATCCTTCATCGCGTCGATGTAGAGGCTCGACATCGCACTTTCGTACGCGATCACGCGCAGGTAGGCGTCGTGGATCGCAAAGCTCTCGTAGAGCGACTTGACCTCGGCAACAAAGGTGTCGGTCACGTCGCACGCTAGCCGGTCCAGCGGTTCCATTCGTTCGCGCGGCACGATCTCCGCAGCCGCGAGATCCGCGAGGTTACCCAGCATCCAGCGAACGCGATTGCGAATGTTGCGGTAGACGTTGCCCACCTGTTCGATCACTTTGGGGCCGAAGCGCACGTCGTCGACAAACTCGACCGACGCGGCCCACAGCCGCAGCACGTCAGCGCCCCAGCGGTTCATTGCGTCGGCGGCATCGATACCCGTACCGCGCGACTTGGACATCGGACGCCCTTGTTCGTCGTTCACCCAGCCGTTCTTCACCACGCGCTTGTAGGGCGCGGCGTGCTTGATCGCGACGCCGGTAAGGAGCGAACTGCGGAACCAGCCGCGGAACTGGTCGCCGCCCTCGAGATAGAGATCGCACGGCCACGGTACGCCGTCGTGGCCGAGCACGGCGAGATGGGTCACGCCCGATTCGAACCAAATGTCGACGATGTTCCGTTCTTTTTCGAAGCTCGTACCGCGACAGTTCGGACAGTGGAAGCCCGCCGGCAAGTACGTTTCCACCGGATCGAGCCACCACGAGGCGGCACCCGCCTCGGCAAAGCGTTTCGCCGCATTACGCGCAACATGTGGGTCCAGAATCGATTCATCGCACGCGACGCAGCGGATCGCCGGAATCGGCGTCCCCCAGATCCGTTGACGCGACACGCACCACTCGGGATGGCTCTCGATCATCTGCCGTTGCCGCGTTTGCCCCCAGTCCGGCACGTACTCGACGCCGTTGACCGCTTCGATCGCGCGCGCGCGCAAACGGTTCTGATCCATGGCGATGAACCATTGCGCGGTCGCGCGGAAGATGACCGGGTTGTGACAGCGCCAACAGTGCGGATAGGAGTGCTCGTACTCCTCGGCGCGCCAGAGCGCACCGCTCGCGCGAAGGTCCGCGACGATCTGCTTGTTTGCCGTGAAGATGAACTGCCCGGCGTACGGCCCGGCTTCTTGCGTGAAATGCCCCGTAGCGTCGACGGGGTTGAGGATCGGCAGATCGTACTTCACGCCGGTGTCGAAATCGTCGGCACCGTGACCCGGAGCGGTATGCACGGCACCCGTACCGGTCTCCAGGTCGACGTAGTCCGCGAGCACGACGGCCGAGTCACGATCCATGAAGGGATGACGCACGCTCGTTCCGTCGAGCGCTTTGCCCGCCGCGGTCGCAAGCAGTTCGGCGTTTGCAAAAGCGTCGCCGAGCGCCTTGGGCGCGAGCGCCGTGGCGAGGATCAGCAACTCGCCGGCCACCCGGTAGAGACCGTACGTCGCGTCGGCGCGCAGCGCGATCGCGACGTTGGCCGGCAGCGTCCACGGCGTCGTCGTCCAGATCAGGATGGACGTTTTTTCCGGCTCCTTCGACAGGCTCAGGATGACAGAAGGGCTCAGGATGACGGAAGGGCTCGGGATGACGGAAGGGCTCGGGATGACAAAGCGGGACAAAATCTCCCTGCGTTGTTCGTCACTCGCAGTGAAGCGGACGTAGACCGACGGCGAGACTTTCGGTTCGTACTCGATCTCGGCTTCGGCGAGCGCGGTTTCGTCGTGCCAGCACCACAGCGTCGAACGCAAGCCCTTGTAGAGTTGCTTGCGCTCCGCCAAATCGGCGAGCGCGTCGACGATCGTTGCCTCGAACGAAGGGTCGATCGTGCGATACGGGCGGTCGAAGTGCCCGAAGACGCCCATCCGCCGGCGCGCGTCAGCCTGACGACCGAGCCAGAACAATGCGCGCTCCCTGCACTTTTCGCGCAACTCGAGGGGATCGATGGCGTGAAAGTCCTTGATGCCGAGATGCTTGAGCGTTTCGAGTTCGATCGGCAACCCGTGCATGTCCCAGCCCGGCACGAAATCGGCCCACTTCCCGTCGAGCAGCGCGATCTTCACGAACATGTCCTTGAGGACCATGTTCAAGAAATGTCCCATGTGCAACTCGCCGTTGGCATACGGCGGACCGTCGTGAAGAATCCACGGGCCGTTCTTGCGGTTCGCCTCCAAGCGTCGCTCGTAGACACGCTGTTCTTGCCACCACGCGATGCGGTCGGGCTCGCGCTTGGGCAAGTCCGCCTTCATCGGAAAGCCGGTCTGGGGTAAACGTAAGGTCTCGCGATAGTCGCGTTCCACGGTCTCGCTCATTGGTCGCGCATCAGTTCGCCGAGCACGTCGAAATTTCGTGCCGCGGCGGCCCGGATCCGATCGATCTGCTCGCGCAGCTGCGCCGCGAGCACGTCGCGCTGCGATATCAGCCGGTCGACGAGCGCATCGACGGCCGGGCCGCTGAGCGGCGGTTGCCCCGGCGTCCAGAGCGGATCGAGCGGATAACGCAGGTCGGTGCAAAGCGCCGACACCTTGGGATCGTAGGGGATCGCGAGCAACGGAACCGCGAAGCGCGCCGCCAGGATCAGCGCGTGCAAGCGCATGCCGATCACGGCGTGCGCTCCGCGGATGATCGCTGCGGCTCGCTCGAGCGACGACTCCGGCAACAGCATCGGCGCGCTCTTGCACAGCCGGATGATCGTCGTCGAGACCTCAGCGTCGCCGGCGCCGCCCATCGGCAGGAAGGCTACGCGCACGCCATGCTGGCTCGCAAGGCGATCGACCGCTCGCGCGATGACGTGCTGCCCGTCTTTGAGACCGGAGACTTTCCGCACGCTCACGATCGCGTAGGGTTCGGTACCGAGCCCTTCGGACTCGAGATCGACGTTCTCGACCGGCAGATCGTAGAGAAAGACGGGATCGGCCGTCTGCTCGACCGGTGTCTGCGGCAGCAGCCCTTGCAGCAGCTTGAGCGATTGCGCGTCGCGCACCGTGGCACGATCGACGCCGCGGCAGAAGCTGCGCACGACGATCCTTCCGAGCACGTCCAGCGGTCCGATCGACTGCGCGAAGATCATCGCCTTGCGCCGCTGCCGGACGGCTTCCCGCAAGATGCCCGCATAGTAGACGATGCTGCGCGCGCTCGTTGCCGTTTGCAAGAGCCCGCCTCCACCCGACACGACGACGTCCGCCCGTTCGACGGCCTCGCGCACGGCGCGCATGCTCCATCGCGGCGTCGACTCGACGCCGTACGCCGCCGCGGTTTCCTGCGGCGTCGCCGAAAGCACGTCGATACGGGCGGCAGGAAAGCGCGCGCGCAGCTGCGTCACGATCACTTCCAGGAGCGCCTCGTCGCCGAGGTTACCGAACCCGTAGTAGCCCGAAAGCAATACACGCACGGCGATAGATCCAGATCGCGATCGCGGCGATGATTGCGCCGATCACGAGCGCGTTGAAGGTTCGCTGCAGAGAGATTTCCAGCGCTGTGTGCAGATGCGAAAACGTATCGAGCACGTCGCCGATGCCGACGCCGATGCCCAGCGCCAGCAGCCACCCGATCGCGCGCCGATGCGCGGCCGTGAGCGCCGGCATGATCATGAGCGCGGGAAAACCGACCAGAAACTCCTTGAAGCGCGGCCGAACGCTCAACACGCCGGTGAGGAGGTGGCGCAGCGCCAGCTCGAAGTGCGACGGTGCGATGTCGCTGTCGTTGCCGCTGCGCATGATGAGCAGCACGCCGCCGGCCACGATCGCGATGCCAACCAGCAACTGGTAGACGCGCACCGGCGCATTGAAGACCTCGCCGGGCCGCTCGACGCCGGATTCGAAGCGTTTGTCGAACAGATAGAGTGCGAGCGCAATGATCGGCGGCAGCGCCAGCACGAGCCGGATGCCGCGGAAACGCTCGATCTCTTCCATTGCGAGCGGCGAGCTCATGACGCCGACGACGACCAGAACGCCGAGCAGCGTCACGCCCAGCGCCAGCAGCGTCCAGCCCAGACTGCGTACGAGCTGATCGCCCAATCGCGGAGCCGGCTGCTCGCCACAGGCTTTCGCGATCGACAAGATTGCCGCCGTGGCGAAGAGTAACGCACCCGCCAGCGCAATCAGCGAACGCGCGAACATGTCATGATCCCAGAGCACGCCGGCGAGATAGAGCAACACCGTCAAGGCGTACGCCGCGACCGCAAACCGGCGACGGTACCAGCCGAAGACGGCCAGCAGCAACACGAAGATCGAAGGCACGGCAAGCGTCGCCACGCCCACGAGGATCCGATTGTTCCCGCGGTACGACGGGATCGGCGTGGCGCGGCCGAGTTTGAAGCCGTGCTCTTTGAGCTGATCCGCGATCTCCTTCACCATCTCCACGTTGGTCGCTTCGATGGAGAGGTTGCCGTCTTGATGGCCCCACGGCCGCAGGTACACCACGCGGATGTTGCGCTCGCGCACGCCGAGCACGTATCGCGCGACGACGTCGTCGAGCGTGATCTTGTCGAGCTCCGTCTTGGCGATCGCCTGGACGCGAACGGTTTGCCCTTCGATCTCCTTCGCAAGCGTCTCGCTGCCTTTTTGAATCTGGCTGTCTTCGTACGTCTCGATGTTGCCGAAGTTGAACTCGGGCGCATGCTGCGTCCTGGCCGCCTGCGCGTCGTGCGCCTTGAACACCGCGGCGGCGGCGTCGAGATGGGCCGGGAAGCCGAAGACCTGATTGGAAAGCCCGAAGAAGATCACGGTCGAGACTTTCGAGTCGGCGCGAAGCACGTCGTCGAGCGCCGCCGCCATCTGCGGTTGCGCGTAGCGTTCGTCGTTTTGGAAGCGGGGGATCAGGAGCAGTCCCAAGCGTTTGGCAAGCGCAATTTGGTCGTACGGAATGCCGAGCGCATTGGCGTTGAAGTAATCGATCTGCGTGTTCACTTCGATGATCCACGGCTTGGTCGCGCGAAGGACGCGAATCGTCTTGCGTTCGTAGTGCAGCGCCAGCTGCTCGCGGTAGCGCGCGTAGGTTTGCGGATCGTCGACGATCAGGTACACGGCGTTACGCGCGATGCGGTGCCGGCGGACCAGCGCCGCGAGCAACGGGTCGGCGATCGCGGAGATGTGCGACTGATTGATGAGCGCAGCGCCCGTGGTGGCATACGCGCGCCCGTCGACGCCGACGTTCGACCCGAGCTCTTCGGTGAGCGCAAGCGAGGTCAGGCCCGCCCGGCGCAGGGCGATGAGGAACGCAGCGGGATTGTAGTTGTAGGAGCGCGCCAAGGCGAGGAAATCGGTATAGTCCATCGCGATCTCGACCCGGCGGGTCTGCGACTCGACCCGGGCGCGGAAGACCGCGACGGCCAGCGAGGCCAGGAGCGCAACGAGCAAGATGAGCGCGGCATAGCGCGGCCGGAGGTCTGGACGGATCACGGGGGAGGGGTGTTCGCGTTCAGGGCTCCGCTACCCCACGGAATACATAAAGGCTCGCGTAGCGAGCCTTTATGCCGTCGCGTATGCGGTTGCCCGCATACCGGGTGTGGGCGACGTCTGTCGATCTTGCCACGGCGAAGAGCCCACGTCTTATAAGTGCCGCGGCGGTTTCAAATTCCTGGACTCTACTGTAGCAGAACCCGGGCCCCCCGCAAACCCCTCGGGCAGATTTTTTACATGCCCTCAGGTGGTCCACCGGGGCGACCGTTTATCGATGAATGCGGCGATCCCCTCTTGAGCGTCCTCTAATTGGGAGTTTTGGACCATAACGTCCCGCGTGAACGCGTACGCGGCGCGCTCGTCCATCTCCAGCTGCCGATAGAACGCCGCCTTTCCCAGGCCTACCACAGCTGCGCTCGCTTCGCCGATTCGCGTGGCGAGCGCCAGCGTCGCGGCACGCAAATGCTCCGGTTCCACGACCGCATTGACGAGCCCCCACGCCAGCGCCGTTGCTGCGTCGATCGGTTCGCCGGTGAGTAACATTTGCATCGCGCGTTTACGCCCGACGTCGCGGCTGAGTGCCACCATCGGCGTGCTGCAAAAGAGACCGATGCGCACGCCCGGCGTTGCAAAACGTGCCTGCGTCGACGCGACGGCGAGATCGCACGCTGCAACGAGTTGGCAGCCTGCAGCGGTTGCAATCGCTCCGACTTCAGCGATAACTGGTTGCGGAATTCGTTCGATCGTTTGCATCAATGCGATGCACTGATCGAAGATCGCAACGTAGTCGGCCTGCTCGCGCGCGCGAAGCTCGGTCAAATCGTGCCCGGCGGAGAACGCCGGCCCGTCGCCTGCAACGATCACCGCGCGTACCGATCGATCCGCGCCAAGCTCGTCTAGTGCACAAGCAAGCTCGCGCATCATCGCAAGCGAGAGCGCGTTACGCCGTTCGGGCCGCCGCATGGTCAGGATCGAAACGGATTCTTTACAGTCGACGGTGATATCGTGTGTCTTAAGCATGGGTATAGCTTCGGTAAAGAGAGGTGAGTGGCTCCCGGCCTTTTCCGGCCCAGGAAATCCGGGGAGCGAAATGGGCGATGACGGGTTCGAACCGCCGACCTTTGCCTTGTAAGGGCACTGCTCTCCCAACTGAGCTAATCGCCCAACCTGTGGCCTGCTTGGCGGGCCGGACCGAATCTTCTTCTACGAGAATGGCCCGAACAGCTTCGCAGCAATGACCCCGAACTTTCGTGCCGCATTCAGCGGCGAACGCCGGAATGTCCCCCTTGCCCGCAATGCGATCGCGGGCTTCGCGCGGATCTGCGGGTTTTCCAATGAGGAGATCGCGGATATCCGGGTGGCGTCGGGTGAAGCCCTCAGCAACGCGGTCGAACACGGCCGCGCCCGCCACTCGAGCGGATTTTCGGTGCGCTGCTCCTTCGACGACGACCGGCTCACGATCGAGATCCGCGACAACGGCGACGGATTCTTGCCCCCGGCGACGCTGGTCGCGCCCAGCCCCTTCGACGAGTCCGAACGCGGCTACGGCATCCTGTTGATGCGCCGGCTCATGGACGGCGTGCAGTTCGAACGCAACGGGACGCTCGTGCGCCTCGTGCGGCAACGGTCGAACCCTACTGCGGCGGTTTGACTTGCGCGATCTTCTTCTGCAAAAAATCGAGCGCGGCGCGTAACTGCGGATCCTTTTGCGGATCGCCGAAGAGCGAGTTCCTCGGTTCGGTGACCGACACGTCGGGTTCGATTCCCTTGAGGTTGATGTCGTGATGATCCGGCGTCAAATAGTGCGCCGTCGTAATTTTGATCGCGGAGCCGTCGGGAAGCGGCGTAAGCGTTTGCATCACGCCTTTGCCGAAGGTCCGCTCGCCGATGAGTGATGCGATGCCGTCATCTTGCAGCGCGCCCGCCGTGATCTCCGATGCCGACGCCGTGTACTCATTGACGAGCACGGTCACGGGCATGCCGATCTGCACGCCGTCGCTATCCGCGGTAACCGTTTCGTCGGGCTCGCCCCGCTCTTCCACCGTCAACAGTGGTTTGTCCGCGATGAAGCGCTCGCTGATCTGCAGCGCGGACTCCACGTAGCCGCCACCATCGTTGCGCAGGTCGAAGACCAGCGCCTTCGCCCCGTCGGCTTTGACGCGCGCCACCGCCGCGTCGAACTCTTGCGGTGTGCTTTGGCCGAAGGCGAGCACGTAGATGTATCCGATCGATCCCGGCAGCATCTTGTACACGACCGTCGGCGGCTCGATCTCGCTGCGCGTAATCGAAACGTCGAGCGGTGCGGTTCCGCGAAGGATGCTCAGATGAACGCTCGTGCCGGCTCTGCCGCGTAGCATCTTGCTGGCGGCATCGGTCGTAAATCCCTTGGTGGATTGACCGTCGATCTCGGCGATCGTGTCGCCGGGTTGCAGCCCGGCGCGATCGGCCGGCGTTCCCGGGACGACGTACGAGACGTTGATCATCCCGCTGGCCGGGTCGGGCGCGATCAGCACGCCGATGCCGGAAATCTTCTCGGGATCGAGGGCCTCTTTGAACGCCTTGTATTCATCGGGCGTCATGAACTGGGTGTAGCGATCGCCGACCGACTTCGCCATGGCGGCGATCGCGGCGTAGGCATAGTCGGTCGTCGAGCCGCGCGCGCTCGCCGCGGCATCGGCGATCGCGTCGTCGAGCGCCTCCGTCGTCGCGAGGGTATCGGTGTCGGCATGAATCGGAGCAACGTCGATCTTCGCTCCGTGCTTGCGCGCCAAATCGGCGAGTGCGTCCCGCGCCTTGTCGACGATAATCTGCGGATCGACCGTGCGATAGTAGGTCGTCGTGAGCAGGCGATAGCTTTGGTTCACGTCTTCTGCAGTGGCGTCTGGGAGCGGAACCGCCGCAGCCGCGGGCAAAATCCCGGCCAGGCAGATGGCGACTGCACCCAGTACAGCACGGACGCGAGAGGTCATCGACACGTTCTTCCGATCTTTGGGGGATGTTGAAGTTCTAGCGTAATGTTGACGATCTTAGCTGAGAACCTGTGCAGTTCGCTAACCCCTTACCCGAGTTTTGAAACTCTTTTAACTTTGCGATGCAAAGAAACCTTCGGCCGAGCGGCGTGTTGCAGATGAGTGAGATGAGTCTGACCGAGCTCGAGATCCACGGCATGACCTGCGCGTCCTGCGCCGCCAGCGTGGCGCGCGCGCTGCGCGGCGTGCCCGGCGTGGACGATGCCACGGTCAATTTCGCGACCGAGCGGGCGACGGTGCTTCACGAGGGCCCCGTTGCACCGCAGGTGCTGATCGCGGCGGTCGAGCGGGCGGGCTACGAGGCCACGACCGAGCTCGACGACCGGCGCCAAGCCGTCGCCGCCGAGCTGCGGCGCCGCGGTTGGGTGCTCGCGGTGGCAGTCGCGCTCACGGTCGCGGTGGTCGCCGTCACGCTCTTCGTCCCCGCATTTGGGGCTAAGGCGTGGGTGCTGGCCGCGCTCAGCTTCCCCGTGTGGGGGGTCGCCGGCTGGGAGTTCCATCGCAGCGCGCTCACCGGTCTGCGGTCGGGAAACGTCAACATGGACACCCTCGTCTCGCTCGGTTCGACGGCCGCGTACGGCCTGAGCATCTACGCCGCGGTGCGCGGCAGCCCGTCCTATTTCGATACGGCGAGCGCGATCGTCACCCTCATCTTCACCGGAAAGTATCTCGAGGCACGCGCGCGCGCGCAAAGCTTCGGCGCGATGCACGCGCTTTTGGATCTGCGTCCGGCGCGCGCCGAGCTCGTGCGCGCCGGCGACACCGTGCATGTCGCACCGGGCGAGCGCGTTCCGGTCGACGGCGTCGTACTCGAAGGCGAGAGCACGGTCGACCGTTCGATGCTGACCGGTGAGTCGATGCCGTTCGACGTCCAGCCCGGCTCCACGGTCGAACAGGGAACGCTCAACGGCGACGGCGCGCTCGTCATACGCGCAACCGCCGTGGGCGCACAGACGCAACTATCGCAGATCGTCGAGATCGTTCGACACGCGCAAGGCTCGACGCCGCCGGTCCAGCGCCTTGCCGATCGCGTGGCTGCAATCTTCGTTCCGGCGATCATCATCATCGCTCTGCTCACGCTTGGTGGATGGCTGATCGTCGCGCATCGCAGCGCCACCGACGCGATCGTCGCCGCCGTCGCCGTGCTCGTCGTGGCGTGTCCGTGCGCATTGGGCCTCGCCACCCCGACGGCGATCGTGGCCGGCATCGGTGTCGCAGCGCGAAACGGCATCCTTTTCAAGGATGCGAGCGCGCTCGAGCGCGCAGCAACGGTTACGACGGTCCTGTTCGACAAGACCGGGACATTGACGCGCGGCGCACCGTCGGTCGTCGCAACGACCTCCGACGACGCGCTCGCGCTTGCGGCCGCGTTGGAAACCGCCTCGACGCATCCGCTCGCGCGCGCAATCGTCGAGGCTGCGCATGCGCGCAACTTGACGCTGCAGCGCGCAGCCGGCGTGCAAGCGCTTCGCGGCAGCGGTATCAGCGGTCGCGTCGGCACGCACGAAATCGAGGTCCGTAGCGCCGAAGGCGGCGACGCGACACGCGTGCTGGTTACGAGCGACGGTCAGACGATCGGCTCGATCGACTTGTGCGACGAGGTGCGCGACGAATCGAGGCCGGCCGTCGCGCAATTGCGCGCGCTCGGCGTCGGCAGCGTCCTCGTCAGCGGCGATGCGGAGGCACCCGTGCGTGACGCCGCCGTCGCGACCGGAATCGAACGGTATTTTGCGCGAACGTCGCCACAACGCAAGGTCGAGATCGTACGCGAGCTGCAGCAGCGGGGCGAACGCGTCGCGTTCACCGGTGACGGCATCAACGATGCGCCCGCGCTGTCCGTCGCCGACATCGGCTTTGCGATGGGCGCCGGAACCGCCATCGCGCTCGAAACCGCTGGAGCGGCGCTGCTCTCGAACGATCCGCGCGCCGTACCGCTGGCCCTCGCGATCGCGCGCCGCACCAAGCGCGTCATCACGCAAAATCTCTTTTGGGCCTTCGCGTACAATATCGTGCTCGTGCCGCTTGCCGCGTTCGGCGTCGTGCGACCGGTTCTCGCCGCCGCGGCCATGGGGCTCTCGAGCCTCTTCGTGGTGGGAAATTCGCTGCGTCTAACGCAGCGTGCGCCGGTCGGCGAGCGAGAGCGTCGCAAGCCCGGCGACGATCAGCACCATTCCCAGCGCTGAAAGCCGCGTGGGAACCTCGCCGAGCTGCCACCACGCGGCGAGAACGCCGACGATCGGGTTCGCGAGCGTGCCCATGCCGGCGTCGCGTGCCGGCAGCACGTCGAGTACGAATATCCAGAGCAGATAGGCGATCGCGGTCGCAACGACGATGTTGTACGCAACCGCCAGCGCATAGGTTTGGCTCCAAACGCTCGCACGTTCGGGCACGCACAATGCGATCGCGACCAGCACCGCGCCGCCGAAGAGCATCTGCCACATCGTTAGGCCGAAGAGATCGACGTTGGTACGTCGCTGCAAGCGTTTGGTCAAGATGATGCCGATTGCCCAGGAAAAACCGGCGGTTACGGCAATCGTTTCGGCAAATCCGATCGAACGCAAGGGCCCGATCATGCACGCTACGCCGGCAAATGCCGTTACGATCGCGACGCCTTGCCATACTCCGATACGCTCGCCGAGCAACGGCCACGCCAAGAGGCTGACCCAGAGCGGCATCGTGTAGGCGAGCATCGCGACTTGCCCGGCTCCGGCGCTGACCACCGCCCAGACGACGAGCCCGACGAATCCCGCCGTCTGAAAGAGCCCGATCCAAAAGGATTGCAACGGAAATTGCGGGCGCAACGGCTTGCGCAGGACGATTGCCGCTGCGGCGAGCGCAAGTCCCCCGCCGAACGTCCGCCACGCCGCAAAAGCGAAGGGCGGTGCGTCGTGCACCGCGATCTTCATGACCACCCAGTTGTAGCCCCACATGAGCGCGAGCGCGACGAGCGCAGCGAGCGCGAGCGGCCGTCGATTACGTGCGAGCTGCACGCCGCAATCGATCCATGATCGCCGCTCCGATGCCTTCATCCGGAACGCGCTCGGCGTCGATGCGTTCCACACCGGATACGTCGAGCTCGTGGAGATATTCGAAGAGATGCGCCGCGGCTTCGCGCAGATCGCCCGTCGCGCTCAAGACGCGCGTCACGCGATACCCTGCGGGAGCCGCGCGAAACGCCAAGAGACCGGCGCGCTCGCACTGCGCCGGCGGCACGGCGCGCGCGTCGTCGATCACGCGCAGCGGCGTGCGCGGAGCGTAATGGTGCGTGAGACGGCCCGGCGCCAACGGACGCACCTCCCCCGGAACGCCGCGCGCGAGCGGCCCGATCAGCGCCTCGATCTCCTCGGCTGCGATTGCTCCGGGACGCAGCAGCGCGGGTTGCGGTTCCAGCATCACGATCGTCGACTCGAGGCCGTGCGTCGCCGGACCGCCGTCGATGATGAGATCGACGCTTCCGTCGAGCAGCCGGGCGACGTGTTCGGCGCGCGTCGGACTGAGCGATCCGAAAGGATTGGCGCTCGGGGCGGCGATCGGCGTTCCGGCGCGCGCAACGAGCTCACGCGCGACCGGATGAGCGGGCACGCGCACCGCGACGGTCTCCAGCCCCGCGGTGACCAAATCGGGGACCGCCGCGCGTTTGCGCAACACGATCGTAAGCGGGCCGGGCCAGAAGCGCCGCGTCAGCAGCCGCGCGCGTTCGGGCACGTCTTCCGCCACGCGTTCGAGCATCGTCTCGTCGGCGAGGTGAACGATGAGCGGATCGAACGCGGGCCGCGCCTTGATCTCGAAGATTCGCGCGACGGCGCGCGGGTCGAATGCGTTCGCGCCTAAACCGTAAACGGTCTCAGTTGGAAACGCGACGACTCCGCCGCTGCGCAAAAGCGCGGCTGCGCGGTCGAGATATTCCGGGGTCGCCGCGACGATCGGCACACTAGCTAGGACGATTGACGGCGTGTTACCGACGTCAACTCGACTTGAACGACCGATCCCGCGGGAACGTCGACATTCTGGCGGTTGTTCTTTGCGAGCAGAAATCCGCCGGCAGCGCCGAGCAGGCCGAAGCCGCCCACGTGAAAGAGCGTCTTACCGATCGCGTTGCCGACCAGCATACCCGCGATCGCGCCGCCGGCCTCTTTGGCTGCGTTGCTCTTCGTATTCGCTTGCACGCCGGTGACGTGACTATCGACCGCGTAGACCGCGCCGTTCGCAAGCACGAGACGGCTGAAATGAAAGCGAATCTTGCCGGGTGTGCCTTGGCCGGCCGGTTGCACGGCGACGACCTGGCCGTAGAGACGACCGCGGGTGACCGTCCCGCTGCCATCGTCGTTGGTTACGTTGGTCAGCTCGACCCGCTCTCCGACATAGGCATGATTGCTCGAATAGTCTTGGGTGATCGTCCCGTTGAGCAAAGTTCCCGGCGCAAGGGAAGCGGCTGCGACGGCCGTGGTCAGCATGCACGCGACGAGCGTCACGGCGATCGATTGCTGCGTTCGCATCGATAACCTCCGAAAGAAAGAAGGGTCCATACATGGACCCTTTACCCTCAAATCGAATCGCGCCCTACTGAACCTCGGCGAAGACCGGCACTTTTCCCTTGATAATCGAGATCTTGATCGTGTCGTTAGCCTTGACTTTGCTGAAGTCGGCGCTGCCCTGTGCGATCAACGTCGTCTCCACGCCGTTTTGCATCAGAACGAGCAGCGTGTGTGCATCCTGGACTTTCTCGACCTTGACGGTGTACGTCCCGTCCGGAACCAGTGTCGGATCGATGACGGCGGCAGACGCCAGTGAGGGAACCAACGCGGCGAGCGCTACAAGCGCTACGGTAGAAATGCGACGCACCCGAAACCTCCGAAAAAACTGACCCGCTCGATGAGATGTGCCTGCCCGAAGGCACCGGCTACGACGTAGGCCGTTCGGCTCCCTTGGGCCATGTGTGACTTTTTACAAAGTCGCGACGGCGATGTCGCCCTGCTCCGTGAGCATGAAGACCAGAGGCGCTTTGGGGGTGTCGCGCAAGGGGTTGGACACATGGCCTGAACCGCTGGTCAGATCGAAGTGAGCCCGGAAGCCGGACGGCACGTGCAGCTGCAGATTGCCGTTCGAGGCCTCGAGCCGCACCAAGGTTCCGCGCCAACCGGGAGCGAGCGTTGCGTCGACGTTCCCGGTGCCCGCCGAAAGCGTCAGCGAAGTATGTGCCTGGCTAACCAGAATGTCACCGCTATCGGCCTCCGCCGTCAACGGAGCCGCGGCATCGTCGACGGCGATGTTCCCGTCGGCGTCGTAGACCTGCATCGACGCCACCACGTTCACCACGTGGACGCGGCCCGAGAACTCCCGCAGATCCAGGTGAAGCCCGGCCGGATAGGAGACCTGCAACTCGTAACCGCTTGCACCCACGAACGGCAAAATGTTTTGGCTCGGACCGGTGATCGAAACGTTGAGACGTTTGCCCGTACGAGACGTGTTCAATGACATCGGCGGAGTCGACGGGCCGCTGTCGACGACGTGGAATTTCACCGCCCGCAACCCGGCAACCGGCATGACACGAATCGATCCGCTGACATTGAGGCGGAGGGTCGTCGCGTCACCGACCGGCAGCTCGCGATCGGTCACTTGCGCTTGCGCGCCGCTCGCTGCCGCCGCGATCGCGGCGGCAGCGACGAACGCAGCCAGTCTCCACGCGTTCATGCGTACGACAGATTGACGCGGCGAGCGGTCCACCAGCCGTCGGAGTCCTGCGCGAAGCACTGCGCGCTGCGCAGATCCCCGCTATACACGTGAAGCGTGTGCGCAACGGTCGACCCGCCGTTGCCGAACTCGTGATACTCCAAGGGCGGATTCAGGATGCCGATGGCACCCGAGCCCGATACGCGATGCACGCTGCGCTCGAAACGATAGCGGCCGTCTTGGGAACGTTCGAGCAACGCGAACGTCGTTTCGTTCATGACGCCGTCGACGACGATCTCGGCCCCCCATAAGCCCGCGTGGTCGTGCAGCGGACTCCCTTGACCTACGGCCCACGTCATGCCGACGACCACGAACCGCTTTCCCGGATCGAGCCAGACGAGATTGCGCGCGTAGCGCTCGGGACGAGGCGGAAGAAACAGCTCCGGACCGAGGGCACCCTGCGCGCACAACCGCGAAAGCACGGCTGCCAGGGTCGTGACGCGATCGTCGGCGATCGCCTGCGCGATCGGCGCGACCACGGGGTGGAGCGCGGCATCGGTTCCGAGCGTTTTCATGCCTCTACAGGTATCGGCAGCACGGCGGCCGCCCCCTACGACGCGAGTTCGCTCGCCGTGAGACCCATCAGATCCGCGATGCGCTTGCGATCCGCCGAAAGCGTCGCTGCCTCGCCCTGATAGACGACGCGCCCCGCATCGATGACGTAGGCGCGGTCGGCGATCTTGAGCGCGAGCAAAGCGTTCTGCTCGACGAGCACGAGCGCGACGCCGCGCGCCTTGAGCTCGGTGAGGATCCGGTAGACGTCCTCGACGATGAGCGGCGCAAGCCCTTGCGACGGCTCGTCGACGAGCATGAGCTGGGGATTGGATACGAGCGCTCTGCCGATCGCCAGCATTTCCTGTTCGCCGCCCGAGAGCCGGCCGGCTTTTCTCCCGGAAAGCTCTTTGAGCTTGGGTAGGTGCTCGAGCACACGCGGAATCGACCACTCACCCACGCGGCCGTTCTCCGCCAACTGCAGATTCTCGAGCGTCGAGAGCGTCGGAAACATGCGCCGGCCTTCGGGAACGTAGCCCACGCCCATGCGCGCGATCCGATACGGCGAAAGACCGGCGATCGCCCGGCCGTCGAACGTGATCTCGCCGCTGCGCGGACGAGTGAGCCCGAGGATGCTGCGCAGCGTCGTCGTCTTGCCGGCCCCGTTGAGCCCCAAGAGCGCGACCAGCTCGCCCTTACCGACCTCGAACCCGACGTCGTGAAGAATGTGGCTCTTGCCGTAATAGGTGTTGAGCTTTTCCACGCACAGAAACGCGTCAGACATTCTCGACGACTTCCTTCCCGAGATAGGCATCGCGTACCGCCTCGTTGCCGCTGATCTCGCCCGGCGTTCCTTCGGCCAGCATTCTGCCGCGATCGAGCACCATGATGTGCTGAGCCAGCGAGAGCACGACGCGCATGTTGTGCTCGACGAAGAGCACCGTCAATCCGAGGTCGCTGTGCAGTTTACGAATGACCTCGACGACGCGTTCCGATTCGGCGTGGGCGAGACCGGCCATCGGTTCGTCGAGCATGACGAAGACCGGATCGGTCGAGAGGCTCATCGCGATCTCGCACAATCGTTGGCTCCCGTGGGCGAGCTCTGCGACCGGGCGGCGCGCGGAGTCGCGAAGATTGACGAAATCCAAAAGGCGCTCGGCCTTCTCCTCGATCGTCTTGCGCGCCGCCGAACCGATCGGCCGAAAACGAAAGGCGTATTTCGACGCGCTCTGCAAGCCGATCAACAAGTTGTCGTAGACGGAGAGGTTCGGGAAGACGCTCGAGGTCTGAAAGGTGCGGCCGATACCCATCGCGATGCGTTGGTGGATCGGCGCCTTGGTGATGTCGACGCCCTTGAACCTGACCTTGCCGCTATCGCAACGGTAGAAACCCGAGAGCGCGTTGAACAACGTCGACTTACCGGCTCCGTTGGGGCCGATGATCGCGTGAATCGAGCCCGACTCGATCGCCAGCGAGACGTTTTCGACGGCGCGAACGCCGCCGAAATGTTTGGAGACGTTCTCGGCGGAGAAAATCACCCCACTCACTGCTGAATCTCCCGCTCGGACAAGACGGTACTGTGCAGCGTGTCGCGCGCTTCGTATCCGAATCCCCCGCGCCGTTTTTCGAAGAAATCGAGAACCGTGCCAAGAATGCCTTTGGGAAACCCGAGCACGCACGCCACGAAGAGCGCCCCCAGCGGTATCTGCCACCACGGAACGGCGCTCGAAAGAATGTCGTTGCCGATCACAAAGATCAGCGCGCCCAAGAACGGGCCGAAGACCGTTCCGCTGCCGCCGAGGATCGTCATCAGCACGATGTTGCCCGAGTTGTGCCAGTCCAGCATCAACGGGTAGGCGAACATGATCGACAATCCGTAACATGCCCCGGCCAAGCCTTCGATCGCAGCCGAGATGAGCAGCGCGACGAAGATGAAGCGGTCGGTATTGAGACCCAGATAACGAGCCCGCGTTTCATTCTCTTTGATCGCCACGAGCGACCGTCCGAACGGCGACCGCACCAACAGCAAAAAGAGGATGCCGACGATGAAGAAAAACGCCAGCATCGCATAGTAGAAATTCTCGTCTTTGAGCTGCCAGCCAAGCCACTCGACGGCGGGGCGCGCGAAGTTCATGCCGTCCTCGCCGCCGGTGATATCGGTGAAGCGATAGGCGATGAAATAGAACACTTGCCCGAACGCGATCATGAGCAAGGCGAAATAAATCCCCCGGCGTCGCAGCAGAAACGGTCCGATCAGCAGCGCCCCGATCAGCGAAGCCAAGATCCCCAAACCGATCGAGCTGAAAAACCCGACGTGCCAATATTCGATCGTGAGCCCGGCGCCGTACGCCCCGAGCCCGAAGAACGCCGCGTTGCCGAACGGGAGCACGCCCGTATACCCGACCAGCAGGTTGACCGCCATGGCGGCCATGGCGAAGAGCAAGACTTCGGTGCAGATCGAGATCGCCAAATGAATGTGCGGTGCAATCTGCGGCACGAAGAGCAACAAGACGCAGACGACGGCAGCCGTGACGACGCCGGCCCGGTTGCCCATCCTCATCCGAAGATGCCTTCTTCACCGAAGAGGCCGCGCGGCCGCACGAGCAGGATGACCGCCATCAGGACGTACATCGCGATCTCGCTCGCAGCGGGAATGTAGAGGGTGACGATACTGATCGTCAACCCGATCGAAAGCCCGCCCGCCACCGCGCCGAAGATACTGCCCATTCCACCGACGATGACGGTAACGAACGCGGGCATGAGCAGCGCGTTGCCGCTTTGCGGATTGAGCCCGAGCAACCCGGCCGCGAGGACGCCGGCGATGCCGGCGAGCAGAACGCCCAACCCGAAGTTCATCATATAGAGCACCTGCGTGTTCGTGCCGAGTGCCGCGATCATTTCGTTGTCTTGCACGGCCGCGCGAAGGCGCAATCCGATGCGCGTACGTTGCAGGAACACCACGAGCAAGACGATGATGACCAGCAGCACGCCGGCGATGAACAAGCGATAGGCCGGGAAATAGGTGAATCCGAGCGACACCGCGTTCTGTAGCGACGCCGGCGGCGAGAACGGTACGCCGTTGTCGCCCCAAACCAGCCGGTACGTCTCTTCCGCGATCAGGGAGAGGCCGAACGTCAACAGGAGACTGTAGACCGGGTCACGGCGATAGAGCGGACGTATGAGCGTCCGCTCCAACGCTACGCCCACGATGAGCGTCAAAATGGGAGCAACCGCTAGCGCAAACCAGTAGTTCGTCCCCGCGCTGACCATCGCGAAGGCCAGATATCCGGCGAGCGTCATGAACGATCCGTGCGCCATGTTGATCGTGCCGGTCAGATTCATGATGAGTGAAAGACCGATCGCGACGACCGCGTAGAACGCACCCAGAATCAGGCCGTTGAAGATCTCCGGGGCGATGTGGGCCATAGTGGTACTCCCGGGGAATTCAGGTGGTCAGGTCGGCCAATTCATGTGGCAGACCGCTTTCTTTTCGGCCACGCTCTGCTCGATCGCTTCGGCCTCCTGACGATCCACGATATCAAAGATATCGTACTTGTCTTCCGCCGTGCCCTCCGCGCGAATCTGCCCGACCCACATCGGCCACATCAATTGGTGATCGACGTCGCGGTAGTACCCGCCGCCTTCCCATAGGGAGTTGAAGTGGGCTCCCTCGAGCGTCTTGGCCATCTTCGCCGCGTTCGTGCTCTTGGCTTCGTTCACGGTCCACAGCAAACGATCCATGGTGATGTAGCCAAACGCGCTGCGCGCCGTCGCCGGCGTGCCGAACTTGCTGCGATACGTCTTCACGAAATCGTCGGCCAGTTTGTTGCCGCTGCCGAGAACGCTCGCGCCCTTGTAGTACCACTCGACGCCCCAGTAGCCGACGCGTGCTTCCTTCGGCAGCGCCCAGACCGCTTCGAGCTCCACCTGTGGGCCGCCGATCGGCACCTTGCCGACGATGCCGTATTGCGTCGTCTGCTTGAGGCAGTTCACGAAGTCGTCGCCTTGCACGAGCACGAGCAACAGATCGGGCTTGGCCGCGAGCACCTTGGTCAGGTACGGGCTGAAGTCGGTCGTACCGAGCGGCGTGAGATCTTCACCCACGAACGTGACGCCGATCTGCTTGCCGACGGCGTGGTAACCCGCCTGCAACGCGTGGCCGAACGCGTAGTCGGGAATGATCATGTACCACTTCTTCCCGAACTTCTTGGCCAGCGAATAGCCGGTCGCGTGCGTTTCCATCCAGGTGGAGTGGCACGTGCGGAACGTGCTGTACTCGCACTTCTCGCCGGTCACCGCGTCGGCGTGGCCGCCGGAATCGATGAAGAAGGAGTTGAGTGCGCTGCAAGCGCCGCTGATCGCGAGCGAGACGGCGCTGTTGATCGAGCCCATCTGCACCGGGCAGTGCTCGACGAGAATGAGCTTGCGCGCTTTTTCAACCGCGTTGCCGGGATTGTTGTTGTTATCTTCTTGGACGGCTGCAACCTTCGTTCCGCCCATGACGCCGCCACGCGCGTTCCATTGATCCATCGCCATCAGCGCGCCGCGCGTCTCGCTTTGCGCATACGCAGCGTATACGCCGGTATATTCGTAGTTGAGCCCGACGTTGAGCGTATCAGCCGCCGACGCACGACTGCGAAGAATTGCAGGGAAGCCGGTAACGAGGCCAGCCGAAGTGATGGCTGCCGTCGTCGTTAGAAAAGACTTCCGATCCACTTTGCCATCCGACATATCTTAAATGCTCCTATCGGCATCGCATAGCGCGACGCAAGCCTAGCAGTCCAGGAACTAGGACAATGAAATCGCGCTTACTATAAATTGTTCCTTTTGTGGCAACGGAGCGTTTCCGGGGATCGTTTCGCGTGGCGTACGCCTAGCACGCGTTATGTACATTTAGCGCGCTGTACGATCATTGCGACAGCCGCCTCGGCTGCACGGCGTGCGGCCCCGTCGATCGCGCGGGGCCCGCTTCCCACCGGGACGATGCGCATCGTCGCGTTGGCTTCGAAGATCACCACGCGCCCGTCGGCAGCGAGTGCAAAGTCGATACCTCCGTAATCGAGTCCGAGCGCATCCGCTGCGCGTTCCAGTGCCGCGAGCGCCGGCGGATCGAGCCCCTCCAGCGCAAACGCGTCGTGCCGGCCGGCGCTGAACGCGTGGACTTTCCAGTCGCGCGAGCTTGCCACGTGGAGCGGATAGAGCCTGCCGTCGATCGTGAGCACGCGATACTTGCGGTACCAGCCGTCGTCCTCGCGCGTGTCGAGAAACTCGATGGCAAGCAGATCCTCGCCCGGCACCGCCGCGAGCGCACGCGGCAGCTCCGCGGGCTCGCTCACGCGCTCGAAATACCGGCCGCTGTGAAAGCCCGGCGCACGAATGAGCAGCGGCCAGCTCAAGCCCTGCAGGCGGCCCTCGCGCAGATCGCGGCGAGCAACAGCCGTCATACGCGGCGTCACGACGCCGGGGATCTCGCGCAGCCGCTCGGCCACCGCAGCGCGCCCGGTCCGGCGCACGCGAGCCGGCTGATTGACGACCGGCGCGTGCGTGGCTCGCGCGATGCTCTCGGCCCGCTCGAGCGCCCGGATCGGGAGATCGGCATTGCCGACGGCGTTGAAGACGACCGCGTGCGGCGGCAGCGGCATACCCTCGAGATACGACTCGACGAACAACGTCGACCATTGAAAGACGCGCTCGTCCAAGAACGGTTTCACCGGCACGTTGCCGTCGACCGCGGACCAGAGCAACAGCACCGGCACCGGATCGCGCTCGCCGCGGAACGTCGAGAGCGCCGGTCCGCCGTCGCGAAAAGCCTGCGCCCACGCATGGTCCGCCTGCTCGAGATCGCCTTGCCGCTCGAAGACGACGCCCAGAGCGCACCAGGCTTTCCGCATGAACGGGCTGATGCGCAGTGCATCGAGCAAGGCCTCACGCGCGGCGGCAAGCTGGTCGAGCTCGATCAAGACGGCGCCCAGATCGGCATGTGCCTCGGGGAGATGGGGATGACGCGCAACGGCGCGCGCGAGGACGGTATGCGCTGATGGGAAATCTTCGAGGCCGACGTACGCCGCGGCGAGCCCCAGCATGCCGTCGATATGGTACCGGTCGGGCAGAAGCGCCGCGATATAGGCCTCTTTTGCGCGCGCATACGCTCCTTGTTCGAGGTATGCGCGTGCCTGGTCGAGCAGGGTCACTTTCACATCTTCCCTAAACCGTCGATTCCTCGCCTTTCCTTTTCTTGTCCGACATGAAATCGACGGGGTCACATCCGCGTTACTACGTAGAATGGAGGAAAGAGCCACGATGACCGTCTCTCGTCCCACGTGGCTGGTTGCAGCCGCTGTCATTATCTTCGCCGGACTCGCTGCAATCGGCGTCTACCGTCCGGCACACGCTGCGGCGCCGCCGTCCGTCATCAAGATCGGCACGCTCTATGCCAGCAGCGGAACCTTTGCCGTTGCCTCACAGGGTCAGTACCAGGGGTTGCAATATTGGGCGTCGCTGGTCAACAAAGACGGCGGCGTGTACGTCAAGGCCTTCAATAAGAAGATCCCCGTCAAGATCATCGCGTACGACGACCAGAGCTCGACCACGACCGCCACGACCTTGTACAACCAACTGATTACGCAGGACAAAGTCGACGTGTTGATCGCCGACTTCGGTTCCGTGCTCACCTCCGTTGCCATCCCCCTGGCGGCCGAGCATCACATGCTGCTCATCGATCCGACGGGCTCGGGCGCGAACTTCTTCACGAAGAAGACCGACTATCTCGCCGACGTGAGCATCCCGTCGTCGGCCGTCTGGCCGGTTCCGCTCGCGCAGTTCATCCTCGCTCAGAAATTGAAGCGCGTCGCCATCCTGTACGATTCGAACGACTTCGACGCGTCGCAGGCGGAGACGCTCAAATCCGTTTTGGGACAGGGCGGGGTTACGCCGGTCTACTATAACGGCGTGCCGACCACCGAGTCGAACTACGCCGTGCTACTGCACACGATCGCGGCGACGCATCCCGACGCCGTCCTCGAGTTCGGTTACGCTCCCAACGACATCGCGTTCTTGCGCGATCTCACCTCGAGCGGCTTGCACTTCAACATGACGTTCACGATCTTCCCAGGTCAGCTCATCTCCCTGATCACGAAGAACGTCGGCGCCAAGGCCCTGGCGTACACCTACACGTATCCCACGCCGCCGCTGGTACGTTATCCTCACGTCACGACGGGGATGAACACCGCGGAATTCGTGAAGGCATTCACCGCTGCGAACAAGGTTGCGCCAAACTTCCTCAACGCAGCCGGTTACAACAACGGGCTCATCGTCGGGGAGATGCTTGCCAGAGCCCCGCAGTTCACGCAACTCGACTTCCACTCGGCGTTGATGGCGATGTCCGGCAGTACGACGACGCTGCTCGGAGCGTTCAAGATCAACGAGAATGGGGCGCAGCTCGGCGAACTGCTGCCGGTTGCGCAGATCGTGCCCGAAGGCACCGCGAACAAGTTCGTGGTCGTCTACCCGCAAGACAAGGCGACGGGCAAAGCCGTTTACCCCGCACCGCAACAATAACGGCGCATAGATCCCGCCGATGAGCCTTCTCGAGTACGCGCTGATCGGCGGGATCCTCTACGGGATCTTCTTTGCGCTGGTGGGGATCGGGCTCAACCTGATCTTCGGCGTCATGCGCATGATCAACATCGCTCACGGCCAGTTCGTGCTGCTAGGCGGCTACGGCGCGTTTCTCCTGAGCGCGCGTTTGGGTCTCAATCCGATCTTCGGCGTTCTGCTTGCGATCGCCGGTGCGATAGTCGTCGGGCTGCCGCTCTACTATGCTGTCGTCCCCCGCTTGCAGGCCAGCCGCGACCCCGAGATGCTGTCGTTCATCTTGTTCTTCGGGATCGCCCAGATGATCGACGCAATCCTGGTCGCGGTCTTCGGCGCCGATCAACGTTCGTTGCCGCAGGATGCGCTCGGTTCGGGGAACCTCAGCGCGCTCGGGCAGAGTTTTCCGGACGCCTGGTGGGTCGCGGTCGCGATGAGTCTGCTCGTGACCGCGGCGCTCTACCTCTACTTCACGCGCACGCGCCTAGGATTCGCGACTCGCGCGATCATCGCAAATCGCGACGAAGCGCTCGCGACCGGGATCGACGTGCAACGCGTTTCCGCCCTCTCGTTCGTCATCGGTCTCGCATTGGCGGGTATCGCGGGTGTCTTCGTTCCCTATCTGCTCGGTTCGATCTCGCCCGACATCGGAAACGAACTCACGACCACCTCGTTTGCCGTCATCATCATCGGATCGCTGGGCAACCCGTTGGGTACGATCATCGGCGGATTGGTCTTCGGGATCGGCACGCTCTTCATGCAAACGTTCCTGCCGTCGTGGTCGAACATGGTGCCCTACGCACTCTTGGTCATCATCGTGCTGCTGCGCCCCGCCGGGCTTCTCGGCAGAGCCGTGCGGGTCACGTGAATTGAACGAAACGCTGCCGCCCGAGCCGAACCGGCTGCGCACGATCGTGCCCTCGGCGCTAACCCTCGCCGCGATCGCGCTCGCCTTTATCGTTGCTCCGCATCTCTACGGCAATCGTAGCCTGCTCTTCTCGATGATGACCTTCGTCGCGCTCGCTCAAGGGCTCAACCTGCTCTACGGTTTCACCGGATATCTGCCGTTCGGATACGTCGGCTTCTTCGGCACGGGTGCATACGCGACGTCGCTCCTGGTGCTGCACACGCACGTGCCCGCGATCGCCTGCGTCGCCTTAGGCGGCATCTGCACGGTCATCGTCGCGATCATCCTCGGCCCACTGCTTCGCCTGGCGGGCGCCTACTTCGCGATCGCGAGCCTCGCGGCATCGCAGATCCTCTACAACATCTTCTCCAATCAGGACCTTGCCAGCGTTACCGGCGGCCCGTACGGTTTGAAGATCGATCAGGTGTACAATCCGACGGCAAGCTATTTCACGATGCTCGCGATCGCACTGCTTGCAACGGGATTAGCGGCGCACTTTCGCTTTTCGCGCTTCGGCATGGCGCTGCGTGCGATGAACCAAGATCCGACCAGCGCCTCGATGGCAGGGATCGACGTCGTGCGCCAGCGCCTGGTCGTGTGGCTCATTTCGGCCGGTGTCGCGGGCCTCGCGGGAGGAGCCTATGCGTGGAATCTCTCCGTGTTCTACCCCGACGCGGTCTTCACGTTGCAGATCTCGGTCTTCGCAATCGTCTTCGCGCTCTTCGGCGGCGTCGGCACGGTCCTCGGACCGGTCATCGGGGCCGTCGTGCTGTACGCGATCTATAACACCGTCGGCATTTCGGCCCCGCAATATTTCGAATTCATCTACGGGCTGCTGATCGTCGTGCTCGTGCTCTTTCTTCCCAACGGATTGATGTCGCTCCTGACGCGCCGAGGCGTTCGTGTCATCTGAACCGCTGCTCGAGCTCGACGGCGTCGTCAAACGCTTCGGCGGCCTCGCAGCGCTCGACGGCGTGAACTTTACCGTCGCGCCGGGCGAGATTCTCGGCCTGGTCGGACCGAACGGATCCGGCAAAACCACCGCGATCAACGTGATCTCGGGCGTCTATCACGCCGACGCCGGCAGCATCACGTTTTGCGGCCGGCGTATCGACCGGCTGCCGGCCTTCCGGCGCGTGCCGCTCGGCATCAACCGCACGTTTCAAGTGCCCAAGCCGTTTCACGCGATGACGGTGCGCGAAAACATCGAGGTCGCGGCGTACTTCGGCGCGCACACACCCGTCGACGTCGACGCCGTACTCGAAGAAGTCGAACTCGCGCGGCACGCCGGCGAGCTTGCCTCCGGACTCACCGTCAATCAGCAAAAGCGTCTTGACCTGGGCCGGGCGCTCGCGACGGGACCGAAACTTCTGCTGGTCGACGAGATCGGCGCCGGTCTCAATCCGGGCGAGCTGAGCGTCGTCGCCACGCTCTTGAGCAGCTTGGCGGCACGCGGCATCGCGCTCATCGTCGTCGAGCATTTGCTCGACTTTTTGAACCGGATCGCCCAACGTGTGATGGTGCTCAATGCCGGCCGCATGCTCTTCGAAGGTTCGCTGGAAGACGCGTCGCGCAACCCGGACGTGGTTGCCGCGTTCATCGGCGGGTGAGCGCCGTGCCGTTGTTGGACGTTGCGGAGCTCGAGTCGGGATACGGTGCGATCCAGGTGCTGTGGGGAATCGATCTCGCCGTCGAAAGCGGCGAAACGGTTTTGTTGCTGGGCGCGAACAGCGCCGGCAAGACGACGCTGCTCCGTACGATCGTCGGGTTGCTCCCGGCCTGGCGCGGCGCGATCCGCTTCGACGGCGTCTCGATCGAGCATGACTCGCCGGATCAGCGCATCAAGCGCGGGATCGCGTTCATGTCGGAGCAGGGCGTATTCGGCCCGCTCACGATCGAAGAGAATATTCGACTGGGCGGATACTTCCTCAGTGCGCGAGAGGTGCGTCGCCGCAGCGAGCGGCTCTTCGATCTCTTTCCCGATCTTGCTGCGAAGCGGCGCGAGCCCGCAGCCTCGCTCTCCGGCGGTCAGCGCAAAATGCTCGGCATCGCCAAAGTCCTCATCTCGGGACCGAAGCTGCTGCTCATGGATGAACCGTCCTCGGGATTGGCGCCGGTCTTCGTGAAGCAAGTCGTTCACGTGCTGCGCACGTCGATCGGCGAAGGAACGGCGCTGCTGCTCGCCGAGCAAAACGTCGCGTTCTTGCCGCTTGCCGATCGCGGCTATCTGATCGACGGCGGTCGCGTACGGCTGTCGGGAACGCGCGAGCAACTCGAGGCAAGCGATGCCGTGCGTGAGGCGTATTTCGGACTCTAGAACCCGGCGGCGCTAGCGCACGTCGAAGGTCATCGTCAATTGCGTGCGCTCCGCGCTCGAGCGAATCTCGACGTTCTTTGCGCAGGTCCGGATGATGGCGACGCCGCGTCCGCGATCGGTCTGCGACGGGGCGGTCCGCCAGTGGCCCGCACTCTCCACGCGAACCAGCATCTGGGCCGGGCCGGCCGCCAGCTCGATGCTGAAGGTCGTTCCAGGTGAAGCGCTTCCGTGCTCGATCGCATTGGCGACCGCTTCGCCGCCCGCGATAACGACGTCGAAGAGCCGCATGCTGTCGACACCGCACCGTTGCGCGAACGAGCGAATCGAGTCACGCGCCAGACGCGCCGAGTTCGGCAGCGAGCTAAACGTGTAACGCTCCACCGCCGTCGCGCCGGTATGATCTTGCCGCAACACGAGCGTCGCGCAGTCATCGAGGTTCGGCCCCGCACCGATGATGCGGGCGTGGAGCTCTTCGGCGGTCAGCGCTCCCTGCGAAGCCATCGCCTCGAGCGCGCTCAGCAAGCGCTCCTCTCCGGCCAAGAGATCGCGATGGTGCTCGGTCAGCCCGTCTGTATAAAAGAAGCACGTCGCTCCCGGGGCGATGGTGAGCGTTCGCTCCGGCGAAGATGCCGGCTGTCCGAGGCCGAGCAAGAGGCCGCCGCCGGGAAGCAGATAGGCCTCACCCGACGACGTGACGAGCACCGGCGGCGGATGACCGGCGCAGGCGTAGCGAAGCACCCGTGTGGTCGAGTCGTAGATGCCGGCGATCGCGCTTGCGACGCCCAAGCCTTGCGAGCTGACCATCATTTCGACCGCATCGAGCAGGGCGACCGGGGAGGAGTGGGTCGCGGCCGCGGCGCGAATCGCACTGCGAATCTCGCTCATCGTGATCGCCGCCTCGAGGCCATGTCCGGTGACGTCGCCGACCGAGATGCCGATCGTGCCGTTGCCGATATCGAACGCGTCGTACCAGTCGCCGCCGACCTCGGCCTCGCTGCTGGCGGGCCGGTAGGCGGCGTCGAACGCGATCCCGCTGACGTCTGCCAGCCGTGTCGGCAACATCGCGCGCTGAAGGCGTTCGGAGACACGGTGATGGTGGTCGAGCTGCAGCGCCTGCGCGATCGCATTCGAAAGGATCGAGCAGATGCTCTCGCAGAGCTCCGGCGTGACCTCGGCCAGCCTGCTCGTCGTGCTGGCCGCCAGGACCACCGACCCCATCGCGCTGCCATCAACGACGAGCGGCTGGTTGAGGACGCGGTCGAGACCGGCCGCTCGGGCAAGATCCGCATAGCGATCGTCGAGGGGCGCCTCACTCAAGTTTTGGTAGCGACCGGGGTCGCGCGTCGCAAAAGCAATCGGAGGGCCGGGGCTGGCACGCACGTAGATCGCGCAAAGTTCGGCAAACGCGCCGGCGCAGAGGCGCGCGATATGGTCGGCGATCAGCATCTGTGACGCCGCTGTTCGTCCGGTACGGTCACGGCTTTCAACCATGGTGTGCCGGTCTTCTACTCCTCTCAGCGCTCCCGCTCAGACTCATTGGTGCCCGATTTGGGACACGGGTAAACGGCTAGCGCTATCCTGTTTAGTGGCGGCCGTACCGGGTAAGAGCTTCCTTACCGACTCACACGCGAGGGCGATACCATGTCGTCTACAGTCCGTGACGATTTTACGGCCACGGCCGAACCTGGAAAATTGAGCCAACCCACACTTCTTGCCGCCGTCCGAGCTTTCCGCGACGGCGACTTTCGCGTGCGTCTGCCGCTCGACCTCGTGGGCATCGACGGTGAAATCGCGGATGCCTTCAACGCATGTGTTGAGCGCAATCAACATATCAACGAGGAGCTCGCGCGCATCAGCGAGACGGTAGGGCGTGAGGGTTCGATCGGAAAGCGCGCCGCGGCTCCGGGGATGACGGGAGCGTGGCGCGAGAGCATCGAGTCGGTCAACCAGCTGATCGATGACCTGGTCTTTCCGATGTCGGAAGCGGGCCGCGTCCTCGGCGCGGTGGCAAACGGCGATCTTTCGCAACGCATGCCGCTCGAGACGGATAGCCATCCGTTGCGCGGCGAGTTCTTGCGCTCCAGCAAAACCATCAATAAAATGGTCGACCGTTTGAACGAATTCGCGTCCGAGGTGACGCGCGTCGCGCGCGAGGTCGGTTCTGAAGGAAAACTCGGCGGCCAGGCAATCGTCAAAGGCGTCGCCGGCACGTGGAAAGACCTCACCGATTCGGTCAACACGATGGCGGGCAACCTCACGGCCCAAGTTCGCAACATCGCCGACGTGACGACCGCGGTTGCCAACGGCGACCTCTCGAGAAAGATCACCGTCGAAGCCCGAGGCGAGATTCTCGAACTCAAGGGCACGATCAACACGATGGTCGATCAGCTCAACGCCTTCGCCTCGGAAGTGACGCGCGTCGCCCGCGAGGTCGGCTCCGAAGGCATCCTCGGCGGCCAAGCGCAGGTGACCGGCGTCGCCGGCACGTGGAAAGACCTCACCGATTCGGTCAACACGATGGCCGGCAACCTCACCTCGCAAGTCCGCAACATCGCCAACGTCACGACCGCCGTCGCCCGCGGCGATCTCTCCAAGAAGATTACCGTCGACGTCCGCGGCGAGATCGCCGAGCTCAAAGACACGATCAACACGATGGTCGATCAGCTCAACGCCTTCGCCTCGGAAGTAACGCGCGTCGCGCGCGAGGTCGGTTCGGAAGGAAAACTCGGCGGTCAAGCCGCGGTCGAAGGCGTCGCCGGCACGTGGAAAGACCTCACCGACTCGGTCAATACGATGGCCGGTAATCTCACCGCGCAAGTGCGCAACATCGCCGAAGTGACGACCGCGGTCGCCAACGGCGATCTCTCGAAGAAGATCACCGTCGACGTGCGCGGCGAGATCCTGGATCTCAAACGCACGATGAACACGATGGTCGACCAGCTCAACGCCTTCGCCTCGGAGGTGACGCGCGTCGCGCGCGAGGTCGGCTCCGAAGGGCGGCTGGGCGGACAAGCCGAGGTGCAGGGCGTCGCGGGCACGTGGAAAGACTTGACCGACTCGGTCAACACGATGGCGTCGAACCTTACGGCGCAAGTTCGCAACATCGCCGAAGTGACGACCGCCGTCGCCGGCGGCGACCTCTCGAAGAAGATCACCGTCGACGTGCGCGGCGAGATCCTCGATCTCAAGCGCACGATGAACACCATGGTCGATCAGCTCAACGCCTTCGCGTCGGAAGTAACGCGCGTGGCGCGCGAGGTCGGTTCCGAAGGCATCCTCGGCGGACAGGCCGACGTGCGCGGCGTCTCGGGCACGTGGAAAGACTTGACCGATTCGGTCAACGTCATGGCCTCGAACCTCACTGCGCAAGTTCGCAACATCGCCGAAGTGACCACCGCCGTGGCGGGCGGCGACCTTTCGAAGAAGATCACGGTCGACGTGCGCGGCGAGATCCTGGACCTCAAGCGCACGA
>DATJRM010000082.1:0-29976 GCA_035504755.1 Candidatus Acidiferrales bacterium
TATCGTTCCCGCTGATGATGACGCTTCCGTACGTACCGCCGTCGATGATCGTGTTCGCGGTGATCGGCGGCAGTGGACCGCCGAGTGTGATCGTGCATGGCGCGGCGACCGTGCACCCGCTGAATGTGATCGCGCTGCCCGGGGCCGCGTTCGCTGCGAGAATCGCACCGCGCAGATCGTAATTTGGACTGCCGCTTCCCGTCCCGGTGCCCGCAGGCGAACCCGGATTCGCATCGGTGAGCGCGGTTACGATGATACCGCTCGTTGCAACGTCGAGCGAAAACGTGTTGCTCGCGCCGTTATTGGTTGTCGCCGTAACATTTTGCTGGCCGAACGGAGCGCCGCCGCCGATGACGAAACTCGCCGTTAGCGAGGTCGAACTCGTCACGTTCACGCTGCTCACGGTGACGTTGGCGTTTACCGCGACCGTCGTGCTTCCGCTCACGAAATTCGTCCCGATCACGGTCTCGCTCAGGGTGGCGCCGGCCATACCGCTTGGCGTGCTCAGCGCGGTGAGCGTCGGCGCGGGAAATGCGACCGCCGCGTTCGCGGTGGTGAATCCGCTCGCCGACGCCGAGATCATGGGATTCACATCGAATGCGGCGGTGTAATTCAGCTCGATGCCGGTCGCGGGTTGCGTGATCGACGTTTGAGACAGCGTCGAATTTCCCGATGTATCGGAATTGCTCAGTGCGATCGTCACCGGCGTGCCGCTTGCGTTCACGTACACCCCGGGTCCGACGATCGTGTTGCCGTCGGCATCGAGCGCGCTCACCGTCACGCCGACCGATCCGGCAGTGCCCGGCGTCACCACGTTGGCAATCGCGACGGCGAGCGAGTTCACGACGCCGTTGAACGTCACGTTCACGCTGTTTGCGGTGTTCGCAACGATCGTTTGCATCAATGTTCCGGTCGAGAGCAGGTTGCCGGTGCCGTTGGTTGCGTCGTAGAGGTTCACGGTGAACGTATCGCTGCCGACCGGTGCGCTTACCGTGCCGCTGCACGTCGTCGTGCAGTTCACGGTGGCCGGCGTCGCGCTGCCGACCGCGATCGAGGCGGATTTCGTCGACGCGGAAACATAATTCGGCACGCGGCGCAGTTTCGCGCCGCTCGCCGTGGGTACGACGATGGTGAACGAAACATTGACGTCCTGTGCCTTTTGCTGCGCCGGCGGCTGGGAAACGACGCTAGGCGTCGAACCGCCACCGCCACATCCGGCAAGAAGCGCTGCGATCGCGACCAGCGCGAGCGTGCGCATCTTACGAACCTCCCACCGTGGTGGTCGTAACGCCGATCGAAAGCGTCGCGCTCTGCCCTCCGCCGCCCGCGATCGTGAACGCGCAGCTTCCTGCCGCGACGGGCGTCACCGTAAACGAGGTGCCGCTCGCGGGCGAGATCGTAGCGATCCCGCTGCACGTCGTCGTCGAGGCGGTGAAGCTACCGCTATAGTTGACTTGTGTCACTGTCACTGCCTGAGCGTCGCTCGCGCCGGCGGCGCTGAAGGCCAGACTGCTCGCCGAGAGCGTCACTGCTCCCGGCGCCGGCGACGCGGTGGCCGAGGGCGTCGCGGTGGCCGAGGGCGTTGCGGTGGCCGAGGGCGGCATGATGGCTGAGGGCGGCACGTAGCCGCGCGACGACGAGCACGCCGCGAGCGAGCCCAACGCGCAAAAGACAACGGCACCCACACGCGCACGCGTCGTCATCGTTTGAGAAATTGCAGAAAACGGGGGTTTCTACCTGCTTCCAAACGGCGTGCTGCGCGCAGTGGACTTGCACTTCACCAATGCCTTTGGAGGAACGAAGTGCAAGTCTCAACCCCCACCACACCCTCTCGTCGCGCGCTCGAGTTCGGCATCTATCGCGACGGCGATAACAATTTGGACGCATCGCAGTCACTTACGATCGCCCAAGCGCTACAGTCGAGCGAGCGCGACGGCGCCGTCGAGTACACCGTCGAAGATACCACCGGCTTGCGCGTCGAGGACGGTGATCTCGTGGAGGGCCGAAAACGCACCGACACGTTCACCATTGCGGATGGCGAGATTCGCGACCCGCAGACCGGCAAGGCGCGCAACATGGCGAGCGAGGCGAATCTTGCGACGTTCGTGGCGCAGACGCTCGATAATGCGCAGGCCTCCGGCGCGAAGCAGACCTGGATCGACCTGGTCGATCACGGCGGCGGCGACGGCGGCGGGCTCGAAACGCACACCGGAGCGGTGATGAGCATGCCGGACATGGCGCAGGCGATCGCCGACGGCGTTGCGCTACATGCCAAAGAGCATCCCGAAGATGCCGGCCGCACCATCGACGGCGTCGTCGCCAATCAATGCCTCATGTCGACGATGGGCTTCGCCGACGCGCTCTCGCGCGCCGGCGTGACGTATCTCGCCGCAAGCCCCGAGACGATGATTTCACCCGGCGTGCCGACCTCCGTCGCCGACGCGATCGCGCGCAACGCGAACGATCCCAGCGCCATGGCGAGGGCTGTCGTCGACGGGACGATGCGCGAGGGCACCGCGGCGGCCTTCGACGTACTCGACTGCTCGCCGGAGCGCGTCGCAAATGCCGAACGCGCCATCAAGACCTTCAACGACGCCGTCGCCGCCGATACGGCCGATCGCAGCCAAATCCGGCGAGACGTCGCCTCGGTCGACGGCATGGTGCGCTTCTCCGCGGCGACCCCCGACATGCCGTGGCACGCCGACCGCCCCGCGATCGCGCTGTATAACGCCGTCGCCTCCGACGTCACGCTGTCCGCGCAACTTCGTGCCGACGCACGCGCGGCAGCGGAGGCGACGCGCGGCCTGATCGTGGCGCATAAGGAAGCGCGCGACTTCGGTCCGTTCGACGGCTCGAGCTACGCCGACGCGGTAGGGCCGACGATCCACGCACCGCTCTCCCCGAAGCAGATCGACCCATGGGCTTCACATGGCATCAGCGAGACGAACAGCGCGTTCTACGGCGCGGTCGATCAGGCGAAGTTCGTTCGCGCGGTCGCGTAGTCGCCGTCGATCACTGGGCCGCGATCGACGATCTCCTTCCGCGCAGCACGTACTTTTGGATCTTGCCGGTCGCGGTTTTCGGCAACTCCTCCACGAAGTGGAATGCCCTTGGGACTTTGAAGTGCGCCATCGAGTCGCGAGCGAACGCGCGGAGTTCCGCGTCGGTAACGCTCGCGCCGGCGCGCACGATGACGAACGCATGCGGAGCCTCGCCCCACTGTTCGTCGGGCATGCCGACGACCGCGACCTCCGCAACCGCGGGATGCCGAAGCAACACGCCCTCGACCTCGACCGATGAGATGTTCTCGCCGCCGCTGATGATCACGTCCTTGATGCGGTCGCGAATCTCGGCGTAGCCGTCGGGATGAACCACCGCAGCGTCGCCGCTGTGGAAGTAGCCGCCGGCAAACGCGCGCTCGGTGGCGTCGCGGTCGTTGTAATACCCCTCCATCACCACGTTGCCGCGCACGACGATCTCCCCGACGGTCGTCCCGTCGTGCGGAACTTCCCGACCCTGGCCGTCGACGACGACGAGCTCACCGGAGGTGATCAGCTCGACGCCTTGGCGCGCTTTGATCTTCGCCCGTTCCATCGCGGGCAGCGTCGCATGTTCCGGTCGTGGTTCGCAGATCGTGATGAACGGAGCGGTCTCGGTCAGGCCGTAGACTTGCGTGACCTCCCATCCGAGCTCGCCTTCCACGCGTTCGATGGTCGCTGCCGCGGGCGGTGCGCCGGCCGTAAGCACGCGAATGCCGCGCGGCGCCATGCGCCGAAGCTCCTCCGGCGCGTTCGCAATGCCGATCAGCACCGTCGGTGCAGCGCACAGGAGCGAGATGCGCTCGCCGCTCGCAAGGTCGAAGACGCGCGCAGGCTCCACTTTGCGTAAGCAGACGTGCGCTCCGCCCGCAGCCGTCACGATCCACACGAACGTCCAGCCGTTGGCATGGAACATCGGCAACGTCCAGAGATACCGTTCGCCGGGCGTCATGTGCACGTGCACGAGCGTTCCGATCGCGTTGACGTAGGCGTTGCGATGGGTAATCATCACACCCTTGGGATTCGCCGTCGTTCCACTGGTATAGTTGATCGTGATCAGATCGTCTTCGGCGATCTCCGGCCGCTCGAACGTTCCCGACGCGCGCGCGACTTCGGCTTCGTAGTCGACCCAGCCGGACCGGCCGTCGCCTTCGAGCGCGAAGAAGTGCTCGACTCCCGGAATTTCGCTGCGAATCGCGTCGACGGGGTCGAGCTGATCGGCGTGCGCACAGACGACGCGTGCGCCGCTATGGCTGATGATGTACGCAAAATCCTTGGGCGCCAACCGGTAGTTGATCGGAACCAGAATCGCACCGAGTTGCGGCACGGCGTAGAACGCCTCCAGCAATGCGTGCGTGTTCGGCGCGATGTACGCGACGCGGTCGCCCTTACGGATCCCGACACTGGCTAAAACGCTCGACCATTTATCGCACCGGTCGAAAAACTCGGCGTACGTTAACCGCAGCGCTTCGTCGACCACGGCCTCGCGCTCGGCGTAGAGCCGGCGCGTGCGGCGCATGAATTCGAGCGGCGTCAGCGGAGTCTTCATGGAGGAGCGTTCAACACCGCGCCGGGTTCCCCGGCGCGGTGCACCAAGCGCGCCAATGCGTCAGTACGTCATTGGGCCACAGGTCGAAGAGTCGGTCCACGTGCCGTTGCAATCGTAGAGCGTGATCTCGCTATCGTAGCCGTACGCCTGGCCGAGCTCGAGGTATTCTTGCAGCGTGATGTCGCCTTCCGCGTAGAACTCGACCACCGTATTCGTCTGCTCTTGCGAGTAGGGCGGCGTTGCCGTGGGCGACGGCGTCGGTGATGTCGTCGGGGTCGGCGAGGGCGTCGAGCTGGGTGCCGCCGTCGGCGACGGCGTCGGTGTGGGCGCCGGTGTCGGCGTTGACGACGTACCGCCCATCACGTGCTTCACCATGTCATCGACATCCGTCATCTGCACGCCGCTCTTGAGCGCATAGCTCGAGTTGGTGTAGCCCCACCAGTCCCAACACCCTTCGGGATTGCTGCTCGACTCCGTCTGATACGGATAGAGCACGATGAAGTCGTTGGTATCGGCGTACTCGTCGAGTCCGGCCAAGGTGACGAACTCGTCGCCGATCACCCCTTGATACTGCTCGCATCCGTCGAGCGCGACGACGAGCCCGCACTGCGTGCCGCTCGCACAGCTTTGCGGAACGAAGATATACCCCGTCGTGTCGAGCGAGTTCGAACCGCCGCCGTATGGCGACTGGCTGAACTGCATGAGACTTCCGTTCAACGTCCCGCTGTTGCGGGCGTTCAGCGTTCCGAAGAAGAGCGTGAGCCACTTCTTCTGTGAGTCGTACGGCGTGCTGCCCTGATCGCAGAGGATCATGTACGGGCTCGACAGCGTGTCGCACGACACCGTACCGTCCAGCGACTCCCAGCCGTGTTCGGCGTCGAACGAGTTGTCATAGGTTACGGTGGCACCGTAGTGCTGGTATTCCGTCTGCAGGTCGTTCATCGTCTTCTGCGGGACGACGGTATCGCCGGTACCGGACCAGAGATAGACCTCTTGCCCGCTGATATTGCTCACCGGATCCATACCCGCCGTGTCTTGATTGGCATTGATGAAGTTCTCGGACGGCGTGAGCTCGCTGCCGTACGTGCCGTCGCCGCCGCAGTCCTCGAGCGCCGTCGTCTCACTGTCCTGCGCGCACTCATCGGGGCCGCCGGCATAGATCGCCGCGCCCTTGAACGTGCCGGAGAACGCGAAGTGCATCTGCACCGCCATGAAGCCGCCCGACGAGATGCCGGCGATAAAAACCTTACTCGGATTGATATTGTAGCTGCCGAGCGACACGACGGTGGCGCTCGCTTCGGGATGCTTGGTAGCCGGAAGCACGCCGTTGCTCGAGCGCGCCGCGTTCATCGCAGCGCCGCCCGCGCACGCGGCCAGCGCTGCGGACGATGCCAACAAGAGAAATAACGGTTGAAGCCTCACACCCGGACCCTCCCTGGTCCGGATTTTCGCATCATACGCTAGCTCGTCACTACACCCAAACGAACGATTCTTTCGCTTGAAATTCCAAGCTAGCTACGAGCCGGTTGCAGGTATTTCGCCAGGAAATCCGCCGCCTCGCGATATTGCTCGACCAGGTGCGCCCAGACGAGATTCTCGTGCGCCTCGTCGGGGAAGACCTCTGTTTTCACCGTCACGCCACGACTGCGCAGCTTCGTCGCCAGGTCGACGCCTTGCGAGAACGGTACGTTGCGATCGTCATCGCCCTGCTCGATGAAGACCGGCGACGTCCAGCTATCGAGGTAGCCTTCAGCGGTGGACATGTGCGCGATCTTCCGCTGTTCCGGCGTCCCCACCGGGTGGCCGTACATCTTGTCGAAGCAGGTCGGCCAATCGTGGACACCGGCGAAGTCCGCGCCGACTTTGAAGACGTCGGAGTTGCGCGCGAGCGCGAGGGCGGTCAGCAGACCGCCGTACGAGAGCCCGTAGATACCGACCTTGTTGGGGTTCACGTAGCTTTGCTTCTGGAGCCACTTCGCGCCGGCGAGCACGTCTTTATACTCCGAGCCGCCGTGCCAGCCGCCGTCCGGCGGGTTGCGGAACTTGTAACCGTACATGATCCCGAGACGATAGTTGATCGAGAGTACGACAAACCCACGATTGACGAGATACTGGTTCATCTCGTAGAGATGCGTGTAGGGCTCCATGTAATGGAAGCCGGCGAGCATCTGTCGCGGCGGACCGCCGTGATCGAAGACGATAGCCGGCAGCTTGCCGTTCACGTGGCGCGGCACGAAGAGCTGCGCGTGGATCGTCCATCCGTCCGAGGATTTGTAAGTGATGAGCCGCGGACGCACCATCTGCGACGCGGGATAATTCGCCGGCGCCTTCACCGCAACGAGTCTCGCCGCGGGATTGCCGGCAATCGTCACGACGGGCGGCGCCGCGTACCAGCCGTCGATAAAGGCGAAGCCGCCGTTTCTCAGCGGCGTCGGGGCCCATTGATTGCTCGGGCCATGTGTCAGGGCTTTGGGATGACCGTCGAGCCCGACGACCCAAATGTGGCGCTCGTCGATCGCACCTTCATTGGTCGCATAGAGCAGACGCGTATGATCGAGCGACTCCGCGACCGTCTCGACCACGAATTGCCCGCTGGTCAAACGCGTCGCCGGTCCGCCGTTCGCGGAAACCGCGTAGAGATGGGCCCAACCGTCGCCTTCCCAGGTGAACGCAATCCGGTTGCCGGTCATCCACCACAGTTGCGCGGTGCTCGACGACGGATAAAAAGCGTGCCCGATACCCGGACGAGCCGTCCACACACGGCGTGCGTTGCCGCTGTTCGCGTTCGCGACCCAAATCGCCCACGGCGTCTTCGACGAATCGTTCGACTCAAACGTACTCTCGTCATAAACGGTCTCGCCGATCTTCGCTCCGGGCATACGCACGAAGGCCACGCGCGAGCTATCCGGCGACCACGCGGCAAAATCGTCCTGCGTGAAATCCGGCGTCGCGTAGACATAGGCGTGTTTGGCCGGCGTGTAGATCACGATGAACGAGTGATCGCCGCCGCGCGCGCTGGTGAAGGCGATCTTCGAACCGTCGGGCGACCACGAGATGTCGGACACGGTGCCGCGAATCGGCAGCATCTCCGGTTTTCCGGCGGTGAAGGTGTCGCCGCTCTTCGCGAGTGAGACCGTCCCGAGCTGGCCTTGCACGGTGGTGAACGCGATGGCGTCACCTTTGGGCGAGAGATAGACGGCGTTGCCCTCGGCGATCTGCACGGGATCACCGCGTCCCGTCAACGGCACGACGAAGATCGCGCGCGCCGGCGGCGGTACTTGTTGGATTGGATTCGGATTCTCGCCGCCAGCCTGGTCTTCGACGCCGCCGTGCAGATACACGACGCCGTCGTTGCCCGGCAGAATCTGCGGCGTGTCGATATCTTGTCCGTCGTCGGCGGTATAGTGCGTAATGGCGTGCACGCTGCCGCCGGCGTTCGTATACAGGTTGCGCACGCCGCTCGCGTCGACTTTCCAGACCAGCACGGTGCCATCGGGTGACGCCGCCAAATTATCCGGGAACGGCGCCGCAAGTACGTCGGCGACGCCGTAGGCGCGTGCCGCCTGCGGGAACCAGAGGGCGGCAAAAGCGGCGAAGCCGAGAGCGGCGAGGCGACGAAATAACATCACAACCTCCAAAATTTTCTCGGGAGTTTGGCAATGCAAGGCCCTATTCCCGCCCGGCGGGAAGTGCAATCTGATGGCACAGTCTATGCGAGACCGGCTGGACGCATTCATGCGCGACTGCGTCTATCCCAACGAAGCTCGCTACTTCGGCGAACTCGAGTCGGCGGCAGCCCGCTGGACGCAGCCCGGGGTCATGGAGGAGCTGAAGTCGCGCGCGCAGGCACAAGGGCTCTGGAACCTCTTCCTCCCCGAGCCGGAGTACGGTGCCGGTCTCACCAATCGCGAGTACGCACCGCTGTGCGAGCTCATGGGCACCTCGCCGATAGCTCCCGAGGTCTTCAATTGCAATGCGCCCGACACCGGGAACATGGAGGTGCTCGCGCGCTACGGGTCTCCCGAACAACGCAAACGCTGGCTCGAACCCTTGTTGCGCGGAGAGATTCGAAGCGGTTTCGCAATGACCGAGCCCGGGATCGGTTCGTCCGATGCCACCAACATCGCGGCCTCGATCGTCCGCGACGGCGACCATTACGTGCTCAACGGGCGCAAGTGGTGGACGACCGGTGCACTGCATCCGCACGCGCAGGTGCTGATCTTCATGGGCAAAACCGATCCGCAAGCGCCCAAGCATCTGCAGCAATCGATGATCCTGGTCCCGATTCGCGAGCCCGGCGTACGCGTCGTGCGCAGTCTGCGCGTCTTCGGCTACGACGATGCGCCGTTCGGACACGGTGAGCTCGCGTTCGAGAACGTCCGGGTTCCGGCGGAGAACGTGCTCCTGGGCGAAGGCCGCGGCTTCGAGATCGCTCAGGGCCGGCTGGGCCCCGGCCGGCTGCATCATTGCCTTCGTCTGCTCGGCCTTGCGGAACGGGTGCTGCGAATGATGTGCCTGCGCGTGCGCGACCGCGTCACGTTCGGCCGTCCTCTTGCGGAGCAAGGCGTCGTTCGTGAATGGATCGCGCAGTCGCGCATCGAGATCGACAGTACGCGTCACCTCGTCTACGATGCGGCAGAACAGCTCGACCGGCATGGCAATAAACGCGCCGCTCCCGCGCTTGCAATGGCCAAGGTGGCGGCGCCGCGCATCGCGCAAGCCGTCGCCGACCGCGCGATCCAGGCGTTCGGCGCCGAGGGTATGCTCGACGATACCGGCCTCTCGCACGCGTGGATCAGTGCGCGCTCGTTGCGCATCGCGGACGGCCCCGACGAGGTTCACCTGCGCAGCATCGCCAAAGCCGAGCTCGCCAAATACGATGCATGACTTCCGCGTGGCGCATGGCGCGACCGAGATCGTGCTCGTTCGCCACGCCGCCGCGGAAGCGTTACCGGATGGCGAAGCCCTCGAGCCGAAACTCGTGGACCTGCCGCTTACCGAGAAAGGGCGCGCGCAGGCCGCCGCGCTTGCACGCCGGCTTCGTTCGCGCGGTCTGAGCGCGCTCGTCTCGAGTCCGCTGAAGCGCGCGCGTCAAACCGCGGAAGCCGTGGCGGCGGTGACGGAACTCGACGTACTCGAGGATTCGCGCCTGCGCGAGGTCGAGATTGCGGGCGTCGGTCCGATCGCGCTGCACGATCTCGCCGAGATCGCGATTGCGCACGGGGGCTGGTCGCATCTTCCGGGCACGGAGTCCTCACCCGACGTTCGTGAACGGATGCAAGCGGCAATCGACGAACTGATCGCGGCGCATCCCGGCCGGCGCGTCGCGGTCGTCAGTCACGCCGGCGCGATCAATGCCTATATCGCGAACCTGCTGGGGCTGCGCAGTGACTTCTTCTTTCCGGCCGGCAACACGTCGATCTCGATCGTGCGCGCGCGCGACGAACGCCGGTTGCTCGTGACACTCAACGACATCGCCCATTTGGAACGTTCGTCGTGATTCGCGACGATCCCGAGGTCATCGACGTCCGGCCCGAAGAACGGCTCGATAGCGCGCGGCTCGAACCGTACCTGCGCGAGCATCTGCCCGATACGCACGGAGCCTTTGAACTGCGCCAGTTCGGCGGCGGCCACGCGAACCTCACGTACCTCGTGCGTTTCGGTGAACGCGAGTACGTGCTCCGGCGTCCGCCCCTCGGCCCGGTGCCGGAGCGCTCGCACGACATGAAGCGCGAGCATGCCGTGCTCTCGAAACTGTACGCCGTCTTTGCGCTTGCGCCACGCAGTTATCACCTCTGCACGGATCACACCGTGATCGGCAGCGACTTCGTCGTCGAAGAGCGCAAGTGGGGCATCGCGATCCGCAAGGAGCTGCCGCCGGCGCTTGCCGGCGACGCCGCGTTCGCGCAGCGTTTGGGCGATGCGCTGATCGATACGCTGGCAGCGCTGCACCACGTCGACGTCGAGAGCGCCGGGTTGAGCGAACTCGGTCATCCCGACGGTTACGTGCAGCGCCAAGTCGACGGTTGGATCAAGCGCTGGGAGGCTGCGCGTACCGCGCGCACGGTCGACGCATCGGAACTCGTTGCGTGGCTGCGTGACCGGATGCCGCACTCACCGGCCGCAACGCTGGTGCACAACGATTTCAAACTCGACAACATGCTGCTCGACCCGAAGGATCCGGCACGCATCGTCGCGCTGCTCGACTGGGACATGTGCACGTACGGCGATCCGCTCATGGATCTCGGGTACGTGCTCGCGCTCTGGCCGCAAGCGAGCGATCCGCCCGCCTTTCATCTCTGGGGCATGCCCACGTGGCACGACGGCTTCATGACGCGCGCCCAGGTCGTCGAGCGTTACGCCGCGGCTACCGGCTTCGACGTGAGCGCCGTCGCCTGGTATCACGTCTTCAACGTCTTCCGTTTTGCAGTGATCCTGCAGCAGATCTACAAGCGCTACGACGCAGGCCAAACCCACGACGAGCGTTTCAAAGAGTTCGGCGCCCAGGTCAACGCGCTCATCGCGGTCGCGGCGATGCTTCGCTGAACACGAGGAGGATCGCGTGGATCGTGTAAGGCTCGCTACGTGAGCAACGCAGGCCCAAGCCCCGCGCGGCGCGCCCAAACGTACGCTTACGCCCTCGTGACGACCGCCATCGTCTTGATCTTCGCCCTCGCGGAATGGGGCGCCGAGGGCTTCGTTTCTCACTGGTCTAGGGCAGCGAGCACCCTGCTCGAGATCGCAATCGTCCTCGTCGCGACGCTCGTCTTTCGGCCGATTCACCAGCGTGTCGAGTCGGCCGTCGAGAAGGCGTTTTACCGGCGCAAACACCATGCGCTGGAGGCGCTGCGAAAGTTTCGCCACGAGCTGATGTCCTTCAGCGAAAAAGATCAGCTCCTGCGCCGCGTTATCGAGGCTGTCGAACATCATCTGGAAGCTCGGGCCTGCGCCCTCTACCTTCGGCGCGACCGCTATCACGCCGAACGTTCTTCGTTCGACGTTCCCGCCGATGACGTCGATCTCGACGATCCCTTGGTCGTGCGGCTGCGCTCGAGCGGAAAGCCGGCTCGCCCGGCACTTCTGAAATCGAATGCTCCCGGTACTCACGCGTTCCCGCTCACGATCGCGGGAGATCTCATCGGATTTTTCTGCGTGACCTGCAGACACGGCGAGTACGACGCTGAGGAGACGCAGATGCTCTGCGGACTTGCGCAGGACCTTGCCGTCGCGCTCGTTGCGCTCGATCCTCGGCTTCGTTCGCGCGGGCGTGCCGTACCAAACAACATCCCCGTGCACCTTCCCCAGATCATCGGTCGAGAGCGGGACCTGGCCGAGATCAAGGCGGCGCTCGCACATTCGCGGTTGGTGACGCTGACCGGCCCCGGCGGCGTCGGCAAAACATGTGTCGCGCTGCAATGCGCTTCCGGCTCGATCGAGGCGCATGAGAACGGCGTGTGGTTCGTCGACCTCGCGCCGATCGTCGACGGCAAGCTCGTCGCTGCCAGCATCCTCGCCGCGGTCGGCGGAGGCCCGGCAGAGCCCGGTGCGGAGCTCGACGCCCTCCTCGAGCATCTACGCGCGCACGATGCACTGCTCGTAATCGACAACTGCGAGCACATCGTGGCAGACGCGGCCACAACCATCGCGACGATCCGCGCGAAATGCCCGCACGTCACCCTGCTTGCGACCAGCCGCGAATTGCTCCATCTCGAGGGCGAGCACATCTACCGCCTCGGATCGCTTGCGGCCGGTGCTGCCGCCGAACTCTTCGCGCGACGGGCGCGCGCCGTCTCCCCGGGCTTCGACGAATCCCAGCATGCCGACGTCGTGCGAAGTATCTGCGAACACCTCGACGGCATTCCGCTGGCCATCGAGCTCGCCGCAGCACGAGTTCGCGCGCTCAGCGTCGGCGAGGTCCACGATCGGCTGACCGAGCGCTTCCGGCTGCTCACGAGCGGCCCGCGCACCGCGCTGCCGCGCCAGCAAACGCTTTCGGCACTCATCGAATGGAGTTACGAGCTGCTCACGGAGGAAGAGCAATCGCTCTTTGGGAGGATCGCGGTCTTCCGCGGAAGCTTTACCCTCGCCGCGGCCGCGGCGGTGTGCGCACAAGCCGGACGATGCGACGAATTTCACGTGCTCGACGTCTTGACGTCTCTCGCCGACAAGTCGTTGCTCACCGTGACGATCACGCTGACGACGCGCTATCGGCTCTTGGAGACCTTGCGCGAGTTTGCGCTGCAGCGAGCCGTTGCGAAACACGCCGAGTCGATTGTCCGTCAGCAGCACGCGGCGCACTTCGCCGCCGTCGCCGCTCACGCGTATCACGAGTTCGACACGCACTTGCCCAGTGGCTGGTTGGGCCGGCTCGCCCCCGATATCGACAACCTGCGGGCAGCGCTCGAGTGGACGCTCGAGGGCCAAGGCGATTCGCAGCTGGGAGCGCAGCTCGCTGCCGATTGCGGACCGATCTTTCTGCGGCTCGAGTTTCTCGCCGAGGGCCTGCGCTGGTGCGCGGTGGCGCGCAGCGTTCGGGGGCTGGGCACCGAAACTGCCGGGCGCATCGAGTACGTCGCATCGATGATGCACAACAATCTGGGGCAGAATCGCCAATCGCTGGAATGCGCCGAGCGCGCCGTCGCGTTCTATCGCGACTCCACCGACGCACGTGGGCTGATACGAGCGCTTTCGCAGGTGGCACAGCAGTGCGCGAAGGCAGACCGGTTCGACGAAGCTTGGGCGCCGGCCGAAGAAGCGGTTGCCGCCGTCAGAAAGCTCGGCGAGCCGCGCATGGTGGCCGGTGTCCTGCGCCGCTGCGCCGCGTCGTTGCCGCCGGCCGAGATCGCGCGCGCGCGGCTACTCTTCGACGAAGCGCTCGCCGCTGCAAAGTCGGCGGACGAACGCGACGAGAGGTGGCGCGTTCTCGAGTGGTGGTCGCTCAGCGAAGCTGCTGCCGGATGGTACGAAACGGCGATGCAGCTTGCGAAAGAAGCTCTCGATTCCGTCGACGAGGATTCGCGCCTTTACTTAGAGGTGAATATCGCCTCGTACGCGCTCTGCGCCGGACGGATCGCCGCGGCGCAGGCGCACGTGCGCCGTGCGCTTGCGCTCGCCGTCGAGGCCCGGCATCCGGTGTTGCTCGCGCTCTCCATCGCCTTTGCGGCACCGCTGCTGGCGGCCGATGATCCACGAGCAGCCGCGACGCTCTTCGGTTACGCGAGCGCGCGCTTACGCGACCTCGAATGGAAGGGTGAAGACGCCGCGCTCGATTCCGCGTCGCGTACGATCGCTACGGCGTTGGCCGGCGAGCCGATCGAGACGTTCCTCGAGCAAGGCGCCGCCTTGCCCGATGATGCAGCGAACGCGCTGCTCGCCCCGCTTCTAACAGGCGCCGATGCCGCCGACCATGCGCCGGCGCTCGCCGTTCGCGATGGTGTCGGTACACTGCTGCGTTAACGAATAGGTTCCGGTGTCGCCGGAACAGTTCGTTACCGCCGTGTACGACCCGCTAAGCACGTTGGTGTTCGGATCATACGACCCGGTCGTGCTAAACGTGCACGTCGTCCCGCTCGCATAGTCGACGACCATCGCTCCGCTCACGGCGTCGGACGACGTGAGGTTGAGCGAGATCTGCGCCGTGACCGTCGAAGAGGTCATCGTATCCGTAATCGCGCCGCCGACGGTATAGCCGGTCTGCGCCAAGGTCGCGGTGGCCGTTCCGTTTCCACCTTGCGCGTCTTGCATCGTGCCGGCGTAATCGCCCGAAAGATTCGCCGGCTGCGGCGTCGGCGTTGGGGCCGTCACGACCGTGCCGCTGCACCCGGCGAGCGCGACGCAGCCCACCAATACGAAAAGGCCGGCGCCAAGAATGACTCTACGCATCATCACCTCGGATTCTTGGGCGCACTGTACCATGCCGCGCTGCGGCGCACCTGTTGCGCGAGTGCCGATATCACCGTCGAAGACGCGCTTCGATCGCCGCACGCAATCCGTTCGACGGTTCGTTCCAGGCGCCGACGAAGGCGCGCAAAATGTGGCCGGTCAGGCCCCAGATGCGCCGCTCCCCGTGGTCGAGCACCGGCGATTCGATCGCAAATGCACCGACGTGCACGACGTCTTGACGTAGGTTGCCCATGACCTCGTCCAGCGGCACGGTAAAGACACCGACCGTTTCCGTTGCGTCGATGCGCAGCGGGCCGGGCGCAACGGTCGCGACGAACGGCGTGACCGCATAGTTGTTGACGCGAGCGTTGACGACCGGAAGTTCACCGACGATCGTCACCCGCTCCGGCGCCACGGCGACCTCTTCCGACATCTCGCGCAGAGCGGTAGCGCGCAAATCCGCGTCGCCTGCATCGATACCTCCGCCCGGAAGACCGATCTGACCCGCATGACTGCGCAAGTTCGCCGAGCGCTCGACGAAGATGACCCCATGCGGCGGCGTCTCGAAGATGCCGAGCACGACCGCTGCCGGACGCCGGCCGTTCATCGCATCAGTTCCACTCGCTGTGGGTAGATCGGGCGGTTGATGATTCGCTCCAGGTCCTCGGCGCGCGCGCTGAGCACCAAGTCGCAAAACTGCTTGAAGCTCTCACGCTCGGCCTCGCCTTCGGCGAAGCGCTCGTTACGCTCGAGATCGATCTTTCCATCGATCCGCAGAAAGCGAATATAGCGGCCGTCGTCGTCCTCGCCCATCTCGACGAGTCCTTCGTCTTCGAAGATCCGTAACGCGCGGCTCACCGTGCGCTCGTTGACCTTGTCCAATTCGAGCGTCCGCGCGATGTCGGCAAAGCTCATATGCACGACGTCGTCGCGCGCAATGCCACGAAGCGCTTTATAAAACCCGCGTAGCACGGGCAATGTCGGTGCGTCGTGGTCGATGATGAATTCATTGATCGCTCGGTCGTTCCGGCCAAAGAGCAAGTGGATCTGCGCCGCGGCGCCGTCGCGGCCGGCCCGCCCGGCCTGTTGATTGAACTCGGTGAAGTCGAAGTTGAGGTGGTAGAGCACCACGTGCCGAACGTCGGGCAGGTCGATGCCCTCACCGAAGGCCGACGTCGCCACGATCACGCGCAACGCGCCTTCACGAAACAGCCGCTCGACCTCTTGACGTTCCGGCGAGGGCATGCCGGCGTGATAGAACATCACCGTGTCGCCGAGCTTTTTGCGCAGGCTCTGCGCGAGCTTCGTCGCCTCCTTGCGCGAGTTGCAATAGACGATGACCTTCTGGGACTGCCGTGAGCCGCATACGTCGAGCAGATACTCGAGCCGGTTCTTGGTCTCGCGCGAATCGATCACGCGCAGATTTTCGCGTACCGTCGGATCGATGACCCAGGACTCGATGCGTAATTCGCGAGTGATCTGGGCGAAGGCGTCGTCGCCCGCCGTGGCCGTCAGCGCCAGCACTTGGGGCGAGCCGAGCGCCGCAATCGTAACGCCAAGCCGGCCGTACGCGGCACGATGGCGCGACTCGTAGAGATGATGCGCTTCATCGACGACGACGAACGACGGGCTGCTCGTGCCGGTGAACGCGTCACGGTGAAACTCGAGAAACTCGGGCGTTGCGAGCACGATATCCCACGCACCCGCGCCCAGCGCCGCAAAGAGATCTTCGCGTTCTTCGTGCGAGATCGAACCGTTGGCGCGGTAGATACGCAGCCCAAGCGGATCGAAGCGGCGAACCAGTGCCTCGTATTGATCGTTGGCCAGCGCCCGCAACGGATAGACGACGAGCGTCTTCGCGCCGGCCTCGAGCGCGCGCGCCGCAGCAGGATATTGAAAGCAGAACGACTTGCCGCGCCCCGTTCCCATGACCACCAGCGTGTTGCGGCCTGCCTCGATGCGCTCGAGCGCCTGGCGTTGGGCCTCATGCGGTTGAGCATCACCGATTAACGCCCTCCGCACGGCATCGCTAACGCTTGCGTCATCCTGCGGTGCGCGTCGCCGGCGAGCCTCGAAAGACGAGGGGCGCGCCTCGAGGGGTGCACCGGCGTCGCGCCAGACATAGATGTTGACGCCGCGATGGCGTGTCTGGGAATCCGGAAGGTCTGTCGAAGGACCACCACCGGTCAGTGATTCGATGCGCGCGCGGTAGCGCGCGCCGCCGTCGATCAGCGGCGCGAGATGCTTGGCAATCTCCTTGCGAACGAAGCCGAGCTGTATCGCGCCGTAGTACACCGCGAGCGCATTGGCGTCATATGGGTTCTGCGGCTGTCGCTCGAGCACGAGCTCGCGCCCGACCTGCAAGCCGCCGATCGCATCTTGGCGTCCCTCGAACGAGACACCGACGAGCTTGGTGTGAAACTGTGAGGCGCCGCCGATCGTCGCGTAACGGTCGGCCGCGTATTCGTTCGCATGCGCGAACACGCGATCGATAAATGAAGAGACGTCGTTCCTCGACTCCGCTTCGCTAGGCTCGGGATGACAGAGCGCGCTGAAAGCGCGTTCGAACGCCGCCTCCGACGCGGTAGGCGGTGGGAGTGATTTACTCTTGGTGCGCGCCGTCGGGCTCATGCTCCGGCGCCGGAAGGTCGAATCCCTCGAGGTTGAGCTTGACCTCCTCGTGCTCGAGCGGATCAAACGAATCGTCGGCCTCTTCCGGTTCGATCGTCTCGACCGGTGCCGTAGCTTCGGTGCGCTTGCGGCGATAACGTGCCGGCGTCGTCTGCGGGTTGCGCGTCGAGCTCTTCTGCTGCTCGCGGCGCTGCCGCCGCGCGGCCACGATGTCGTCGCGTGACGCACCCCGGCCCGCGTTCTCGACCTTCGCCGGCCCAGAACCGCTCGACGCGCTCAGTGCCGCGCGGCGCTTGCGGGCTGCGGTTTCGAGCTGACGTTTGCGGAAGACCAGCACGAGCGGAGCGGAATAGAAGATCGAGTGGTAACCGCCGGAGCAGATGCCGACGAGCAGTGCGAAGGCGAAGTTCTTCAGGCTTGCGCCGCCAAGCGCCAGCAGCGCAACCAGCGTGATCACCACGGTCGCGAGGGTGTTGAACGAGCGCGTCATCGTCTGTTTGATCGACTCGTTGACGATCGTATCGTACGCAACGCCGACCATGATCTTCGTGTTCTCGCGTATTCGGTCGAGGATGACGATCGTGTCCATGACCGAGTAGCCGATGACGGTCAGCACCGCCGCCAGGAACGCGTCGTCGGCCGGACGGTCGGCAATCGCGTAGATGCCGATCATCATCGCCGCATCGCGCACCAGCGCGATAACGGTCACCAAGCCGAAGATGTAGTTCCATCCGAAGCGGAAGGCGATGTAGATGAACTGGATCGAGAGCGCGATCACGAGCGCCCAGAGCGCGTCGCGCAGGTACTCGGCGCCCAGCGTCGGTCCGATCGCGGTGATGCTGAACTGGCTCATGTCGAGCGGCGCAGCCTTGTTCAGCGCGTCCTTGAGCGGAACCGAGTTATTCGCGAACGACGTCGTGGTGTCGACGGTAAAGTGCTTGCCGTCGGTTCCCACCGTATTGAGGCTCTCGTCGGCCAAGTCCAGCGGCGCGAGCGCACTCCTGACCGCGGCTGTCGTCGTCGGGTGCGTGAACGCGACGTCGACCTCGGTCCCTCCGGTGAAGCTGAGACCCAAGCGCAGCATGTGCGAAGGCCGGAAGCCCTCGCCGCCTTGGAAACCATGGAAGATCATCGCGCCGAAGCCGATCGCGATGACGAGATACGAGATCGTCTGGATCGTACGGAACCAGGAGACGATGTTCCAGTTGAGTCTGCGGAAGAACATGGTTAGGCCGTCGCCCCCGCCTTGGAAAAGACGCCGATCTCCTCGGCTTTGACGCCGTAGAGCTCGGGAGCGGTGAGCACATTGTTGTCGACCAGCACGTCGACGAAGAAGCGCGTGATGAAGACCGCCGTGAAGAGCGAGACCGCGGTGCCCCAAAACAAGGTGAAGGCAAAGCCTTTGACCGTGCCGGTGCCGAACATGAAGAGCACGCCTGCGCCGACGATCGTCGTGAAGTGGCTGTCGAAGACGGCCGTGAAAGCGCGCGAAAAGCCGACTCGCACCGAGGCGCGCATCGTCTTGCCGTTCCAAAGCTCTTCTTTGATGCGTTCGAAGATCAGCACGTTCGCGTCAACCGCCATACCGATCGAGAGCACGAAGCCCGCGATACCCGGCAAGGTGAGCGTCGCGTGCGAAGCGGCCAGAATGCCGAGCATCGCGAGGACGTAGATCATGAGCGCGAGATCGGCGAGGAAGCCCGGCAAACGATAGACGACGATCATGAACAGCAGCACGAGCCCGAGGCCCAACATCGAGGCTTTCAGCGATTCGATGAGATCGATCTTGCCAAGCGTCGGCCCGATCGACTCCTTTTCGATGATCGAGATCGAAGCGGGAAGCGCGCCCGCGTTGAGCTCGTTGGCGAGCGTAATCGTCTGCTCTTGCGTGAATTGCCCCGTGATCTGACCGTTGGTCGAGATGACGCCCTCGATCGTCGCCGCCGAAACGTAGCGCTTATCGAGGAAGATGGCGAGCAATTTGCCCAAGTTCGCGCGCGTCAGCGCGTCGAACTTGGCGGGGTCCTTCGTTTGAAACGTGATGTCGGGATTGCCGGACTGATCGTAACTCGCTTGCGCGCCCTTGAGCTCCTTACCCGAATAGACCACCTTGCCGCTCGCGTCATATGCGCCGCGTTCCACGTAGGCTTGCGCGGCCGCGCGTTGTTTGGCGCTCACGCCCGGCAGCTTCGGATTGTCGACCACCTGCAGCGCCGACTCGGCTTTGGTCTCGACCTGGGGCGGCATGATCTTGTACTCGAGCACCGCGACCTGTTTGAGGAGCTGCTCGGCTTGATCGGGATTCTTCAGATTCGGAATCTCGACGAGGATGCGGTCGCTGCCGACGTTGCTGATCTGGGGTTCGGTGACGCCGAGCGAATTGATGCGCTGGTCGATGACCTGGCGCGTCTGCGCCTGGATCTCGGGGGTGATCTTCGGCACGTCGGCGGTGGGCGAGAGCTGCAGCAAAAGCCGCGAGCCGCCCTGCAGGTCGAGGCCGAGGTGGATCTTCTGATCGATCGGCAGGCACGCGTACAGCGAGTACGCTACGATGGCAGCGATCACCAGCGCTTTGACAAACGGCTTTATCGTATTCCAGCTCATGCGGCTTTCGGCGTGATACCAAAGAAAGGGCCACGGCGTGACGCCGGGGCCGCCAGGTCTTTAACTTAGAGACTGTAGCAGCCTCCTGCGGCCTCGTCAAACGGGAAGCGGGCTCCCGGCCGCCCGGCTATGGTAAGTAGCCTCGAGCATGCCGGCCGGCGCGAGCGGCAGCTCGGGCGGAAGTTCCGCGTAGCTGAGCACATCGACGCGAATGCCCGAGCGCAGCAGCACGTCGGCGAGCACGGGGCGCAGCGCCGCGCTGCAGAGTACCGCGGCGCGCTCGCGCGGTAGGCGCGCAACGTACGCGGCGATCTCGTCGCGCAGCGCGAGCGCGCGCTGCGGATCGGGCGCCACCTCGATACCGAGGCCGACCCACTCCCGCACGAGCTCGCGATCGTATTCGGCTTCTACCACCAGCGGTTCGAGCTGCTCGATGGCGCGGCGGCGCAAGAGATCGGGAAGAATCGCGCGTCGCGCGGCTTCGGCGAGTTCGCGCGCGTCGCGAGACGGTGATTCGAGCATGGCTTGCAGCACCGCCACCGGATCGCGCGGCCACGCCTGTTCGCGCAAAAGGTGGCCGAAGGCCCGGTGCAAAGTGCCAAGCGGAAAGGCATCGGTTCCGACGTCGCGCACCAGCGCGGGCATGGTGGCGCGCAGATGTTCGAGCAGCGTCTGTAACTCTTGACGCCCGAGCAACTCGCTCGCGTAGCGCCGGACGGTCTCGGCAACGTGCGATCCGAGAATCGAAATCGGATCGAAGACGAGTGCGCCCGACGAAGCGACACGCTCGCGATCGTCGGGGTCGATCCATGCGGCGGGTAGCCCATAGACCGGTTCACTTTCGACGCGAAGCCCGAGGCGCGCGAGAATCTCTGCATCCGCGACCGCCATGACGCGCGCCAAGTCGAGTCGTCCCGCCGCAACCACACGGTCGCGCACGCGAATCGCGTAGGTTTGCGGCTCGCGCGCGAGATCGTCGCGCAAACGCACGCCGGGAAGCACGAGACCGAGCTCGCCGGCGAGCGCGCGCCGCACCTCGCCGATCCGGTCGAGCAGCGCGTCGCACAGCGGCGGCGCCAGCAGATGCGCGAGATCGGCGCCGATGTCGATCGACATCGCATCGACACCGACCAGGCCCAGCGCAAGTTCGGGGCGGCGCAGTGCTTGTCGCTTCGCGCGCTCGCCGGCCGCGCGCGCTCGTTCGTCGGCCGTCTGCTTGCGGCGCACGGCGATCTGGGCAAGCGCGAACGCGCCCACGCCCAAGAGCAGAAAGACCGGCCGCGGCAATGCGGGAACGAACGAGAGCGCGAGCAGCAACGCACCGGCACTGCGCAGGACGTCCGGACGCGCAAAGAGCTGTGCCGCGAGATCGGCGCCGAGCGCACCGTCGGACGCGACGCGTGTGACCATCATGCCCATCGCCGTCGAGATGAGGAAGGCCGGCAGCGTGGTGACCAGCGCGTTCCCGATCGAGAGCAGGGCAAACCGGTCGATCGCGTCGAGCGGCGAAAGCCCGTCATAGGCTACGCCGACGACGATGCCGCCGAGCAAGTTCAGCGCCACGATCACGAGCGCCGCGATCGCATCGCCCTTCACGAACTTGCCCGCGCCATCCATCGCTCCGTAGAAATCCGCCTCGCGCTGCACGGCGGCGCGCTTGCGCCGCGCGCCTTCGGCGTCGAGCGCACCCGCGTGTACGTCGGCGTCGATCGCCATCTGCTTGCCGGGCATCGCGTCGAGGGTGAAGCGCGCGGCCACTTCAGCCACACGCTGCGAGCCGCTGGCGATCACGATGAACTGAATCGTGATCAGGATGGCAAAGACGATCAGCCCGACGACGAGATTGCCGTGCACGACGAACGCGCCGAAGGCCGGGATGATCGCACCGACGGCGCCGGCCGTCGCACCTTGCGTGAGAATCAGCCGGGTCGCCGAGACGTCGAGTGAGAGGCGAAACAGCGTCGCGACCAAGAGCGCCGGCGCAAAGGCCGAGAATTCAAGCGGATCCTCGATCGTTACCGCAAGCAGCAATACCAGCGCCGAGCCGAAGATGTTGATGCCGAGCAGAACGTCGAGAAGCGCCGGCGGCAGCGGAACGATCAAGATACCGACGATCGCAAGCAGCATCCCGGCGAAGACGTAGACGGGGACGCGCGTCATGCGCAGACGTCCAGCGCTCCGCTGCGAATGAGCGCCCCGACGATCTCGGCAACGGCGACGTAGTGCTCGTGCTCGATCGGCCGGCCGACCATGCCGTCGCGGTAGAGCGCGCGCGCGAGCGCGACGTTTTCGATCACGGGAATACGGCTGGCTGCGGCGAGCTCGCGCACTCGCAGCGCCAGTGCGTCCGCCGCGCACACCAGAACGGTCGGGACCGGCACGGCCGGCGGCCGGTACTCGAGCGCAACCGCGACGTGCGTAGGATTGACGACGACGAAGGCAGCGTCCTTGACCCGCGTGAGCGCGCCGCGAACGAGACGGCGATGCAGTGCACGTCGACGGGAACGCGCCAGCGGATCGCCGTCACTCTCCTTTAACTCGCGCCGCAGCTCCGCCAGGCTCATGCGCAGACGCCGTAGCCAGGTTCTTCGCGCGACGGCGTACTCCGCACACGCAAAGAGCAAGCCGACCGCGACCGCCGTGAAGACGACGTGCTGCGCGCCCGACCAGGCGATGGGTGCGATACCGCCCGGCGCTAGCGACGCGCTGCTCGCCGATGCCAGGTCGCGCAGCGTCGGCAGCATCGCGACCGACGAGAGCGCAAACGCAACCAGCGCGCGCATGCCGTGCGTCAGTGTCTCGCGCGAAAGCATGCGCTTGAATCCTTCGGCCGGTGACAGACGCTCGAACTTGGCAACGGGTGCCACCACGACGAGGCCGCCGCTCTGCAGAAGACCGCCGAGGACACCTCCGCCGGCGGCTGCGGCTATCGGGGCAAGCCCCAATGCGGCGATCGCGACACAGCAGCTAACCGGCGTCGTGCCGTGCGCTGCGAGCACGATCGCTGCCCTTGCCCATGCGCCGAGCAACGGCGCGACGGCCGTCGTCGCCAATGCCGCTCCCGCGAACGCGAGGTTTGCGCTGAACTCTTGCGCGCGCGGAACGTTGCCCTCGCGTCGTGCCTTGGCCACACGTGACGGCGGCGCATCGAAGCTCTTCTCGCTGCTCTGGCCGCTCACGGGGTACTACCCGGATAGAGCGAGATCGGATGGGCGGCGCGCGCGACCAACAGCGGAATCGAAACCGCGCTGACCATCAGTACCGCACCGAAGACCAGGGGAAACGAGAGCGCAAAAGCCGCGAATCGCGGGATCGTTCGCGCGAGCGCGGCGAGCGCAACGTGCACGACGAAGGCAAGGGCGACGGCGGGTGCGGCCACGGCGAGCGCGACCATCACGATCGTTACGGCGAGCGTGCTCGCAAACGGCAGCCACGCGTGCGCTTCGATCGGCACGCCCGGCGCGATCCGCGAAAAGCTCTCCGCGAACGCGAGAATGGTCACACGGTACGCGCCGAACAAAAAGTAACCCCCGGTAAACGCGAGCGACCACATACGCCCAAAGCCGCTCGGCGCCACCAGTTGCACGCTCGGGGCAATCGCCTTGACGCCGACGTAATCGTCGAGCAGGCGGCCGCCGGCGTACGCGCCGTCATAGAGCACGGAGGCGCCCATGCCGATCGCGCTGCCGAGAAAAAACTCGACGACGAAAGCAAACGCGAGCGAGGGTCCGTGCAGCGCGCTCGCGTGAACGCCCGGCGCGATTGCGGTCGTGAGGAAGAGCGCGACGCCGGCGCGCACGACGTGTGAAACGCTCGGATGCGAGAACCCAGGCGCCCGCGACGCAAAACCGGCGCAACGCGCAAAGACGAGCAGCGCGGTCGCGCTCACGGTCCGTACACGAGATCGGGAAACGCGGCCACCGCGTCGTTGAAGAGCTGGGCGCACGCGTGCATGCCGAAGGCGCCGAGCAGCGCTACGGTCGCGCCGACGGCGACGATCTTCGGCAAGAGCGTGAGCGTCTGCTCTTGCACCTGTGTCGCCGCCTGCACGATCGCGATCGCCGTGCCGACGGCGGCTGCAATCGCGAGCACGGGAACGCAAAGCACGGCCGCCAGCACCATCGTCTCACGCAGCAACGCATCGAACGCGCTCATGCGCCGACGTTACGGGCGCTAGATTACCTGGATGTTTCCGCGGTTCTTCCGGGCCTCAATCGACGATCGCGAGCGCGAGACCGTCGTACCCCTTATCCCCGAGCGTCTGCAGCACCGTCGCGGATAGCCGCGGCTCGTTCGCCAAGAGTTCCAAACCGCGCTTCGTCCCGGTGACCATCGGATCGGTATTCGCCGGATCGATGATCGCCCCGCCGCGCACGACGTTGTCGACGGCAACCAACGTGCCCGGCCGCGACAACTCCAGCGCGCGACGGATGTAGTTCGAATTGTTCTCTTTGTCGGCGTCGATGAAGACCAAATCGAACGGCTCCGCACCCGACGCTATCATCCGGTCCAGCGTCTTCAACGCGGGGCCGACTTCGACGCTCGCAACCGCGTCGAGCCCGGCCGCGGCGAGGTTCGCACGCGCCACCGCGGCATGCTTGGGATTGATCTCGAGCGAGATCAGCGTGCCGCCGGGAGGTAGCGCGCGCGCGAGCCAGATCGCGCTGTAACCGGCGAGCGTGCCGATTTCGAGGATCCGGCGCGCGCGTTGCATGCGAGCCAGCAGATGCAGGAGCTTTCCCTGCACGGCCGAGACCGCGATCGGCGGCAGGCCCGCTGCCCGGCTCGCCTCGAGCGCCCGTTCGAGATCGGCATCGTCGCCGACGAAGAGGGAGGCGAGATAGTCGTCGACGTGTTGTGCGCGCTCGAGCATTACCGCACGGCTCCGAAGCTCGCGCGCCACGCGCTGCCGGCGATCAGCGCCGAGACGATCGCGCGCGTCGCCGGCGAGCGGTTGAGGGTGTAGAAATGGACGCCCGGCGCTCCCTGCGCCAGCAGCTCCGTTGCTTGGAGCGCCGCATAGGCGACGCCGAGATCTTCAACCGCCTTGGCATCCTCGCGACGCAACTCGAGCTCGCGCAGGAGCTTGGGCGGAATCGAGGCGCCGATGCTCGAGGTGAAGCGCGCGACTTGCGAGGCGTTGGTAATCGGCATCAGGCCCGGAACGATCGGCACGCCGATACCGGCCGCGCGCGCGCGCTTATCGAATTCGACGAATCGTTCGTTGTCGAAAAAGAGCTGCGTGATGAGGAAGTCCGCGCCGGCGTCGACCTTCTCTTTGAGATGGTACAGATCGTCTTGCGGGCTCTTCGCCTCGGTGTGCGTCTCCGGATAGCATGCGGCGCCGACGCAAAAGTCGTAATTGCGTCGCAACATAGCGATAAGATCGTTCGCATGCGCGAACCCGCCGGCCGGCACGTGAAAACTCGTCGATCCTTTCGGAGGATCACCGCGAAGCGCCAAGACGTTTTCGATGCCGCTGCGGGCTAGGTCGTCGAAAAGCGCGCGCAGCTCCGCGCGCGTCGATCCAACGCAGGTCACGTGCGCCATCACGGTGAGGCCGATCTCGCGCTGGATCTGCTTGGCGAGCGCGACGGTGCGCTCGCGCGAGGAACCGCCCGCACCGTAGGTGATCGAGACGAAAGCGGGTCGCAGCGGAGCAAGCAACTCGATGGTTGCAAAGAGGGCGCGCGATCCCTCGTCGTCCTTTGGCGGGAAGAACTCGAACGAGAAGAACGGCCGCAGCGTCGCGAGGGCTTCCGAGATTCGCAAGATAGTGGAGCGTTTATCGAAAGCCGGCCGCAACGCCTCCGTCGGCTCGCCTACCACGACGGAACGAGAAACGTCGTAGGGCAATTGTCCTCGTCCACCCGAGGTACCGCTAGCGATTGATCCTTCGGAAAAGTCGCGAGTTCGCGCGCTCGAACACCGATCCAAAGCTGGGTGAGAACGACGGTGCCGGCGGGGTTTCGGCCGCAGCGCAACTGCAGTGCTCGCCCTTTCAAGGTGCCGAAGCTGCGCATGAAGGCAGTTCTCACGTCTTCGTGGCGAGCGACGTGCCCGGCATCCACGATCAGGTACCGGCCAAATGAAGACTCGGCAACGGCCTGCCGCATCGCAATCGCCACCGAAAAGAACGAGGCCGCGTCAAAGCCTAGACACTGAACGTGCTTGTCGTATTCGTGCGTAAGCAGATTGGCGCGAAAATGCGGCATCACGGACGCTACTTCGGCGGCCAGCGCCGCCGGTAATTGCGGCGGATCGCTGCTGTGGTGAAGCAGATCGCAGCCGTCCTTCCACCACGACGCGACGGGCACGCCGGCGCGGATCAGCAACTGCGGGCGATCGGGCCAAAGGCCGTGGAGTCCTATGAGCGGCTCGTGCGGCTGACCTTGCGCACACCGCTCGGGTGCGCTACCGCCGGTAGGCGGAGGCTCGTTTACATCGCAAATACCCGGCTGCCACGTAAGCGCCAGCGTGTAGTACTCGAAGTCTGCGTGCACCATGGCGCCGGGCAAAGACGGCATCGCCGTCGACGCTCCGAGCGCTAGCACGAGTACGAGAATTGCGCTATTGAGCGCAAGTTGGTCCGTTTTCGACACTCCTGAAGCCTTGAGAACAGCTTATGGCGTAATCCCGTCATATGATTCCACCCTACGAGATGCTCCTGCGCCTGGCGATCGCCGCCGTACTCGGCGGCCTTGTCGGCCTTGAGCGAGAACGGGCCGAGTCCGCCGCCGGGCTCCGGACCCATGCGCTCGTTGCCCTGGGCGCGGCGCTCTTCATGTTGGTGTCGATGTTCGGATTCACGAACGCGGGCAAACCGCCGGCGGTCGTTCTCGATCCATCGCGCGTCGCCGCGCAGATCGTTACCGGCATCGGGTTCCTCGGCGCCGGCGTCATCATCTTCCGTAAAGAGATCATCCGGGGTTTGACCACTGCGGCAAGCGTCTGGCTCGTTGCGGCTATCGGCATGGCCGTCGGCGGGGGATTGTATGCGCCTGCGATCTGGGGCGCTCTTCTCGCTCTGGCGATTCTCGCAGTCATGAAGCCCCTTGAAAGCCGCCTGTTCTCGCAGCGCCGGCAGCACGTTACGAGCCTCACCATTGACCGACGGGTTATCTCGCTTGAAGAGCTTCGCTCGCTGTTAGCATCGAACAAGTCGATTTGCCTCGTGCGTCTCGATGTTCGTCATCAAGGAGAGCCGGCGAAGACCCGCGTCGATATCGTAACGCGAGCCGGGACGCCGGAATCTCTCGCTCACCTTGCCGCGGAACTCGCCGATCAGCCCGGCGTCCTCAGTATTCGTTCCACCATAAAGCCGTAAGAAAGGGATCACCGATGCTCCTTGGTAACCGCGTGCGCCCAATAACGATCGCCCTCACGCTATGCGCGGTCCTTGGCTATCCGGGACGAGCCCATGCGCAAACGCCGGCGTTTGCGCTCAACGGTCCGGTGGCAAACATCGAGACGGTTGAAAACGAGGTGGTCAGGTACTACGACTCCGGCAGACACGATGCAGACGTTGCGAAGGTCGATGCACACCTACAGGCATACGTCGATGAGCGTCTGAAAGCCGGCGTGCAAAAGCCCGCCGTCGTCTTTGACATCGATGATACGTGTCTATCGACCTTTGCGTACGAGCGTGCTCATCAGTTCGCGTACGACGCCGCCTCGTGGGCGCAGTGGGAACACGCCGATCGATTTCCGGCAATTGCCCCAACGCTACGACTAGCGCGGCATCTTGCGCGTGAACATATTTCGATCTTCTTCATTACGGGCCGCAGAACCGCGGACCGCTCGGCCACGCTCGCCGAACTTGCGCAGGCTGGCTATCCCCGCGCGACGGCACTTTACCTTAGGCCGATGGACGATCACGCGAAGTCGGTAATCCCGTTCAAGTCGGGAGCTCGCAAGCGAATCGAAGCGCAAGGATACGATATCCTTGCCAGCGTCGGCGACCAATGGAGTGACCTTCGAGGCGGGTATGCCGACCACGTCTATAAGTTGCCAAACCCCATGTACCTTTTGCCTTAAGCCCGTTCTGAAAGCGGGCGAGCTACTTAACTTAGCGCGAGGAGAGGACGAAGCTATTGCCTTCCGAGTCTTTGAGAATGGCGCTCGTACCCCACGACTCCTCTTGTGGCGGCCGCTCAAAGATCGCTCCGCGCGCGCTCAGCTCCACATACGTACGCTCGACATCGTCGCATAGAATCGAAAAGTTCTGAAAGGTTCCGACGCGATCTTCGTGTCCGGGGGGCGTGAAGAGCACGAGGCCCGTGTCGGATTTTCCCAGGCACAGCTCGATCCAGCGTTGGGTGCCGCCCATCGGCTGGTCCGTTTCAACCGAGAATCCGAGGACTTCGGTATAGTAGCGTAAAGCGCGGTCTTGGTCGGCTACCGGAACACCGACGAACTTTATCGACGTCATCATGCGCTCGATCATCGCCGTTACCCGTAGCCGCTGTCAAGTTGGGAAATAGCTGCTATAGTAGTCGTTACTATGGCTCGAAAATCGGTCGTCCTCGATTCTTACGTTACCGACTCGCTGATGCGCGACTTGGTGGGGCACGATCGGCGCCCCGCAGCCTATCTCGTGTATCTCTACGTCTGGGCAGGGAGCAAGCACCGTCGTCCGCGCACCAGCTACGCGGACGTAGCCGCAGATACCGGGCTTTCGAGGCGTACGGTGCAGACCGCGGTGCGGCATCTCGAACGGCGGAAGTTGATTGCAGTGGAACGAGCGGGGGCGACGACGACGCCTTCGTACGCGGCGTTGCTGCCGTGGCGGCGGCGAACGCCAAAGCGATGAACGCCTCGGGTCCGCTGTAGTCCTACAACTCGTCGATGCGGGATTGATTGCGTTCTAGCATCGCGCCGAGGCAAGTCTCACGCAAGAATAGCGGGTCATAGTCGCGACGCATTGCGAGGAGCGGCTTCCGTGCGCGCGAGCGATAGACCAGGTATTCGATATCTATCCAGCGTGGCGCGTCTTCGCGCTCGCGCAAGGCGTAGGCAATCGGCTTGAGTTTCGACCAGATACTTGGAAGTATCGAGACATACACAACGAAGAGACGCTCGTCGAGCACACCGAGGTTCAGCAATCGGCAGATCGATTGAAAGTGCGCACCTAAGATCGCGATACGATGATCGACATGCGGAGTGATAGCCGCCTCAAGCGCGGCCGGATCCGAGGCGTCGAGCGTCTCGAGAAACGCGCGCGCCTCCGTGATCTCTGCCGATTGGAGTTCATTCACACAATGTGCGTACGATTCTAGCTGACTGGCCAGGCGCAGGTGCTTGAGTTGCAAGAGCGCGGCAAACGACGCCACGGCCAACACGACCGCAGCGAGGATCGAACCAAATGCGCCGATCGCCTCCCACGTCATTGCGGGCTCTCTTATCGAAAACTGGCGGCGACGCCTCCGCAAATCAGCGTAGGCCGCTTGCCTCCGCCCGACGAGGCTGCAGCTAAGCTGCTCGGCGCGCCTTCGTCGTCGCGATGCGGAGGCTGCCGGGACCATCCGTGTATCGCACTCGTACGCGAATGTCGACGTCGGCTCCGAGCTTCGCGAGCAGCTGCGATAGTCGCGGGATCGAAAAGCCCCAAATCCGGCAGTTGACGATCTTCGAGACGTCCGCTTGCGCGACACCGAGCCGTTTCGCAGCCTCGCGCTGGGTAATACCTAGCGCCTCGATGCGACGAAGAATTTCAAGCGCGAGAAAAGACTTTGCTTCCAACTCTTCTTGGTCGGGCTCGCCATGCCAAGCGGTCGCAGTCGTAACGTACGTCATCTCCTCATCCGCCTTCTTGCTCTTGGCGGCGCGCGAACGCAAGCCGCCGGCGGATAAGGTCGAGTTCGCTTTTCGGCGTTGCGATGCCGTGTTTGCTTTTCTTTTGGAAGAAGTGGAGGGCATAGATCAACTCTTTTCCGATGTAGTACATTCCACGAAATGTGCCGTCTCGATCATGGGTCACGACCTCGACGACATCCCTGAGGTCGCCACGCATCGGCTTCGCATTGTGAGCCTTGCCGCCGCTCTCTGCGGCAAATAGTGCCGCGCGAATCTCACGCCGTGGAGCATCGGGCATACCTTCAAGGTCTTTCTCGGAGCCGCCGACCCAGCGGACCGGTTTCATCCAAGTCTCTCGATGATAGTCGTTCCACTATCATTCGTCAACACGGGATCGATCCGTGTCATCGAAAACTCGCTGCCACGCCGCCGCAGATGAGTGCCCAGCCGTCGACCATGACGAACAGAAGCAGCTTC
>DATJRM010000083.1:0-34488 GCA_035504755.1 Candidatus Acidiferrales bacterium
AATTTCTGGACGAACATCAGCACTCCGAAGACGAAGTCCGGTTCTTCGTCGAAGGCCGCGGCGCGTTCTACCTCCACGTGAGCGGACGCGTGCATCAGATGATTTGTGTGAAAGGCGATCTGCTCAGCGTACCGGCCGGCACCAAGCACTGGTTCGATATGGGTTCAGACCCCGAATTCACCGCCATTCGCCTCTTCAACAACCAAGAGGGGTGGGTCGCGAACTTTACCGGCGACACCATCGCGAGCAACTTCCCCAAATTAGATTAGCGGTGCACTTCCGCGCGCACGCAGCCTTGATCGACATCGAGGGAACGGTCGGGTCGATCGCGTTCGTGCGCGACGTTCTCTTCCCGTACGCGTCGCAGCGCTTGGACGCGTACGTGATTTCACACCGCGACGATCCCGAGGTGCGAAGGGTCCTCGATCAGACCGCCGCTGAATCGGGCACCGCCCGCGATGACGAACGAGCCCTGCTCACGGCGCTCCACGACTGGTCGGACCGTGACGTGAAAGTGACGCCGCTCAAGACGCTGCAAGGGTTGATCTGGGCCGACGGCTATAAGGCGAGCGGACTGCGCGGCCACCTCTACCCCGACGCCGTCGACGCGCTGCACCGCTTCCACGACGCCGGCGTCGCGCTGTACGTCTACTCGTCCGGATCGGTGTCGGCGCAAAAGCTGCTCTTCGGCAACAGCGTTGCGGGCGATCTGCTGCCGCTCTTCTCGGGCTTCTTCGACACCACGATCGGCGGCAAGCGCGAGACCGGCTCGTACGAAAGAATTCTGGATACGATCGACGTCGCGCCCAACGAGACGATCTTTTTCTCCGACAACGAAGCCGAGCTCGATGCCGCCGATGAAGCCGGGATCCAGACGGTGCAGCTGGCACGCCCGCAGGATTTGACGGTTCCTTCGACCCGGCACGCCAGCGTCGAATCTTTTGTACCGATCGAGGTGACACGATGACCGCACCCGCGCGCTATTTCGAAGACTTTGCCGTCGGTGACGCATTCGAAACGGGACGCTATCGTATCTCGTTGGAAGAGTCGCTCGCCTTCGCTCGCGCGTATGACCCGCAGCCGTTTCATCTCGATGAGGAAGCCGCGGCGGCGAGCTTCTTCCGCAGGCTCGTCTGCAGCGGCTGGCAAACGGCGGCGATCACGATGCGCCTGATGGTCGAGGGCGGCATCATGGGATCGAACGGCCTGATCGGCGCGGGCGTCGACGAGCTGCGCTGGACCGTGCCAGTCGCACCCGGCGACGAGCTACACGTGCACGGCGAGGTCGTGCAGACGACCCCGTGGCCGGGCGGCAAGCCGCGCGGCCTCATTCGCTTCCGCAACGAAACGATCAATCAGGACGACGTGGTGGTGATGACGCATTTCGCCAACTGCCTGGTTCCGAGGCGGCAAACCTAGAGCCGGTCGAGATGCAGCGTTCGCATCCAAAAGAGCGTCAGCGTCTCGGCCATCTTTTCGACGGTGGGCTTCTTGGCGGCCAAGACCCATTCGGCCAAGATCGCGACGGCGGCGCTCGCGAGTCCGATGGCGACGAGCCGGCTATCCATGTCTTGCAGCATCCCGGTCGTTTCGAGCCACTCCGTAGCGCGGGTGAGCTGACGCACCGACCGTTCGCGAATTTCGCGCCGGTGTGCTTCCAGTTCCGGGCTGATCCCTAGGCATTCGAGCGCGTAGATCCGAGCCCGCCTGGGATCCTGGGTGAAGAACGCATAGTAAGCGCGGTTCGACGAGAGCACGCGATCGTAGACCGGCTTGTCGGTGTGCCGCAGCGCTTCGCGCACTATATCATACGATTGCTCCGCCAAATCATCGAAGATTGCCCGCAGCAACGCTTCACGGGACGAAAATTCGTCGTAGAAGTGGCGTGCGGTCACGCCCGCTTCGCTGCAGATCGTCGGAATCGACGTCTTCAGAAACCCGGCGGTGCCGAAGAGCTCGAATCCCGCGGCGAGCAATCGCTCGCGCCGCTCGGCGCGGCGCTGGGTCAGCGAAAGGCCGCCGTACAGCCGGTTTGCCATCACGTCATCTCAAAGGCGGTGCAGGTAAAAGCCGGTATTCGACAAAACCGCTTGTCACATCTTCTCGGTTTTGAGGAAGCCGGATGAATTTGACCTACAGCGCGCACGACCGTGCCTTCCGGGACGAGGTGCGCGATTTCATTGCAACGCATCTGCCGCCGCAGATACGCGAACGCGTGCGCACGGGAGAGTCGCTCGAAAAGGACGACTACTATCGCTGGCATCGCGTGCTGTACGAACGCGGCTGGGCCGCCCCGAACTGGCCGGTCGAATACGGTGGCACCGGATGGAACGCCATTCGCCGGCACATCTTTTCGGAAGAGATCGCCTTCGGCTGGGCGCCGCGAATGTTGCCCTTCGGCCTGAGCATGGTCGCGCCGGTCATCATCGCGTTCGGCAACGACGCGCAGCGACGGCGGTTTCTTCCGACGATTCGCTCCGGCGAAGAGTTTTGGTGCCAAGGCTATTCCGAACCGGGCTCGGGATCGGATCTCGCATCGCTTTCCACCAAGGCCGAGCGTTCCGGCGACACCTACGTCATCAACGGCACGAAAACGTGGATCACCGCGGCGCAGTGGGCGGATTGGATCTTCGTCCTTGCGCGCACCGACCCCAACGCAAAAAAACAACAAGGCATCTCGTTCATCCTCGTGGATATGCGCTCGCCGGGTGTCACCGTTCGTCCGATCATCACGATCGACGGCGGCCACGAGATCAACGAAGTCCATTTCGAAAACGTCGTCGTGCCGCTCGGCAATCGCGTCGGAAACGACGGCGAGGGCTGGACCTACGCAAAGTTTCTCCTCGAGCACGAGCGTACGGGGACCGCGGCGATCGCGGTCTGCCGTCAGTTCCTCGGCCAGCTCGAGGAGCAGTGCGAACGCGACGGTGTCACCGAACCACGTTTGCGCGAGCGCATCGCCGAGGTCGACATCGAGCTGGTCGCGCTGGCGTTCACCGAGTTGCGCGTGCTCGCCGCCGAAGCGGCCGGCGGACGGCCGGGCCCTGAGTCTTCGATTCTCAAGCTCAAGGGCACGGAGATTCAGCAAGCACTAACCGAGCTCGCGCTCGACGCGGGCGGTCCCTACGCCGACGTCACGCTCGCACGGCGCTATTACAACCTTCGCAAAGCGTCGATCTACGCCGGCTCAAACGAGATCCAGAAAAACATCATCGCCAAACAGATTTTGAAGCTCTGAGCGCATGGACTTCGCACTCACGCCCGAACAGGTCATGCTTCGCGACAGCGTCGCCCGTTTTGCCGGGAACGGCGCCAGGGCCGATGCGTGGAAAACGTTCGCCGAGCTTGGCTGGCTCGCTATCGGAGCACCCGATGCGGTCGGCGGCTTCGGCGGTCCGGTCGAAGTGCTGCTGCTGATGGAGCAATGCGGCCGCGGCCTCGTGCGTTCGGCCTACGTTTCGCAAGCCGTGTTCGCCGGAGCCATCCTGCGCGCGACGCAACGAGCCGACCTGCTCGCCGCCTTGATCGACGGGCAACGATTCACGGTCGCGTATGAAGAGCCGCACGCACGGTACGATCCGGCATCGGTGGAGATGCAGGCCCGTCGCGACGGGGACGGGTGGCTGCTGGCGGGCACCAAACGCCGCGTGCTCGACGCCGCAACGGCGCAGACGCTGATCGTTTCGGCGCGAACGAACGGCGGCGTTGCGCTCTTCACCGTGAACGCGGACGCGCCGAATCTCGAAGCGCGCCCCTTCCCTGCTGAAGACGGATCGGACGTTGCCGATCTGCGCTTCGACGGCGTGCGAGTCGAGGCAAACGCACTCCTTGCATCGCACGAGGATGGCCTCGCGCTGCTCGAATTGGGCATCGATCACGCGACCGCAGCGCTCTGCGCCGAAGCGCTTGGTCTATGCGAAGTTATGCTTGACACAACCGTCGAGTATACGAAAACGCGCCATCAATTCGGCGTTCCGCTCAGCTCGTTCCAGGCTTTGCAGCACCGCATGGCGGAGATGTACATCGAACTCGAACTCGTGCGGTCGATGGCTTACTACGCGGCAAGCGCTCTTGACGGCGAGAGTGACGCTCGTTCCCGCAAACGCGCTATCTCCGCGGCAAAGGCGCAAGTCGCGAAGTCCGGCCGCTTCATCGGGCAACAGTCGATTCAGCTGCACGGCGCGATCGGCATGAGTGAGGAGTATAAAATCGGACACTATTTCAAGCGGATGACGATGATCGAGCGCCTTCTCGGCGATCGCGACTTCCATCTGCGCCGTTTTGCCGGGTGAGAGCGCTCGCTACGGCAGTATTCGCAATCCTCATCGCCGTGCTCCCGGCGATCGCTCCTCAATATTTCACGTTCGAACTGACGTATGCGGGAGCATACGCGATCGCGATTCTCGGACTGGTCATCCTAACCGGTCGTACGGGTCAAATATCGCTGGGTCACGGTGCGTTCGTCGCCGTCGGTGCGTACACGGCAGCGATCGCTTCGCAAGCCGGCATCAGCTACGCAGTAGCGGTTCCGCTTGCGGCAGTGCTCGCCGGCGCGCTGGGCCTCGTGCTCGGCATTGTCGCACTTCGGCTCGCGGGCGCGTACTTGGCGCTGGCAACGTTTGCGCTTGCGACGTCGGTCCCGCCGCTCTTCAAGCGATTCGGCTCGATCACCGGAGGCGCGCAAGGGATGACGATTCCGCCGCATCCTCAGATCGTGCTGTACTACCTCACCTGGATAAGCGCCGCCGCTCTCTTCGCGGTGGCGTATTTCGCGTTGCGCGGGCGTATCGGCCTCTCACTTCGCGCGTTGCGCGACAGTGAGATCGCCGCGATATCCTTCGGCGTGAATCCCGTACTCTACAAGAGCCTGGCGTTCGGCTGGAGCGCGGCATATGCCGGTGTCGCCGGCGCTTTTATCGCGCTGAGCACCGCCTACGTCAGTCCCGATGGGTACGGCGTGGCGCTGTCGCTCACACTACTCGTCGGCGCCGTCATCGGCGGCCTCGACATCGTCTGGGGAGCAATCGTCGGCGCGCTCGTCATCGAGTTTCTTCCGCTGTGGTCGCAAGCAATCAATCCTGCGCTAACATCCATCGTCTATGGTATCGCACTCATTCTCATCATGACGTTCATGCCCGGCGGCATCGCCGGTTCATTAAGGAGGCATCATGAATCGTAGATTCTGGTTCATCGCGATGGTCGCGCTCGTCGCACTGGTCTCAACCATCGCCGTACCCCTGGCTGCTCAAGACGTCCCCGGCGTGACCGCGACCCAAATTCTGCTCGGCGGCACGCATCCGTATAGCGGACCGGCCGCCGCCTACGCACCGGTCGGTAAGGGCGCGCTCGCATATTTCTCGTACGTCAACGATCACGGCGGCGTGAACGGACGCAAAATCGTCTATGAGGACAAGGACGACGGGTACAATCCTGCCCAGACCGTGCAAATCGTGCGTCAACTGGTCGAGCAAGACCACGTCTTCGCCATCTTCGATTCGCTCGGTACGCCTCCCAATTTGGCGATTCGCCAGTACCTCAACGACAACAAGGTACCGCAGCTCTTCGTCGCGACCGGCGCGACCGTGTTCGGCGCCGACTATAAGAAATATCCCTGGACGATCGGCTGGCAGCCCAATTATCACGACGAAGCGACGATCTTCGGGAAGTATCTGCTCGACCACAAACCAAACGCCAAGGTCGGCATTCTTTACCAGAACGACGACTATGGTCAAGACCTGCTCAGCGGGCTCACCCACGAACTCGGCTCGAAGTCGAATCTCATCGTCAAGACGGCGAGTTACGAAGTGACCGACCCCGACGTTACCTCGCAAATTGAAAGCCTCAAGAGCAGCGGGGCCGACACCGTCTTCATCTTTGCCACGCCGAAGTTCGCCATCCAAGCCCTCGTTACGATCAGCAAGCTTTCATGGAAGCCGCTCATCTTCTTGAACAGCGTCTCGGCATCGCAATCGATCATGCGAATCGCAACCAAGGTCGGCGGACCGGCTGCCACCAACGGCGTGATCTCGGCCGTCTATCTCAAGGATCCGAGCGATCCACTGTGGGCAACCGACGACGGCATGAAGCTCTACGAGGACATCATGGCCAAGTATCTCCCCGGGGCGGACGCATCGGACGCGAACTATCTCTACGGCATGGCCGTGGCATACACGATGGTCGACGTCCTCAAGCGAGCGGGCCGAGACCTGACGCGCGAAAAAGTCATGCAGGTCGTCACCCATCTTCACGAGTCGCCCAACCCGTTCGTGCTGCCCGGTATAGCGGTCTCGATCACGCCCACCGACCGCTTTCCGATGCGCGAAGAGGAGATGATGCGCTACGACGCAGGCATGTGGAATCCGTTCGGCGGCCTGATCTCGTCGCGGTACTAACGTTTGATGGAGAGTGCGGCGATTCTCACCGTGCGCGATCTCACGATCCGCTTCGGCGGGCTCGCCGCGCTCTCGGGCGTTTCCTTTGACGTCCAATCCGGACGGATAACGGGCCTCATCGGCCCCAACGGCGCCGGCAAGACGACCTGTTTCAACTGCATCACGCGACTCTACCAACCCGACGCCGGCACGATCCGCTTCAAAGACGGCGATCTCTTGCGAGTCGCCGCGCACCGGATCGCGGGCCGCGGCATTGCGCGAACCTTTCAGAACCTCGAGCTCTTCGGCACCATGACGGCGCTGGAAAACGTGACGGTCGGCGTGCAGGCGCGTCGTCGCAACGCCAGAACGGCGCGCGAGCTCCTCGACTACGTCGGCCAGAGCGCGGTTGCAAACCGGCCGGTCCGCACGCTGCCCTTCGGCGCGCGAAAAATGGTCGAACTCGCCCGAGCACTTGGGAGCGCACCCGAATTGCTCTTGCTCGACGAGCCCGCGGCGGGATTCAGCCACGACGAAATCGCCGCGCTCGCCCAAACCATCGAGCGCATACCGCAAGATTTTCAAACCACGGTCTTGATGGTCGAACACCACATGCAGCTGGTAATGCGCATCTGCCGGCACATCATCGTGCTCGATGCGGGACAAAAACTGGCCGAGGGCGATCCGTCCTCGATCACCTCCAATCGGGCGGTCGTCGAAGCCTACCTCGGGACGGCGTAGCACGATGCTCGACGTTCGAAATCTGCGCGCGAGCTACGGTGAGATCGAGGCGCTGCACGATATCACGTTTGCGGTCGAACGCGGCTCGATCGTTGCGCTGCTGGGAGCCAACGGCGCGGGGAAGACCACCACGCTGGCGGCGCTGGCGGGTGCGGTCAAGCATAGCGGCGCGATCGAATTCGACGGGACGGTGCTCGGCGCCCGGGCGCCCGAGGACGTCGCACGGTTGGGCATCGCGCTCGTCCCCGAAGGACGCGGCACGCTCGCCGAGCTCACCGTCTACGAGAACCTCGCGCTGGGCGCATACATCTTGCCGGCGTCGCGATCGCGCGAGCGCTATCGCCGCGTCGCCGGGTACTTTCCGTGGATCGAGAAGCGGAAGCGACAGATAGCCGGTACGCTGAGCGGCGGTGAGCAGCAGATGCTCGCGATCGCCCGGGCACTCATGATGGAACCGAAGTTAGTGCTGCTCGACGAGCCGTCGCTCGGCCTCGCGCCGCTCGTCGTTCGCGACATCTTCGCGTTATTGCGCGAGATCAATCGCGAAGAAGGCGTCACGATGCTCGTCGCGGAGCAAAATGCGGCCGTCGCGCTCGAGACGGCGAGTCACGTCTACGTGCTCGAGACCGGAAATATCGCGTTGGCGGGGCCCGCAGCGGAGCTCAAACATCAAGATCACATCCGGCGTTCGTATCTGGGATACTAGGGCTTCCTACACGCGCTTGACGTGCGCACGCCCGAAGATTCCGGCGGGTCGCAGGAACAAGACCGCGAGGATGATCGCAAACGCCGCCGGGAGGCGCAGATCGGTACCGATGAAGCTCACGTACGTACCCAGCAGCGCGAGGACGACGCCCAGTGCCAATCCGCCGACGACCGCGCCAACCGGGCTCTCGATACCGCCCAGCACCGCCGCTGCAAACGCGTACACGAGGATGCCCTGCATCATGTTCGGATCGAGGAAGACGACCGGCGCGACCATCATGCCGGCGACGGCACCGACGACGGACGCGAGGCCCCACCCGAGCGCAAGCATCCAGCTCACGCGGATGCCCAACGACCGGCTTTGCTGCGGATAGAGCGCCGATGCGCGCAACGCGAGACCGACCTTCGTGCGCGTAAAAAGGAGATAGATGAGAACGAGCGTCGCCAGCGAGACGCCGATGACCCCGAGATCGGCTTCGCTGAGGGACACGCCGCCGACCGCGACCGGAGTATCCGGAAACGGTCCCGGAAACGATTTCGTGGCGTAGCCCCAAATCCAGCCGGCGAGCCCGTTGAAGGTGATCAGCAACCCCAACGTGACGATCACGATCGTCAGCGGGGGTGAACCTTCGACCGGCCGGACGACGACGCGCTCGACGAGAACCGCGCCGGCGAACGCCACGACGATCGTGATCGCAAAGGCGGCCCAGAAGGGAACCCCGACTTGAATGAGTTGCCACGCGACGAACGTTGCGAACATCGCCATCTCGCCTTGCGCAAAGTTGATGACGTTCATCGAACGATAGATCAACACCAGCGCCAAGGCGAGGCTTGCAAAGATGGAACCGGTTGCCAATCCGCTGGCGATCTGTTGCGCGAGTGCTTGAAGGGCAGGGCTCACCGCCGGCTCACCTCCCGGGCAAGGAAATCGTCGATAGCTTTGATTGCTTGTACGTCGCGCTCTTCCCACGTGCCTTGCAGCACGATGAAGGGCAAGTGCATTGCCGTATAGAGCTGCGTGAGCCGTTCGTACATCCAATAGCGCCGGTGCTCGCCGTCCCGGATCGTATCGGCCACGAACGGCACGTCGGGAAACGGCACGAGATACAGGCCGATGCGGGATGGCGGCAGCGGCCAGAGCAGCGGCTCGCGTCCGATGTAGCGCTCCGACCAGACACGCGGCGCAAGCGCGTCCGTGTCGCAGATCAGCACGGGGTTCGCCCGGCGCGCCACATCGTCTTCGCGACGCTGTTGCTCGAAGGCAATGTGCACGAATTCGTCCGCCACCCATTTTCCGAGGCGATCCCCGGCGGCTTTCTGGAGCGCGTATTCACGGCCGTACTCCGGAACCCAAAGGGTCCGGTAATGCGCCGACAGCCGCTCGCACATCGTCGTCTTTCCGGTCGATTCCGATCCGGCGACACAGACGCGGGGAACGTAGTGCGCACGCACCGGCGGTTCGAACCAGTCGAGCATGGTCGCCGGCGCACGCCGCACCATCGTGCCGCTGAGCGGCACCATGGCACGCTCGCGATCGACGTCGTAGTGCTTCGCGCCGAGCTGGTGGGCGAGCGACTCGCCGTAGTGTTCGGAACTGAACAACGTGTCGATCGGTTCGTCGCCCAGAAAAGCGCGAATCCACCGCGCCTCCTCGACGGTCTGCTCGGCCGCGATCGCCGGATCGTCGGGAATGACGCGCACGTCGGTTCCGGGATGGATCTCTCGCAACCACGCCGCGCGCAACTCGGCGGGCACCGTCTGCTCGGCGTAGTCGACGACGAGCACGATGATCCGCTCGCAGTACGTACGAGCGGTATCGATCAAGAGCGCATGTCCGCGGTGCGGCGGATCGAACTTTCCGGCCACGAGGCCGGCGCCGCTCATGCGTGCGCCGGTTCGCTCGGCTCCGGCGGGATTTCTATCGACGGAATCTTCGAGAAGGCCAGCTTCTCGGGATCGCCCGGGTCGACGTCGGCCAGCACGTGATCGCCGGCAACGAACGTACCCTTGAGCATCTCCTCCGCCAGCTCGTCCTCGACGTTGCGCTGGATCGCGCGCCGAAGCGGGCGCGCACCGAATTGCGGATCCCAGCCCTTCTTCGCCAGCAACGTCTTCGCAGCGTCGGTCACTTTGAGGTGCATGTCCTGCGCTCGGACCTCGCGCAAAACTTTCTCCAGTTCCAGTCCGACGATCTGCTCTATCTGCGGCTTGCTCAACTGATGGAAGACCACCACTTCGTCGACGCGATTGAGAAACTCGGGACGGAACGTGTGCTTCGTCTCTTCGAGCACTTTGTTCTTCATCCGTTCGTAGCTCTTGCTCTCGTCGTCTTCCGTACCTTTTTGCGGCCGGAAGCCGATGTCGGTGGTCGTCTGCATGCCCGCGGCACCGACGTTTGAGGTCATGATGATGACGGTATTTTTGAAGTCGACTTGACGGCCTTGCGAGTCCGTCAAACGTCCGTCATCGAGGACCTGCAACAGAAGGTTGAAGACGTCGGGGTGCGCCTTTTCGATCTCGTCGAGCAGCACGACCGAATACGGACGGCGGCGGACCGCCTCGGTGAGCTGACCGCCCTCTTCGTAGCCGACGTATCCCGGAGGCGCGCCGACCAAACGCGAGACGGAGTACTTCTCCATGTACTCCGACATGTCGATACGGATCATCGACTCTTCGTCGTCGAACATGAACTCCGCGAGCGAGCGCGCGACCTCGGTCTTGCCGACGCCGGTCGGTCCGAGGAAGAGAAACGATCCGATCGGCCGGTTCGGATTCTTCAATCCGGCACGCGAACGACGAATCGCGCGGGTGATGACGTTGATCCCCTCGTCTTGGCCGACGATGCGCTCGTGGAGCTTGTCGCCCATGTTGAGCAGCTTCTCGGTTTCGGCCTGCGCCAAACGGCTGACCGGAATCTTCGTCCACGACGATACGATCTCGGCGACGTTTTCGCTCGTAACCTTGAGCGGCTTGTCGGCGTTGCGCGCCTTGCGCTCTTGCCACTCGGCCTCGAGCCGCGACTTCTCCAGCCGCAGCTTCTCCTCGCGGTCGCGAATCGAGGCGGCTTTTTCGAACTCTTGCTTCTTGACGACCGACTCTTTCTCGGCAATCACGCGGCGCAGTTGCGCGTCGACCTCGCGAATCTCCGGCGGCGGCAGCGTCGCCTGCAAGCGCACGCGTGAGCTCGCTTCGTCGATAAGGTCGACGGCCTTGTCGGGAAGGAAGCGATCGGTGATGTAGCGGTCCGAGAGCTTCGCCGCCGCGGCAAGCGCGTCATCGGTAATTTGCACTTTGTGATGCGCTTCGTAACGGTCGCGCAGCCCCACGAGAATTTCGACCGTCTCCTCGACCGAAGGTTCGCCGACCATCACCGGCTGGAACCGGCGCTCGAGCGCCGAGTCCTTCTCGATGTGCTTGCGGAACTCGTTGAGCGTCGTTGCACCGATGCATTGCAGCTCGCCGCGGGCCAGCGCCGGCTTGATGATGTTGCTCGCGTCGATCGCGCCTTCGGCCGCGCCCGCGCCGACCAGCGTGTGCAGCTCGTCGATGAAGAGGATGATCTCGCCGGCGGCGCCGCGGATCTCGTCCATCACGCGCTTCATGCGCTCTTCGAATTCGCCGCGGTACTTCGTACCGGCAACGAGCCCGGCAAGGTCCAGCGTGATGACGCGCTTGTCGCGCAGCGGATCGGGAATGTCGCCCTTGATCACGCGCTGCGCGAGGCCTTCGGCGATCGCGGTCTTGCCGACGCCGGGTTCGCCGATGAGCGCCGGGTTGTTCTTCGTGCGCCGCGAGAGAATTTGAATCACGCGCTCGATCTCGTTGCTACGGCCGATGACCGGATCGAGTTTGTTCTCGCGCGCGAGTTGCGTAAGATCGCGGCCGTACGCATCGAGGGTCGGGGTCTTGCTCTTGCCTTTGGGCGCCGGCGGCTGTCCTTCGGCGCCGAGCAACGACGTCGTTTGCACGCGCACCTTCGCCGGATCGACGCCGAGGTTGGTCAGCACGCGGGCCGCCACGCCCTCGCCCTCGCGGATCAGGCCCAGCAGCAAGTGCTCGGTGCCGATGTAATTATGATTGAGTTGACGGGCTTCTTCGAACGCGAGCTCGATGACGCGCTTCGCGCGCGGAGTAAAGACCATCTCCTGCTGAACGGTCTGGCCGCCGCGACCCACGATCGCTTCGACCTCTTGCCGTACCTTCGCCAGATTGACGCCGAGCGACTCCAGCACTTTGGCGGCCAGGCTCTCGCCTTCCGAGATGATGCCGAGCAGGATGTGCTCGGTTCCGATGTAGTTGTTCCCCAAGCGCTGCGCTTCTTCTTGAGCCAGCACGATGCTGCGTCTCGCGCGCTCGGTGAACGGTTCCCACATTGACATAGCTGTTGCGCTCTTCCCCTTTGGTGACTCCGGACTTGTGCACCCACCACAAGTATCTCACTCTAACGCTACCCACGCGAGCCAGGTTTCGTGACGGGGTACGCCGCCGCCGCCGCATCGCCTCCGGGCGCGTGCGTGTATTAAGATGATAGCCATGCCGACAAGCGATCAAATCCGTACTGCCCTGGCCGACGTCAAGGACCCCGAGCTCAACCTCGGGATCCTCGAGCTTGGCTTAGTCTACGACATAAGCGTCGAGGGCGACGGTGGGGAGCACGTGACCGTCCTGATGACCCTGACCAGCCCGATGTGCCCGGTCGGCCCGATGTTCAAGAAATCGGTCGAAGACCACGTTTTGGGTGTCGACGGGGTCCGCAGCGCGCAGGTCGACATCACGTTCTCACCGCCCTGGGACCCGGCGACGATGGCCTCCGACGACGTCAAGGCCCTGCTGGGTATCTGGTAGCGCCGGCTAGCGTGCGCCCGGCATCGGGATGATCGCCAGGGCGGTCGTGCCGTGGGCGATCAACTTCCCGGCCGCGTCGAAGACCTTGCCTTCCGCGGTCCCAAGCGTCGACCCGACGTGCACGGCGTTCGCCTCCGCCCGAAGACGCTGGCCGTTCGGCGTCGCCGGCCGCACGTAGCGCACGTGCAGATCGGTCGTCGTCGCGAGACGATCCGGCGGTAGCAGCGTTTGCACGCAGAGGGTGAGCACGGTGTCGAGCAGCGTCGCGATGAATCCGCCATGGAGCACGCCGGCGGGATTGGCGGCCCACGCTTGCGCCGGAACCGAGAACGTGACGCGTCCCGGTTCCGCGGTCTCGAACGTGAACTCGAACGCGCTGCCCAGCGGCGGCGGCGGAATCTCCCCGGCGATCATCGCCTGCATCCAGTCCAGATGCGGGCGCCCCGCCATGTTGCGGGCCACCTCGCGAAAATCGGTCCAGCTAAACGTGCGCTCGTGCGCCAGTTGCATCCTGTTCCTCCAAATCGAGTGCGTCGCCGACGATTCGCCACGCGGCCGCGTTGGCCGAGCGGAAGAACCCCATATGACCGATGTGCTCCAGACCGAATGCGCGCGGGTCGACCGTGCGAATCTCCGGATGCGTCCCCGTGAACGCCGCCGCGAGTCCTTCCACCGCCGCGCGGGTGATCCACGCGTCGTCGCTCGGCGCGAGCATGAGCAGCGAGCCGTGATAACCGGCGCCGTTGCGTACCGACGTCAGCGTCGGATCGTCGAGGAAGTAGCGCGGGTTGAGCACCCAGCGGGACCATTCGCGTGCTACGCCCGGTGCGAGGTCCTCTCCGAAGCCCATGCGCGACCCGGGTGAATAGCCGAAGACCGTGACCGCGAGCGGCGTAACGAAACGCATCAACGCGAAGACGCGGATGCGTTCGCGCGGCGTCACGAATCCCCAGTAGCCCAGGCCCGACGCAATCGTGACCGCGCGCCCGATCTCGCGGTTGTTCGGGGCAAGCAGCAGGGCATGCCCACCGTAGGAATGGCCGACCAGGTGCAACGGCAGATCGGGGTAACGCGCACGCAACCACGCCACCACACCGGGTGCATCGAGTTCGCCCCAGTCGCGCATGCGTGCCGGCGAACGCCGCAACGCCTGCGGCGGCTCTCCCGAACCGCGATAGTCGTAGGTGACCACGGCAGCGCCGTTTGCCTGGAGATATCGCGCCAACCCCGCGTAGTATGCGCGCGGTACGGCCGTCGCACCGCTGACGATCACCGCCGCACGCGGGCGTTCGCACTCAAAGAGCGTCGCTCGCAGCGCAATGCCGTCGAGCGCGGGAATGGTTACGTCGCGCATCGATCGTCCAGCCAGGCGCGTAACGTGATAAACACGTTGCGCGAGTGAGAGCGCGAACGCAACCCGCGCGAGAGCAGCACCGCTCCCTCGAGCGCCGCCACGATGAAATCCGCCGTTTCGTCGATGCCGAGGGCGCGCTGCAGCTCACCCGCGGCGACGGCGCGCTCGAGATTCCGGGCGATCACCCCGCGCATCGCGCGAAAGGCCTTCGAGACGCGTTCGCGCAGGAATGGCAATGCGTCGTCGGCCTCGACACAGGCGTTCATCACCGGGCAACCGCCGTCGATCACCGGGCGTTCGCAGTACCGTTCGAAGGCGTCGATGTACGAGCGTACGCGAGACAGACCCGGCGCCGCGGTGAGGAGCGCGTTCGTGAAATACGCCTCGACCTGCGCGTAGGCGTAATCGAAGGCCTCGACCGCCAGCTCTTCCTTGCTCGCGAAATGGTTGTAAAGACCACCCTTCTCGAGTTCGGCCGCCTCGAGGATGTCGGCGATCGACGTGCCTGCGAAGCCGCGCCGGTTGAAGATCGGCGCCGCGGACGCGAGGATTGCCAGCCGGCGCTTCGAACCCTTCATGAAAACAGACCGTTCGGTCTGTAACCTTCGGCATCCTTGAGGCGTTTTGGACCCCATGCAGCCGCACGAGGAGCTGGTCGAATTCGGGGCGCGGCGGTGGCTGATCGTCGTCGGCGTCATGTCCGCGACGCTGCTGCAAGTGCTCGATGCCACGATCGTCAACGTCGCGTTGCCGACGATTCAGGGCAATCTCGGCGCAAACTTCGACGACGGCGCGTGGATCATCACCGGCTACATCATTGCCGCGGTCATCGTCATCCCGCTCACGCCGTGGCTGCAGCTGCTCCTCGGGCGGCGCAATTACTACGTCAGCGCGATCATCGGGTTCACGATCACCTCGGCGCTCTGCGGTACCGCGACGACGCTGAGCTCCTTGATCATCTACCGCGTCTTGCAAGGGTTGTGCGGCGGCGGCTTGATTGCAACCGGCCAAGCGATCATGCGCGATACGTTTCCGGCGCGCCAGCTGGGGCTGAGCCAGGCGCTCACGTCGATCGGCGCCGTCGTCGGCCCGTCGATCGGGCCCACGCTCGGCGGGGTGCTGACCGACTCGCTCTCGTGGAATTGGATCTTCTACGTGAACATCGTGCCGGGCATCGTCTCGGCGATTTTGTGCGCGATGCTGCTGCGCGATCCCGAGCAGCGCGGGCGTCCCTCCCTCGACGGCGTGGGGCTCGTACTGATGGCGACGGGCCTGGGCTCCTTGCAGTACGTGCTGGACGAAGGCGAGCGCTACGACTGGTTCAACGATCAGAACATCTTGCTGACCGCGGTGCTTTCCGCGGCCTCTCTCGTGACCTTCGTCTACTGGGAACTGCGCGTGGTGAAGAACCCGATCGTCGACATCGGCATTCTGCTGCGTAAGCGTACCGTCGCCGCCGGCTGCGTGCTTGCCATGCTGCTCGCATTCTCGCTCTTCGGCGGCGTGATTTTGGCGCCGCAATTCCAACAGTTTCTGTTGAACTTCACGGCGACGCTGTCGGGCCTCTCGATACTCTGCCGCGCGCTCGGCATCATGGTGATGACCTTTATCACGCTCGCACTCCTCAATCGCTTCAAGGTCCGACCACAGGTCTTGCTCATCGTTGGGTTCCTGATCGTTGCCTACGCCAACATCGTTACCGCTCGGGTACTTACGACCGACAGCGTCTTCGCCACGTTCGTGTTCCCGCTGGTGATCGGCGGCATCGGCTTCGGCATGATCTTCGTGCCGCTGGCGGTCACCGTCCTCAGCTCGGTGCAGGGGATCGAAACACAGAAAGCCACGTCGTTGATGAATCTCTGCCAGCAGCTCGGCGGTTCCGTTTCGACCGCGGTGCTGGTGACGTTGCTGGATCGCCGCAGCGCGTTCCATCAGAGTCAGCTCGCCGCCGAAATCAATCTTACGCGCCCGGCGGTGCAGCACGCGCTCGCCGCGCACGCGCCGCTGACGGCGATGGCGCAAGTCGTCGCGCAGCAGGCGTCGACGATGGCGTTTGCCGATGCGTTCTACATGCTGGGCGCCGTCACGCTCGTCCTTACGCCGCTCGTCTTCTTGCTGCGCCGGCCCCGGGCGGCCGCCGCCACCCACGCGCCGGCGGCACATGCCGTCGCACTGGAGTGACGCACACGCCAGGGGCACGCTAGCAAGCCGTACAATGCGGTCCTCGTGAGGACCCACGACGAAAAATATCGTGAACTAGCTGCAAAGCGCGACCTCGCCCACGCCCCCGCGGGGGCCGACGCCATCGAAAGGCAGCACGCGCGCGGCAAACGCACGGCGCGCGAACGCATCGACGCGCTGGTGGACGAGGGCTCGTTTACCGAACTCGATCAGTTCGTTACCCATCGAACCAACGCGTTCGGTCTCGACGAGAAAGAGTTTCTCGGCGACGGCGTGGTGACCGGACGCGCCACGATCGACGGACGCCAGGTATTTCTGTTCTCGCAAGACTTCACCGTACTGGGAGGCTCGCTCGGCGAAGCGTTCGCCGAGAAGATCTGCAAGGTAATGGATCTCGCGCTGCGCACCGGCTCGCCGATGATCGGCATCAACGATTCCGGCGGCGCGCGTATCCAGGAGGGCGTCGTCTCTCTAGGCGGCTATGCCGAAATTTTTTGGCGCAACGTGGCGAGCAGCGGCGTTATTCCGCAGCTGAGCCTGATCGCCGGACCGTGCGCGGGCGGGGCGGTCTACTCGCCCGCAATCACCGACTTCATCCTCATGACCGAGAAGATCTCGCAAATGTTCATCACCGGACCCGAGATCATCAAGACGGTCACCGGCGAAGACGTGAGCTTCGAAGAGCTCGGCGGCGCGCTGACGCACGCCACGCGCAGCGGCGTTGCGCACGTCGTCGCGGCAGATGAAGACGATCTCGCCGCGCAAACGAAGCTGCTTCTCTCCTACATTCCGCAAAACAACCTCGACGATCCGCCGCGCTTCGCAAGTGACGACGACCCCAGGCGCGAGAATTCCGCGCTCGACGACATCGTCCCCGACGCGCCCAACAAGCCGTACGATATGCACGCGGTGATCGAAGGCGTTCTGGACTTCGGCGACTTCTTCGAGATTCAGCCGCTCTACGCGCAGAACATCATCTGCGGCTTCGGGCGCATCGCCGGTCGCAGCGTCGGCGTCGTCGCCAATCAGCCCAACGTGCTGGCCGGCGTGCTCGACATCAAATCGTCGATCAAGGCGGCGCGGTTCGTGCGCTTCTGCGATGCCTTCAACATCCCGCTGATCACGTTCGTGGACGTGCCCGGCTTTTTGCCGGGAGCCGATCAGGAGTACGGCGGCATCATCTTGCACGGGGCGAAGCTGCTCTACGCCTTCGCCGAAGCCACGGTACCGAAGATTACCGTCATCACCCGCAAGGCGTACGGCGGCGCCTACGACGTCATGTCCTCCAAGCACATCCGCGCCGACGTCAATCTCGCCTGGCCGACCGCCGAGATCGCCGTGATGGGCGCCGAGGGCGCGGTCAAAGTCATCAACCGGCGCGAGATCGCCGCCGCGAAGAACAAAGACGCCAAGACGAAAGCCTTGATCGACGAATACACGGAGCGCTTTGCCAATCCGTACATCGCGGCTCAGCGCGGCTACGTCGACGACGTGATCGAGGCCCATCGCACGCGCGGCGCGATCGCCACGGCACTCGAAATGCTCGAGAACAAGCGTGTCGAACGGCCGAAACGCAAACACGGCAACATCCCTCTCTAAGGAGTACCGATGACCACTCGCAAGGATTTCCTCGTAGCCGGAACGATCGCCGCTGCGCTCGCGGGCGGGGCAACCGCCGGGGCGACGGCCGCGCCGGCGAACCCGAAGCTCGATTTCGACCTCGACGCATTCAACGCGCTGCTCGAGACGTCGCAGTCGCACAAGAACCTGTTTGCCGCGTGCGTGATCAACGGCGGCGAGGTATTCGGCGCGATCCGCAATACCCTCAACGCCTATCGCGACACCGGTATCGATTGGAACGACGTATTTCCGGTGGCGGTGCTCTATCACGGCGTTTCGATTGCGCTTGCGTTCGACGACGCGGCGTGGAACGACTACTTCATTCCCTTCGCCCGGCACTCGCCCAAGAGCTACGCTCCGCGCGTGCAGATCGAATCGGTGCGCACGACCGGCGGCAATCCGTGCCTGCGCGAGCAGGGCGGCCGCAACGATACCTCGATCCGTTCGCTGATCGCCGACGCCGGCACGCGTTTCTTCGTCTGCAACAACGCCGCCCACGGCTTCGCCAACGCAATCGCCGTCAAACTAAAAAAGTCCCCCGACACCGTGTACGCGGATCTCGCCCGTCATCTCGTGCCCAATGCGATGCTCGTTCCGGCCGGCGTGTGGGCGGTGCACGCGATCCAAGAGCAGCGCTTCACGCTGCTGCACACGTCGCTGCCGAGTAACGCCTAGCGACCCGAGAACCACTTCGGCGCGCCGACTCCCGGACTCTCGACGCCGTAGTGTTTGAAGGTTGGCCAGAGCTGCGGAAGGGGCGGGTGCATACCACGGCACAGCACGATCGGCTGATGCACCTCATAGGGCATCGCGTACGGCGAATCTTCCGTGTAGCCGACGACGCGGGCTGACGCGCAAATGCCGGACCAAAAGCGTGGATCGGCATTCACGGCAATGACGACCGAGCCGTCGTGGTCGCCCGGGCCCCACAGGTAGTATTGATTGTTTCCGCTGATTGCGAACGGGAGGTTCCTGCCGTAGACGTTGATGGCGCTGGCGTCCCCGTAGGTCGGAGCGTAGATCGCGGCTTTCGCGCGATCGCTCGCCGGCAACGACGCGTACACGCTCTCGACGATCTGCGCGAGTTCGCGCCAGCCGAATTCCGTCGAATAGACCTGCATCAACGGCGCGCCGATCCCGGCGCGCTCCATCGCCGGCGGCTTGAACGAACTGCGAGCGAGCATCGCCGCGAAACGCTCGACCGGCAGCACCGGCAGCACCCACGGCAACGCGAGTGCCGCATTCGCTGCAGCGAGCACGGCCCAAAGGCCGACGAGCGCGCGCGGGACGTTCGTCACCGCAGCCGCGCCGAGCGCGATGATCGACGGATATACGCCTGCGGTGTAATACGCCTTACCGTGCGTAACGTAGATCAACACGAGGGCCACCACGAACGCCACGGCGAGAAAGCGAAACGGCGCAAGCCGCGACATCACGAACGGCGCCACGACGCCGACGATGCACAGCAGCGCGACGACCATATTGATCAAGAAGAACTGGCCGAGCGTGAAGCCGAGCGGCGAACCGATGAAGTTTCCGGAGTTGTCGTTTCGCACGAGCTCGACGAACGGAAACCCGTGGACGGCCTGCCAGACGGCGTTCGGCAGCGCGATGACCGCCGCGATGCCGATCCCGATCCACAGGTCCCGCGAACGGAAGATCGACCGCGGGCCGCATACCGCCACGCCGATCGCAAGCCCCGCGACCCACCACAAGATGCCGTAGCGCGTTTCGAAGGCGAGACCGCCGACGAGTCCGGCCCACCAATACGAGCGCGGCTCGTTGCGCACGATCGCGCGCGTCACGAAATAGGCAACCGCAGTGAACTCCAACGGTTCGAAGGTGGACGTCCCGAGCGTCGCCGAGAGCGCGGTGACGAGCGTCGCGCTCGCGTAGGCCACGGCGGCGAGCCACGCGCCGCGCGTGCTCGCCCCGATCAGCTGCGCGAGTGCCACCGTGAGCGGCACGAGCGCGACGGCCGCGAGGATTCCCGGCAAACGCATCAGCCAGAGGTCGACGCCGCCGAGCTGCGTCAGCGCGGCAAGGAGCGGCACGAACGGCGGCTGATCGACGTATCCGAACGCCGGATGCCGGCCGCACACGATGAAGTACAGCTCGTTCACGAAGATGCCGTATCGTCCGGCCGAGACCAGATGCACGAACGCCACGACGACCGCAACGATCGCGGCGGCCCACCATGCGCCTCTGCTCATCGCGATCGCCTAGGGATTGATCGGGCGCGTCGGCGTGAATTCGACGACCTCATACTCCGCAATCCCGTGGCGCGTGAACGGGTCCTCGGCCAGCATCGCCTCGAGCTGCTCGCGGGTGAGATCGTGTGTCACGATAACGCCGCCGGTGCGCGGATTTTGTGGTCCGGAGGTCAGCAAGTGATGCGCCTGATAGTGGCGCTCGAGGAAGGCGCGGTGATCGGCGAGTACCCGGTCGACTTCGTCGAGGGGCTTCAGGTAGCGCGAGAGCAGCACAAACATGCCGCTACCGGTTCGCGCGAGAGGACGAGGGCCCTTGCGCTGGTATGTACCGGAGCGTGAAGCTATTGGAGGGGAAGCGCGCCCTGATCACGGGCGTCGCAAATCGCTGGTCGATCGCTACCGGGATCGCTCGCAGGATGCACGAGCACGGCGCGACGCTCGCCTTCACCTACCAGGGTGAGCGCGTCAAGGACGAGGTCCGCAAGCTCGCGGCGGAGCTTGGCGGCGGTCCGGTCGTCGAATGCGACGTCGCAAACGACGAGTCGTTGAACGCGATGCGCGACGCGCTCGCCAACGATTTCGGCAAGCTCGACGCGCTCGTGCATTCGATCGCCTTCGCCGACAAAGACGATCTGCGCGGCACGGTCTACGACACGTCTCGCAAGGGCTTCGCGCTCTCGCTCGACGTTTCGGCGTACTCGCTCATCGCGCTCGTCTCCACGCTGCGCGACGGTTTCAACGACGGCGCGTCGATCGTGGCGATGACCTATCTCGGTGCTACGCAGATCGTCCCCAACTACAACCTGATGGGTATTGCGAAAGCTGCCCTCGAATCCACGGTGCGTTATCTCGCTTACGACTTGGGCGGGCGAGGGATTCGCGTCAATGCAATCTCGGCGGGACCGATCAAGACGGCGAGCATGCGACAAGTTGCCGGCGCGACCAAGATGCTCGACGTCGTACCGCAAGTCGCGCCGCTCCGTCGAAACGTCACGAGCGACGACGTCGGCAACACGGCCGTCTACCTCGCCTCCGAGCTGTCGAGCGCCGTCACCGCCGACGTGCACTTCGTCGATGCCGGGTACCACGCGGTCGGGATGTATCCGCCCGATTTCCACGCGTGATCGAACCCGACGAGCTCGCGGCGATCGCCGCCGCTCTGTCCGCGCTCACATCGCAGGACGTCACCGTGAGCCGCTCCCCGCAGGCGAGCTTCGAGGGGCTCGAGGGGTGCGCAACATCGTCGCGTTGGAAGCTCGCCGACCGCAACCCCGATCTAGAAATCGAAGACCTGCGTGTTCTCTAAGATCATCATCGCCAATCGCGGCGAGATCGCGGTACGTATCATGCGCACCGCGCGCGAGATGTCGATCGGAACCGTTGCGGTCTACTCGGAAGCCGACCGCGACGGCCTGCACGTCCGCATGGCCGACGAGGCATACCTGATCGGGCCGGCTTCGCCGGCGGCAAGCTATCTCAACATCGACGCAATCCTCGACGCCGCCAAACGCAGCGGCGCGCAAGCGGTGCATCCCGGCTACGGGTTTCTCGCCGAAAACGCGGCCTTCGCGCGTCGCGTGCTCGCGGCCGGACTGGCGTGGATCGGTCCGCATCCCGATGCGATCGACGCAATGGGCGATAAGCTGCGCGCGCGGCAGGCGATGCGCAAAGCCGACGTGCCGTTCGTTCCCGGCGGAACGGAAGCGATCGAAAGCATCGCCGAAGCGGAGGACGCGGCGACGACCTACGGTCTGCCCCTTGCGCTCAAAGCCTCGGGCGGCGGTGGCGGCAAGGGGCTGCGGGTTGCGCGCACGATCGACGAGATCGAATCGGCGTACACGACCGCAAAGCGCGAAGCGGAGGCGTACTTCAAGAACGGCACGATCTACGCCGAGCGCTATCTGGAGAACCCCAAGCACGTCGAACTGCAGATCCTGGCCGACAAACACGGCAACGTGCTTCACGTCGGCGAACGCGACTGCTCGCTCCAACGCCGTCATCAAAAGCTCTGGGAAGAGACGCCTGCGCAGATCCCGCTCAAAGTACGCCGCGCCATGCGCGAGGCGGGCGTGCGCGCCGCGCAGGCGATCGGATACGATTCGGTCGGCACCATCGAATGTTTGGTCAAGGGCGACGAGTTCTTCTTTCTCGAGATGAATACGCGCATTCAAGTCGAGCACACCGTCTCCGAGATGATCAGCGGCCTCGATCTCATCCGCGAGCAGATCCGCGTGGCTGCCGGGGAGCCGCTCGGTTTCAATCAAGACGACATCAGCTTCCACGGGTTCGCGATCGAAGGCCGCGTCAACGCGGAAGATCCCTCCGACAATTTCCGCCCCGCGCCGGGAACGATCACGGCCTATCGCGAGCCGGCCGGCCTCGGCGTACGCATCGATTCGGCCGCCTATCCCGGCTATACGATCTCGCCCGACTACGACTCGATGATCGCGAAGTTGATCGTGTGGGCGCCGACGCGCGCGCAAGCGATTGCGCGCCTCGCGCGCGCGATCGACGAGTATACGATCGACGGCGTGCCGACGACGCTCCCCCTTTTGCGCGCATTGTGCGACGAGCCTGCCGTAAAGAACGCAACGTATGGGACCAGTACGCTCGAGGCTTTTGCGGCTTCTTGGACCGGGGCTCCCTCCTCCGCCTCGCTGGGTATGGTTACGCTTCGCTCCGGAGACGCCGGAACGTCCTCGCCGCAAACGATACGTGTCGAGGTCAACGACAAGCTGTATCGCGTTCGCGTTTTCGATTTGCCGCAACCAAGCTCGGCGCCGGTACGTAACGGTTCGCCGCGGCTTGCTCCGCGCGCGGCCGGAAAGAAAAAAAGCGGCGCCGCCGGCGGAAACGACGTCGTCTCGCCGATGCATGGGGTGGTCGTCGAGATGAAGGTTGCGGCCGGCGACGCGGTCGCCGAGGGTCAGGTCGTGGCCATCGTGGAGGCGATGAAGATGATGAACGAGATTCGCGCGCACCGCGCCGGCACGGTCGCAGGCGTGCACGCGAAGCCCGGCGATACGGTCGAAGCGCAAGCGCCGCTCGCCACGATCGGCTAGAATAGAGCCATGAGTCATGACGTCGAAGGCGTGAATCCGAGCGTCGGCCCCTCCGGGAGCGGTTGCGCCGAGTGTACGGCGGCGGGCGGCTGGTGGTTCCATCTGCGCCGCTGCGCGCAATGCGGTCATATCGGTTGCTGTGATAGTTCACCGATGCAGCACGCGCGCAAGCATTTCCACGCGACACAGCATCCGGTCATCGCAAGCTTCGAACCGGGGGAAACGTGGTTCTATAACTGGGCCACCGAAGAGACGATGCGCGGCCCGCATCTGGCCGATCCGCGCTGGCATCCCGAAGACCAACCGGTCCCCGGTCCGCAGGGCCGCGTTCCGGCGGATTGGCAGTCACGGTTGCACTAGTGGCACGGGAGTTCAATGCGAGCGGAATTCCGCTCGAGCCCCACTACGATCGCGCCGCCGGCGATCCGGTCGATCTCGGCGAGCCGGGAGCGTTTCCCTTCGGACGCGGTATCCGCTCCGACATGTATCGCGGCCGCCTCTGGACGATGCGCCAGTACGCCGGGTTCGCAACCGCAGCCGAATCGAACGCACGCTATCGCTATCTGCTGGATCGCGGCACCACCGGACTCTCGGTTGCCTTCGATCTGCCGACCCAGCTCGGCTACGACTCCGACGCGCCCGTAGCGCGCGGTGAAGTCGGTAAAGTCGGCGTGGCGATCGACTCCATTGCGGACATGGAGACGCTCCTGGGCGGGATTCCCCTCGATGCGGTCACGGTCTCGATGACGATCAACGCGCCCGCGTCGATTCTCCTCGCGCTCTTTCTCGCGGTCGCCCGGCGCCGCAGCATTGCCTTCGACAAACTCGGTGGGACGATCCAGAACGACGTGCTCAAAGAGTACGCGGCGCGCGGCACGTATATCTATCCGCCCGGGCCGTCGATGCGCCTGGTCACCGACGTGATGGCCTATTGCGCGCGCGAGGTCCCGCAATGGAACACGATCTCGATCTCGGGTTATCACATTCGCGAAGCCGGCTCGACGGCGGTCGAAGAGATTGCGTTCACGCTCTCCAACGCAAAAGCGTATCTGCACGCGGCGCGCGCGGCCGGCATCGATCTCGACGAGGTCGCGCCGCGCATCTCCTTCTTCTGGAACGCGCACAACGACTTCTTCGAAGAAGTGGCGAAATTTCGCGCTGCGCGTTACCTTTGGGCGCACATAACGCGTGACGAGTTCGACTGCAAGGACCCGCGTTCGCAGATGCTGCGCTTTCACACGCAGACGGCCGGATCGACGCTCACGGCGCAGGAACCAGACAACAACGTCGTGCGCGTGACCTTGCAGGCACTCGCCGCGGTATTGGGCGGAACGCAGTCGCTGCATACCAACGGCAAGGACGAAGCACTCGCGCTGCCCACGGCGCAGAGCGCGAAGCTCGCGCTGCGCACGCAGCAGATCATCGGTTACGAATCCGGCGTGACCGACGTGGTCGATCCGCTGGCCGGTTCGTATTACGTCGAATCGCTCACCGATGCGCTCGTCGAGCGGGCGCGCGCGTTGATCTTGCAAGTCGACGAGATGGGCGGCAGCATCGCAGCCATCGAGAGCGGCTGGATGCAAGCGCGCATCGCCGACTCGGCCTACGAAGCGCAACAGGCGATCGAGCGTGGCACGAGCGTGGTCGTCGGGGTCAACAAGTTTGCCGAGGAAGAGCCGGGTGACGTCACCATACCGCTTCAGCGAATCGACGAATCGATCGAGCGGGAACAGGTCGCGCGTCTGGAGGCCTTCCGCGCGGCGCGGGACGGCGAGCGTGTCGACGCGCGGCTGACCGACGTCCGCCGCGTCGCTGGATCGAGCGAGAACCTCATGCCGGCGTTCATCGAGGCGGTCGATGCCGGCGCGACGCTCGGCGAGATCTGCAACGTGTTGCGCGACGTGTTCGGCGTCTACCATGCCAAGGAGGTCGTCGCGTGAGGATCGATCACGTCGCGATCGTCGTCAAGGATCTCGACGCCGCGATCGCGCTCTACACGCAGACGCTGGGTTTTCGCCCGGTCTATCGCGAGACGATAGCCGATCAAGGCGTGGAAGCCGTCGGCCTCGAGGCCGGTGACTCGGTCGTCGAACTCCTACGGCCGCTCGACGCAGACTCGCCGATCGCGCGATTTCGCGGCGACGCCAACACCAAGCTTCACCATACGGCCTACCGCGTCGACGACATCGAAACTGCGCTCGCCGACTACAAGGCCAAAGGCGTGCGGCTCATCGACGAACATCCACGCAAGGGCGCGCACGGGAATTTGATCGCATTCCTGCATCCCAAATCGACCGGCGGCGTTCTCATCGAGCTCTGCCAGCGCGAGCACTAGCCCATCAAGGCTTGCCGAGGTTCGGGGCCAGACGCGCGTCGATCCGCGTGTCGAACGTGCGGTCCCACGGCATGGTGATCTGCATCGCCGCGATGTGATCGTCCGGATAGAGCTGATCGAGCGTTCGTTGCGCGTCGTGCCAAAGCAGGGCGTCGTTGCGTTGGGCCGTGAGCGCTGCGACGTCGGGCTGCAAGAGCGTGTGATCGGTGATGCCTTGTGCGGCAAGCCATGCGTTGAGTTCCGGTCGTACCTGGGTGTGGAAGTCGACGTCGTCGACGAATCGAGTGAAGGTGAACGTGCGGTGCGCGAGCGCATCGTAGGTGTGCAAGCGCCGGCCGACATCGGCCGCGATCGTTTCGGCGAGCGCGGTTCCGACGCTGTTTGCGTCCGTGTTCCAGGACGAGTAGGCGTCGAGACGGCTCGCCAATCCCGCGTTCAGCAATGCCTTCGCGAACGCGGCTTGCACGTCGAAGTTCTGTTCGAACGAGAGGTCGACGACGGCGACCGAACGGCCCGCATCCAGGTCGGCCGTAATCGCGCTCAAAAACGCATCATCGAGTGCCGCGCCCGTCTCCGGCACGTGCACGTACAGCTGGATGTCGGCCGCCGTGCCGGCCTCGACGCCGCCGCAGAGCGCGATCAGGCGATCGATGGTGGCACCGATCGGCGTATACTCCAGCGGATCCTGATACGACGCGCCCTCCGGCGTCGAATAGTGCACGGCCACACGCGGCGTCCATTTCGCGTCGCGCGCCAGCGCGTGCGCGACCATCGCCATGCCCAACTCGTCGGCGCCGGGTTCGATCGAAGCACGGCCGTCGAGATCGCTCGCATCGAGGTCGGTTTGTAACGCCTGCACCTCCGGTACGTGCAACCCGTAGGGCTTTGCGTCGTCTTGCCCGAGCACGAGACGGTCGATCGCGCCGGCGCTCGTTTGTGCGATCAACCGGCGATCGATGCCATAGTTGCGCGCCCGCGTCTGCAGGTACGCATCGAGCGTGCTCGCACCGATGAGCTCGCGGAGATGCTCGGCTTCACGTTCCTCCGACGGTTCGAGGGGATCGTGCAAGTTGGCATACTGCTGCAGGTACGACCAGATCGGATACGGCGCGAAGTAATCGGCCCACGACGGAACGCCGGTGGGCGCCAGTCGCATGACGGTACCGAAGACGCCGATCCACGCGCCGGGATGCTGCCGGCGCAGCGCGCCGATCTCGCGCAAGCGCATATACGCGTCGGCATAACTCGGACCCGGTACGCGCGACGGAATCAATCCGCCGTACGCGAGCATGTCGCTCGAGAGCACGTACGCCTGCGCGTGCGGAGCTTCGGCGTTGAGCCACGCGATGATCGCGTCGGGTTGACCGGGCTGCAAATTGTTGCCGAGCAGCGCCTGCGGCGGGGCAACGACGCGCCGCCCCGCGATCTGTCCCAACATCATCGGCAATTGCCACGTCACCTGACGATCGTCCATCGGCACGAAGACGATCGGCAAGGTAAGGGCGAGAACCAGCGCCTTTAGAGCAACGATCGCAACGTCTCCGACGCGAGCAGCGCGCGCGCTTGCTCGGCGCTGATGGAACGGGCGAGCATCACGGCCGCAACCTTCACGCTTCCGCCGGCGGCGTCCAAGGCATCACGGGCGCGATCCTCATCGGCACCGGTCAGCGTCCGCACGAGCCGTAACGCGCGCCCGCGCAATTTCTCGTTCGCCGCGACCATGTCGACCATGAGATTGTCGTACACCTTGCCCAGGCGCACCATGACCGCCGTCGAAATCGCGTTGAGCGCGATCTTCTGCGCGGTGCCCGCTTTGAGCCGCGTCGAACCGGTCAACACTTCGGCACCGGTCGGCAGCACGATCGCTTCCTCCGCGGCGTCGACCAGCGCCGAACCGTCATTACCGGTGATCGCAACCGTGAACGCACCGATCGAACGGGCACGCTCGAGTGCGGCAACGACGTAGCGCGCACCACCGCTGGCCGAGATGCCGACGACCGCGTCACCGGCTACGACATGCCCGCGAGTCGCCGCGTCGCCCGCGGAGCGATCGTCTTCGGCACCCTCGATCGCCGTGCGCAGCGCTCGCTCGCCGCCCGCAATATGAGCGCACACCACGTCGGGCGCCGTTCCGAAGGTCGGCGGCATCTCCGAAGCATCGAGCACGGCCAGCCGGCCGCTCGATCCGGCGCCGAAGTAGTGCAGCCGTCCACCGTTGCGCAACCGGACGGCAATTGCGTCAACGACGCGCGCGATGGTCACGTCCTGCGCGCGCACCGCGGCAACGGCGCCCGCCTGATCGTCGATCAGCAAGTCGACGAGTGCGCGCGTCGCGAGCAAGTCGAGTCCGGCGCTGCGCTCCGCCCGCGCTTCCGTCGGCGCCAGGGCGGGTTTCCCTCGGGGAACCGCTTTACGATGAGACATGCGCAGCGATCCTTCGTGCCAGTTCGAGGGCGCCTTGAACCGGAGGCGGGGCCGGCTTGACCGACTGAAGCAGCGGCAAGTCTGCGGTGATGCGCGTCTCCACGAGAAACGTGAGCAGCGAGTTCTCCGCAAAGAGTCCGCCGGCGTAGACGAGCGGCAACTCGCGAGCAGCGATGTGCGCCATGCCTACAAGCGCTTTGACCAGCTCCACCAGCTCGCTTGCCGCGCTTTGCACGATCTTGCTCGCAAGACGCTCGCCGGCGCTCGCGCGTTCGATGACGAGCGGCGCGAGTGCGGCGATCGTCGCCGGGGCATCCTCGCTGCGGTAGACCCGCGCCAGCACCGCGCGCGCGTCGGCCGCATCGAGATGCGCTTCGATCGCTTCGAAGAGCGGTTCGCGTCCCACGCGCTCGTCGTAACTGCGCAACAGTTGCGCGAGCGCGCTTCGCCCGATCGCGAAGCCGGAGCCGTCGTCGCCCAAAAGATAACCGTAGCCGCCGGCGCGATAGCTCCGTTCTCCCACGCGCGCGTAGGCGATCGACCCCGTTCCCGCGATCAGCACCGCGCCGTCGCCGTCGGGAACGCCGGCACGCAGCGCGATCTCCGCATCGTCACAAACGGCAATCGCGCCGCTTGCGAAATGCTCGCGGAGCGCCGTCTCCAGCGCGCGCGCGACCGCCGGGTCGCCGGCGCCGGCTGCACCGACCGCAAGCGCGGCAAAGGGTTCGTCGTGCAGCTCGCCGCGTACGGCGGCTGCGATGCGCTCGGCGGCGCGCGCCACGCCGGCAACGCGCACGTTCGCCGGCTCGCCGCGACGTCGAATGCTGCGTCCGTCGCGCTCGATCGCACATTCGATCGAGGTGCCACCGGCGTCGACGCCTACGAGGACCGGCACTCCGACTCCACCTCCGCAAGCAAACGGTGCAGACCGAACGGCGCGATCGCGCCCAGCGGGAGCGCGCGCGCCGCCCCCGTCACGCGAGGCACGTTTGCCGCGCGCTCGCGCAGCGTTTCATATCCCAACACGGCGAACGCAATCGCCTCCTTTGCTTCTGCGTGCAGACCGATGACGTCGCTGGCTTCGACGCGCGCCTCCGGAAGCCGTGCCGCGATCCGGCGCAGCAACGTTGCGTTGCGAGCTCCCCCGCCGCTACAGAGCACCCGCGCGCCGGTCATGCTTAGCATCGCGATCGACTGCGCGATCGACACGGCGGTGAGCTCGGTGAGCGTCGCCACGGCGTCCTCGGTCGACAAGCCGTCGAACGCCTCGCGGTGCGCCATCAGAAACTGCGCGCCGAAGTGCTCGCGTCCGGTGGATTTCGGCGGCACGAGCGCAAAGTACGGGTCGGCGAGCATGTCGTCGAGCGCGGCGTCGTTCGCGTTGCCGGCTGCGGCGAGAGCGCCGTCTTCGTCGAAGCGCATGGCGCCGCCGGTTCGCATCTGCACGAATGCATCGATGAGCATGACGCCCGGACCGGTATCGAACGCCATGACGTCATTCGGCGAGCATCCACGCGGCAATGCGGTCACGTTGGCGATGCCGCCGATGTTGACCGCGACGCGATCCTCGTCCGTATCGCCAAGCAAGAGGACGTCGACGTACGGCACGAGCGGCGCTCCGCTCCCGCCGGCAACGCAGTCGGCCGTGCGAAAATCGTAGCAGACCGTCGCGCGCAGGGCTTCGCGAATGACGAACGGATCGCCGATTTGCACGGTGAGGTGCGCCGCGCCGTCGTGGTAGAGCGTTTGACCGTGTGAGGCGACGTAGTCGACGGCGAGCGCGCCGCAGACGCTGCGAGCGGCACGCGCAAAGGCCGCACCCAGCCGCCGGTGCAGATCGGCGATCGCCGGTGCCGTCGCCCCGTGCGGAGGGAGCGCCGCGCGCAAATCCCGGTCCAACTCGTCGGTGAAGGGCACGGTGGCGAAGCTGAGGAGCTCGACGTCGTAACCGCTCCCACGAGGCTCGATGCGCACGAGAGCTGCATCGATACCATCTAGCGACGTTCCGCTCATCAATCCGACCGCGATCATACGATTCTCTAACCGAAGCTTTCGATGACGGCGTCGTAAAATGCCACCCGCAGCGAGCGGGATTCCTCACGGCCGAAGTAGACGGTATTGGTAAGCAGCACCGCTTGCAGATCGCGATCGGGATCTGCCCACACGCAGGTCCCGGTGAAGCCGGTGTGTCCGAAGCTGCGCGGCCCGAAGCGCGCACCGCACGAATTCTCATCGGTCGTTTTCAGCGCCCAACCGACACCACGCCGGAGCACGGGATCGTCGGCTGCACAGGTAATCGCCTCGCGGGCGAGTTCGTCGGGAAGAACGTCCTGCCGCCGGCCGCACGCCGCCGCGAGATAGATCTCGGTCATCCGCGACACCGCCGCCGCCGTGCCGAACAGTCCCGCGTGGCCCGCGACGCCGCCCATCAAGTGCGCCTTCTCGTCGTGCACGCTGCCCTGCACGCGACCGCGCCATCCATCCCGTTCGGTCGCCGGAATTGCACCGTGTTCGCGCGCATCCGGATTGTATTGCACCTGCGGTCCCCAGATGGCCGCGATCGACGAAGGAAGTGCGCGCGACGTCATTCGCTCGACGGCGACGCCGAGCGCGATCATCCCGAGATCGCTGTAGATGACGCGCTCGCCGGGCTGCGCCGCGAGCGGCCGGCGCAAAGCGAAATCGACGACGTTATCGTCGAGCAACTCCCGGTAATCGGCACCGGAATGCATGCCGGAAGCATGCGAAAGCAACATGCGCATGCTGATCGGCGCGTGCTCCGTGCCATCCCATTCCGGGATGTAGGAAACGAGCGGCGCGTCGAGCGTCGTGATGCCACGTGCTACGACGCCGAGCGCGACGGTCGTAACGAACACTTTTGTAATCGATGCGAGATCGAAACGCGTGTCGACGTAGGTGGGGCGAACGTCGCCGTCGAGCCGCGTCGTGCCGAACGCGCGCTCGTAGACCAGCTCGCCGCGCCGCTCGACGCGCGCCACTGCCGCGGTAAACCGGCGTCCTGCGGCTTCCTCAAGAAAGCGCAATCGGCAGCACTCCGCGGCAGGCGGCTCCGCAAAAGACCACGTCGGACAAGCCGGCGAGACTCACCGGATCGTTGCCGTAACATGCGAGCAGGTGTCGCGCGTTTGCGAAGTGAGGCAGATCGTAGGGTTCGCCGGTCGAGACGATCAGCGCATCGGATGCGTGCGCAAGGATCGCATCGACGGCGCGCGCTTGCCCGGGATAGAGGTGCGCGCGGTACGAGAGCACGACGGGGCGGAGATTGCTACGCCGCACCTCCGTCAGGAGTTGCTCGCAGGCGGCATCGTCGGGGTCCACGTCGAGCTTGTGCTCGATGAGCGCCGGCACGTGCTCCGCGATCGAGTACTCGCCGAAGACGACGGCACAGTCGGCAAGCGCATCGCCGCGAGGTTCTCCACGCACGAGCGTGACGGCCTCGCGTGCGATGCGCCGTCCGAGGCCCGGATACGGCGCCGGATCGTCCAGTGGAAGCGGCGCTCGCGCGGCGGCGCGCAGCCGCATGACACGCGCATTCGCTTCTTGCAGCCGAGCAAGCGGAACGTCACCGCGCTCGACTGCCGAGGCTAAGTGCCGCGCCGCTTCGAGGGCGAGTTGCGGTTCGTGGCTGACGAGCGCGCAATCGGCGCCGGCGCCGATCGCTTCGGTGACGCCGCGCACGGTCCCGATCCCTTTTGCGATCGCATCCATCTGCATGCAGTCCGTGAAACAGACGCCGCCGAAGCCCCACTCTTCGCGCAGGATACCGGTGAGAAAGCGGTGCGAGATCGACGCGGGACGATCGCCGTCGATCGCCGGAACCGCGACGTGCGAGGCCATGATCGCACTCCCGTCGCGGGCAGCGGCTTTGAACGGTACGAGATCGCGTCCGCGTAAGGTCGCCTCATCGGAGTTCAATCGCGCTGCGCCCAGATGCGTGTCGAACGCCGTCGCTCCGTGACCGGGGAAGTGTTTGAACGTGGCTGCAATGCCGCCGTCTTCAAGACCTTTTGCGAATGCCGCCCCAATACGCGCTACCAGTTCGGTATTCGTGCCGAACGCACGCGTGCCGATGACCGTGTTGCGGGGATCGAGCGCCAGATCGAGCACGGGCGCAAAGTCGAGGGTGCAGCCCGCGCGACGCAGGTCGTGCGCGATGGTTTCGCCGGCGGCGGCGGCGACCTCCGTATCGGCAAGCGCCCCGAGCGCCATCATCGCCGGCATCGGCTCGACGCCCGCGCGCAACCGCATGATGCGCCCGCCTTCCTGATCGATCGCTATGATGGGGGGCGGAGCGCCGCGTGTACGCAATGCGTCGGTCAACGCACGCGTGCGCGCGACGTCGTCGCAGTCACGGGCGAACAGAATGTAACCCGCAAACGGATGCGGCTGCGTTTGCGTGGGGGCGGTAACGACCACGCCGCACGCGAGTTCGAGGAGATTCAAATTCGAATCGTCTGCGCGATCAAGCGCCCACCGACTTCGTAGACCGAGATGACGACGCGCTGTCCGCGCCGCAGCGCTGCGAACGTCGCGTACCCCCCACGCTGGTAGATCGTCGTGGCCGGAAGAATCGCGACGACCTTGGTGGCCGCGCCGGTGCGCACGATCAGCGTCGTTCCCGGGTAATCGATCTTTTCGATAAAGCCGCGAATCTCGGCCGCGGGATGAGCCGGGTGGTCCGACTCGAGCGTCCGGTAGAGGTTCGGCGTTGCGGTTTGCTGCTGGGCCGGCGCGGGGGACGCGACGAACACGCTCAGCACGCAGAGCGCGAGCGCGGCCAGAGCGCGAACGTACGCCTCGCGTGCGGCCGCGGCATCGGCTCCGCCCGCACGCGCGCGTTCGGCTTGGTCGCGCAACGCAACGACGCTTGCATCGTCGGCCCGCTTTCCGGCCACCACCAGCCGGAGTGCGACCAGCGCCAAGTCGGGAGTCCGCGCGCCGAGCATCCTCATACCTTCGTAGAACGGTGCCGCCGACGCAATCGTGCTACGTTGCGCGAGCAAGGCTTCGACGACAGCCGCCTTGGGCGGAGACCCTGTGAGAAGATACTCATCGAGCAACTCGAACTGCATGAGTATGCCCTTCGCCAAGCGGCTCGTGATGCTTCTCGCCGCCGGGCTCGCGACGCTGGGAGCGGCGCCGCCGGCCGAACCGCTCGCTCATCTCCTGGCGCGCATGCGCGCGTTCAGCGGCCCCGTTTGGAGCGCGCATCTGAGCTCGATCTCTCGGATCGACGTTGACGGCGCGACCGTCGATCTCAAGAGCGAGACGGGTGGGCTGCGCTTTACGAGCTACCAATGCACCGGCGAGCTTTGCGGCGGCACCTATTTCGACGGCGAGCGGCTCTACGCGATCAACATCAACGGCACGGCGTTGCCCGAGACCGGTGGCAACGACACGATACTACGCGCCGAGCGTACGATTGCCTCGCTCACATTCCTCGATCCGCAGTTCGGCGCGGACGGCGGCCGCATCGTCGACGACGGGGTGACCTCGATCTCCAATATCCTGTATCGCACGCTGCTCGTGACCAACGGCGACGCCGTGCCGATGCGCGTCTACGTCGACCCGAAGACGGCGTCGGTGCGATTCATGCGCGTCGTCGACGGTGATCTGACGTTCGAGTACGACGACTACACGCCGGTGGGCGGACGATACCGGCTACCGATGGAGGTCTTTCGCAACGGCATGCTTCTCGAGCGCTACGACCAACGCAGCGAGCTCGAGACGCCGTTTATACCGCCGCACGGACTCGTTGCGTCGTTTGCGTCGGGACCTGCGGTCGTTCCCACCGATCCTGCCCTGACGACGCCGGTGATCCCGTGCACGCTCGGCGGCATCGCCACGAAGTGTCTGCTCGACAGCGGGAACTCCGGTCTTTCGATAAGCCTGCAACTGGCGGAGCAGCTCAACGCGCCGGCGGTGGGATCGTTTCAGGTCAGCGGCCTCGGCAACTACGCGACCGAGGTCGTGCGGGCCGGCGACCTGCAAATCGGTGACATGACGCTTCCCGCGGCGAACTACGTGGTGCTGCACGACATCGACCGCTTTGGGTATCAGGTCGTGCTGGGGGCGGACCTCTTCGCGGCGACGACGGTCGGGATCGACAACGCCGCGCATCGGGTCGTGTTCGGCGCGGGGGCGCCGGCTAGCGGATTCACCGTGCCGATGGCGTTCGATAACTTCGTGCCGGTCATCGACGTGGTGCTCGGCAGCCTCCCCGCGCAGTTGGCACTCGATACGGGCGACGAATCGAGCATCAATCTGGCGTACAGTTTCTATCAGGAGCATCAGGAGCTTTTCCCCGCGACCAGCGAGACCACGGTGAGCGGCGTCGGCGGTTCGAGCGTCGAGCTGCAAGGCACGATTCCACGCGTCGAGATCGGCGGCTACGCCATCGATTCCGCAACGATCGGAACGACGCGCAACTTGCAGGGAACGGCACGCGGGCATCTCGGCGCGGGGCTGCTCTCGCGCTTCAACGTGACGATCGACTACGGCACCGGCGAATTTCACTTCATTCCGCTCGCCTCGCCTTCACCGAACCCCTAGGCAACGTCCGACGCAGCGATCACCACTCTCTGTCACCCTGAGCTTGTCGAAGGGGCGCGTCGTA
>DATJRM010000084.1:0-12937 GCA_035504755.1 Candidatus Acidiferrales bacterium
TATCTGGGCACGAATCAGCTCTCGCAGGTTGCGGGCGTGATCCAGCAATACGATGCGCTGACCAAGGCGGGCGGTGGTGCGCCGTGCTACACGCCGTATAACGGCTCGCCCGGTGTTGCGGATCCGACGTGCGCGGCGACGAGCATCGTCAATCCGTACTACAACCAGCCGTACGTCAATCCGTACAGTGTTACGCCGACGAGCGGTTGGTATCCGATCGCCGCGACCGGTTTGAACGCGACGGATAATCCGACGCAGTACTTCGAAGACGTACCGTTGGAGAGCACGATCATCCTGAACTATCGCAAAGACCGCCTTGCGATAACCCCGAGCCTCCAGCTCGCCGAAGGCTCGTCGTACGGCGGACCGTTCGACGTCAACGGCATCGACCCGCGCATGTGCGCCGCCAACCAGGCGACGGACGGCGTGGCCGATCCGCAGGGCGTCCCGGCCGCGTACGGTGTTGCCGGAGCGGCTGCGACGAATTGCGACTATTGGGAGCTGCAAGGCCTCAATGGTGCGGCCAGTGCGGCCTCGGCGCAGCTCTTCATCCCGAATCCGCAGACGGGACAGTTCGCTACACTCGGTCAGTACCGCGAACCGTGGATCCTCGTCGGCAACATCCAGTTGTCGTACGACTTCAGCCCGCGGCTTACCGGTATCATCACGGTAGCTGACCTCTTCCACGACTGCTTCGGCGGAAGCAAAGAACCGTGGACGACGGCGTACGCGCCGGGTTCCAACGTCTGCGGCTACTACCCCTCGAGCCTCTACGTTTCGAACTTCTACAACGGGAGCAGTCCGTACGACACAGCGGCGAACGGCATCACCCCGTATCCGTGGCAGACGAATTCGTACGCTCCATCGGCCAACTACTCTGAGGCAGGCGGCATTCCGGCGCCCCTCAACGTGTACTTCCAGCTGCGGGTCCGGATGTAAACCTCCGTATCCACCGCTCGAAGTGACGAGAGCAGAAGGGTCTCCGGCATCCGCCGGAGACCCTTCTGTTATTCATGCAGCACGGATATAAATGCGAAGATTGCGAGGTGGCGATCTTTCCGACGACGACGCGCTCCGAACTCGCATGGTTGCGCGATCGCGTGCACGTAGCCCGCGAAGTCGCCAAACATTCGAGCGGCGGCCTCGACACGTGGATGATGGAAGGTCTCGAATTCTTGAGCGATCACGCCGGCCACTCGATCGTGCTCGTGTCGCGAAGGTAGCGAGCCTTGTCATCCCGAGCCTAGCGCAGCACTGTCATCCCGAGCGTAGGCTGAGCCTGTCGAAGCCGTAGTCGAGGGAAGCGCATTGGGGCGCTGCTCGATTTTAAAAATAAAAAAAGCCGCCGCCCCTCGTCCTTCGACTGCGGCGCTTCGCGCCGGAGCATGTCCTGAGCGAGCGAAGCGAGTCGAAGGCTCAGGATGACAGCGACGGCGTTATTCGGGTATGCGCAGCGTTTCGCCGGGTTGCAGCATCGAGGCTTGCAAGTGGTTTGTGGCGCTGATGCGATCGATCGTTGCTTGCACGTCGCCGCTCGCGCTCGTGTGCGACGCGGCGATCGACCACAGTGTGTCCCCGGGCTGCACGGTGACGGTTGCATAGCGCTGCGCGGTCGCGGCGTAGAGATGCACGCTCGAGAGCGCAGGCACGGTCACCATCAAACTGAGACTTGCTAGCGCTATCACCGGCATGAGCGTGAACCGTTTCCGCTTAACCACAGCCCCTCTCCCTGTCATCGATCTCGTCGGCATATTTTGTGGCAAACGAACGTTCGGCCACGAGTCTGCCTACATCTTGGGCCAAACAACCGTTCGTCCCCAAGATTTTAGCACAGGCCGAAGAGCGACTGTCAAGGGCGCTACGAACGTATGTTTGCCTTTTTTAGCATCCTGTGCTAGGGTTGTAGGGCAAACCCATGCCATACGGGTGGCATTGCGCTGCGAAGAGCCCGGGAGGGAGCCTTGACCGACAAGCCAGCGACGGAACGACAGCAACGCATTCTCGACGTCATTCGCGCCTTCACCGCCGAGCGTGGGTACCCGCCCTCGGTGCGCGAGATCGGCGAACGCGTCGGCCTTTCGTCCTCCTCGACGATTCACGCCCACCTCAAAGCCCTCGAGCGCCGCGGACTGATCGCCCGCGACCCCACCAAACCGCGCGCGCTGCGCTCCGATTTGAATATGCCGCCGGTGCCGGAGAGCGTCATCATGCCGATCGTCGGCAAGGTGGCCGCGGGCATGCCGATCACCGCGCAGGAGCACCTCGAGGGCGAGTTCGTGCTGCCGGCATCGTTCGTGCCGCGCTCCTCGGATGCGTTCATGCTGCGCGTCCAGGGTGACTCGATGATCGACGCGGCGATTCTCGACGGCGACCTGATCATGGTGCGGCCGCAACGCGTCGCGCGCGACGGGGAGATCGTCGTTGCGATGGTCGACGGCGAGGCGACCGTGAAGCGCTACTACCGCGAGGCCGGCCGGATCCGGCTGCAGCCGGAAAATCGGAGCATGGCGCCAATCTACGCGAGCGATGTCGAGATCATCGGTCGCGTCGAAGCTGTCGTTCGTCGCCTCTAACCCGTTCCTCGTCGCCACACGTGAAGCACTGCCGTGGAGTTTCGCCGGACTCGTAGCCGGCGCGCTCGCGATCTTTCCGTTTGTTCCGAGCGCTTCGCTCGGATTGCGCGTTGCCGGTGCGCTCGTACCAGCCTTCGGCGTCATGGGGCTCGTGCTGGCGCCGGCGCTCGGATGGTTCTACGCGCGGCGGGCCGGTATCGACCCGATCGCGACGATTCTCGGCGCAACGCTGGCCTATCTCATCGCGCTTCCACCCTACGCCGGAACGCTGCTTGGATATTTGCGCGACATCGGGCCGGGCGGGCTCTTCATCGCGCTCGGCGGATGCGCGCTCGTCGCGCTCGGCGCGCGGCTCGGCGGTAACGCATGGATCGGCGCGGGGCTTGCAATTGCGACGGCCGGCGGATTGCGCGTGCTGCACGTCTCGGTGAGCGACGCGATCGCGTACGCGCTCAAGCCTCTCGGAGCCCTCGGCGACACCTACCTCGCGCTCATCGTCATCGTGGCCGCGCAAACGTTGCTCTGGACGATCGGACTGCACGGTCCGGCGCTCCTCGCCGCATTCGTCACGCCCGTCTATCTCCAGCTCCAGGCCCAAAATACGCTCGCGTTCCAGAATCACCAACCGCTGCCGCATATCGTCGTCGTCTCGCTCTTCCTTTTTATCTTCCCCGGCGGCGCGGGGTCGACGCTGCCGCTGGCCGGTTTGCTCGCGTTCTCCGGGGTGCGGCGATTGCGGACGATCGGACGGGCGACAATCCTGCCGGCGGTCTTCAATATGAACGAGCCGCTGATCTTCAGCGTGCCGGTCGTGCTCAATCCGTTTCTCGTTCCGCCGTTCTTGGCCGCACCGCTCGTACTCGCAACCACCACCTATCTCGCCGTCGCACTTGGCTGGGTCGGACGCGCGATCTATTACGTGCCCTCCTCGATCCCGACGCTGATCTCGACCTACGTTGCCACGCTGGATCTACGCGCACTCGCGCTGGTTGCGCTCAACGTCGCGATCGCGACCGCGATCTACTGGCCCTTCGTGCGCGCGTACGAGCGACACGTCGCGCGCGAGCTGGAAGCCGCGGCATGATCGAAGAGCTTTGCGAATCGTTCGGAATCGACGCGCGCGTTCGCAAAGCGGCGCTGCAAGCGCGCGAACGCACGCACGCGATCGCGTATCCCGCGCAAGAGCGCGTCAAAATGCGCGTGCTGCGCGCGTTCGTCGACGAAGGCATTGCGGAGAGCGATCTGGCAGGAACCAGCGGCTACGGCTACGATGACGCCGCGCGCGAGCGCTACGAATCGTTGCTCGGCCGTGTGCTCGGCGCGCAGCGCGTGGTGGCACGGCTCTCGATCGTTAGCGGCACCCATGCGATCGTTGCGGCGCTCGCGGCGTGCGTGCAGCCCGGAAAGCGGCTCATTGCCGCAGCCGGACGTCCTTACGATACGCTGCGCAACGCCGTCTGCGACGCCGAGTTTTCGCTCGTCGCAAGCGGTATTCACTACGAGGAGATCGCGCTGCGTGATGACGGCGCTGCGGATCTCGATGCGATCGCGGCGGCGGCTGCGGCGCCCGATGCGGGCGCGGTCTTCATCCAGCGCTCCCGCGGCTATGCTGCGCGACCGTCGCTCGACGTCGCGTCGTGCGGCCGGATCGTTGCGGCCGTAAAGGACGTCGCTCCCCACGTGCCGGTGCTCGTCGACAATTGCTACGGGGAGTTGGTGGAAGAATTCGAACCGACGCATGCCGGCGCCGATATGCTGATGGGGTCGCTGATCAAGAATCTCGGCGGTTCGCTTGCGCCCGGCGGTGGATACGTTGCCGGTCGTGCAGACTTGATCGAGCGTGTCAGCGCACGCTTATACGCTCCAGGATTACGCGCAGCGCTCGGTCCGACGCTTGGCTTGGGGCGCGCGTTCGTGCAGGGCCTCTTCGTCGCGCCGCTGGTGGTGGAACAAACACTGCGCGGCCTGGATTTCGCGGCGGCGCTCTTCGCGGAACTGGGCTACGAGGTCGACCCGCAGCCCGGTGCAACGCGCACCGATATCGTGCAAGCGATACGCTTGCGCGAACCCCAACGCGTGCTGCGCTTTGCAGCCGGGCTGCAAGCGGCGATGCCGGTCAATGCGCGCTTTCGGCCCGAACCCGGGCCGGTGCCCGGCTACGTCGATCCGGTCGTGATGTCGAGCGGCGCGTTCATCGGCGGCGCAACGATCGAGCTGTCGTGTGACGCGCCGCTGCGCGAGCCGTTCGAGGTGTACCTGCAAGGCGGCGTCGTCGCCGAGCATACGATGCTTGGTTCACTGCTGGCCGCGCAAGCGGTCGTCACCGGCGGTGCGTTCGCGCCGTTCGAATGAAGGCGGCGCGCAGGAGGCAGAGAAGAAGCGTCACTGGTGAGTACTCAAGAGGATCGGTCGCACGAGCGCCGCTTCTTCCGCGCAATCGTCGACTTTCCGGTAACGATCATCGTTCCGGGCCATGAGTTGGTCTTGAGCGGAGGGGCCATCGACTTGAGCCGCGGCGGCATGCGTGTCACGACCACGACCGACCTTCCGGCAGGTCAGCCCATCGTGCTGCGCTTCACGCTACCCGAGCAGGATCGCGAGATGCTGGTGCGGGCAAAGATCGCGTTGACGTTTTTCGACAACGCGTCGAAGCGCTACACGCACGGCGTGGCGTTCACACAATACACATCAGGAGATCACGAAAAGATCTCGGCGTTCGTGACCTCGAAGCAGCCTGAAACCAAGGGCTAGGCCGGCGTACCCGACTCGCCCAAAAAACCGTAGAAGAAGTATCTGTTCCCGTCGCCGGTGGTGATGACGATCCGCGTATCTTGCACCTCGGCCTTCGATACGGTCTTGCCCACCAAGGTTTCCAGAATCGCCTGCGCCTGCAGGAATTCTGCCTCACGAAGGGCATCCGGCTCCACTTCTATGAGCTCCAGGAGCTCGTCGATCCGGTCGTTCATCGTCACCCTATCATCATCGTCCGGAAGGCCCGTTTTGTTAGCCGTCCCTTAACACGGAGGGCCCCCCTGACCAGGAGCCGGGCGGCCGCACCAGAGAAGGGCTCGCCGCCATGTACCTGCTCGAGGTCCTCAGCGGACCGCTCGATGGAAAAAGCTGGACTTTCGAGAGCGAGATCACGATCGGGCGCGACGATTCCGTCGCGCAAGCGTGTATTGCCCTCGACCGTTACGTCTCTCGTAAACACGCGCACGTTCGCATCGACGGGGAGAGCTTGCATCTCACCGACCTCGAAAGCCGGAACGGAACGAAGGTCAACGGAGAGCTGGTGACCGGTGACGCCAGGATTGATATCGGTGTTCCTTTCATTGTGGGCCGCACGGTATTGCGCGTGACGCGGACGTAGGCCGGTCCGCTCGACACCGTGCAAGTTGCTTCGACGATCTCGCAGGCGCGCGCCCTGTTCGACGTTTTACCGCGCCCGTTGGGCTTTGTACCCACAATGGGCGCCTTACACGACGGTCATCTCGCGCTGATCCGTCGTGCGCGTGCCGAATCGGTGGCCGTCGCGGCTTCCCTTTTCGTGAATCCGTTGCAGTTCGGGGAGGGCGAAGACCTTGACCGTTATCCGCGCGATACCGAAGGCGATCGTTCGAAGCTGGCGCAATCCGGCGTCGACGTCCTTTTCGCGCCAAGCGCGCTTGCGATGTATCCGCCCGGCTTCGGCACGTCGGTCGACAGCGGTTCCGTTGCCGAGGGATACGAGGGCGCGATCCGCCCGGGGCATTTTCGCGGCGTCGCGACCGTCGTCTGCAAACTGCTCAACATCGTGCGTCCCGACGTGCTCTATCTCGGTCAAAAAGACGCGCAGCAAACGGCGGTGCTGCGCCGCATGATTGCGGATCTCGAGATCCCCGTGCAGGTGACGACCGTGCCGACCGAGCGCGAATCCGACGGCCTGGCGATGTCGTCGCGCAACGCGTACCTCTCGCCGGAAGAGCGCGAGGCCGCGCCGTCGCTGCACCACGCGCTGCAGGCGGTGCGTTTGGCGATGGCAAGCGGGCGGTCGAAAGCTGACGCGATCGCTGCCGCGCGCACGCGCTTGCACCCGCTCGCGCAGCTGGACTATCTGGACGTCGTCGACGCGAATACGTTCGTCCCGATCGAAACGCTCTCGCCGCCGGCATTCGTCATCGGCGCCGCTCGGTTCGGCGCGACGCGCCTGCTCGACAACTTGTGGATCGAGTCGACGTGAACGAGTCGCGTATCCTCATCGGAGTCTGCGGCGGCATCGCGGCCTACAAGATCGCGGCGCTGACCAGCACGCTCGTGCAGCGCGGCGCAGACGTCGACGTCATCATGACGAACGAGGCGGAGCGCTTCGTCGGTGCGCTCACCTTTTCGTCGCTCACCGCGCGGCCGGTGTACACGTCGTTGTGGGACGCGCCCGAGCGTATCCCCCACATTCGATTGGTGCGCGAGGCGCAGGTACTGTTGATCGCGCCGGCGACCGCCAACGTCATCGCGAAACTCGCGCACGGCATCGCCGACGATCTCGTGACGGCGGCGGCGCTCGCGGCGCGAATTCCGATCGTGATCGCGCCGGCGATGAACGAAGCGATGTACGAAGATCCGGCAACGCAGGCCAATCTGCGCACGCTGCGCGAGCGGGGCTACGAATTCGTCGATCCGCAGCGCGGTTTTCTGGCCGAACGCGAGAGCGGCATCGGACGTCTTGCGAGCGAGGAGGCATTACTGCAGGCGCTGGAGCGCGTACTGCGCCGCGCGCAGCAGCTCGCCGGGAAGCGCGTCTTGGTCACGGCAGGCCCGACGCGCGAAGCCTTCGATCCGATCCGCTTCGTCAGCAATGCATCGACGGGCTCCACCGGCATCGCGATCGCCCGCGAAGCAGCGAACCGTGGGGCCGACGTTACGCTGCTGCTCGGGCCGACGCTGCTCGAAGCCCCGCCCGGCGTGACCACGCACCGCTTCACGACCGCGCAAGAGTTACTGGATTTGGCGCTCGAGCACGGTGCGCGCGCGGATCTCGTCGTCGCGACCGCCGCCGTGGCGGATTGGCGGCCCGCGCAGCGCGCGGACTCCAAATTGAAAAAGACGGAGGACGATCTCGCCGTGCAATTGGTGCGCAATCCCGACGTGCTGGCGAGGCTCGCCGAACGCTACGACGAGGCCTTTCTCGTCGGATTCGCCGCCGAGACCGAGGATCACGAGACGAATGCGCGCGAGAAGCTCGCACGCAAAGGGCTCGATGCGATCGTCGTCAACGACGTGCGCGGCGAACGCGGCTTCGGCGTCGGCGAAAACGCTTTGACGCTCTTGTGGAAAGAGGGCCGCAAAGAGCTCGGCACGGCGACCAAGCCCGAACTGGCGGCGCGTCTGCTCGATGCGATCGGGGAGCTGCTCTAAATGTTGCTCGCGATCGACGTCGGCAACACCGAAACGAAGCTCGGTTGTTTCAACGACGGTGGGGCTGAACTCGTGCATCACTGGCGCGTTACGACCGAGTCGCGCCGCACTGCCGATGAGTACGGCGTCTTCGTGACGCAACTCTTCGCAACCGCCTCCGTGCGCTCGCGCGAGATCGACGACGTCGCGATCGCCAGCGTCGTTCCGCGCCTCGACCACACGTTGATCGAGTTCTCGGAAAAATTCTTCGGCACCACGCCGCGCATGCTCGAAGCGCACCGTCAACACCTCATACCGGTGAACACCGAACATCCGGCGGAGGTCGGGGCCGATCTGATCGCCTGCGCGATCGGCGGCACCGAGCGCTACGGCGCACCGTTGATCATCGTCAGTTACGGCACCGCAAGCGTCTTCATGGCGATCTCCGCGCAGGGAGAGTATGCCGGCGTCGCCATCGCGCCCGGTATCAACATCTCGATCGACGCGCTCATCGGCCGAACGGCAAAACTTCCGCAGATTGCGCTCGACGCGCCGCAGCATGCGATCGGGCGCAATACGATCGAGGCGTTGCAAGCGGGGATCATCTTCGGCTTCGTGGGACAAACCGAGGCGCTCGTAGCACGGATACGACGCGAGATGGGCGTCGATGCTCGCGTCGTTGCAACCGGCGGGCTTGCGCACGTGCTGGCAAAGCATACGCCGGTCATCGAATCGGTCGATCCGCATTTGAGCCTTTACGGCCTGCGCGCGTTTGCGCGATCGACGAGTACGTAGACTACCACGCTTTATGCCGGCTTAACGTTCTAACCGTACACTTGCAATCGTCGTTCGCTCATCTGTTTGGAGGAAAGCTTGCACAAGCGTGTATTTGCGGTGGGTGCGCTCGTTGCGCTTGCCGTTACGGCCTGCAGTGGTGGCAGTTCCACCGGTGTTACTCCCAATGCTTCGGAAAACTCCGCACACAAAATCGCAAAATCGGTCGTGCGACCCGCGCAGACGTCGTCGCCGTCGAACGTCGTCGGCAATCCCGGCTTCGAGACGGGGTCGCTTTCGCCGTGGACGTCGTGCGGAAGCGTGAACGACGTCTCGGTGACGACGGCGCAAGCGCATAGCGGCAGCTACAGCGCGCTGATCGGCATGACGTCGAAGCCCGAAGTCGACGGCACTGCCGGCGTCTGTCAAACCGTGACCGTGCCGTCGGATGCGACGCTGACGTTCTGGGTCTACGAGGGCACGACCGACACGGTCGAATACGCCGATCAAGAGGCCGACGTCTTGAGCACGAGCGGAACGCAACTCACCCAGCTGTACAAAGAGGCAAATACCACGACCGGCTGGGTCGAAAAATCCTTCAGCTTGAGCGCCTACGCCGGGGAGACGGTCCAGCTCTACTTCGGCGTCAAGGGCAATGGATATTCGAAAGACTACATCTACGAATATCTCGACGACGCCTCGCTCAGCGGTTCGAGCCCAAGCGCGTCGCCCTCGCCGACCGCGTCACCGACGGTGTCGCCGACCGCATCACCGACCGCGACGCCCACGAGTGCGCCGACGGCGACACCGACGCCGGCCTATGCGTGCAACAACGCCGGCTTCATCACCGATCAAAGCGAGTTCGCGAGCGGCGAGCTCTCGTCGGATCAACTGGTGGACGTCTGCGGCCAAGTGACCCAGGTCTTGGCGAAGAAGACGACCAGCAGCGGAACGCACGGATACTTCTACGTCTCGATCCCGGGGTCGGCGAGCCCCGGCACGATCGAGATCGTCTCCAATCTCACGGCTATGGGCGAGGATCCCAACCCGCCGCCGTCCACCTGGCCGTGGGTTGCCGTGGGCGACGAGGTCTACGTCCAGGGCCGCTACTACTACGACAGCGCGAGCAGCCAGGGTATCGACTGGACCGAGGACGACACCGATAGCAATTGGGAGCATACGGGCTACGTCGTCGTCTGCAATTCGTCCGGCGCGAGCTGCAATTTGTACGAATAGACGGACTTTGTTTTGCAAAGCTAAAGCGTTGCAGCCGCAAAGTCGCATGGGGTCGGGGCATTGCCCCGGCCCTCATGCTATACTCTGCCCCGGATGAATCGTACGGTATTGCCGCTGCGGATCGGCAGTCATGAAATCTGGCCGCCTCTCGTATTGGCGCCGATGTCCGGCGTGACCAACCGGACGATGCGCGCGCTCTATAAGCCTTTTGGCCTCGGGTTGACCGTGACCGAGTTCGTCTCGTCCAATGCGCTCAAATACGGCAGCAAGCGCACGATGGAGATGATCGATCAGCACGGACTCGAGAAGCCCGTCTCGACGCAGCTCTGGGGCGACGATCCCGCGACCATGGCGGAAGCGGCGAAGGTCGTGCGCGAATGCGGCGCCGACGTCGTCGACATCAATTTCGGCTGCCCGGCCCCGAAGGTGACGAAAACCAACGGCGGCTCGGCGTGCCTGCGCGACGTCGCGCGCTGCGAGGCGATCATGAAAGCGGTCGTGGACGCCGTCGATTGCCCGGTGACGATGAAGATGCGCCTGGGCTGGAGTGAAAGCGACCTCGTCTACGTCGAGGTGGCGAAGCGCGCGCAATCGGTCGGCGTGCAAGCGGTGACGCTCCACGCGCGTACCGCGAAGCAGTTCTACAAAGGCGAAGCCGATTGGCGGCACATCGCGCGTTTGAAGGAAGCAATCGAGATTCCGGTCATCGGCAACGGCGATCTCGACGATGCGCACCTTGCGCTGGAACGCATGCGCCAAAGCGGCGTCGACGGCATCATGCTCGGGCGCGCCACGCTGGGCAATCCGTGGCTGATCGCGCAAATCGCCGATCTGATGGAAGGCCGCGCGATCGCTGCGCTGCCGCCGCCGGCCGACCGCCTGCGTTTCTGCATCGTGCATTATCGCGCGATGGTCGACGAGTGGGGCGAAGCGCGCGCAGTGCCGCAGATGCGCAAGCACGTCGCGCTCTACCTCAAAGGCATTCCCGGTGCAGCCGTGTTGCGCGAGCGCATCATGCGCATCGACTCGGCTGCCGAAGCGATCGGCGTGATCGACGAGACGATCGGGCGGATCGAAGCCGCAACCATGGTGGCGGCGTAGGATGGCGGTCACCGTCGAACTGGTGCGCTGCTTGGAGCCGGTGCGCGATCTCTACCGGCGACCGCTCGGCTTCGAACGTTTTCAGGCATACCTCGACTTGGTTCGGGCCGGCACGGGTACGGAGGCGCTCCCGCTTTCGCAACTCAATCCGATGGCGAAGCCGCACGCGCTCGAGTACGTCGAAGCGTTGCTCGCGTTTGACGCCGAACGCGTTGCATCGTCGGCGGCAGCGCAAGCGGGTGCGAAGCTCACCGACGCCGACGACGCGCTCCGGGTGATCGTCGTCCCGATGGACGACGCGATGGGGGGCTGGACGAATCGCGCGTTCGCGGAGTTTTCCCACCGCTACGAGCGTAAATACGAGGTCCCGCGCGGTTGGGCGACGGTCGTCGTCTGGACGAGCGAGACGCCGACGCCCCAACTCGTGGCGCAACGCACGTTCGAAACGGTCTATCGCACCGTTGACGAGCGGCGACGCGGCGCCGTGCGAACGCTGCGCGAGATTCTCGATCGCGAAGGCCGCACGATGCGTTTTGCGGAGCATCAGCGCCTCTACGATGACCAGACGATTCGCTCGATTCGGCGAAAACTCGAACCGTTGCTCGATTCGCACGCCGCGCCGATCGTTTTCGCCGCGCTCTACGGCGACGAAATCGCGGCGTCGCTGGGCTATCCGCCGCTCGGTATCCCCGAGCGCGGCGGGTACGAGCTCGCGCTCGCCGGCGCCGCCAAGGCCGAAAAGGGATCGCTCGAGGGAAATGTTGCAGCAAGATCTCGCAAGTGAGGCGTTCGAAAACTACAAAGACTACGTAAATCCGCCGCTCGCGCGGGTGATGAAGCTTTCGGGATCCCCGGTCGAAGTGCGCGCCCGCGGAACGACGATCTGGGACCAAAACGGCAAAGCCTATCTCGACTTCGCCGGCGGTTACGGTGTCTTCACGCTCGGGCATTCGCACCCGCGCGTCGTTGCCGCCGTGCAAGAGCAGATGGAACATATCTCGCTCTCGGGCAAGACCATGTTCAATCTCGTGCTCGGACGCGCGGCCAAACGCTTGGCCGAGATCGCTCCCGGTGACCTGCGGTACTCGTTCTGGTGCAATAGCGGAGCCGAAGCGCTGGAGGGCGCGATCAAGCTCGCGCGCGCGGCCACCGGCCGCGCGAAGATCGTCGCGACCTACGATGCCTACCACGGCAAGACGCTGGGCGCGCTCTCGATCAGTGGACGCAAGACGTTTCAAGCGCCGTTCGAACCGTTGCTCGGCGACGTTGCGCACGTGCTGTTCGGCGACCCCTCGGCGTTGGAAGAAGCCTTACGCGATGCAGCGGCGTTCGTGGTCGAGCCGGTACAAGGCGAGGGAGGCGTGAACGTTCCGCAATCCGGGTATTTACGCGACGCGCGTGCAGCGTGCGACCGCGCGGGCGCGCTGCTGATCGCGGACGAGGTGCAGACGGGCCTTGGCCGTTGCGGCTATCTTTTTGCCTGCGAGCGCGACAGCATCGTCCCCGACGTCATGACGCTTGCGAAAGGGCTCTCGGGCGGCGTCATTCCGGTCGGCGCGTATATCGCGCGGCCTGACGCATGGAATCGCGCGTACGCGAAGCAGCCGCTGATCCACACCTCGACCTTCGGCGGCAGCGAGATCGCGTGTGCCGCGGCGCTCGCGGCAATCGGCGTGCTGTTCGACGACGATCTGGTTGCCAATGCGCGCGCGCGCGGCGAGCAGTTGCTCGATGGCTGCAAAACCCTTGCGCTGGAATATCCCCAGGTCATTCGCGAGGCGCGCGGGCTCGGTTTGCTGGTCGGCGTCGAGCTCACGAACGAAGGCTATGGCGGCTGGATCATTCCCGAGATGCTCAAAGCCGGCGTGACCGCGGCCTGGACG
>DATJRM010000085.1:0-25738 GCA_035504755.1 Candidatus Acidiferrales bacterium
CGCGCGGCGCACCGCGAAGATCGCTTAGCGGATTAGGCGCAGATGCCCGGTCGGGTAGACGCGGACGTGTGAGTCGTAGCGATGCTCTTTGCCGTCGCGTCGCACGCGCGAGCGGATCGCGTAGTCGTCGCTGCCGTCGAAGTGATTGTGCGAGGTGCCGATCACGTGCATCAAGGGATGGCCGTTGCGCAACTCGAGCCGGTCGTGCGAGCGCAAGAAATCGGCAATGCGCGCCTGGACCTCACGCGAAACGTGTGGTGCGTGATGATGGGCGTGTGCTACCGGATCCTTTTTCGCCTTGAGCCACGACATGAAGAAGCCTCCCCCAGCCATAAGCACACGTAGGCCAAGCGGGCAGGCTACCCCTTCACTGCTTTGTAAGGATTCGGTCGTCGCGTTGACCGCAGCTATCTAGCTGATGAGCTCGCGCTCCACCATGATCGTGCGGGGGTCGATCAGATGTTTCTGCAGGCCGAGCTTCTCGGCCGGAACACCGAGCGCGAACGCGACCAGTTGCGGCAGGTGGAACGTCGGTAGGTCGGTGCGGCCCCAGCGGGCCGCCGCGTCTTGCTGGTAACCGTCGAGCGCCAGGTGGCAGAGCGGGCAGGGCGTGATCACCGCCTCCGCGCCGTGGTCTTTGGCCATGCGCATGTTCTGCCCGACCATGTTCGTGGCCACGCCGTCCTTCTCGAGCTGGATATGGAAGCCGCAGCAGCGGGTCTTGCCCGCGTAGTCAACCGGCTCGCCGCCGATCGCCGTGATCACGTCTTCGAGCGAGTGCGGATTGCGCGCCGACTCCCAGCCGTTGACGTTCTCGGGACGGATGATGTGGCAACCGTAGAACGGCGCGACTTTGAGCCCGTTGAGCGGCCGCACGACCATCGAGCGCAAATTGTCGAGGCCGATGTCGTCGATCAGCAGCCACAGCAGGTGACGCACCGTCACCTTGCCGGCGTACTTGGCGCCGAACTTGCCCAGAATCGCGTTGGCTTGTCCGAGCCGTTCTTCGCTTTCGAGCAACTCTTTGTTCGCCGCGCGCATGTGCCCGGTGCAGGTCGAGCAGATGGTGATCACGTCGTCGAGGCCCAGCGCTTCGGCTTGCGCGTACGTGCGCGCATTGAGCACGCGCGCCACGTCGCGATTGACGTCGTTGACGACCGATGCGCCGCAGCACGACGCCGCGGTCAGCTCGATCAGCTCGATGCCCAGCTTCTCGGCGAGCAGCATGGTGGAGTTGAAGAGTTCTTTGCACGACTCTTTGGCCACGCAGCCCGGGAAGAAGCCGTAGCGCTTCATGTCGCGCGAATTCGTGTGGCGATGCGAGTCCAGGGGCCGGTCTTCCGGCAATAATGTTGCAGACATGACCTAGACCGGAACCTCCAGTGCTTCGAAAATAGTGCGCACTTCATCGACTTTGGGAATCGGCTTTTGCGACGGCATGCCCAACATGGGAGCGGTTCCTCCGACGGCCATCTCGATGGGCGTGAGCTTGCCGCGCGCGACCATTCGTAAGGCGAGCGGCGTGACTTTGAGCAGACCGCGGACGTTGAAGCGGCCGACGGTGCCGAGGATGACTTCCGTCTCGGCGAGCATGCCGGTCTGCTTGATCGTCTTGGCGACGACGAGCGCATGACGCGGGCCGCGCTCGCCGATCATGACCCTGTCGCTGACCGCTGCGCGCTTGACGTCGATGATGCGATCGTTGGGGTCGACGTGCTTCGGGCAATAGGAGCACGCGTAGCAGTGCGCGCACAGCCAGAGATAGTCTTCGGAGATCTGCGCGATGCGCTCGTCGCGCTTGGCATCACGAACGTCTTCGATGAACCGGTACGCGTACGCGATCGCGGCAGGCCCGGCAAAGCTCGGGTCTACGCTCACCACCGGGCACAGGGCGTAGCACGTCGCGCACATGATGCAGTTCGCGACGCTGACGAGCTTCTTCATGTCGTCGGGCGAGACGCGGCGCTCGGTCTGGTGGTCGGCGTCGTTGTCGGCCGGCTGGAGATAGGGCTTGAGCCGCGCGTACTTGTCCCAGAACGGGTCCATGTGCACGACCATGTCCTTCATCGGCTGGAAGTTCGGCATCGGATCGATCGAGATCGAGCCGTCCGCCTTCACCACGTCCTTGCAGTTGGTCTTGCACGCGAGGCCCGTGATACCGTTGATGTTCATCGAGCACGAACCGCAGATCGCCGAGCGGCACGAGCGGCGGAAGCTGATCGAGCCGTCGATCTCGGCCTTCGCGATCTCGAGCGCGTCGAGCACCGTCGTGTTCACCGGCACCTCGACCGCAATCCGGTCGCGATGCGGAACCGCATCGACGGCTTCGTCGAAACGGAAGAGATCGAGTGTCAGTTTTGCCACAATTAGTACGTTCTCACTTCCGGTGCGAAGTCCGTGATGGTGACGCCGCGCGAGTAGTCCAGCCGCGGCGAACCGTCGGCTTGGCGCCAGGCGAGCGTGTGTTTGAGCCAATTGGCGTCGTCGCGCTCGGGGTAGTCGCGGCGGGCTTGCGCGCCGCGCGACTCCGTGCGCTCGAGCGCACCCTTGGCCAGCGCGTAGGCGACGTCGATCAAAAAGTCGGTCTCGAACGTCGAGACGAGATCGGTATTGAACGTTTTCGACTTGTCCATCACGTAGACGCCGGTGTCGAACTCCTTGCGCACGCGATCGAGATCTTCGACGGCTTTGGTCAGGCCCTGCTGGTCGCGGAAGATGAAAGCGTTCTCGCTCATCGTCTCGTTCATCGCGCGGCGCAGCTTGGGTGCGCGCGTGCCGCCGGTGCTCGCGAGCAGTTTGCCGACGCGATCCTGCTCGTGGCGCAGCGTGGCGTCGCTCTGTTCCACGTTGCCGGCCTTCTTGATGTAGTCGGTCGCGTGTTTAGCGGACCGCGCGCCGAAGACGATCGTCTCGAGCAGCGAGTTGCCGCCCAGGCGATTGGAGCCGTGCACGCTGACGCAGGCGCATTCGCCGGCCGCGTAGACGCCGGGCACGCGCGTCGCGCCGAACTTGTCGGTCTCGATGCCGCCCATCGTGTAGTGGGCGCCGGGCAGGATCGGGATCGGTTCGTTGATCGCGTCCTTGCCGGTTGCGTCCAGCGCAAGTTCACGGATCTGCGGCAGGCGTTCGAGGATCTTTTCGCGCCCGAGGTGACGCATGTCGAGCAGCACGCAGCCGTCGATGCCGCGACCTTCGAGAATCTCGGTCCACTCGGCGCGCGAGACCACGTCGCGCGAAGCAAGTTCGCCTTTGTTCGGCGCGTATTTGAACATGAAGCGCTCGCCCTGCGCGTTGAGCAGATAGGCGCCTTCGCCGCGCGCGCCTTCGGTCATCAGCACGCCGTTCTCTTTGAGCGTGGTGGGATGGAATTGCATGAACTCCATGTCCATCAGCGGGATCCCGGCCTTGTAGGCGATGCCCATGCCGTCGGCGGTCGACGCGTAGCCGTTGGTCGTCTTCATGTACATGCGGCCGGCGCCGCCGGTGGCGAAGATCGTCGCTTTGGCGGTGATCTTCTCGAGGTCGCCGTTGCGCATGTTGTAGGCGACGATGCCGGTGCCGATGCCGTTGTCGATCGCAAGCGCGGTGCAGAAATATTCTTCGTAGACGGTGACGCCGAAGCGTTCGAGCTGCTCCCACAGCGTGTGCAGGATCACCAGCCCGGTGACGTCGGCGGAATAGCAGGTGCGTGGCGAACCCGCGCCGCCGAAGGGCCGCTGCGCGATGCGTCCGTCGGGCATGCGCGAGAAGATGCAGCCACGATGCTCGAGCCAGATGATCTGCTTGGGAGCGTCGTCGCACATCGCTTCGATGGCGTCTTGGTCACCCAGATAGTCCGAGCCCTTGATCGTATCGAAGGCGTGGGCTTTGGTGGTGTCTTCCTCCCGGTTGCCCAGGGCGGCGTTGATACCGCCTTGCGCGGCGCCCGAATGGCTGCGAACCGGATGCATCTTGGAGACGATAGCGACGTCGGCGCCGCCCTCCGCGGCTTCCACCGCGGCGCGCATGCCGGCGAGGCCGCCACCGATGACGACGACGTCGTGCTTGATCATTGTCTTCTTTATACTATCCCGTTTTGGCTACGCCACACGACTATTATCGTGCGCTCTCAGGGGTCCTCGGTTTTCGACCGCTGGTAGAAGCGATACTGGTTCTTGCCGGCCTGTTTGGCCTGGTAGAGCGCCTCGTCGGCCGAGAAGAAGAGCGTCTGCCCGTCGACGCCGTCGTTGGGGAACATCGAGACCCCGATCGAGGTCGCGAGGCCGTTGCGGCGCAGGGCCGACATGATCCGCTCGATGCCCCGGGCGGTGTGGTCGCGGTCGCTCTGGGCCATGATCAGCACGAACTCGTCGCCGGCATAGCGGGCGATAATGTCGCCCTTGCGGGCGTTCTTCTTGAGCACCTGGGCAAAGCGCTTGAGGGCTAGGTCGCCGAGGCTGTGGCCGCCCGAGTCGTTGATCTTCTTGAGGTCGTCGAGGTCGAGGATCACGAAGGCGAAGGGCGTGTCGTACCGTTCGGAGGTGTGCAGCTCGCGTTCGAGCATCTCGGTCAGCGCCCGGCGGTTCGGGATCCCGGTGAGGCTATCCGTGTTGGCCAGGCGTTGCGTCTCTTCGAGCAGCCGGCGCGTCTCTTCGTACAGGCGCGCGTTCTCCACGGCAATTGCCGCCTGCGACGCGAAGTCGAGCAGCACGCGGAGTTGGTTTTCGGTGATGTCCTCGCCGGGCGGGTCGTCGGCGTACAACATGCCGCGCACCACGTCGCGCGCAACCAGCGGCGCGACGCAGTACGAGCCGCGGCAGTCTTCGAGCGGCGACTCGGCATCGCTGGCCGAGCCGTAGGCGAGCTGTAACTTCCCGTCCGCGACGTCGACGAGCGCCGAGTTCCCACGGTAGGCCTGCGGGTCGATCGCGTGGTTGACGGCGCCGTTCTCGTCGCACTCCAGCCGCCGGACGATCGTCGAATCCTCGTCGACGTCGAAGAGGACGACCCGTTTGAACTTGAGCGCCTCCACCACGCCGCGAAGAACCATCGACAGGATGTCGGTGATCTCGAGGGTGGAGTTGATAGTGGAAAAGACCTGCTGCAGAACGAAGAGTTCAGCGTTCTGCTGGGCATACTCGTCCCGCTCGGCTTCCAATGCCAAGATGCGGTCGCGGAGGCGTTCGATCTCTTCCTGGAGCTCCGCCGCGTCGGGAGACCCCGCGGACAGGTTGGCGCTCATCGCTTAAGGTAACGTCAGATTTTCGGCAAACTTTTAGGCTTGTAAACGATTTGAAACAGTTCGTCCATCTTCACGTTCACTCGGAATATTCGCTTTTGGACGGGGCCTGCCGGGTCGACGGGCTCTGTCGACGGACCGCCGAGGACGGCGCTCCGGCCGTGGCCCTCACCGACCACGGTGTGATGTACGGGGCGATGGAATTCTACTATGCGGCCCGGGAAACCAGCCTCACGCCGATCATCGGCTGCGAGGCCTATATCGCACCCAGAGGGCGCTTCGACCGCACCGCCCGCGAGGAGGCCCACGTAACCCTGCTCGCGGCCGACCTGATCGGCTATCGAAATCTGACCGCGCTCATCTCCAAGGGCTTCCTCGAAGGCTACTATTATAAGCCTCGGATCGATCTCGATCTGCTGGCGGCGCACCACGACGGCCTCATCGTGCTCTCGGGCTGCATGTCGGGGCTGGTAGCGGCGCCACTACTCAAGAACGATTACGCGACCGCACTGAAAAATGCGAAGACCTACGTCGACATTTTCGGCGACCGGTTTTACATCGAGGTCATGCGCCACGGGATGCCCGAGGAAGAAGCGGTCAACGCCGGCCTCGTGAAGGTCGCGCGGGAGCTGAGCCTGCCGATCGTCGCGACCAACGACTCGCACTATCTCGAACAACGCGACGCAGGCGCCCACGACGTGCTGCTGTGCATCGGCACCGGCAAGACCGTTTCCGACACCAGCCGGATGAAGTTCTATTCCGACCAGTTCTACGTCAAGTCGGCCGACGAAATGTACGAGTTGTGGAGCGACCTTCCCGAAGCGTGCGAGAACACGGTCAAGATCGCGCAGCGCGTCGACATCAAGATTCCGGAGAAGATCTTTCACCTTCCGCAGTATGCCGTACCGGAACCGGAGGAGACTCCCGAAGCGTACCTGCGCGAGATCTGCGAAGCCGGATTGATCGAGCGCTACGGAGCGGAGCGCGCGGCCGGCGACGCGGCGTTACGCGAGCGGCTCGACTACGAGTTGCGCGTGATCACGACGATGGGCTTCGCCTCCTACTTCCTCATCGTCTGGGACTTCATCAAGTACGCGCGCGATCACGATATTCCGGTCGGTCCCGGACGGGGCTCGGCGGTGGGCTCCGTCGTGTCGTATTGCTTGAAGATCACCGATCTCGATCCGCTCAAGTATAATCTCTTCTTCGAACGTTTCCTCAATCCGGACCGCATCTCGATGCCGGATATCGATACCGACTTCTGCGTCGAGCGCCGTGACGAAGTGATCGCGTACGTGACCGAAAAGTACGGCAAGGACCGCGTCGCCCAGATCGTCACCTTCGGCACGATGGCCGCGCGCGCCGCCGTGCGCGACGCGGGACGCGCGCTCGGGGTGCCGCTGCCCGACGTCGACCGCGTTGCCAAGATGATCCCCTCGGGGCCAACCGGGCTTTCGATCGAACAGGCCCTGGCGCAGATTCCCGACGTGAAGATGGCATACGCCGGGAGCCCGCAGATTCGCAAACTGCTCGATACCGCCAAAGATATCGAGGGTTTGGCGCGCAACGCCGGCACGCACGCCGCCGGGGTCGTGATCTCGGCCGGACCGTTGATCGAATACACGCCGCTCGTGCGGTTCAACGACGGCGGCGTCAACACGCAATTCGACATGGTGTGGGTCGAGAAGATCGGCCTGCTCAAGATGGATTTCTTGGGCCTGCGCAACCTCACCGTGATGGACCGCGCAGCCGGAGAGATCCGGCGCACCGTCGATCCGTCGTTCGATCTCACGAAGATCCCCGACGACGATCGCAAGACCTACGAGATGCTCAGCCGCGGTGAAACGATGGGGGTCTTCCAGGTCGAGTCCGAGGGCATGACGCGCGTCTGCGTCGAGCTCAAACCGTCGGTTTTCGAAGATCTCATCGCGCTTGTGGCGCTTTATCGGCCCGGGCCGATGGAGTTGATTCCGCAGTTCATCAGCAACAAGCACGGCCGAACGAAGCCCAAATACCTGCATCCAAAACTCGAACCGATTCTCTCTGCGACGTACTCCGTACCGTGCTACCAGGAGCAGGTGATGCAGATGGCGCGCGACGTCGCGGGATTCACGATGGGACAGGCCGACGAGCTGCGCAAGGTGATGGGAAAGAAGCAGAAAGAACTGATTCCCCTCTATCGCAAGAAGTTCGTAGAGGGCGCGATGGCAACGTCGGGCATCACCGAACAACTGGCCGAACAGATCTTTGCCTTCATCGAGCCGTTCGGCGGCTACGGGTTCAACAAGTCGCACTCCGCGGCGTATGCGTGGATCACGTATCAAACGGCGTATCTGAAAGCCAACCATCCGCTGCAGTACTTGACCGCGCTCATGACCTCGGTCAAAGACCGGACCGACAAACTGGTCGAGTACATCGACGAAGCCAAGCACCTGGGCATCACGGTGCTGGCACCCGACGTCAACGAGTCGCTGACCGACTTCGCGGTGGTGGGGGATCGCATTCGTTTCGGTCTGGCAGCGATCAAAGGTGTCGGCGAAGGCGCGGTGCGCAGCATCATCGAGACGCGGGAACGCGACGGCCGCTTCGTGGATCTCTTCGATCTCGCCAAGCGTGTCGATGCGAAGCAGGTCAATCGCCGGGTCTTCGAAGCCCTGATCAAATGCGGTGCGCTCGACGCGCTGCCGGGCAATCGCGCGCAAAACCTGGCTGCGCTCGACGTTGCGCTGGATCTGGCGGCGCACGCGACCCGCGAGAAGGAGCTCGGACAGGTCTCGCTCTTCGGTGACGCGGCCGAGCACGCGCCGGCCCTCGTGCCGACGCTGCCGGACGTGAGCGCGCCGGGCACGCGCGAGATGCTGGCGTGGGAGAAGGAGACGTTGGGCATCTTCGTCTCCGGCCATCCACTTGCCGGCGCGCAAGACGTGCTGGTCCGCAACGGCGCGATGCCGATCAAAGACGTGCGCAACGCCGAAGACGACGCTTTGGTGACGATCGCCGGGATGGTGACGTCGGTACGTCGCACGCTCACCAAAGCCGGATCGCAGATGCTGATCGCGCAACTCGAAGATACGACCGGCGCCTGCGACGTGATCGTGTTCTCGAAACTCTATCCGCAGGTGCAGGGGCTGTTCAGCGAGGACGACGTGCTGATGGTCAAGGGACGAGTGCGGCGGCGCGAGCGCCCCGGCGCGGCGCCGGGCGAAGAGGGCCCGATCGACCTCTCGGTCAGCGCGAACGAGGTGACGACGTTCGAGCTTCCGGTGCGCACGAACGGCATTGCGCACGAGCCCGTGCGCGAGTGGCACGTCGACGTCGGCACACGCGACCAAATCGACCGCCTGGCGGCGCTGGTCGAGGAATGGCCCGGCGCCGTACCGGTCTTCATGCACGTGCGCGGAAAATCGCACCGGCTGGCGCGCTCGATGGCGGCGGATGCGCGGTTGCGCGGCGAGCTCGAGCGAATCTTCGGCCGCGGAAACGTCCGGCATGACGCTTAGCGTGATGCCGGCTGCCGAGCGCACGCGGCTGACGGCCAAGAGGCGCGACGGCTGGACACCGTCGAGCGAGCTCATCGGCTTGGTGGCGGAGATCGTCGCGGCCGTACGCGCGCGCGGCGACGCGGCGCTGGTGGAGTACACGCGCTCGTACGACGATCCGTCCTACGATCTCTCGAAGTTACGCGTGCCGATCCCGATGCACGATGGCGCGCGCCCATTGGTCGCGCCCGAGATCGCGGACGCGCTGCGGCTGGCAAAAGAGCGAATCGAGCGCTTTCACGCGCGCCAGCGTCCCGCCGATTTGAGCTACGTCGACGAAGACGGCACCCGTTACGGCCTGCGCTATCGCCCGCTCGACGCCGTTGCGGCGTACGTGCACGGTGGAAAGGCGGCCACCGCGTCGGCGGTGCTGATGACGGCCGTTCCGGCGAAGATTGCCGGCGTCTCACGCGTCATCGTGCTCTCGCCGCCGCGCAGCGGCGGCAGCGTTCATCCGGCGGTGCTCTACGCGTGCAGTCTGTGCGAAGTGGACGAACTCTACGCCGTCGGCGGCGCGCACGCCATCGCGGCTGCCGCGTACGGCACCGAGTCGATCGCGCGCGTCGACAAAGTCGTGGGGTGGGGCGGCGCGATCGTCACCGAGGCGAAGCGGCAAATCTACGGCGTGTGCGGCATCGACATGCTCTGCGGTCCGCCCGAGGTGTTGGTGGTTGCCGACGACGGTGCGAGCAGCGAATACGTCGCCGGCGAGCTGCTCGCGCAAGCGGAACGCGACCCGTTTGCGCGCGTCGCCGTGCTCTCGGAGTCGCGACCACTGCTCGAAGCCGTCGCGCAGCTGCTCGACATTCTCGTACCGTCGATCGAAGGCGAGTGCTATCTCCTGCACGCGCAGCACCGCAACGAGCTGCTGGAGACCATTGAGGAGATTGCTCCCGAACGGCTCTCGCTACAAGTACGCGATGCCGAACCCTACCTTACGCGCATCCGCCGGGTCGGCACGGTCTACGTCGGCGACATGACGCCGCTGGCATCGGGCGATTATTTGAGCGGTACGAACAACGTGTTACCTGCGTCCGGCACGGCGCGTTTTGCCTCCGGCTTACGGCTCGACGATTTCTTGCGCAGCTTTAGCATGGTGGAAAACTCGCGCGAGCGTATGCTCGGCGACGCGCAGCCGCTGGCCGCGCTCTGCGATTTCGAAGACCTTCCACAACACGCGCAGACGGCGCGGATGCGCAGCGGCGCATGATCCTTCGACGACGCTTCGCTACGCGCGGGATGACAGTTGCGACTTGTAGCCTTTGACCTGGATGGGACCCTGATCGGACGGGATCTCGCGGTTCGGCCACGCGTCCGCGCGGCGATCTCGCAAATGCTGGAACGCGGCGTGCAAGGCTGCATCGTCACGGGGCGGATGTACCGCGCGGCGGTCACCTATGCGCGCGAACTGGGTTTCGAAGCGCCGGTGATCTGCTACCAGGGGGCGGCGATCGTCGATCCTACCAGCGACGCAGTGCTGCGCGATACGCCGCTCGACGCGCCGACCGTTGCCGACGTGATCACGCTGGCGCAGGAAGCCGGCGTGCATCTCCAGGTGTATCGCAACGACACCTACTATTGCGAGGTCGAGAACCGGTTCTCGGATCTGTACGCCGCGCTTTCCGGTACCGGTCCGATCGTCGTGCCGTCCTTGCACGAGGCCTTCGCCTTCAGTCCCGCGACCAAAGCCGTGGCGATCGACGATCCGCCGCGCGCCGCCGAGATGGCGGCGCTCTTTGCGCGACGGCTCGGTTCGCGGGCCTACGTCACGCGCAGCTATCCCGAATTCGTCGAGATCCTCAACCCCGCGGTCGACAAGGGCGAGGCGCTTGCGTTCGTCGCCATGCAGTTGGGGATCGAGATGCACGACGTCGCGGCGATCGGCGATTCGTGGAACGATGCGCCGTTGTTGCGGGCGGCGGGATTCGGCATCGCGATGGGCTCCTCACCCGACGAACTCCGCGCCGTCGCCAAAGCAGTCGTCTCCGACGTCGCGAACGACGGGGTTGCCGAGGCGATCGAGCGGTACGTCTTGACGTGAGCCGGCGCCGTCCCTCGGCGGCGCGACGTTTGCGCCCGTTTTGGTTCTTGATCGTCATGCTGATCGTGCTGTTGGGCGTCGGCGTCTATCTCTTCGCGCGATGGCCGGCGTTCGAACCGCACACGATCGAGGTCGAAGGCAATACGGTCGTCGGCAAGGACGCGATCTTGCAGAGTGCGCAGATCAACTTGCTCCAAAACATCTGGTTGCAGAACACGCATGCGATGGCCGAGCGTATCGAGGCCATTCCGTACATCGACACCGCGGTCGTGCACCGGCAGCCGCCGGGGACCATCGTGATCGTCGTCACCGAGCGCGTACCGTTTGCGGTCCTCGATACCGATGGAACGCAAGAGGTCGTGGATCGCACGCTGCGTATCTTGCGCGGCGCCGGGCCGCAAGACCGGCAGCTGCCGGTACTCGTGGTGCATCGCGACGAGAACGCGCGGGCGCTCGCCGACGCCGCGCGGGAGGCGCAAGCGGCGCACCTGGTTCCCGAGTCGCTCGCCTACGACCGCTTCGGCGACCTGACGATGACGATGCGCGACGGCATCGCCGTGCTCTTCGGCGATCCGTCGACGGTTCCGCAGAAGGCGCCGCTGGTCGAGCCGATCCTCGAAAAAGTCGATCGCGGCAAGCGCAGAGTCACCGCGATCGACCTGAGGGCGCTGACCACACCGGTGGTCATCTATGCACGGTAGTTAGCGCAAGACCATGCCGTTAGCGATGAATGTCCCGTTGCTCCAGTACCCGTAGACCGCGATGCGATCGCCGGCGGTCGGCGTGGCGCCGGTTGGGTGGATGACGGTGCCCGGTTTGAGATCGATCGTCAACACGTTGCCGTTGCGGCGCTGTACCGCGACGCGATAGGGGCGGAAGTGGACAACCGTTCCGAGGACGACGTGGCGGCGATCGTACTGCCAGCGATCCCATTGCGGCTGCCACGTGGTGTAGACCGGACCATAGCCTTGGGCGACGACGATCACGTTCGCCGACGCGCTGGTGGTGAGGGTACCTGCCAGCCCGACGAGCAGGGCCAGAGCGGCTAGGGCGGTGGTAATCTTCTTGTTCATGCGTACCTCCGATTGAGCGTATGTACCGCGGAGGTAACGACATGCAACAGGCGCTCCGTTCGTCTCCGGAGCGCCCGCTAGGTGATTCTCATCCCGTTTTTACCCTAATGGCTGGAGAGGTCGACGTAGACCATCACCTGACCCTTGATGATCGAGAGCTTGATCGAATCACCGGCCCTGACCTTGCCGAAATCGACGCTGTCGCGACCGGCGGAGAGCGTCGTCTCGGCGCCGTTGTCCATCTGCACTTGAATGTGTTTGCTGTCGATCAGCTTCTCGACTTTGCACGTGTACGTGCCGTCGGGAATGAGCGACGAATCGATGACGGCTGCCGGCGCAGCGACCGGTATGAGGAGGGTTGCGGCGAGGGCGAGCAGCGAGAGTTTTTTCATAACGCGAACTCCAGTAGTTCTAGCCTACGATGATAACGCAAATGCCCCTGGACCTTCCAGGGCCTGACCGCCAGGCGAACTCCCGTCTTCGAAGGCCAACTGGCCGGTCTGGAACTGACCGACCATCTCGCGCAGCTCGCTCGCTTGCGATTGGACGTCGTCGGCACTGGTGGCCATCGTACCCACCGCCTCGGCGTTTTGCTGGCCGATGTCGGTGGATTGTTCGATGCGCGTACCGAGCGCTTTGATCGAGGTCTGCTGTTCGGTGGACGCCCTCGCCACCTGCGCCGTGCGGTTCTCGATCTCCGATACGCTTTCCAGGATCTGGTTTGAGGTGATCGCCTGTTCGCGCATCGTCGCGGCCGCCTCGTGCGTCATCGCTCCCATCTGTTCGCTTGCCTTCGCAAGTTCTTCGGAGGCGCGCGCCTGCTGCGTGGTCGCGACGCTGATCTCGCTCATCAGCTGCGCGACTTCGGTGACGCGCGTGCTGATCGTTTCGATCATCTGCGTGACGTTGCGCGCGGACTCGGCGTTGCTCTGTACGAGAGAGTTCGCGCGGGCGGTGCGCTCGAGCACGGCCGACGTGCGGCGCTGAATGTCGCCGACGAGCTGGCCGATCTGTTTGGTGGAGCTGGCCGAATTTTCGGCGAGCTTACGGACCTCATCGGCAACGACGGCGAAGCCGCGGCCGTGTTCGCCGGCGCGCGCCGCTTCGATCGCGGCGTTGAGCGCGAGAAGGTTGGTTTGGTCGGCGATCTCTTCGATCAAACCGAGAATCTCGCCGATCTGGCGGGACGCGCCGTCGAGGCTCTGCATCTCGGTAACGACGTCGGCGACCGTGTCGCTGATCGAACCCATGCCCTTGGAAAGCGCGAGCACTTCGTTGCGGCCCTCGCGCACCTGTTGATCGGTCACGTTCGATTCCGAGCGCACGCGATCGGCGTTGCCGGCGACCTGCACGATCGAGGCCGACATCTCTTGGGTGTTCGCGACGGCCTCTTCCACGACGGTCGCGAGATTCAAGAGGTTTTGATCCATCTCTTGAATCGACGCCGTCATCTCGGCGACCGCGGTCGAGATATCGGAGACGCGGCGCGCGACGGCTTCGGCGTTGTCGGCGACGGTGCCGGCGGCGCCCGCGAGATCGTTGGAGTATTGAAGCGCCTGCGAGAGGGCGGCGAGCTCCTCTTTCATGCGGCCGTCGACCTGAAGCGCCAGATGACTGCTCTGCTCGGAGCGGCCCTGCACGGTGACCGACGCGCGTTGGATCTGACGAATGATCGTCGAGATGCGATTGGCGAAATCGTCGATTGCTTGACCGAGCCGGCCGAGCAGATCGTGACCTTGCCAGTTGATGCGCTGCGAGAGATCGCCGGCGCCCATTGCTTCGAAGATCTCGACGCAGCGGCCGATGCTGCGCAGCACGATCGTGCGCAGCCAGCCGTACATGAGCAAGATAATGATCACCGCGCCGACCAAACCGCCGATCAGCGTGGCGAAGCTCGTGGTGCGTGCCTGCAGCAATTTCTGATAGCGATCGTTGGCGAGGGCGGTGAGGGCGTTGAGCATCGCCTGACCGTCCGAACTTTGCTTCTCGTACGCGGCGCTCGAGGGGCCGTTGATCTGGGTGAGCGCATCTTTGTCTTTGCCGCTCTGCAACAGGCTCACCGCGGAGAGCGCCTGAAAGTCGTAGGAGCTCGCGCTCGCGCTGAAGGTGTCGACGAGCGACCCGATCTGCTTGGCGATGTCGTCGCTGTTGCCTTGACACGCGGAGGTCGTCATGTCCGCGCCGGACTTGCTGGCGGTCTTTGCCGGGCAGAAGATCTCGACCATCTTGCGCGCGTCGTCGGGGAACTGCTTGACCAGCGTGGTCGCCAGTTGCTGCTGTTTGCCGGCGGTGGCCGTATCGGTGGAGGTGGCGGCTTCGAGCGTCGCGGCCCGCAGACTGTCGGCGTCGGCGGCGACCTTCGCGTAGGCCAATTGGCCCGCGATGACGCGATTGCTAAGAACGGCAGCTTGGTTCGCGATTCCGCTCAGGGCCCACAGCATGATCGGGACCATAAGGATCATCACGAGGATCACGAGGCCAAAGGCCATCATGAGCCCACGCTCTAAACTCGTGCGGCGCTGTTCCATCATTAGCTTCATCGGCTTACGGGCGCGCGGTATTAACGCCTCTTTTAAGGTTTTATGCACAGGGCGCCCTTATCCGCAGGCTCTTCGCAGGCTATCCGCACCCCATCCTCAAGGAGTCCGGGCCCGGTCCGCCAAGGCCAGACGATTCCCGGTTTCGGGCAGCCCTAATAGTAGGGATTGCCCTTTTCCGGCACAATATATGGTGTCTATGAAGCACGAGACCGTCTGCGGCCTCGATATCGGGACGACCAAGACCTGCGCGGTCGTGGCCGTCGAGGGGCCCAACGGGTTGGAGATCGTGGGCGTAGGAGAAGCCCCGTCTCTGGGCATGCGCAAAGGCGTGGTCGTGGACCTCGACGAGACGATCAAATCGATCGAAGCCGCAACCGAACGCGCCGAACGCATGGCGGGCGTGCACATCGCCGACGTGTTCGTCGGCATCACGGGCGATCACATTCGCAGCACCAATAATCGCGCCGTCGTTGCAACGACCAGTGACGACCGCGAAGTCGGCGCATCCGACGTGCGCCGCGTGATCGACGCGAGCAAGATCATCAACATTCCCGCCGATCGTCAAATCATTCACGCGTTGCCGCGCTATTTCACCGTCGACGGTCAAGAAGGGGTGGAAGACCCCGTCGGAATGGCCGGAGGACGGCTCGAAGTCGACACGCACATCATTACCGGCGGCTCGTCCTTTATTACCAACGTGCTCAAATGCGTCCATCGCGCCGGTTTAGAGGCTGCGGGACTCGTCTTTGAACCGCTTGCAAGTTCGGCGGCAACGCTCCTTCCCGAAGAAAAACAGGTCGGCGTCGTGCTGCTCGACATCGGCGGCGGTACGACCGACATCGCCGTGTATTCCCTCGGGAGCGCGATCTACACCGCGACGATTCCCGTGGGCGGCAACATTCTCACCAGCGATATCTCCCTTGGCCTCAAGACCTCGCTTGCGCAAGCGGAAGAAGTGAAGAAGCAATACGGCGCGGGCGTTGCCGACGAAGGCGAGCAGAGCTTCAGCGTGCACGGCCTGGACGGACGCACGAACAAAGACGTCACGACGTCGCAACTGCGCGCGATCGTCGTACCCCGAGTGCTCGAGACGCTGCGGATGGCCAAGCAAAAGATCGTCGAGAACGTGCCGCGCGACCTCGTGCTCGGCGAAGTCGTGATCACCGGCGGCGGCGCGCTCTTGCCGGGTCTCGTGCCGATCGCGGAAGACGTCTTCGGCTTGCCGACGCGAGTCGGTATGCCCTCGACGCTCTCGGGCCTGACCGAAGCGATGAGCATGCCGCAATACGCGACGGCGATCGGCCTCGTGCTCTTCGGCGCCAACGGCGAGCTAGAGGAAAGCAACGGTGTGCGCCGCGGCGGCGGCAACGTGCTCGGCCGAGTGCGGCAGTGGTTTTCGGATCTCTGGAATTAACGGCCTAGTATGCATGAACAATCCTAGACAACTGAAGCTTATCGAGGAGCAATACATGGCAGACGGACGGCGCTTTCAACCCGAACATGCTGCGTCGATCAAGGTCATCGGCGTTGGAGGCGGCGGCTGCAATGCCGTCAACCGGATGATCGAGGCGGGGCTCACCGGCGTGGATTTCTACGCCGTGAACTCCGACGTGCAAGCCCTGCGCAACGCGCGCACGGAGAATACCGTGCACATCGGCGGCGGTCAGACGCGCGGTCTCGGCGCGGGCGCCAACCCGGTGCTCGGGCGTGAGGCGGCCGAAGCGTCGCGTGAAGACCTCGCGATGGTGCTCGACGGATCCGACCTCGTCTTCATCACGGCCGGTATGGGCGGCGGCACGGGCAGCGGTGCCGCGCCGGTCATCGCCGAGATCGCACGCGACTCAGGTGCGCTCACGATCGCCGTGGTCACGAAGCCCTTTGCCTTCGAGGGCCGCAAGCGCATGCAAGTTGCCGAACACGCCATCGCGGAGCTCGAGAGCAAGGTCGATACGTTGATCACGATTCCGAACGAGCGCATCTTGCAGGTCATCGAAAAGAAGACCCCGCTCAACGAGGCGTTTTCCTATGCGGACGACGTGCTGCGCCAAGGGATCGCCGGAATCAGCGATCTGATCACGCAGCCCGGGTTGATCAACCTCGACTTCGCCGACGTAAAGACGGTGATGAGCGACGCGGGTACGGCGATGATGGGTATCGGGGAAGGCTCGGGCGAGCATCGCGCGGCCGACGCGGCGCAAAAAGCGATTGCCTCGCCGCTGCTCGAGACGACGATCGAAGGTGCGCGCGGCGTGATCTTCAATATCACGGGCGGCCCCGACATGGCGATGTACGAGGTCAACGAAGCGGCGGAGATGATCAGCCGCTCGGTCGATTCGGACGCGCAGATCATCTTCGGTGCGTCGATCGACCCGGCGATGGCCGGCAAGGTGCGCGTAACGGTGTTGGCCGCGGGCTTCGGTGCGCCGCGTGCGTACCGCGCATCCGCCGGGCACGCGTTCGAGGGCGGGAAACTCGACGCGGTGACGCCGGTGAACATGGACGACATCGAGGTGCCGGCCTTCCTGCGGTATCGCGGCTAGTCGCCAACGACCATGGACGACCAGGGCTTTGCAGCCCGGGTGCTGACCGATTCGATCAGCCCCGCGGGTATCCGTTTGACCACGCTCGAGGTGCGTTTCCCGCGCTTCATTCTCAGCGAAGCGAACACGCATCGCGTGTTTTCACGAAACTCCGCAAGCAGCAGGGCCGTGCCGACCGGCAAAATGATCGAGCGCGTGATGCAAAATCCGGCGATGCCCGTTGAATGGGGCGTGAACAAGCCCGGTATGTCGGCGACGCAAACGCTTACGCCGGAGCAAGTGGAAGAAGCCAAGGCGGAGTGGCTGCGGGCGCGCGACGACGCGGTTGCGCACGTGCGCAATCTTCAGAAGTTCAACGTGCACAAGCAGGTGGTCAACCGGATCTTGGAACCGTTCATGTGGCACACGGTGATTATCAGCGCGACGGAGTGGGAGAACTTCTACAGCCTTCGCTTGGCGGCAAACGCGCAACCGGAGATTCGAGTGGCCGCCGAGCACATGCGCGCGGCGATGGATGCATCGAGGCCGAGGCCGGTTGGTATCGGGCAATGGCATCTTCCGCTGATTCAAGACGACGAGCGTGCGCTGCCGATCGAAGAGCTCAAACGCGTCAGCGCCGCACGCTGCGCGCGGGTGTCGTATTTGACCCACGACGGGAAACGCGATATCGAAAAAGATCTCGAGCTGTGCGATCGTCTCTGGAGCGACCGGCACTTGAGTCCGTTCGAGCACGTCGCGACGCCGAGCGGCGACGCGGCGTTCCACGCCAACTTCCGCGGCTGGATCCAGATGCGCAAGGAGCTGGAGGGGCAGGGCTAGCCCGAGCCTCCGAAGGAACCAACCCCTAGTACCCTTGCTCGAGAGCGCCTGGACATTAAGGGGCTTCTTCATTTCGGGATTATTGCTATTCCGTTTCGGTTTGTGGCATAAAGATGACCCGGGACCCTCTCTTCGGATGAGTTCCGGCATAAAAACTCGGTACTGTCAGTTGGGGTTGGTGTGGCTCTGTACGCTGAACCGCGAGCATTTCTGTTCGAGGGTGAGTTTCCCAATCAGTCCACGGAAGACGCCGCCGGCGATCCACCGGTAATCCGCGCGGTCGACCGGCTGCACGATAGCGCGATCGGGCTGAGCGCATCCGACATCCACCTCGAACCGACCCGTTTCGGCGGACGCGTACGGCTGCGCGTCGACGGCATCTTACGCGAGAGCGAGCAGATTCCGGGCGAGCTCTTTACGCCGATGGTGTCGCGCGTGAAGCTGCTCGCGGCGATGGATATCGCCGAGCGGCGCGTGCCGCAGGACGGCAGCTACGTCCTCGAACGCGGAAACCGGACGCTCGACGCGCGCGTCTCGTCGATGCCGACGATCGCCGGCGAGAAACTCGTGATACGCCTCCTCGACATGCAAACCGCGATCCCGAGTCTCTCGGCGCTCGGCATGCCGTTTCGCATCTTGGATCGTTATCGCCAGGCGATTCACGCCGCTCACGGCTTCATCGTCGTTTGCGGACCGACCGGCAGCGGCAAGACCACGACGCTGTACGCGTCGCTGGCCGAACGAAACGTGGACGCTACCCAACACATCTGCACCGTCGAGGATCCCGTGGAAGTGCGCATGGGCGGCGTAGCGCAGGTGCAAGTGAATCCTCGCGCCGGCCTCACGTTCGCCTCGGCGCTGCGGGCGTTCTTACGTCAGGATCCCAACGTCATCATGCTCGGCGAGATGCGAGACGCCGAGTCGGCGAGCGTCGCGATGTCGGCCGCGCTCTCGGGCCAGCTCGTCGTGACCACGCTTCACGCGAGCGACGCGCCGCGTGCGATCGAGCGACTCGTGGAGTTCGGATTGAACCGCCACACCCTTGCAGCGGGCTTGTCCGCGATCGTTTCGCAACGGTTGGTGCGACGGTGTGACGGGAGCGGGTATCGCGGACGGATCGCGATCTTCGAGCTCATGCCGATGACGAGCGCCGTCCGCGCTGCGGTCGCGCGTGGTGCTACGACGCTTGAATTGAGCGAGATTGCCGCGGTCGCGGGCTACGAGCCGATGAGGACGGAAGGGCTCGCGCTCGTGGCGCGCCGCGAGACGACGCGCAGCGAGCTCGAGCGTGTATTGGGCGCGGGTGATGCCGGATGACGGCGACGATGCCGGAGGTGCGACTCGTCGACGTGCTCCACGTCGGCCGGCAACAGGACGCGTCGGACATTCACTTGGTGCCGGGGCTGCCACCCACGATTCGCGTCGATGGCGCGCTGCGATTCTTGGCGGGCTCGCCGCTCTCGGCCGAGGATCTCGACGGGATCGCGCGCTCGCTCTTGGAGCGCGATGATTACGCGCGGCTCGCGTCGGGATCCGACGTGACCGCAACACGCGTCGCCGACGATCGATCGGTACTGCGGATTCACGGCTTTCGCGGGGCACATGGGTATGCGATCGCCGTCCGCCTCCTGAGCAAGCGTATCCCCAGTCTCGAGTCGCTCCATCTGCCGCCCGTGATCGCGACGCTAGCGCAGCGGGAGCACGGGCTGGTGATCTTTTCGGGCCCGACGGGCAGCGGTAAGTCGACCTCTCTGGCTGCGCTCATCTCGCAGATCAATGCCGCGTCGTCGCGCCGGATCATCACGATCGAAGACCCGATCGAATACCGCCATGAAAGCACGCGCTCCCTGATCACGCAGCGGGAGGTCGGGCGAGACGCGCCGTCGTTCAGCGCCGCATTACTAGGAGCGCTGCGAGCCGATCCGGACGTCATCATGCTGGGGGAGATGCGTGACGCTCCAACGATGCAGGCCGCGTTGACGGCGGCGGAGACGGGACATTTGGTCTTCACGACGCTGCACACCGGGCACGCCGTGCAAACCATCGAGCGAATCATCGACGCGTTCGGCGGTTTGGAGCAAGCGCAGGTGCGCTCGCAGCTCGCAGCCACGCTGGCTGCCGTCGTTTCGCAACGGCTCTTGCCGCGCAAACACGGACCTGGGCGGCGTGCCGCCGTCGAAGTGCTGCTCGTTACGGACGCGGTGCGCTCGATGATCAGGGAGTCGCGTACGCATCTGATTCGCAACACGATGACGACGGGGCGGCAGCAGGGCATGCAAACGCTCGAGCACCACCTCACCGAACTCGTGCTGGAGGACGAAATCGATCGTGAGGCCGCGCGACGCGTCAGCGAGCGATTCGAAGAATGACGTCGCTCTACGCATACACGGCGCGCAACGCCGAGGGCGGGTTCGTGGCGGGCGCGCTGCAGGCGGAGAATCGCGAACAAGCGCTCGCGCACTTGCGCACGCGAACGCTGTTCGTAACGTCGCTCTCGCAACCGGATACGAGTTCGGGCCTTCTTGCGACGCTCATAACGGCGTGGCCGGTGTCGTCGGCGGCGCGGACCGCGTTTTTTCGATCGTTCGCGACGCTGATCCGCGCCGGCGTTCCGATTCGGCGGGCACTCGACGTGGTGATCGAGAGCTGTCGCGACCCACGATTGCGTGAGGCGCTACGGTCGGTTTCGAGCGACATCGAATCCGGCGCCGAGCTATCGAGCGCGATGGCGCGCCGGCCGAAGGAGTTTTCGCGGCTCTTCGTATCGATGGTTCGCGCCGGCGAGCTGGGCGGCGCGCTCGACGACATTCTCGACCGGCTGGCGACGCTGCTGGAGCGCCACGACGCTATTCGAAAGCGCCTACGCTCGGCGATGGTCTATCCGATGATCGTCGCAACGGCGGCGCTCGCACTCGTGCTCTTTCTGGTCGGCAGCACCGTTCCGACGTTTGCGTCGCTTTTCGTGCAGATGCACGTGACGCTACCCTGGACGACGCGCATGCTCGTCGCCGCAGGCATAGCGTTGCGGAATCCGCTGGTGTGGTTCGGGCTCGGCGCGATGCCGATTGCGGTGATCGCGACGATCGGGTGGGTTCGCGCGATCGAGCCGCTGGCCGTGCGGGTGGACGGCGTTGCGCTGCGCGTGCCGGTCTTCGGCGGAATTTTGCGCAAAACGGTGATCGCGCGATTCGCCAGGACGTTGGGGGCGCTGCTTCGCTCGGGCGTTGCATTGCTCGACGCCCTCGACGCGAGTGCCGGTGTGGTGGAGAATGCGGTCTATGCGCGTTGCGTGCGTGACCTGCGGGCGGCGCTGCAGGAGGGCGCGACGGTCGCCGCGGCGCTTACGCGCTTCGGACTCTTTGACGGACTGTTTCTGCAGCTCGTGCGGGTCGGCGAAGAGACCGGCACCCTCGACGCGATGTTACTACGCGTGGCAGAGTACTACGAACTCGACATCGAGACCGCCGTGTCGGCGTTGAGCAGCGTCGTTGAACCGGTGCTGATCATCGTGCTGGGTGCCGTCGTCGGCCTCATTGTCGCATCAATCTTGGTTCCACTCTACTCGATGATCGGGAGCATCAAATGATCGCTTTGAATCCGGAACGCGAACGCACGATTTACGAGTATCGCTATCTTTGCTCGCGCGGCGCACGAAAATTCATGCGCGACGGTATCGACCGGCGCGACCTCGAGCAAGTGGCGGCGATCGGGCTCATCAAGGCCGCTGACCGTTTCGATCCGCTACTGGGGACGCCGTTCGAAGCCTACGCGTGGATGCTGGTCCTCGGCGAGCTGATGCACTACGTGCGTGATGCCGAACGGGTGGTGCGCGCTCCGCGACGCATTCGGGAGTTGGAACGGCGCTTTGCGGGTGCGGAACGAGAGCTGTGGGCGCGCCTCGGGCGCGAACCGAAGACGCCTGAGATCGCCGCACAACTCGGCGTCTCCGAGGACGAGTTTCGGGAGATGCTGCGCTATCGCGACGGGGTAACGCCGCTCTCGGTCGACGCGCTGCGCCCGTACGAGCAGCTTGCGCTCTCGTACACGATCGACGGTCATCTGGAGCGCATGTCGATCGAGTCGAGTCTGGCGAAGCTCACGGTGCTCGAGCGCACGATCCTCGAAGAGATCTACGAGAACGACACGCCGATCGGCGAGATCGCGCGGCGCCTGGGCTACTCGCGGCGGCACATCACGCGCTTGCATCGCGCGGCGTTGCAGAAGATGAGGGCCCAGACCCCGCGCCGGACCTGACCGCAGGCGCGCGAGGGAGCGGAAGGGCCGTAGTAGTACGGATAGGGCGATGCTTTTCCCAACCACCATCGCCGGGAGCCTGCCGAAGCCGTCCTGGCTGGCCGAGACGGAACGCCTCTGGCCGCAATGGCGCCAGAGCGGGGACGCGCTGGCCGACGCGATGCGCGATGCGACGCGGGTGGCGCTTTTCGAACAGGAGCACGCGGGAATCGATGTCGTCACCGACGGCGAGCAGTCGCGCGAACACTTCGTTCACGGATTCGTCGCGGGCGTCGAAGGCATCGACTTTACGAAGAAGGTGCGACGCGGGATTCGAGCCGATCGCTATGAAGCCGAGTGCCCAAGCGTCGTCGCGCCGATTCGGCGTCCGGCCAGCGTGCACGCGGCCGAGGTTCGCTTCGCGCGCAGCGCAACCGGGCGCACGCTGAAGATCACGATTCCCGGGCCCATGACGATCGTCGACACGCTGTACGACAGCCACTATGGCTCGCGCCGCGATCTGGCGTTCGCCTTCGCCGAGATCATCCACGACGAAATTCTCGACCTCTGCGCGCTCGGCGTCGACGTCGTGCAGCTCGACGAGCCGGCGTTCAACGTCTATTTTGACGAGGTCGACGCGTGGGGCATCGACGCCCTCAACGCCTGCATTCGCGACGTGCCGTGCAAAACAGCCGTTCACGTCTGCTACGGATACGGGATTGCGGCGAACATCGATTGGAAGCACACGCTGGGCGAGCAGTGGGATCAATACGACGTGGTGCTGCCGATGCTGGCGCGCAGCAACATCGATCAAGTCGCGATCGAGCTCGCCGGGTCGCGCGTGCCGCCACGCGTACTCGCCCATCTCGAGAGGAAATCCGTCGCCGTTGGCTGCATCGACGTCGCGTCCGACGAGATCGAGCGGCCGGAAGACGTCGCGCGCACGATCGAAACGGCATTGCAGTATCTTCCGGCCGAGTCGATCAGCCCGACCACGAACTGCGGCATGGCCCCAATGTCCCGTGCCGTTGCGTACGCCAAGCTTCGCGCCCTGGGTGCCGGCGCGCGATTGATGCGAGAGCGATCCGTGCTAACCGAGGCGGCGATGAAAGAGCGCACATAGCCGTTCCCAGTGCCGTTCGGCGGCGGCTTTGTTGTACGCGGGACGTTTGGGAAAGACGAATCCGTGCTCCGTTCCCACGTACCACTCGACTTCGTACGTCGTGTTGGTGGCGCGCAGCGTGCGCTCGAGTTCAGCGACGAGTTCGGGCGGCGCCCAGCTGTCGACTTCAGCGAAGCCGAAATACATCTCGGCGGCAACACGGCCGGCGCGCAGATGTGGGCTGTCGGGCTGATCGGTCACCAGGCCAACGCCGTGGAGCGAGGCCATCGCCGCAATTCGATCTGGAAATTCCGCAGCTGCGCTGAAGACGAATTGGCCGCTCATGCAATAACCCACGCACCCGATGGGATTGGCGCGCGCATACGGTTGCTCGTCGATAAATGCCAAGAGCGCTCGCGTGTCCTCGATGACCAGCGCGTTGCTGAGGCTATACATGAGGGCAAACATCCGCTTGCGCTCGGGGCCGCCTTCGTCGCGCACGGTGGACTGATCGAGCGTCGTACCGGTGGCGGCGCGATAGTAGAGGTTCGGCAGTACGACGGCGTAACCGACCGCCGCGAGGCGACGGACCATGTCGCGCAGCTCCTCGCGAATACCCGGTGCATCCATATAAAAGAAGATTACGGGGAACGGACCGCCGCGCTCCGGATGTGTCACGAACGTATCCATGCGCCCCGCGGGCGTAACGATTTCGATCTGCCGTTCAATCACGGTGAGGACAACCGGGCCAACAGCATGGTCGGCGCATGCCCTTACGCATCTTGTCAAGACCGACGGCGATACGGCGCTTTCGAGTGTCGTCTTTTTTGGCAGAGGTGACCCAGCAGATCCACTCGTTGCGTGCCAGCGGCGTGATGTCCGCCCACAATTCACGTGCGATAGCGTCGGAATCAATGGCTTTGCGGAAATCCGTCGGCATTCGATGAAGCATAGCGGCAGAACGTTCTATGGCCAACGATTGGTGGCCTTGGCACTCTCGGTTCTGCGCGAGGGCTACGGCGGCCCTCGTTGAAGCGCATCGTCCATGCGGACCATGGACGGCTTCCCTCGCGTATGACGCAACAGGCGCTGTTGCTGGTGGTGGCGGTTATCGCCGTTGGCGTTCTTCACACGCTCGTGCCGGATCACTGGGCTCCGATTACACTGCTCGCACGTCAACAAGGATGGACTGGCGCGCAAACTGCGCGGGCCGCTTTTGGCGCGGGCCTCGGCCACACCGCCTCGACGCTAGCGATCGGTGCGCTCGTCTGGCTTGCCGGGCTTGCGGTCGCCGTGCGCTTCGGCCACGTGGTCTCGCTGCTTTCGAGCCTTGCGCTTATTGGGTTTGGTGGTTGGATTGCGCTTGCGTCACTGCGCGAGCTGCGCGAAGGACACGATCATCACGAGGACGGCCACGCCGAAAGACCAGGATCTCGCATGGCGCTACTACTCATTCTCGGCTCGTCGCCGATGGTCGAGGGGATTCCGGCATTTTTTGCAGCTGCGAAATTCGGCTGGGAACTTATTCTCGTAATGTCGGCATGCTTCGCTTTCAGCACGATTGCTACGTACGTTACGTTATGCGTGCTTTCCGATGGCGCCCTGCGACGTCTCCGGCTCGGGCGGCTAGAGCGCTACGGCGAGGTCTTGAGCGGCGCCTTTATCGGCGTCGTCGGCATCGTCTTTCTCATTTGGCCGATCGCCTGAGGCGTGCGGATCATGGAGGTGCCGTTTACGCAGCCGCTCATTCGCCCGGCGACGCACGAAGACGTCGAAGCGCTCCGTCATCTTATCGAGGTTTCCGCTCGAGCATTGCAGGCGCAAGATTATTCTTCCGACCAAATCGAAGCAGCCATCGGCGGCGTGTTCGGCGTCGATACGACGCTGATCGATGACGGCACGTATTTCGTTGTGGAGATTCCGCCTGACAGGACGGCGCGCGCGAAGCTTGTGGGTTGCGGCGGCTGGAGCAGCCGGAAGACGCTCTTCGGCGGCGATCAGTGGCACGAGCACAACGCGGCGCTTCTCGATCCGGCTCACGAAGCGGCAAAAATCCGCGCCTTCTTCGTGCATCCATCATGGGCGAGGCGCGGCATCGGAACGCTGATCCTCGATGCCTGCGAACGCGCGGCGGTCGCTGCGGGATTTCGGCAGCTGGAGATGGTTGCCACGCTCACAGGCGTGAGATTTTACGCGGCTCGGGGGTACGAGCAGCGTGAGAGGTTCGACGTGCAACTTGGGAACGGACGCTGCATCGAAGTGGTGCGCATGGAGAAACCCGTCACGTGATCGAGGCTTACCCGAGTCCGAACGACACAATCGCGTGGTTATTGCGATCGGCAGTCCAGAACCGCGCGCCGTCGAAAGCAACGCTGCGCGGTTTGAACGGAAACGAGCGCAGCGCTTGTAGCGATGATGCATCATCGTCGATGCCAAGCCGGTCGAAGCGTCCGTCGCCCCATGCTTCGTCGACGGTCGCGAGGTAAAAGGCTCCGTCGACGATGGTCATGCCGACCGGGCGACGATCCAGTTGCACTTCGCGTACGGCGGCACCGCGTTTGTCGAGTTCGATGAGTTTCTTATCCCAGGCTTGCGAGAGATACAGCGTCCCATTCGCATAGGCGAGAAACGAT
>DATJRM010000086.1:0-35977 GCA_035504755.1 Candidatus Acidiferrales bacterium
CCCCGATCTCGTTGACGCAGTCAATCAAATCGTATCTACGCGAGCGCAGAGAGTGGCGCGCCCTTCGGAACAGCGCCGAAAGGTCTTGCTCGAGAAGATCGCCGAGCTTGAGCGCCGGAACGAGTTGCTCCTCGCTGAGAATCTGCATCTCACGCGAACTCTTGCTAAGCACGACCCGAGCCTCGGCCGCAAAGTACCCACGAGCCTCGATGAGGTGCGATCATCTAAAAAGCGATCGCAAGCGCGATGATCGCAGACAGCTTGGGCCACCTTGTGGGCCGGCTTCGTGAAGCCCGGTCGGTTATGGTTCTAACCGGCTCGGGAATCTCGGCCGAAAGCGGCTTGCCGACGTTTCGCGGCGTCGGCGGTCTGTGGCGCACGCATCGAGTTGAGGAACTAGCTTCGCCTGGAGGCTTTGCACGCGATCCGGTGTTGGTCTGGACGTGGTACAACGAACGCAAGGCGGCACACAGGCGCGTCCAACCGAACGCAGGCCACTATGCGATCGCGGAGTTGGAAAGACATTTCTCTGATTTCTCCCTATGTACTCAAAATGTCGACTCGTTACATCACATCGCTGGATCACGGAATGTTCTTGAGCTTCACGGTAGTATGCGCGAGGCGCGCTGTTCATGGTGCGGAAAGCACCGTTCAATCGAGAACGGGCTGCCTCTTGACGAGATAGAGCATGAGTGTGGTGGGCGTTTCCGGCCCGACATCGTTTGGTTCGGTGAACCGCTGCCGGAAGAGGCGTGGGCTCAGGCCGTGGATGCATCAGCGCGCGCCGACGTGATTCTCGTAGTCGGCACCAGCGCTGTTGTTTATCCGGCGGCGGCGCTCGCCACGCACTACAGTCGCGGAGCCTACCTCGCGGAGATCAACCCTGAAGTGACCGCGATTAGCGACAGGGTGGATTGTGTTCTCAGGGAACGCGCAGCTGTTATTTTGCCGGCAATTGCGAATGCCCTCCGCCACTCTTGATGCGTGGCCGTGACCTGCCGGATCGTGAAGGAGACCCTGTGGTCCCGGCTGGACCCTAGCTCCGTCAGTCGCTTTATTCTCCGGGCTAAAAGGGGGAAGAAAAGGCTCCCAAAGAAATCCGTGAATCGCTAAAACGAATGAATGCACCTGGGGAATGCCATGGCTGCGGTCACGGCGTGCACGCCGGAAAGTCGTGCGAGGAAATCGTTGCAATCGATATCGATAGCGCCGTCGTGCTTTTGGACGGAGATCGTAACCTGGTTGAAGCGTATGAACGTGCGAAGAAGTGTTCTTGCACCGGCGAGACTTGGTTTAGTCCGCGCCCTGCCAGTGAGAACTGAGCCGCAGACCCACGCCGCCGAAGACCAGGGGCCAAGCAATCGAGGGGGATATGAGTAGCGATGGGTCGTTTTCTTGTCCCATGGACGGCGCCGAAATCTTTGAGCGCAGTGACGGCCACTTCTTCTGCTCGAACTATCCTCTGTGCACTTTCGTCGTGTCAGAGCTCATTTTAGATGAGCCCTGCCCAAGCTGCGGTTCCCAAGTGACTTGTACCCCGCGCCGAGGTTTGGAACCGCAATTCCGCTGCGCTACTGATCCAAATCACGACGCGAGCGGGGCAACGCTGAAAACGCTTCGCTTTTCGCAGTTGGCTGAAGACCCGGCAGTTCGCGCATGCGACGAATGTGGGGGCGAAGGCGTCGTGCTCAGGCCCGGGACGTTAGAAAACGGTGCCGACGTTACTGACATCTCGGCATGTGAGAAGTGCGAGGGTTACGGCACGGTACGAAAGGAAATCGCCTGCATCTCATTTACGGACGAGCAAATCTGCTATTTTGAAAGCCATCTTGGGGAGCTGGATTCTAACGAGCGTGGCTATCTCGCAATGGATGCACGAACTCCCGGGGCGCTATTAGTCCGGCTCGCCGGCGATCGCGACTACGGAGTGCGGAAGCTTGTTTCCGAGAATCCCGCTTGCCCTCCCGAGGCTCTCCTGGAGTTAGCCACCGATCGAAATCAGTGGACGCGCCGCGCTGTGGCGATGCATCCTCGATGCCCCTCCCTCGCGCTCATACGCGTCGCGAGCGATAGGGACCTCATGATTGGGCAACTTGTCCTAGATCACGTGGCGTGTCCGCCTGAAGCCCTCAAGGCGCTTGCCACGGTTTCCTTTTACTCGAAATTCATGTACCCCGCCGATTTTCGGGCGGAGATTCGCCAGAAAATTGCTTCTCACGGGTGCTGCCCTCCGGAGCTACTACGCGAGTTGGCTCGCGATCCGCGGGCCAACGTGCGTCGCGCAGTCGCTCAGAATAACAACTGCCCCAAAGATGTTCTTGCTCAGTTCCTGATCGATGCGGATGATTCCGTTCGTTATTGCGCCAAACTCTCGGCGCTATCGGGCGACAGCGGTTGAACACGCTCAAGCCTCTCGCAGGAGCGGTTCATCGAGCACCGTGAGAGAGGTTGTATTCCGGAGTTCGTCGATTCGTTGCACCTGCGAGCCGGGTCGCGCAACGTGTTGGAGTTGCACGGTGCGCTGCGCACGGCGCGATGCACCGAATGTGACGCTCGTGAGGCGCTCGATTCAAGCGGTCTTGCGCTCGAACGTATCGAGCATTCGTGCGGTGGAAAGCTGCGCCCCGACATCGTGTGGTTCGGCGAGTCGTTACCGCAGCAGGCGTGGGAACGAGCGAACGCCGCCGCCGATCGCGCCGAGGTGATCCTCGTGGTGGGAACGAGCGCCGTCGTCTATCCGGCGGCGGCGCTTGCGATGCGAACGAGCGCCTTCGTCGCCGAGATCAATCCCGAAGCAACGGCGATTACGAATCGCGTCGACTGCGTCGTGCGCGAAACCGCCGCGAACGCGTTGCCCCGCCTGCTGGAAGGTCTCTAGAACCCTAAGGCGGCAGCTGCACGGGAGGCCCTTGGTCGTCTTCGTACGTTCCGGCGACCGGCGGCGGTTCCGGCAGCGCCGGCCGGTCGTCGTCGAGGCGCGAGAAGTGCGTGAACGGCGCCGGCGCGGGCGCGGTTCCGGTCACGCGTTCGTCGACCTTGTGTTCGGGCTCGGCCGTGTTGGGCGCGATGTACGAATCGGGTTCGACGGCAGCCGATCCAGCCGTTTCGTACGAGTGCACGACCGTTTCGCTAAACGACCGCTGCGACGGCAGCGTCAGCAGACGCTCGTCGCCGGCGCGGCGCGTGAGACCGCGAATGATATAGGCGTTTTGCAAACGCCGCAGACCGCGAAGCGGCAGCGACGACGTCGGAATGCCGACGAACAGCTCGCGCACGACGTCGTAGGTCGCTTCCGACGCGATGATGGCGGCGTTGAGGTCCTCGGACGCGGCTTCGAGTCGTATCGCCACCGCCGCCGGATTCCCGATGATGGCAAACTCGCGGCGATCCTTGTAGCCGGAATCACCGGCGACGATCTTACCGGAGTTGACGCCCATACCGACCGAGATCGGCTTGCGGCCTTGCGCGCGCCAGCGCGCCTCCATTGCGTCGATCACGCGCATGACGTCGAGGCCGGCTCGCAGAGCGCGCTCTTCCTGAAACTTTTCTTCCATCAGCACGCCGAAGACGGCGATTACCGTGTCGCCGCGCAGGCTTTCGATGATGCCGCGATGTCGCTGCACGGCTTGACCGACGATGGTATAGAACTCGTTGAGATAGCGCAGCGTTTCCGCGGGCGTGAGTGATTCGGCGAAGAGTGCGAAGTTTCGAATCCGTGCGCACAAGATCGTTGCGTAGTACTCGCGCGCCTCGAAGAGCCGCGCGTCCTTGCGCGCCATCAAATCCTCGACGACCGGCGGGGGAACGTACCGCGAAAAGAGCGCGAGAAGGCGACGGTGCTCTTGATGCGCGACCACGTACCGTCGAAAGAAGACCCACGCATAATAGACCGCCGCACCGGCGAGAGCCGCAAGCGCAACGACCAGAAGGGCAGTCATCGGTTTTCGGGACTTCCCGGGGCTCGGCCGGGAAACCTAGGTTAGTGCGAACACGAGGTGCTCGCCGGCGAGGGCGAGGGCGTCGGCGTTGCCTTGTGGTGGAAGAGTCCGCCGATCGCTCCGGCAACCTGACCGCCGTAGCCCCCGGTCGCGTTGTCGATCGTGCTCGATGCTTGGCTCTGTGCCGCGCTGATGATCTGCCCTTTTGCGGCGTCCCAGCTCGTGGGCACGCCGAAGTCGGGCGAGAACTGATCGATCAGCTGCTGCGTGATCTGCTCGACCTTTGCTTGCACGATACCATTGACGAGCTGCGCGAAGAGCGACTGGCCGGCGACCAGGGTGAAGCGTTGTCCGTTGCTCGTCGTGACCACGACCGGTTCACTCGGATCGCAAACCTCGTAGACGTTGACGCGCAGATCGTTACCGCTCTGGTCGATGTCGCCCTCGGTTCCGCGGACGGCTACCGATCCGGTCGCGGTCGCGAAGGTGAAGTCTGCCTTGGCGCCCTGCGGATGCTCCACGATGAAGCGCACCTTGCCGGCGACGACGAACTTTGCGCGCGTATTCTCGGCTTGGTTGAACGCGGCAAGCTGCACCTTGCTCGACGAGCCGACCAGCACGCGCGAGCTATCGGGCAACCCGATCGTGGCGAGCGACGCCTCACCGGTGATGGCGTAATCACGATCGTCCAGCACGGTCGTGGCGTTGGGCGCAAGCGGCGTCGCGGCGGAGCCGCGTTGATAGCTCACGCTTCCCTTGTTGTTTTGCAGCTCTTTGTCGTTGGCGGCGCGCACCGGCGCCTCGGCGAGACACGCGGCAAAAATCAGCGCAGCCGCACACGAAACGAGCCGTCGCGCGGTCTTCATGCAGCGATGCTTCGCTCGACGGGGTTACCCACCTGGCGGGAAGTAGCGTTTGCGTTGACTAACGCGGACGTATGTTCGCCCCGATGATCGCGTTCGCGTTGCACGTCATTCCGCGGCCCGTTTCGCTCGTGCAGCAAGCGTGCTCCGTCGCCCCGCCTCGCACCGCTCCAGCCACGATCGATCGCGGTGCGCTCGAGGAATGGCGCGAGCGCTGGAGCGCGCTCGGGATCGCAAACGTGCGGATCGCCCGTACGTCGCCGGTGCGGTTCGTACACGCAGCGTCGATTCCGCCGCAAGGATATCGGCTAACCGTCGGACCCGGCGGCGTGACGGTGTGGAGCTCGAGCAGCGACGGGGCGTTCTACGCCGTGATGACGCTCGCGCAACTGCCGGTTCGCGAAGGGGGCCGCTGGGTGGTGCCGTGCGTTCGGGTGAGCGACGCGCCCGCGCTGCGGTGGCGCATTCTTTCCGACGACGTATCGCGCGGACCGCTGCCCACGATGAAGTACTTCGAAGAGCGCATTCGCACGATCGCCGCTTTTAAGATGAACGGTTACTCGCCGTACATGGAGCACGTTTTTGCGTCGCCGACCGATCCGCTCCCCGCGTGGCCCGACGGCATTACGCCCGCGCAACTGCGAGCCCTCGATCTCTACGCCGAACGCTTTCACGTAACGTTGATTCCGGAACAGCAGACGTTCGCGCACATGCACAACACGCTGCGCCTCGAGCAGTACGCGAGCGCAGCGGACTTTCCGCATGGATTTATGCTCGATCCCGGCAACACGCTGGCCTCGGGCTATCTTGCGCGCATCATCGGGCAAGAGCTCGCTGCCGTTCCGCACCCGCCGTTTTTTCACATCGGTTCGGACGAAACGTCGACGCTCGGCGAAGGCACGAGCGCAGCCTACGTAAACGCCAATGGCGGTCGCAGCGCCGTGTACGCGCAGCACATTCGCGAGATGAACGCGCTGATCGCGCCGTCGGGTGCGCGCGTTATGCTATGGGACGACGGTATCGAGGCGGATCCCTCGATCATGAAGCTCCTTCCGCACAATGCGGTGATCGTGAATTGGCACTACGATCCCGAAAAAAGCTACATGAAATACATCGACTTGATCGCGCGCGGCGGATTCGCGCAGATGGTTGCGCCCGGTGCGAACAATTGGAGTCGCATCTTTCCGAACTTCGCAAACGCCGAGCCGAACGAGCAGCGGTTCATCGACGACGGCAAGGCCGCGCACGTCTTGGGCCTCTTCGAAACCGTCTGGCACGACGACGGCGAAACGCTTTTCGAAGCGACGTGGTATCCGGTGCTGTACGCCGCCGCCGACGCGTGGAGCAGTACGGACGGTTTCGCTCGGGATTTTCCTAGCGCGTTCTTCGGCGTCGACGATCCGGGTTACGCACGCGACGAGACGCTGCTCGGGTCGCTCGCCGATCGGCTGCCGGCATTGAGCGATACGCTGTTTTGGGCCGATCCGTTCGTGCCCGCGGTCGCGCAGGAGATGAAGAGCGTCGATCTCCGGCAGCTTCGGCTCGACGCCGAGAGCGTTGCCACGCATTTGATCGGCGCGCGGCCGCCGCTGCATCGCAACGCGGCCGCCGTCATGTTTCTCGCGGCGCAGCGCTATGACGCGTTGGGACGCCGCTATCAGATCGCACAAGAAGTGCGCGACTACTACGCCGACGCGGCGGCAAATCCCAAAGATGCGATCCGCGACCTGTTCTGGTGCCGCTACTGGTTCTGGGAACAGCGCGACACCGACGAACGGCTTGCCGGCCTTTACGCGAGCGCGTGGCGGCACGAAGATCGCGAAGACCACCTGGCGAGCAACCTCGAGGGCTATCACCTCGACGCGCAACAGTCGATCGAACGCGCCGATGCGATCGAACGCGTGATCTATGACGATTATCTGCCGCACAAAACCTTGCCGCCGCTCGACGGCGTCCTGGGGGTTGCTCCCGGCTCATGACGCTCGGGATCGCGGTCCTGGCCGTCTTCGTCGTCTGCGCTTTCTTGATGTACCGCCGGCTGATGCCCGCGATTTTGGCGGTGCCGCTGATGGCGGTCGCGATGGCGCTGGTGGCGGGGGTGCCGTTGCCGCAAATCGGCGCGATCGTGACCGGTGGCGCGGTCGCCCTTGCTCCCGTGTACGTGACCGTCATCTTCGGCGCGCTCCTTGCACGGGTGACGCTCGACACCGGCATCGCGCGAGCGCTCGTCAATCTCGCGGCCGAATACGGAGGTGAGGCGCCGCTGACGCTGGCGCTGGTCCTTTGCGCGGTCGTCGCGCTGCTCTTCACCTCGCTCTCGGGGCTCGGTGCGATCATCATGGTCGGCACGATCGTGCTACCGATCATGATGACGACGGGCGTGCCGCGCGCCGTCGCGGCGACGCTGTTCTTGATGGCGTTCGCTCTGGGTTTCATCTTCAACATCACGAACTGGCGGTTCTACACGCAGCTCTTCGGCGTCGTGCCGCAAGAGATGACGCATTACGCGCTGTTGCTCGCGGCGATCGACGCACTGGCGCTCGTCGTCTACGCGGTGGTGTCGTTTGCAAGAGAACGCGACTACGCGACGTGGGCGACCAGCGCGAAAGACGACCCGGCGTCGGCGCGCGTACCGGCCGTTGCGCTCGTGACGCCGCTCCTGCCGCTTGTGCTCTACTTCGTCCTGCATCTCGACCCGATTCTGGCCTTTGCGGCGGCCGCGATCTTCGGCGCGATCGTGACGCGCGGCACGCGAAGCGTAGAGACGCTGATCGCAGCGGCGATTCGCGGCGTCGAAGACGTGGCGCCCGCGGTGCTGCTGTTCATCGGCATCGGCATGCTGTTGGTAGCAACCAAAACCCCGCAGTTCACGACCGCGCTTGGACCGCTGGTGAGCGGATGGGCCGCCAACCCGGTCGCCTACGTTGCAATCTTCGGCTTGGGCAGTCCGCTCGTGCTCTATCGCGGTCCACTCAACCCCTTCGGCGTGGGAATCGCGGTCTTCACCGTGCTCTTGACGACGCACGCGCTACCGCCGCTCGTGCTCGTTGCCGCGGTCATGGGTGTGGTACAAGTGCAAAACGTCTGCGATCCGACCAATACGGCCAACGTGTGGGTCGCGAATTTCACCGGGACGCCGATCGATGTCATTACCAAGCGAACGCTGCCGTATCAAGTCACGGTCGCGACGCTCGCCGCGCTGGCCGTCGTCGCTGCGGCACCGCGGCTCTTCGGCGCAACGGCATTTGCTTCACCGGCGACGCCGGTCTTCGCGGATTCGCCGGGACTCTACGTACCGGCGCCGGCCAGAGAGCGCATCGCCGTCGACAGCGACGGCTCGCCGCTGGCCGCGATCGCGGCGCGCACCGTCATCGCCGATCTCGACCACGCGCCGTGGCGCGCATTCGCATGGCACGGGAACCCGAATGCGAGCGACTGTTCGGCGAAGCCCTTCGCCGCCTACGTCTACGTAGCTACGACGACGTTCCGGCTGCTCGAAGGAACCGATCTCGACGTCGGCCTGCGGCTCGAAGACTGCGGTGGATGGATCGTCGAGGAATGGCACGATCACGGATTGGAAGGCGCGCAGATCGACGCGGCAACGCTCGCGAACCAAGGCGTCGAGCGCCTCCGGGCATGGGCCGCGAGCGATCCGCGCGAGGCCTCGCTCTTCGACCTCGGGCTTGCCGTCGCGCCCGGTGGGACGCCGGGTTACCTGTATGCGATCTTCAAGACCGTTGACGGAAACATGCGCGTCTACGCTCGCGCGGGAGGGCCCGCCTACGACGCGGGCCTGCGGACCGGCGACATCCTCGAGAGGATCGACGGGAAGTTCTGGTGGGAATATGGGACCTTTCAAACCGAAGCACGCGCCTACGACGGGAAATCGCATACGTTCGAGATCGAGCGCGGCGGAAAAACGTTCGAGATACGACTGCCGGCGTTGGTGCAATCAGCAATGGCGCAAACAGGAGCGATGGAATGAAGATGATCGATCGGGATCTTGCCGCGTATTGCGACGCGCATCGGGACGCGCACCTCGACGAGCTCAAGCGCTGGATCGCGATTCCGTCGATCTCGGCCGACCCGGCGCACCGCGCCGACGTGCGCACCTGTTGCGAACGTCTGGTCGCGCGGATGCGCGATATCGGTCTCGATGCGCGCGTCCTAGAGACGGACGGTAACCCATTGGCCTTCGGCGAGTGGCTGGGTGCGCCGGGCGCGCCGACGGTGCTGATCTACGGACATTACGACGTGCAGCCGGCCGACCCGATCGAGCTGTGGGAGAGTCCGCCGTTCGAAGCGCAGGTGCGCGACGGCAAGATCTTCGGCCGCGGAGCCGTTGACGACAAAGGTCAAGTCCTGATGCATCTCGCGGCCATTGAAGCGCACATGCGAACGCGCGGCCGGCTGCCGATCAACGTGAAAGTCGTCGTCGAAGGCGAAGAGGAGATCGGCTCGCCGAGTTTCGACGGCGCGCTCGAGCGCTATCACGACCTCGTCAACGCCGACGTCGCGGTCATCAGCGACACGGCGGTGTACGCGGAGGACGTCCCATCGCTCACGACCAGCGTGCGCGGGCTCGTGCACTGGGAGATCGCGGTGCACGGACCCACCGACGATACGCATTCGGGCTATTACGGCGGCGTCGTCGCCAACCCGATCGAGACGCTTTCACGCATCATCGCGTCACTCAAAGACGAAGATGGGCGCGTGCGTGTCCCGGGCTTCTACGACGGCGTTCCCGAACTCGACGCGGCAGCTTGCGAGGAGCTCGCACGTCTGCCGTTCGACGAGGCGCGCGAAGCCGCGGCTCTCGGCGTGCCGGCGCTGAGCGGTGAGAAAGACCGCACGCCGCTCGAGCGCATGTGGTTCCGTCCCACGATGGAGTGTAACGGCATCTGGGGCGGGTACCAGGGCCCCGGCACGAAGACCATCATCCCCTCGTTTGCGCGCGCGAAGCTGTCGGCGCGGTTGGTCGGATCGCAGGAGCCGGCGCGCGTACGCGCGATCGTCACCGACTACATTCGCGCTCATGCGCCGGCAGGGGTGCGCGTCGAGATCACCTCCGGCGGCGACGTTCCGGCGGTGGTGCTCGCGCGGAAACATCCGGCGGCTCAGGCCGCCGCCAACGCAATGCGGGCCGGCTTCGGAAAGGAGCCGGTTTTTATCGGGACGGGAGGATCGATCGGACCGGTCGCCAGTTTCGAACGGGTGTTGAAAATTCCGCAGGTCATGATCGGCGTCGGGCTGCCCGACGATCACATTCACGCGCCCAACGAGAAATTCAACTTGTCGCAATTTTTCGGCGGAATCGTGACGATGGCGATCCTCTACGACGAACTCGCATGATCGGGTTGCTGATCGCGGCGATCCCGCCCGTTCCGACGCCGGAACCGCCGATCTTTTCGCCGACCGCTACGCCGGTCTCCGAACGTGCCGTCCTTGCCGCCGGCGTGAACGATGCAAGCGCCCGTGCAAAAGCGCTCGGCGGTCTGCTCGGGGTGACGATCGTCGACGTAACGACGGGCGCGACGGTTGCGAGCAACGGCGACGCAAATCTGCCAATGGCGAGCGTCGAGCATCTGCCGATCGCCGTGCTCGTCTACCGCGCGATCGCGGCGGGGACGTTGTCGATGACGCGCGACATGCACGGGCTGCTCTCGCGGATGCTCGACGACGATGACGACGAGGCCGCAAACACGCTGCTCGACCAATTGGGCGGCAGCGAGGCCGCAAACGCGCAACTCCGCGCGATGGGTTTTCGATCGATTTTCCTCGTGCCCAACGACGCCGGATACGCGACGCCCAACGCGCTCGCGGCATTGTTCGGCGAGCTCGCGCAAGGAAAGCTGCTCGACCCGAAAGAGACAAAGGAACTCCTGAGCGCGTTTGCCGGCATCGGTCGCGATCCCGGACGTCTGCGCGCCGGCTTCGCGCGCAACGTGACGCTCGCGCACGTTCCGGGAACGCTCGGCGGCGGCGATGACACGAATATCGCGACCAACGATGCCGGCGTCGCCGAGGTGAACGGCCGGACCGTAGTCATCGTGGCGATGCTTCAAGGGGCGCGCGGCCCCGATGCGAAGCGCGACGCCGTCATCGCGTCGCTAGCGGCGACCGCGGCGCAGGCGAGCACGAATCTCTGAGCGCGCGGTCCGCTTAATCGCTTGCTGCGCGAGCCGAAATACCGGCATCGCGCGCGGCGCGAGGCCACTGATGCTACTATGGAGCGGCAAAGGAGAGAACGATGTCGCGACCAGCAGCAGCTTTCGTTGTGTTTGCCTTCCTCTTTTTCATTGTTACCGCCGGTGCGCGCTTAGAGGCGCAGAGCACGTGGCCGACCTCCGGTTCGTATGCAAATGCCGCAACCGACAACAGCGCATGGATACTGCCTGCGCGCAGCTATAGCGGCAACCGCTACGTGCCCTCGGCGAAACTCGGTGTCGCCGGCGTCGCGAGCCTCAAGAAGGCTTGGAGCACGCCGATCGACGCGCGTGGTCCGCTCGAGGTTTCGCCGATCGTCTGGCACGGCACGATGTATGTCACGTCGTCGCACAACGACGTGTACGCGCTCGATGCCAAGACCGGCGCCGTCAAATGGCATTTCCACTATACGCCGCACGTCATCGCGTTTTCGGCCAACCGCGGGGTAGCGCTGGCCGATGGCAACGTGGTCGAAGCGACGCTCGACGGTCATCTGATCGCGCTCAACGCGACCACCGGAAAAGTCGCGTGGAACATTCTCGCGGCGAAGGATCCGCGCAACACGTTTTTCACCATGCAGCCCGTCCCGTACAAGGGGATGCTGCTGCTCGGTGCCTCCAACGGCGATTGGGGCGGCGTCGGGTATATCAGCGCGTTCAACGCAGCCACGGGCAAGCGGTTGTGGGACTGGTATACGGTGCCGGGTCCGGGTGAACCGGGACACAACACGTGGAGCGGAGATTCGTGGAAACGCGGCGGCGCGGCAATTTGGAGCGGCGTGGCCATCGACCCGGCAACCGACACGCTCTATGTGGACGCCGGCAATCCGCAGCCGGATTTTCTCGGTACCGTGCGCAAGGGCGCAAACCTCTACAGCAACTCGATGCTCGCTCTCGACATCAGCGGGTCGAAGCCGAAGCTGAAGTGGTATCACCAATTCATCCCGCATGACACGCATGACTGGGATCCGGCAATGCCGCCGGTGCTCTTTACCGGAACGGTTGACGGAACGCCGCGAAGCCTGGTTGCCGCCGGTGACAAAGGCGGGAATTTCTGGGTTCTCGATGCAGCGACCGGCGCGCTCGTCTATCATCTGGCGGTCAGCAAACAGCGCGGCCAGCAGACGCAGCCGAGTAGGGCCGGCGACATCGCTTGTCCGAATACCAACGGCGGCGTCGAGTTCAACGGCGGCAGCTACTCACCCGTAACCAACATGTTCTACGTGCCGAGTACGAACCAGTGCGGCATCTGGACCTCGCCCGGAACGGCGGTCTATGTTGCCGGCCAATTCTATCTCGGCGGAGCCTTCCCGAAGCTATATGGACCGAGTACCGGAATGATGAACGCGATTGACATCGGTACCGGAAAGTTCGCCTGGCGCAAGAGTCTGGCGTTTCCGCAGATCGGCGGCGCGCTGACGCTCTCGAGCGGCCTCGTCTTCACCGGCGGCGTGAACGGAGATTTCACGGCTTACGACGCCAAGACGGGCAAGGTGCTATGGCACTATCCGTTCGGTTTGACGATTCAAGCGCCGCCATGCTACTACGAACTCGGCGGGAAGCCGTATGTCGCGGTCGGTGCGGGGCCGGCGGGAGTCAATTTCGCCGATCCGCGTTTCGGCCAAGGCGCGCCGACGCTCGAAGGCACCTATGCGCATCCCGTACGGGCCGTGATCACCGCCTTTACGACACCGTAGGGATTACCCCATGTACACGATTTTGGCGTTGCTCGTTCTCGCGCTAACGCCGATCCGTGACGACCACGGCAGTGCCGTGGCTGCGCTTGCGGACGTGCAGAACGCCGTCGGCGAGATCGTGCGCATCGAAGACGGAAACGACGTCGGACGCGCGGCGTTTGCACGCGCTGCGAATCACGCTCGCAGCGCGCTCGACGCCGCGCTCGCGCATCTCGACACGATGCTCGACCAGCGCGCGACGCCGCGCTGGCAGCCCGCGATAGAGGGCGCAAAGGTCAACCTGCTCGCTGCCGAGGAGAACTTGACCGATGCGGCCGGCGAGCACGAACTCGACGACTACGAATACGACGTCACGCGCGCGCTGGCGAATATTGCGCTTGCGGTCGGCCGGCCCGCGCAAGACGGCGCGCTCGGCGGTTTGACGGGTGCACTTGCCAATACCGATCTCGCGGTTCCGGCGGGGGCGCGGCGCGTAAACGGCTGCAGCGCGCCGGCGCAGACCCCCGCCTACGGCGTGAGCGACGGGCAATTGATCTACGTCGCGCTGCCGCGCAGCGGAGATGCGGCGCCGATTCCGCCGAATCTCGACATCCGGTCGATTGCGATCCGCGGGAACGACGTGATTATCTATACGGCGCACACCGCCGCGTGCAAGGTGCAGCGGACGCGCGAGGTCGCCGCGGTGACGGTCGTGCCGGCGCTCTACACCGCCGCGCAGGCGCATGCGGGCATCGCGATCTACGTGCATCACTGTCTGCAATGTCACGGCGTCGATTTGCAGGGGACTGCCGGCCCGGCGGTTGCGGGGACCGAGTTCTTGAAGACCGCGAAGTTCGATGGTTGGTCGCTCGAAGATATGCGCACGACCGTCTTTACGAATATGCCGTTCTCGGATCCGGGTTCGCTGACGCCCACGCAGTATGCGGACGTCATGGCATTCCTTCTCGCATCGAGTTGCTTTCCAGCCGGCTCAAAGCCGTTTCCACGAGCCGATCAGCCGTCGTTCGCGTCGCTGAAATTGGCGCCGCCGGGCGGAATCGTTCCGACGAATCGCAAGACCGGCACCTGCGCCGTCAAATAGAACCCGGTGACCAAACTTCGCCTAGGCGTCGACGTGGGGGGAACGTTCACCGACGTCGTGGCGCTCGATGCCGCGCACGGTGAGATCGTCGCGCGCGTGAAGGTCCCGACGACGCACGACGCGCCCGAAGGCGTCGCCGCCGGGATCGTCGACGGCATCGGACGTATGCTACAAACCATCGACGCTGCCGACGTCGCCTTCATCGCCCACTCGACCACGCAGGCGACCAACGCGTTGCTCGAGGGCGATCTCGCGCGCGTCGACGTGATCGGGCTACTGCCCCGCGTGGGGTGGCCGGCGCGCTCGCAGATGCGCTTTCGTCCGGTCGCGATCGCGCCCGGCGTCTCGTTCGCACCGCGGATGCGCTTCGTCCGGTCGGGCGATGCCGGCGCACTCGACGCGGCGTTGGACGCGGCTATACGGGAAGGCGTCGAGGCCATAGCAGTCAGCGAGCCCTTCGGCGTCGACCGGCCGCAGCGCGAACGCGCCGCGGCCGACGCGGCGCGCCGTCGCGGCTTGGCGGCGACGAGCGGCCACGACGTCACGTCGATGTACGGTCTGCGCGCGCGCACGCGCACGGCCGCGCTCAACGCCGCGATCTTGCCGAAGATGATTGCCACGGCGCGCATGACGCGCGATGCCGTCGAGCGCGCGGCTATCGCCGCGCCCCTGATGATCATGCGCAGCGACGGCGGCGTGATGGACGTGCGCGAGGTATTGACGCGGCCACTGTTGACGATGCTCTCAGGTCCGGCGGCGGGGGTGGCGGGCGCGCTGTTGCACGAGAACGTCACCGACGGCGTCTTCGTGGAAGTCGGCGGCACGAGCACCGACTGCTGCGTGATCCGTGGCGGGCGTCCGCAGGTGCGCTCCGCGCGCATCGGCGGAGCGCGGATGATGGTGAGTACGATCGACTCGCGAACGCTGGGCATCGCCGGCGGCAGTCTCGCGCGAGCGAGCGAACGGGAGATCGTCGACGTCGGCCCGCGCTCGGCGCACATCGCCGGCGCGCGCTACGCCGCCTTCTGCGATGCTGCGGCGTTCGACGGCGCGCGGATCGAGCGGTTTGCGCCGTCGGCCCACGATAGCGCGGACTATCTGCGCTTCGCGTTGCGCGACGGGGGCTACGCGACGGTGACGCCGACCTGCGCGAGCAATGCGCTCGGACTCGTGCCTCGGGGCGCGTTCGCGCACGGCAGCGAAGAAGCGGCGCGAGCCGCATTCGAGCTCGTGGCACAAGCGTTCGGCGGCGACGCGCAGACACAGGCGCGCCGTTTGCTCGAGCTCGCGGCGGCGAAGGTCTGCGCCTGCATCACCACGCTGATCGCCGATTACGATCTCGATCGCGAAGCGGTCGTGCTGGTCGGCGGCGGCGGAGCCGCCGCGGCGCTCGTCCCGTTCGTTGCGCAGCACTATGGTTTCGAACACCGCATCGCTCGCGATGCCGAGGTGATTTCGCCGGTGGGCGTGGCGCTTGCGCTCGTACGCGACGTGGTCGAGCGTACGATCGTCGATCCCGCGCCCGAAGATATCGTGCGACTCCGGCGCGAGGCAGCCGATCGCGTCATCGCGGCCGGAGCCTCACCGGATCGCGTCGAGGTCAGCATCGAGATCGATTCACAGCGCAGCCGCGTGCGTGCAATCGCGTCGGGCGCGACCGCGATGGCGGAATCGCCGCTGGCCGGGCACGCGTTGCACGTGGAGGCGCTTCGCGACACGGTCCGGGTCGTCGACGAGCGTGGTGTCGTGCGACTCGTGCTACGCGGTGCACGCGTCGTCGAGACCAACGTCGGCGCGTTGGACGGGATGCTCGCTGCGGCGATGGAAGCGGCGACGTCGTTCGGGGACGTCGGCCGCAGTCTCCCCGCGCTGTACGTGCTGCATCACGGGCGCATCGCCGACTTTAGCGGCCTGGGTCACATCGAACAGGCGCGAGCGCTCGTGCGCGAAGAGGTCAGCGGGCGCGAAGCGAGCGAGGCGGTAACGGTCGTAACGGTGAAGCGACCGGCGTGACCCCCGCGCGCGCCGTCGTGCTCGCAACGTTGCTCTACGCCGCGATATTTTTCGCGTTGGGCGTCGATCGTTACGTTACGTTCCATTCCGGTGCCGATCTCGGACTCTTCACGCAGGCGATCGCGAACTATGCGCACGGCATGTACAACACGCGCGAAGGCTGGAGCCACTTCGCATACCATTTCTCGCCGATTCTGTATCTCTGCGTGCCCTTCGTCTTGCTTGCGCATTCGGCGCTCGCGCTGGTCGCGATTCAAGCGGTCGCAACCGCACTCGTCGCGCCCGCGCTCTATCTCATTGCGCGCAAGCGCACGAGCGATCGCAACGCAGCTGCGCTGGCGTGCATTGCGCTCCTCTACCCGCCGTTGCAAGGCGTCACGTTCACCGACTTTCACGAGATCGGTTTCGCCCCCGCGGCGATCGCGTGGCTGCTGTGGGCGATCGACGCGCGACGATTCGCCGTCGCCTACGTCTTGCTGGCCGTCGTGCTCGCGATCAAAGAAGATATGGCGGTGGCGATGGCTTGGCTTGGGTTCGTCGGTGCGGTGTACTTCGCGCAACGCCGTGAACGCAAGGCACTCGTCTTTTGCGTCGTCGCGTTGGCCGTCTCGGTGCTGACGCTCGGGATCTTCTTCGAGGCGATCGTTCCGGCGGCCGGCGGCGGAGCTTCGTGGCGTCCCTTCTGGCGCTGGAGCGGCAGCTTTCCCGGCACGGGGGTGAATCTCGTCGTCGGGCGCTTCACGTATCTTTTGGAAGCCTTCGTTCCGCTCGCATTACTGCCGTTTCGCTCGCGTGTGCTCGTGCTCGCGCTGCCGGGATTCACGGAACTGCTGTCGTCACGCTGGGCGATTGCATACACGATGGGGCAGCACTATCCGGGCGCATGGGTGCCGTTCGTACTGGTTGCATTCGTGATCGCCGCCGCGCGTGTCGCGCAACGCTGGGCCTACGTCGCGCCGGCCGCGCTCTGCGTGCTGACGCTCGTCGTCGCCAATCCATTGCATCCGCTGCACTTTCTCGGTGTGCCGAATGCGCGCGACCAGGCGCTCAACGCGATCATCGCGAGGGTTCCGCAAGCGGCGAGCGTCGGCTCATTCGACGAGGTCTACGCGCACATGGGCTTCTATCCGCGCGCGCAGATCGGGCTGCAGGGCAATCCGCAATACGCGATCGCCGATGACGCCTACGCGTCGACGGCGTGGGACGGAACGATTCTGCCGCACCTGGACGCCGACGTTGCGAACGGGCGCTACCGGCCGATCGCGCGCGACGACGGCATCACGCTATTCGAGCGGAGGGGTCCCGGCGGCCCTTAGTTGACGGGGGGTTGAATCGGTGCGAGTCCTTCGACCGACTCGAGACCGACCGTGCTCTTATTGCGGCCGTACCCGAAGTAGAGGATGAGCCCGAGGACGAGCCAGACCAAGAACGCGAGCCAGACGAGTGGGAAGAAGCCCCAGACGAGCGGATTGCCTTCCTTTAGGAAGTAGATCAGCACGAGCGCCGAGATCGACGAGAGAATCGGAAAGAAGTACGGTCCGAGCGGAATTTCGAATTTCCCCTTGACTTCCGGGTGACGCCGTCTCAGCACCGGCACCGCGATGCCGACCAAGACGAAGGCCACGAGCGTGCCCATGTTCGTCGCCGAACCGAGGATACCGATTGGGAAGAACGCACCTGCCGCGGCGATGAGAACGCCGAAGAAGAGCTGCGAGAAAACGGGCGTGCGCCAGGTGGGATGCAGCCGCGTGAAGCTCGGCGGGATCAGCCCGTCGCGCGACATCGCATAAAAGACGCGCGTCTGCCCGAACATCATCACCAGCATGACCGTCGTAAGTCCCGCGATCGCCCCGAACGAGATGATCACCCCCGCCCACCCGAGACCGATGTAATTCATCGCGAAAGCAACCGGGTAGGCAACGTTGAGCTTGTCAAACGGCACGATGCCGTCGAGGAGTGCCGCGACGACGATGTAGAGGACCGTGCAGACCGCCAAGCTCGCGATGATCCCGATCGGGAGATCCCGGCCCGGGTTACGTGCTTCCTCAGCCGACGTCGAAACCGCGTCGAAGCCGATGTACGCGAAGAACATGAAGGCTGCGCCGCCGAGCGTGCCGGCCCAACCGAACGGGAAGTATCCGCCGGCTCCCGTCAGCGGTCCGGCCGGGAGATGATAATTCGCCGGATCGACGTGGCCGAAGCCCATCGCGATGAAGAAGAGGACGACGAGCACTTTGAACGCGACGATCACGGAGTTCACGACGCCCGATTCTTTCGTTCCGCGTATCAGCAGTGCCGTGATCAGCAGCACGATGACGGCGGCCGGAATGTTGGCGATCCCCGGTGTCGGGTCCCAGTGGCTGTGTAGCCAAACTTGCGGTATGTTCCAGTGGAACAACGTCGACAAGATGTTCGCGAAGTAGCCGGACCACCCGACGCTGACCGTCGATGCGCCGAGCGCGTACTCGAAGACCAAGCCCCAACCGACGATCCAGGCGAGAAACTCGCCCAGCGTCGCGTACGTGTACGTATACGCGCTGCCCGAGATCGGGATCTTGCTCGAGATCTCGGCGTAACAGAGTGCAGCCAGCGCGCTGACGATGCCCGCCACGACGAACGAGATCGTCAACGAGGGGCCCGCGCGAGTCGCCGACGCGACACCCGTCAAAACGAAGATCCCGGTGCCGATGATGGCGCCGATTCCCATGGCCGTGAGTTCCCACGGTCCCAGCGAACGCCGCAGTCCGTGCTCTTGATCGGCGCCCTCCGCGAGGATGCGCTGGAGCGGCTTTACACGTTGAAGCATATTAAGGCAGCGGAATACTTGGCTTGGCAGGCGTACCCCTGCGGCGTGGGAGCCACGGAGACATACGACGTGCTCGTGGTCGGCGGCGGCAATGCCGGATGCGCGGCAGCCTTAGCGGCCGCGCGTCATGGGGCGCGTACGCTCGTGATCGAGCGGTATGGATTTCTCGGCGGCACGGCGACGGCGGCGATGGTTGGCCCGTGGATGACGTTTCACGCCGGAGCGGAACGCATCGTCGGCGGGATCGCACAAGAGATCGTCGAGCGCTTGATGCGCCGTGGGGCTTCGCCGGGACATATCGTTGATTCGTCCGATTACGTGCCGACGATTACGCCCTTCGATCCCGAAGTTCACAAAGCGCTTCTGTTCGAAATGATGCAAGAGGCCCATGTCGAGCTCTTGCTGCACGCGTGGTTTCTCGCCACGTACTTGGAAGAAGACCGTGTCGCCGGCGCGAGCGTCGCGACGGTCGGCGGCGGGCGCAGCTTTCGCGCCCGCGTCGTCATCGACGCGACGGCCGACGCACTCGTTGCGGCCTCGGCCGGCGTGCCGACACAGAAAGGCGACGCGCGGGGACGCGTACAGCCGGCGAGCCTGATGTTTCGCCTGAGCCACGTCGACCTCGCGAAAACCGCCACGTACCTGCGCATGCACCCCAATCAAATGCGAACCTCGCTCAAGGCACACGAACGAACCGCGCACACCCTCACCGCCGTCGCCGGGCTGCACGATCTTTGGGCCGCGGCGCAAGACGAGGGCGTCGTCGACATTCCGCGCGAACTGGTCTCGTTTTTCATCTCGCCCTATCCCGACGAAGTCACCGTGAACATGACGCGCGTCACCGACATCGATCCGCTCGATCCCGCCGATCTCACGCGCGCCGAGATCGAAGCGCGCATGCAGGTGATGCAGCTCTTGCGGTTCTTTCGCGAACGCGTCCCCGGTTTCGAGAACGCGCGGATTGCCGCGACGGGGACGCAAGTCGGCGTTCGCGAGTCGCGGCGCATCGAAGGGCGTTACACGCTGACCGCCGACGACGTGCTCGAAGCGCGCTCGTTTCCCGACGCGGTCGCGCGCAGCGCCTATCCCATCGACATTCATAACCCCTCAGGCACCGGCACGACGACGCGGCGTCCGCCGTCCGGTTCGACCTACGAGATCCCGTATCGATGTCTGCTTCCGATCAACCGCGAGCAGCTCTTGGTTGCCGGACGCTGCATTTCGACGACTCACGAAGCGCTCGCCTCGACACGGCTGACGCCGACGGTCATGACGCTCGGACAAGCAGCCGGAACGGCGGCGGCGCTGGCGACGCAGCGTAGCGTCCACGTCGGCGAGATCGACACCGATCTTCTGCGCTCGACGCTGATCGCCGACGGCGTGGATTTGCGGCGCACGTCGTGAAAAGTGCGCTCGACCTTGCAACGGCCTACGGCGTCACGGTGGAGTTCACCGATCTCGGCGACTGGGGCGCTGCCGAGTTGCGCTCCGAGTACGATCCGCATGGACGCGTGATCCGCATCAACGAGCGGCTTTCGTCGAAGCTCGACGAGCCGCTCCGAAACGAATTCGTCGCGCACTGCATCTTTCACGAGATCTATCATCATCGCGAGGCGATCGGTGAAGTGCGCCGTCAGCACAGCCGTCGCGCGCGCGAAGCGGCAGCCGAAGCATACGCGCGCGCGATGCTGGCGCTTGCGGCGGGGTGAGGTGATGCTCTTCGCCGGAATCGACGGTGGACAGTCCACCACGACGGCGGTCGTCGGCGACGAGCAGCGCGTCTTGGGCCGCGGTACGAGCGGTCCGGCCGACGAGATCGGTGCGCCGCCGGATTCGACCCGCCTGCGCGACGCGCTCGCCGGCGCGCTGGCACGCGCCGTGGCGAATGCGAAGCTGCCGCCTCAGACGCAATTCGCGTCGATCGTCGCGGGCGTGTCGGGCTACGAGGGCCGGGTCTACGGTATGCCGCCGAATCTGCCGGCCGGCCGGTTCACGATGATGCACGACGCGCCGATCGCCCATGCCGGCGCCCTTGGGGGTGCGCCCGGGGTGGTGGTGATCGCCGGCACCGGCACGGTCGCATATACGGTGACGCGCGACGGAGAGACGAAGATGACCGGCGGCTGGGGGTACCTTTTCGGTGACGGCGGCAGCGCGTTCTGGATCGCGCGATCGTGGGTCAGCGCCGCGACGAGCGATGCCGCCTACGCCGCTGCGTTGCTCGAGTATTTCGGCGCATCCACGCTGCGCGCGCTCGTGCGTTCGTTTTATGCCGGCGAGATTTCGCGCGAGCGTTTGGCGTCGTTCGCGGCAACCGTCCTCGATGCGGGCGGTCCGATCGTCGATACGGCCGCCGTTGCCGTCGCTGCGCTCGCATCTTCGGCCGTCGTCGAACGGCCCGCGACGTTCTCGTTCGCCGGCGGATTGATGCGCAGTGCCGGCTTCAAAGAGAAGGTCTATGACGATCTGCGTCGCGCTGAACCCGGCTGCGCGATCGTCGAGCCGGCGGCCGGCCCGGCCGAGGGCGCGCTGATCTTGGCGAGACGTACGTGAACGCGCTCGAACGGCTGCGCGGCGGCTTGGTCGTCTCCGTGCAAGCCTGGCCGGGCTCGGCGATCGACGATCCGCTCGTACTTGCGGCGCTGGCGACGGCAGCGCAGGAGAACGGCGCTGTGGCCGTACGCATGCAAGGCGTCGCCAATCTGTGCGCAGTGCAGCCGCGTCTGTCGATCCCGGTGATCGGCATCATCAAGTGCGAGCATCCGGGGTTTGCGCCGTATATCACGCCGACGCTCGAGGCGGTCCGCGAGGTTGCCGCGTGCGGCGTCGAGATCGTGGCCTTCGACGCGACGTCGCGGCCTCGCGCCGACGGTTCGACGGTTGAGACGCTCGTCGGAGAGATCCATGCGGCGGGTCTGCTCGCGATGGCCGACTGCGCGAGCGTGGGTGACGCGCTTGCTGCAACGGCGGCCGGGGCCGAGATCGTCGCCACGACCCTTTGCGGCTATACCGACGAAACCGCAGAGGTGCGCTTACCGGCGCTGACGCTGGTGGAGGAGCTTGCCGAGCTTGATGCGTTCGTGATCTGCGAAGGCGGGATCCGTGCGCCCGACGGGGTCGCGGCCGCGTTGCGGGCCGGCGCGGATGCCGTCGTCGTCGGAAGTGCAATTACCAATGTCGACTGGCTCGTCCGGGAGTTTGCGAGCCGCACGCCTAAAGGGTGGCGTCGTGAAGCGTAGCCTCCCAGGTTAAGGAGACAGATCGTTGGTTGAGAATCGCCCTGCGGCCGTCAGACCCGACCGCGGCTTTTGGACTATCACTGCGGTCTTTACGGTGCTGTCGATCATCGGCATCGCCTATTGGGCGACGGCGCCGATCGAACGCATCATGCCGATCGTGGCCGCGCAGCCCGGCGAGCAGATCGACGAGCTGCTGCGTTTCATGGCCGCCTCGGGCACGGCGCTGTTCATATTCGTCGGCGGGTATCTGGTCTATTTCGCGATTCGCTTTCGAGCGAGGCCCGAAGACGGCCCCGACGCCCTCGGCGTGCAAGTGCACGACAACCACGTGCTCGAGTTTTGGTGGACGATCGTTCCGACCGCGTTCGTGGTGCTGCTCTCGATATTGAGCATCCGCATTTGGTATCAGATTCAGATCGCGCAACCCGAAAACGGGCTCGTCGTCGAGTCGATCGGCCATCAGTGGTACTTTACGTTCCGTTACCCGAACATCAACGGCGAAGTCAAGGGCGAGATGCATCTCCCGATCAATCAGCCGGTCGTTCTGAACGTCACCTCGTCCGACGTCATCCACTCGTTCTGGGTTCCGGCATTTCGTTTGAAGGCAGACATGGTGCCCGGCCTCGTCAACACCATTCGCTTCACACCGACGCGCGTCGGCCGCTATCCGATCATCTGCACGGAGTTCTGCGGTACCGATCACGGCTTGATGAACGCCACCGTTCCCAGCCTGAACGGCCAGCCGAATCCCGGCGCGGAATGGGTCGTCGTCGATTCACCCGCCGACTTCCAAACCTGGTATCACAAGACGCAAGTCGCGAACGCCCACGTGAGCAACGCGCTGCCGAGTACGACCGGAACGATCTCACTTGCCGGCGGAAACGCTGCGGCCGGCCAGCAGCTCTTCTCGCAAAAGTGCAGCGCGTGTCATGCGCTCGCACCGTTCTCACAGCGGATCGTGGGGCCGGGGCTGAAGGGCATCTTCAACGATCCTGCACACCCCAAGCTCGTCGACGGCGATCCGGCTACGCCGGCTGACGCCGCAAAAATCATGCAGCAAGGCTTCACCGGCAGCTACGGCCACATGCCCGACGCTGCGCAGAACGGTCTGACCAACCAAGACATCGCAAACCTCGTCGCCTTCCTGGCATCGCAGAAATAACCGGGAGCATACCAAGTCATGTCAGCAACAGCAGTACACGCCGGCGGAATTGCCGGTCACATCCATCCCGAACCGCAAGGCTTCGTCCGGAGATACATTTTCTCGCTCGATCACAAGATCATCGGGATTCAGTATCTGATCACCGGCTTCGTCTTCATGATTCTCGCGGGGCTGCTCGCCGAAGTGATTCGCACGCAGCTTCTGCACGCGAACGGCGGTTTCGTGAGTCCGGACGTGTACGACGAGGTGTACTCGGTTCACGGTTCGACGATGGTCTGGCTCGTCGTGATCCCGTTGCTCACCGGCGCATTCGGCAACATCATCATGCCGGTCCAGATCGGCGCGCGCGACGTCGCGTTTCCGTGGCTCAACATGATCAGCTTCTGGATTTTCCCGGTCGCCGGATTGATGCTGTTCTCGTCGTTCCTGATGGGGGCACCGGTGGCGGGATGGACCGAGTATCCGCCGATGTCGCTGCAGGCCGGTCCCGGCACCTCGATGTGGGCGGCGGCGATCTTCTTGGTCGGCGTCAGCTCGACGCTTACCGGCATCAACTTTCTGGTGACGATCTACCAGATGCGCGCTCCGGGGATGACCTTCACGCGGATGCCGCTCTTCGTCTGGGCGCAGTTCGCGACGGCGCCGCTGCTGATGATCGCAACGACGGCGCTCGCCGCAGCGCTCGCCGCGCTCTTCATCGAGCGTCAGTTCGGCGTGCCGTTCTACGATCCGACCAAGGGCGGGAGTCCGCTCATGTGGCAGCACATGTTTTGGTTCTATTCCCATCCGGCCGTCTACATCATGATTCTGCCGGCTTTCGGCATGATATCGGAGATCATTCCGACCTTCGCGCGCAAGCCGATCTTCGGTTACAAGATGATTGCCTTCTCGTCGATGGCGATCGCGCTTGCCGGCTTCATGGTGTGGGCGCACCACATGTTCACGTCCGGTCTCGCGCCCTATCTGCAGCTGCCCTTCATGATCATCACCTTCATCATCGCGATCCCGACGGGCGTGAAGATCTTCTCCTGGACGGCGACGCTGTGGGGCGGCAAGATCCATTACACGACGGCGATGCTCTTTGCGATCGGCTTCGTCGGGCTCTTTACGCTCGGCGGCATCACCGGAATCTTCTTGGCAGCGGTGCCCTTCGATCTCCACGTGCACGGCACGTACTTCGTGGTCGCGCACCTGCACTACGTGCTGGTGGGCGGTTCGCTGATGGGAATCTTCGCCGGAACCTATTTCTACTTCCCGAAGATGAGCGGCCGCTTGATGAACGAGACGCTGGGAAAGTGGAACTTCTGGCTCTTCCTGATCGGATTCAACGGCACGTTCTTGCCGATGCACTGGCTCGGCATGCTGGGCATGCCCCGGCGCGTGCCGGAGTACGATCCGCAATTCCAGTTCTGGAACGACTTCGCGTCGATCTCGTCCTTCGTAATGACCTTTGCGATCCTGCTCTTCTTCATCAACATCTTATGGAGCATTCGCAACGGCAAGAAATCGGGACCGAATCCGTGGGGCGGCCGCACGCTGGAATGGCAAGTTCCGTCGCCGCCGCACTACTACAATTTCAAGAACATCCCGACGGTATTCGGCTTGCCGTATAACTTCTCGCAGCCGCTGCCGTACAAGGGCCTCGAAGAGGAACTCACCGACACGCCCGTGACCGTAGGTGCGCACTGATGGCCGTAGCATCGATGTCGCACGGCGCGATCGCCGAGCACGAGGGAGCCGACCAGCTCTACATTGAGACGCGGGCGTTACGCCTGCAAGGGTTCTTGCTCTTCCTGGTCTCGGACTGCGTGCTGTTCTCGTCGTTCATCTTCGCGTATCTCTACATGCGCAACAGCGGCCAAGGCTGGCCGCCGCCGGGAATCAGCCGGCTCGACGTGTCGCTCGGTGCGCTCAACTCGGTGGTGCTCTTCGGTTCGGGAGCGACGATGCACTATGCGCTCGAGAACTGGAAGCACAACAACTTCGGCCGGTACGCGTTCTTCATGCTCGCCACGATCCTGCTGGGGAGCGCCTTCCTCTCCGGTCAGGCCGTGGAGTACACGCATCTGATCTTCGTGGAGCACGTCACCTGGGCGGGCAGCGGCATCTTCGGCGCGTCGTTTTTCACGCTCACCGGAATGCACGGGTTCCACGTTACCTGCGGCGTGATCTACCTGACGATTCTCTTCTTGCAGTCCGTCCACGGCGTCTATACCAAGGATAAGTATTTCGGCCTCACCGCGGGCACGCTCTACTGGCACTTCGTCGACGTCATCTGGGTGGTGCTCTTCTCGATCTTCTATCTCATTTAGGAGGGCATATGTTGCCCGGCTTTTCGTCGCCTCGATCCTCGCGTGCCGATGCACGCGCCGCCCAAAGGAATTGACCATGCACATAGACGTTCCGATTCTCGAAAAGACGATCGCCGTGGTCGGCGGCATCATCGTGGCGCTCGTTTCGGCGAAGGCCCTCAAGGACGACTGGACCTCGGTGGGTATCGATAACGGCGTCTTCAAGCTGATGCTGGGCTTGTTGTGCTTGGGTGCGGTGATCGCGCTTTTGGCAGGCGTCGGCGTGCTCGGAAACTTCCCGAAGGCGGCATGAGATGATCGAACGCCAAGAGACGATCAACTTCACGCACGTTCCTCAGTCGAAGGGGATCGGTACCGGGACGCGCTGGATCCTCGGTGTCGGTATCGTCATCATCTTTTGCATCGGCGGCGCCGTGGTCCGCCTCTCGGGCTACAATCACGTCTGGCCCGCCGAACAGTCGATGCGCATGAACCTCGGCCAAATGCCGAAGTAGCTCAGCGCTACGGGTCGGGATGTGGGCCTTTGCGCGGAGCGATGCCGATCGCTAGCGGCGGCAAGCTTTCGGGCAGCAGGCCGGTCGAGCGGCCGTCGATCTTATGGATTCCGGCGTAGACGGAGAATTCGATCAGCGCGGGGATCGTTGCGTCTTCGAGCACGCGTCTGCCGAAGTACTCCCACTCACACGCGACGGTTTGATCCTCGAAGAGCGTCGCGACGTACCCGTGGCCGTCTTCGCCTGACCGTGCGTCGGGCCCGCGATAGCGCACGTAGCCGTCCACGACGTAGATCGGCTTGAACGTCTGTAAGTAGGCGTGAAACGGCGCAACGAGCACGGCGATGAAGTAGCCGGTGAAGGCGATGGCGCCGATAGCGAAGATCCACGCGATCTTGATGAGGTCGTGCTCGGCCGGCACGTGTTCCGCGCGAAATATCAGACCCCAGGTGAGAAATGCCATGAAGAGCATGCCCAACAGCGGTTCCACCGCGATGGCCATGCGCCCGGTGAGTCCGCGCCACACGATGCGCCGTTCGGATTCCGTCCACGAACGGTGCGCGAGTTGTCGAGTGCGGCGATCGAAGAGACGCTGCTTCATCGCCCGGCCGGGACCGCTTGCGCCTCGCGCGGTGCGGCGCGATCGACGATGCCGCGCAACGCGGTTTTGATCGGCAGCGTGCCGAGCGTTCGTCCGGTGCCGGAGCCGAGGCGGCTTGCGATGAAGCAATCGCTCACGTAGTTGGGAGCCGCTTCGAGCAACAAACTTGCTTGCCACAGCAGCGCCATGCGCTCGACCAGCGCTCGCGCCCGCCACTCCACGTCGTCCTCGGCGAGTTCGTCGCGAAGTGCCCGTACCGCGACGGCGACGCGCGAATCGCCGAGCGCCGGTGCCAGCTCCGCGTACAGCGCTTCGACCGCTTCAGGTTGTTTTTGCAGGATGCGAAGCACGTCGAGTGCGTTGATGTTGCCGCTGCCTTCCCAGATCGAGTTGAGCGGCGCCTCGCGATAGAGGCGCGGCATGATCGACTCCTCGACATACCCATTGCCGCCCAAGCACTCGAGGGCTTCGGCAACCACGGCCGGTGCGCGCTTGCAGACGTAGTATTTGCCGACCGCGGTGCCGATGCGTTTGAGCGCGGCTGCATGCGCACTGTAGGGCGCTTCGTCTACCGCGGCTGCAAGGCGCACGAAGAGTGCGGTCGCCGCCTCCGATTCGAGCGCAAGATCCGCCAGGACGTTCTGCATCAGCGCGTGATCGATCAGGGCCGCACCAAACGTGCGGCGATAGGTTGCATGATGAATCGCCTGCGCGAGCGCGGCGCGCAGCAGCGCGGCCGAGCCGATGATGCAGTCCAGACGCGTCCCGTTCACCATCTCGACGATCGTCTGGATGCCGCGGCCTTCTTCGCCGATCAGCCAGCCGTGGGAACCGTGGAACTCTACCTCGCTCGATGCGTTGCTGCGGTTGCCCAGCTTGTCTTTGAGGCGCTGGATGGCGAACGGGTTACGCGCGCCGTCGGCCAGCACGCGCGGCACGAGAAAGCACGAAAGCCCGCGATCGGCTTGCGCGAGCACGAGAAATGCATCGCTCATCGGCGCCGAGCAAAACCACTTCGCTCCCTCGAGCACGTACTCGCCGTCCGTGCCGGCGCGCTGCGCGCGCGTTTGATTTGCGCGCACGTCGCTACCGCCTTGCCGCTCGGTCATCCCCATGCCGCAGGTCGCGCTGTCTTTCTGCGCGATGGGCAGGAGTCGCGAATCGTACCGGCAGGCAGCCAGCTTATCGACCCACTGGGACGCAACGGCCGGCGTTTGCTGCAGCGCGGGCACGGCGGCGTACGTCATCGAGATCGGACACAGATGACCGCCCTCGACCTGAGACCAGACGAAGAACTTGGCCGCGCGGCGTAGATGCGCGTGCGGTGCTCTATCGAGCCACGGCGCGGCATGGAGTCCATATCGCGTCGCCACGCCCATCAAGACGTGATAGGCGGGGTGAAAGCGAACCTCGTCGATGCGGTCGCCGAAGCGATCGAACGCGTGCAACTCGGGTGGGTTGGCGTTGGCGTCGAAGCCGAGTTCGATCGTCTGCGGCGTGCCGGCGAGCGCGCCGAGTTCGACCAGTTGCGCGCGGTCGAGAGCGGGCGCGGCACGTTCGAGCGCGTCGAGCAGCGCGCGATCGGTGGTAAAGAGGTTGTAGTCCGCGAGCGGCGGCGATTGGTTGGAGGCGTTCACGCCCGCTCAAGCTTCGAGCGGACGCACCTCGGCCGCCTGCGCGCGCCGTTCTTTCTCGCGCGAGTTGAGCGTGGAAGCGATCGCCAGCGCCGCTAGGGCGATGCCGCAGAAGCACAAGTACGCGTCGCGGTAGCCGAGGATCTCGCTGCGCGCGAGGCCGATGACGCCGCCCGCGAGCGCGCTTCCCAGAATTTGGCCGACGATGAGCGCTTGACTGAGCAGCCCGACAGCGGTTGCGCGGCGGCTCTCACCGGCCTCACTCGTGACGATGTAGCGCGTCGGTGCGCCGAGCAGCGCCCCGAACCCGCTGCCCGCGACGATCATCGCCACGATCGTCACCGGCAGCGAGCGATACCCGAAGGCAAAGATGCCGAGCCCGATTTCGGTCAAGACGGCGCCCGAGAGCAGCACGTCGCGGCTGCCGATGCGATCCAGCGCGCGTCCCGAGAGTGGGATCACCAGCACGAACATCAGTGCTCCCAGCGCCGCGATCGATCCGGCCGCTGCGTACGAAAGGTCTTGCGCGCCGACGATCACCGTCGGAATGAAGAACAGCGACCCTTCGAGCGCGCCGATCGCAATCTCCAGCGCGTACGTTTTTGCGAGCTGCGGCGTGGTGAAGAGCGCAAGCGGAACGATCGGGTGGGAAGCGCTGCGCTCCCACCACGCGAAGCCCACCAGGATCGCGACGCCGACGAGCGCGTTCGCCAAGCGTGCGGTCGTCAAGCCATCCATCACGAGCAGCAAACCGAAACAGAGCAGGGTGAGGCCAAGGCCGTCCAGCGGTCCGCGCACTCGCGGCGCGGCGCGCGGCACGTAACGGTGGGCGAGCCAGAGCACGATCGCGGCCAGCGGAAAGTTGAGAACGAAGATCGCGCGCCACGACACGAAATGCGTGATCAAGCCGCCGAACAGCGGCCCGATGATCGCCGCCAATCCCCACGTCGCCGCAACCGCGCCGAGCGCGCTGCCTCGCCGTGCGGGCTCCACGACGTCGCCGATCGTCGCCGTCGCGACCGGAAAGATACCGCCCGCACCGAGCGCTTGCAGGGCGCGCGCGAAGAGCAAGAAGCCGTAGCTCGGAGCCAACACGGCGACGATGCTCCCGAGCACGAAGAGCCCGATGCACGCCATGTACACCGTGCGCCGGCCATAGCGATCGGCGAGCGTGGCCGCAATCGCAATCGAGGCAACCGTCACGAGCAAATAGAGCGTGAAGATCCACGCGAGATCTCCGGTCGGGACCGCGAACTCGCGCGCGATGGCGGGAAGCGCGGGAGAGAGCACGCCGAGATCGAGCGCGCCGGCGAAGACGCCGAGGCCGAGCGTGAGCAAGAGCGCCGCGTTGTTACGCAATGATTCTATCGACGACCATCACGAGGCACATCAGCGCCAAGTAGAGCAGCGAGAACTTGAAGGTACGGCGCGCCCAGAACGTGCCCGAGTCTTTCCACGTGCGGATCGTGTCGTAGAGGAAAATGCCGCCGAGCACGGCGGCCGCGGCCGTGTAGAGCGCGCCCATGACGTGCAGCGGGTAGAGCAGCAGCGACGCGGCAACCAGCAACAACGTATAGTAGATGATCTCACGCTTCGTGCGTTCTTCGCCGGCGACGTTGGGCATCATCGGCACGCGTGCTTTGTCGTAGTCGGTCTCCGTCATGAGCGCGAGCGACCAAAAGTGCGGCGGCGTCCACAAAAAGATGAGCGCAAAGAGTCCGAGCGCGGGGCCTCCGACGTGATCGGTTATAGCCGCCCACCCGACGAGCGGCGGGACGGCACCCGCGGCGCCGCCGATGACGATGTTCAGCGGCGTCGTACGCTTGAGCCACATCGTATAGATTGCCACGTAAAAGACGTTACCCGCGAGCGAGAGCCACGCCGCCAGCGGGTTGACGAGCAGATACAAGATGGTAAAGCCGGCGATGCCTAGGACCACGGCGTAGATCGTCGCGCGCAGCGGCGTGATGCGCCCCTGTGGAATCGGACGGTTCATCGTCCGCCGCATCACGCGATCGATGTCGGCATCGAAGACACAGTTGAGGGCGCCGGCCGATCCCGCGGCGAGCGCGCCACCGAGCAGCGTCAAAAAGGTGAGGCCGAGCGGAGGAAGGCCGCGCGCGGCCATCACCATTGCGGCGGCCGTGGTAATCAACAACAGCACGATGATTCGCGGCTTGGCGAGTTCGAAGTAGTCGGCGATCGCGTTCACGTCGTCGGTTCGCTCGCTTCGAGCCGGAGCGGGCGCGTGTCGAGCACCGCGAACAGCGTTGCGACGACGAAGGCCAGGAACACGAGCGCAGCGTTGAACGCATGAGCCTCGCGCAGATCCATCGGCAAGCGTAAGGCAACGTTCAGCAATCCGAGCAAGATTTGTACGAAAACGAGGGTCAGCCCCGCGGTCACGGCGACGCGCACGCGCGTGGACGCCGGACGCATCCACGCGAAGGCGAAGCTGGTGACCGCGCACAGAAACGTTGCGCCGGCGATGAAACGGTGAAGCATTTGCACGTACTGACCCTGCGTGTATACGACGACGTGCCCCGCGCATCCCGGAATCGAAAGGCAAGCAAGACCATCGCCGCTCGAACTCACGTATGCGCCGACACACATGGTGACGAAGGTCACTAGCGACGTCCCGGCGAGCATGCCGGCGAGCGCGATCTCGGCGCGCGGCGCGTGAGTGCGCTCGCCCGCTTCCGCGGAGTCCCCGGCAAAGAGCATCATGGCGCAGAGCGACGCGATGAACGCCATCGCCGTCCCCCAGTGCAGAACCACCGACATGGGACTGTTGGAAAGATGCACGGTCTCCGCGCCGAGCATGCACTGGATGATGAACAGCGCGCCCACGACGGCGAGTGTCGGCGCGATCGCGCGGGTGTGGTCGCGTACGCGCCATGCGGCGATCATCACCGCCACGACGAGCGGCGCAACGCAGAATGCGAAGAGCCGGTGCATCCATTCCCAGATCGTGCCGTCGGCCATCGACGGAACGAGCATACCGTGACAGAGCGGCCAATCGGGGCATGTCATGCCGGCGCCGTTGATGCGCGTCCAGCTTCCCAGCATCACGGTCCCCAGGGCAACGATGACCGACGCGGCCGATAGACGTCGCAGGAGTTTCATCGGAGCCTCAAGCGTACTGTGCAGAACTCGCTCGAAGCAATAAGAATTGTCGCGGGCTTGTCCTGAGCCTGTCGAAGGGCCCTAACAGTGGTCGGCGGCTAGTTCGATGTGTCCGGCGGCGTTGAGCTCGTCTTTCATGACGTCGGGCATGCGGCCTTTGAAGTCGTCCGAGGCCGCTTGCGCCATCTGCAGGTCTTGCTCCAAGGACTCGCTGCCGGCCAGGAGCGGCGGGTGCCAGAGAGCATCCTGAACCTGGGGCATCCAGTATGCCGTGGTTTCGGCCGGGTTGGCGTCGGGCATATCGAGGGTCTGAGGATGCCGGGGCTCGCCGAGATAGTCCTCGCTGGAACCACTGGTCATCATGTCCGAGGCATCCAGGAAGGCGACGAACCCGTCGAGGTCGCGCTGGATCAGATGCTGGCGGTAGAGCGCGCCGCCCAGCGCGTCGGCCGAGGCTTCGAGCTCCTGTTTTTCGTCCGGATCGGTGGCGCTTTTCGCCACGTCGCGCAGGCGGTTGACCTCGGCTTCGCCCGCCCGGTACGCCCGGTAAATGCTGTCCGCCAGCTTGGAGAGGGCGTGGATCTCGTGAAGGCGATCGAGCGAGCTGCCCGCGAGGTCACCCGAGCGAAGCGTCAGAATCGTCGTGCCGAGAAATTCGTCGTTGGACACCGTGCTGCTGATCGCGGCGTTGGTATGGGCGGCAAACTCGCCGCACAATGGCGACGATCTCACCGTTACGATCGTTTTCAGCAGCGGCGTGGGTGACGGACTCGGCGACGCCATAACCACCGCTGCCAGCACAATGCCCAGCATGATTTATTCTACAACGTTCTTGGAGAGAAGGTGGTGACAGGAGGAATGGCTGGCTGCCGAACCCGCGAAAGCGAGGAGCCGTGAAGCGCTGGATGGCCGTGGTGGCGCTGCTGCTTTTGACCAGCTGTCGCGAGGTCCGCGTCCAAACGCTGGCGGTGGGGACGACCACCGAGCCGGGGGGTAACCAGATCGTCATCGTTCGCGACCAGGCGACGCTTGCGCGCTTGGGAATCAAAGCGCCTGCGCGCTTCAAGAGCGAATTCGGCGTGGTGCTCCTCATGGGACCCCACAACCGCAGCGGCTACCGGCAAGTCATCGAGTCGATCCGCGCCACCGACCAAAGCGTGCGCGTCGTCGCCTTCGAGCAATCCCCGGCTGACGGCGGCGCGCCGGCGGCAGACTATCGCACCTACACGTTGTGGATCGTACCGAACTCGGTTTATCGCCGCGGCATTCACGTCGACGTCGTGACGCCCGGCGACGACCCGATTGCGGAAACGGTGTTGCCTTAACGACTATGCAAGCGATCGTCGAACGCCTCGGACCCGTCCTCGTGCCCGACGGTGATCCGCGTGAAGCCGAAGGCGTGCTCAATCCCGCCAGCGCGCGCACGGCGGACGGGACGCTGCTGCTCTACCCGCGCGCGGTTGCCAAAGGGAACATCTCGCGAATCGGCCGCGTCCGCGTGGCGAGCAACGGGCGCGGTTTCGATGCCGAGCGCGAAGGATTTGCACTCGAGCCCCAGGCGGAGTACGAGCGCCGCGCTTCGTCGGGCTATGGATGCGAGGATCCGCGGGTCACCTTCGTGCCGGTGCTCGAGCGCTACGTCATGGCATACACGGCGTTCGGACCGAAAGGTCCGCGCATCGCGATCGCACTCTCGAGCGACGGTTTGAACTGGGAGCGGGTCGGTCTGTTACGATTTGCCCAGCCCGGCATGATTGATGGTGACGACAAGGACGCGGCGTTCTTCCCCGAGCCGGTGCTCTCGCCGCGCGGCGTGAGATCACTTGCCTTCTATCACCGTCCGATGTTGCATCTTTCCGCCGTCGACGGACGAGCAGCGCTCACGCTGATCAGACGCTTGCCGCTGGAGGACCGTGAATCGATCCGGATCGGGTACATTCCGCTCGAGCAAGCGTTGCGCGATCGCGCGGGCCTGCTCGACGTCCACGAGAGCGAACTCGTGCTTTCCCCGAACGCGGATTGGGGTTCGATCAAGATCGGCGCGGGAACGCCGCCCGTGCGGATCGAGGAGGGCTGGTTTTCTCTGTACCACGGCGTCGACGTCATTCGCAACGACTCCAGGCCGAAGTTCCGGTACAGTGCCGGCATCGTGATTCACGAACTCGAGCGCCCGGATCGTATCATCTACCGCTCGCCGCACCCGGTACTCGTTCCCGAGACGCCGCAAGAACGAGAAGGCGTCGTCGACAACGTCGTGTTCCCGACGGCGATCGATCCACGCGTGGATCTGGGGCGGCGAGTCTTCGACGTGTACTACGGCATGGCCGATTATGCGATCGGCGCCGCTCGCGTCACCCTCACGTGACATGTTCGGACGCGATATGCTTCGGTATTACGCGATTGCGACGGCGATCGTTTTGGCCGTGGCCGTCTATGCCACGGCGCGTAGCACCCACAACTTCATGGACTTCCGGCTCGCCGCGTCGAAACGAGCGCCGCTGCCGCAGCATCTGCGCATCGCCGAAGGCGGTGCAGGGGCCACGGGCGATTTCGAGGGCAACGCACCCTGGGCGCTCTCCGCGTTGCCCGACTGCTTCATCCAACGATCGCAAACGACGGGGAGCGCGGCGTACGTACGCACGCGTCTGCCGGCCGGCGCGCAACCCGTTGCCGCGGGCACGCGTTTATCGTACGGGCCTTGCACCATCGTGGTCGGGAACGGCGATCTGACGGTCGACCGCGGCGCCGACCGGTTGCGGGTTCCGCCGCGCGCGCGGCTCTACCGCTTCGACCATTCGCTCGCGCTCCTGCGCATAAGCGAAGGAGGCGCCGACCTGCGCGTCTACGATATCACGACATATCATCAATGAATATCATCGACGAAGTGCGCCGTCGCCGAACGTTTGCGATCATCTCGCATCCCGACGCCGGCAAAACCACGCTCACCGAAAAACTGCTCCTCTACGGCGGCGCGATTCACGTTGCCGGCCAGGTTTCGGCGCGCAGGCGGCAGCGCGCGGTCACGAGCGACTGGATGGAACTCGAGCGCGAGCGTGGGATCTCGATCACCTCGACCGTGCTGCAGTTTCCCTACGACGGCTACACGATCAATCTGCTCGATACGCCCGGGCACCAAGACTTCGGCGAGGACACCTATCGCACACTGCTCGCCGCCGATTCGGCGGTCATGTTGATCGACGCCGCTAAGGGCGTCGAGCCGCAGACGAAAAAGCTTTTTGCGATCTGCCGCGCCCGCAAGATTCCACTCTTCACGTTCATCAACAAAATGGATCGTCCGAGCCGCGATCCGCTCGAATTGCTCGACGAACTCGAGAGCGTGCTCGGCATCGGGACCTACCCGATGAACTGGCCGCTCGGCAACGGCGAGACGTTCAAAGGGGTCTACGACCGCCAAACCGGCGCGCTGCATCTCTTCGAGCGCAGCGCGCACGGCGCAACGAAAGCCGCCGTGCAGACCGCCGATCGCCGCGATCCCGCGGTTGCGGCCCTCGTCGACGAGGCGACGTTTGCCGCGTTCATCGACGGTCTGGATCTCCTCGAAGGCGCTGGGGAAGTCTTCGATCGCGAAGCGATGCTGCGAGGCGAGATCACACCGGTCTTTTTCGGTTCGGCGGTGACCAACTTCGGCGTGCAGCTTTTTCTCGATGCGTTCGTCGAGATGAGCCCACCGCCGGTCGCGCGCGCCCTTCGACAGGCTCAGGGTGACAGAGGGGAGGCTCAGGGTGACAGCGCGGGGTTGGCTCAGGGTGACAGAGGGGGCGTTTTACCTGACGACCCGAGTTTTACCGGCTTCGTGTTCAAGATCCAAGCCAACATGGATCCGCGTCACCGCGATCGGGTCGCGTTCGTACGCGTCTGCTCGGGGAAATTCGAGCGCGACATGACCGTACGCAACGAACGGACCGGAAAAGACGTCCGCCTGGCCCGCGCGATGAAACTCTTTGCCGACGAGCGCGAGTCGCTCGAAGCCGCGTACGCCGGCGACGTCGTCGGCCTGGCCAATCCAGGCGTGTTCGCGATCGGTGACACGCTCTACGAAGGCGCGCCGGTCGTCTTCCCGCCGATCCCGTCGTTTGCGCCGGAACATTTCGCGACGATTCGGAGTATCGATACGGCGAGTTACAAGTCGTTCGGCAAGGGCATCGCGCAATTGCGCGAAGAGGGGGCAGTGCAAATTTTCTACCCGTGGGGATCCACCCGCACCGAACCGGTTCTCGGCGTCGTCGGCGAGCTGCAGTTCGAAGTCGCAAAATATCGCCTCGAAGCGGAGTACGGGGTGAAGACGGTGCTATCGGCACTGCCGTTTACGCTGGCGTTGCGCGTCGGCGGCGACGTCGACGTGGCTGCACGCGCGCAGTTGCCGAGCAGCGCAAAGCTCGTCGAAGACTGGGAGGGGCGGCCGGTTGCGCTCTTCGAGAGCGAGTGGAACGTAAAACTCGCACAAGAGTGGAATCCCGCGCTCGCTTTTCTTTCCTACGTGACGCAGGAGGTCGTATCAACGTGAGGTTCATTGTTGCAGCGCTCTCGGTGGCGTGCGCGGCGCTGTTGTTCGCCGGTTGCTCGTTCGAAAACAAATACGAACGCGAGGCTGAGAAGATTACTCGTGCGGTCATGGCCGACGACCTGACGCCGGTGCGTGGTGACATCGCGCCCGGGATCGATATTTCGCGCGTGCAGGTTGCGGAGTGGGCGGACGAGTTAGACGCGCAGGGCAAGCTCGAATCGGTCAAAGAGACGACGCCGTGCGATCCCGGAGCCCATTGTTTCAACGTGAAGTTTCAGAA
>DATJRM010000087.1:0-46484 GCA_035504755.1 Candidatus Acidiferrales bacterium
TGCGGTCCAAAAACGACGGGAGTTTGAAGACCAGCATGATCGCAATCACGCCGACGAGGAGCCCGATGATGTAGGGACGGGATTTGATGCGCCGCGTGATCTCAGCGACGTAGACGGTCGCGAAATCTTCGATCACGCGACCGTTTCTCCGATGGCGCGCAGATAGATTTCATGCAGCGATGGTTCCATCACTTCGAACATCGTCACCGGCCGGGCAGCGACGAGCTCGCGCAGCATCGCGGCAAAGTCGGAGCCTGCGGGTACCACTGAGTCGGTCGTCCCTTCGCCGTTGGCAAACGCTGTACGCACGACTCGCGTCGGCCACGCCGCGCGCAGTTCCGCGAGCGAGCCTTCGGCGCGGTTCTCGCCTCCGGAGATGATGCAGAAACGCGTGCAGAGGTGTTCGAGTTGCCACATTTGATGACTCGAGAGAATGAGCGTCGTACCGTTTTTCTGCATCTCGGCAAGCACCGAAAGCAGCACCTCCGCGTTGACGGGGTCGAGTCCCGAGAACGGTTCGTCGAGCACCAGGAGCTGCGGCGCATGCACCGCGGCGCAGGCAACTTGCACTTTCTGCTGATTGCCTTTGGAGAGCTCGGCGCACGGCCGCTCCGCGTAGACGGTAAGACCCAAGCGTTCGATCCAGCTGTCCACGCGGGTACGCAGATCGGGATCGCGCAAGCCGTGAAGTTTGCCGAAGTACGCGATCTGCTCGCGCACTTTCATCTTGCCGTAGATGCCGCGCTCCTCGGGCAGATACCCGAAATGGCGGCGGCTTTCGTCGTGGATCGGTGCACCGTTCCAGATCACGCGTCCGGCGTCGGGGACGAGAATGCCCAGAATGATGCGCATCGTCGTCGTCTTGCCGGCTCCGTTGGGGCCGAGCAATCCGAACGTCGTGGCGTCGGCAATCGAAAAGTGCACGTCGCTCACCGCGCGCACTGAGCCGAACTCCTTGCGGACGTGGTCGACCTCGAGCATCAGCGCTAGGCGATCAGTTCGGCGATCCAGCGTTCGACCGCGTCGGTCTTCGACGGAAGAATCGCGGAGAGGTTCTCGCGTCCCGCCGCGGTCACGACCACGTCGTCCTCGATCCGCACGCCGATGCCGCGCAGCCCCTTGGGCACGGTCTCGTCGTCGGGCTGGAAGTAGAGGCCGGGCTCGACGGTCAGGGCCATGCCTTCGCGCAGCGTCCCGTAGCGATAAGTTTCGGATCGCGCGCGCGCGCAATCGTGAACGTCGAGGCCGAGCATATGACTGACGCCGTGCAGCGTGTAACGGCGATAGTACTGCTTCTGCGGATCGAGCGCCTCGTCGAGCGAACACGTCAAGACGCCGAGATCGATCAGTCCTTCCGTAAGTACGCGCATTGCGCGACGGTTCGGCTCGAGAAAATCGTTGCCCGGCGCGACCGCGTCGATTCCTACGCGCTGCGCTTCATAGACGACGTCGTAGACACTGCGTTGCACGCTCGAGTACTTCCCGCCGATCGGCATCGTGCGCGTGATGTCGGCGGTGTAGAGCGAATCGCACTCCACGCCGGCATCGAGGAGCAGCAGGGCGCCGGTATCGACTGCGCCGTCGTTGCGATTCCAATGCAGCGTGCAGGCGTTGTGTCCGCAAGCAGCGATCGTCAAATAACCGACGTCGTTGGCCTCGATGCGCGCGCGATTCCAGAATGCTCCTTCGAACTCGCGCTCGCTCCGTGCCTTCGGGAACGTGCGGATGACGTCCTCAAAGGCTCGCTTGGTGATCTCGCACGCCTTGCGCAGCTCGGCGATTTCATAGTCGTCTTTGACCAGCCGCATCTCCGAGAGATCGACGGCGAAGTCATCGTCGTCGTCGGTGCGCGGAACGAGGGAGTCGATCGCGCGATTGTGACCGCGTAGCAGGCGCACGGCGTGTTTGCTGGCGGCGAGCTCTTCCAGATAACTCGAAATCTCTTGCAACGGCCGGCAGCGATCGACGCCGAAGAAGATCTGGCTTTCGTCGAGGCCGCGATGCCGTCCGACCCACAGTTCGCCGTAGACGCGGTCGGTAAAGAATTCCGCCTTGCCGCGATTGTGCTCGGGCACGAACAGCAGCGTGCGGTGTGACGCGCCCTCGGGCTCCATGACGAGCAGCGCGCCCGGCTCGCCCGTGCCCATCAAGTAAGCGAAGTCGCTCGTAGGACGGAACCGGAAGTACGTGTCGTTGGCGCGCACGTGCTCTTGCCCAGCCGGGATAACCAGGTAACAGCCGGCGAACGCGCGCGACAGCGCGTCGCGCCGCGACTGCAAGCGCGCCAGCTGCGGGTGAGCACCGGCCCGAAGCGGCGCCTCGGCCCATCCGCGCGACATGAACTCGATCAACGACTGCGGCGTCTCCGCGTCGTAGTTGGTCTTCGAGGTCTTCTCCGGGGACGGCTTCGTCGAATCGGCGCTCATGGCGAGACCTTCGTGGAGTCCAAACGCCGCCCCCTGTGCTTCCCAGCTTTTCCCATGCCGCCGTGCCGTACAACCAGGAGATGAAACGCCTTCTTCTTACAATCGCACTGGCGCTCGCAGGCACCGCGGTCGCGTTCGCGCAGCAGGGGCCGCCGATGGGCGGTGGCTACGAGCAGATGCAGCAGGCGCGGCAGCAGTTCCGCGCGCAGGTGCTCGCCGCGCTGACGCCGGCCCATAGACAACTCGTCGCTTCGGTCATCGGCAGTCTCGCCGTGGCCGAGCATCCCGATCCGCAGGCCGCGGCAAAGCAGCTCGACGCGGCACTTTCAGGCAGCGAAAAGAACGCTATCCTCGCCGCCGACAAGCAGATGCACGATCAGATGCAACAGATGTTCGATCAGTCGGGGCGCGGTCGTTACGGCGGTCGCGGCGGCGACGAAACGCCCGACGCGGGTCAGATTCTGCTGACGCTTGGACAGGTCGGCGGCATGCGCGGCCGTCCATAAGCGGATCGCCCGCATCAGGTAACGGAAACGACCTGCTCGACGGTCGCGTAGAGGGCCTCTGCGAGCGTCGCGCGTTCATCCACGTACGGCAGTAGATGCCGTTGGAACGCTGCATAGTAGCGCGGATACGCCTTTGTAAAAACCTGGTTCGCGACGAAGGCGAGTTGGTAGCGCATTCCCGCGGCTAGAGCGAGGCGCTGCAGGACGATCCCGGGTATGTACATGATCGTGGCGTGCCAAAGATTGTTGGGTTCGGGCCGATCCAGCGTCTTGCATGCGCTTGCGATCGTGCCGCCGATTGGCCCCTCATCGGGTAACACGATCGAGTGCGATGCTTCGTGCGTCACGATTTCGAACCCATTGAGATCGTCATTCTGGTGATCGTAGGTCGATATCACGATGTGCCAGTATCGATTGCCCTCCCCAGGATTATTGTACGCTCCGAGTCGATCGGTGGCAGCGACGACGTCCACGCGGTAGGGAATCGGCAGCCACGGCCGCTGATAGAGCTTCGCCAGCGCCGGAAAGAGCGAAGGCCCGTATCGCGAGAGCGCGGCTTGCCATTCTTGGATGGACGTGCGGTTGCGCGCGTCGTGAATCGGCCAGAGCCGTTCGCGATAGATCGGTGAAACGTCGTCCAGCACGCGTTTGAGCGGCGCGGGCGGCGTGCCGGCGACCACGTCGTTTTCCAGCGCGTACATCTCATCGTCGAAAATCAGACTGCGCCAGCCATACTCGTTCTGATAGTAGCGTAACGCGCGGTACCAGCGTCCCTGCTCCGCCGAAGGAATGTGCGTGATCATCTCGCGATACACGCGCGTGGGTAGTTCCCCGAGCATGTCGAGGCCGGTGGTATAGAGTGCTTGCAGCACACTTGCCTGGTAATACAGCGTGTGATGAAGATTCACGAGAAAGGCGCTGTGGAACTCGAAACGCGGCTCCGCCGTCGCGGCGCTTGCGGTGGTCGGACGCAGCGAACCAAGTCCCGCTGTGGCGGCCGCCGAAGCAGCGGCGAGGAAATGCTGGCGATTCAATTCGACCTGCCTTGGAAAGATGTTGGAACGATGCCGGAAGTGGATATCAGCCTAACGTGCGGCGGGGCTCACTGTCTTGAACGAATCGGCAAACGCGAGCGGCGGCTCCACTCCGTGGGCGACTCGCCGAGTAGGTCATGGAAATCGCGAATCATGTGCGCCTGGTCCGCGAAGCCGGAGCTTGCCGCGATCTCTCCCCAGGCGACGGCGCGACGTTGAGCGTTGACGAGGGCGCGGTACAGACGCTCGATGCGAATCACGCGTTTGGGCGATAGGCCGACGTGGGAGGCCAGGCGCGAGCGCAGCGTCCTGATGGACAGGCCCGTTCGAGCGGCCATATCCTCGACCCGAGTGAACTCGTCGAGGGGCAGATGGTCGATGCGGCGATCGTTCCGGCTCCATTCGCGGCTGAGAAAACCGGAGATCACGCGAATGGCCCGGTTTGGACACCTCAACCCATCCAATCGTTCGATCAAAACTCTGCCGCGTGCGCCGAAGACGTCCTCGACGCAGACCGAACGATCCGTGAAATCGGACGCCGGAAGACGCGTGAGCGACGGTAGCGCGCCCGGGCGCAAGCGAGCCCCACACGTGAGCAGGCGATCGGCCATCGTCACATCCGCAAAGCGAGAGCGCGGACCGACGAGAACGCATCGCGCGTGAGCGCGCGAATCCTTACGGGATATCGCGAAAATCAGATAGGGATTCAGATCGGGAATGATCCGCCAGTCGCGCCGAACGGGGGTTGGATCGGTCTCTTGTATCCAGAAGTGCTCGATGAACGGTACTTGCGTGCGCAGCGGCGGAAAGAATCTTGCTCTATCGGCACCGGCACCCGCTTGATCGAGCAGAATCATCGGTTTAGAGCGCGATATCCAGGCCGATGTCGAGGGCAGGTGCGCTGTGGGTGAGCCACCCGACGGAGATCACGTCAACCCCGCTCTGCGCGATCGCAGCGATCGTCTGCGGACGTACACCGCCGCTGGCTTCCGTGACGACCGCGCCGTTCACGATGCGTACCGCTTCTGCCAGCGTCGCCGGACTCATGTTGTCGAGCAAGACCGCGTCGATCGGTTCGCGCAGGGCTTCACGCAGTTGCTCGAGCGTGTCGACTTCCACCTCGACCTTGACCATGTGTCCGGATCGCGCGCGCGCGCGCGCGACCGCTTCGTGAATCGAGCCGGCCAGTGCGAGATGGTTGTCCTTGATGAGAACCGCGTCGTCGAGTCCGAAGCGGTGATTTCCGCCGCCGCCGCACCGCACCGCGTACTTTTCCAGCGCGCGTAAGCCGGGCGTCGTTTTACGCGTGTCGACGACGCGAGCGTGGGTTCCCGCAACCGCACGAACGAGTTGTTGCGTCGCCGTAGCAATGCCGCTCAACCGGCAGAGCAGGTTGAGCATCGTGCGTTCACCGGTAAGCAAGACACGAGCCGGTCCTTCGAGCGCGGCGACGAGCGTGCCGGCGCTGACCGCGGCGCCGTCGTCGGCAGCAATCTCGGAGCGCGTCGCGCCGGGAGCTAACACGTCGAACGCAAGCAGCGCGGCATCGAGGCCTGCGATGACGCCCGCTTCGCGCGCGACGACGCGCGCGGTCGCGTGGAGTTCCGGCGGGACGATCGCATCGGTCGTGAGATCGCCGCCGCGTCCGAGATCCTCGAACAGCGCCGCGCGCACGAGCGGCTCCAGGACGAGCCGGCTCGGCTTAGCTGCGTACGAAGTGCGTGAAAGAGCGTCTGGCAAGGGCTTCATCCGGCTTTGGATAGTCGGAGCGATAATGGCTGCCGCGGCTTTCCTTGCGCGCGAGCGCGGCCTCGGTTACCAGCCGGCCGACGACGAGAAGATTTCGCAGTTCGTTGCCGGCCTGTGGATGCGCTGCTTCCAGTTCGGCGATGCGCGAGAGCGCCTCGCGCAGGCCGTATTCGTTGCGAACGAGCCCGACGTTGGAATACATGAGGTTGCGAAGATCGGCCACCGCGTCTTTGTCATCCCGGCCGTAGCTGCGAAGCAGCGGAGCCGAGACCCCGGTGCCGTCGTCGCGATGCGCCGACGAGGCAATATTCTCCGCGACTCTCGATCCGTAGACGAGGGCTTCGAGCAGCGAGTTGCTCGCGAGGCGATTGGCACCGTGCACGCCGCTCGCGCTGCATTCGCCGCAGGCCCACAGACCTTCGAGCGAGGTGCGTCCCCACTCGTCTACTGCGATGCCGCCCATGAAATAGTGCGCCGCCGGCGTCACCGGAATGCGCGCGGTGCGCGGATCGATGCCGGCCTGCGTGCAGAAGCGAAAGACCGTTGGAAACTCGGACGCGAATGCATCGCCGATCGCGGTGCGCGCGTCGAGACCGACGAGCCGCCCGCGTTGCAGTTGTTCGAAGATGGCTCGTGCCACGACGTCGCGCGGCGCAAGCTCGGCATCGGGATGGATTGCGAGCATGAAGCGCTCGCCGAGGTCATTGACGAGGATCGCACCCTCGCCGCGGACGGCTTCGGTGACCAGCGGCATCGGATCCGCACCGATAGCGAGCGCGGTCGGATGAAACTGCACGAACTCCATGTCGGCGAGCATCGCCCCCGCTCGCGCCGCGATCGCGATTCCGTCGCCGGTCGCTTCGACCGGGTTCGTCGTGTAGCGATAGAGCCTGCCGATACCGCCGGTTGCAAGCACGACCGCGCCGGCGAGATAGGCGTGAGCGTTCCCGTCGTCGTCGTGGGCGTAGACACCCACGGCGCGTCCGTCGCTCAAGATGATGTCGTCCGCGGTCGCGTCCTCGACCACTTCGATGGAGGGCGTCTCGCGCACGGCGGCGATCAGCGTGTTGAGAATCTCGTGTCCGGTCGCGTCGCCGCCTGCTTTGACGATGCGGCGCCGCTGATGCGCGGCTTCGCGTCCGAGTTCGAGCTCGCCCGATGCGTCACGATCGAACGACGCACCAAGCTCGAGCAGTTCTTCGATCCGCGCCGGGGCATCGCTGGTGAGAATCTTCACGACGCGCGCGTCGCTGATGCCGGCCCCGGCTCGCTGGGTGTCGATGGCGTGCAGCGAGGGTGAGTCGTCGGCGCCGACCGCGGCGGCGATTCCGCCCTGCGCCCAATCGGTTGCGGCGCCGGTTCCGAGCCGGCGCTTGCAGAGCACGGTTACCGGCATCGGCGAAAGCTTGAGCGCGGCCATCAAGCCGGCGATCCCGGCGCCCACGACGATTGCGCCGGCGCGCGACACCGTCATCCCGAGGCGCGCTGCGACGCAGCGCCTCGAACGCGCGAGAATTCGAGCATCTTGTCGACGGCAGCCCGGGCGCGCTGCGCGATCTGCGGATCGACGGTGACTTCATACTGCATGGTCTCGAGGCTGTGCAAGATCTTCGGCAGCGTGTTGCGCTTCATATGCGGGCAGAGATTGCACGGCCGCACGAACTCGACGCCGGGATACGTACCCGACACGTTGTCGGCCATCGAGCACTCCGTGACGAGCAGCACGCGTGCCTGCTGATGCGCGCCGACGTACTCGACCATGCCGTGCGTCGAGCCGACGTAGTCGGCCTCGGCAAGGACGTCAGGCGGACATTCGGGATGCGCGATCACCACGAGCCGCGGATCGCCTTCGCGGAATCGCCGGATCTCGGCGCCCGTGAACCGTTCGTGGACTTCGCAATGTCCCTTCCATGCGATGATTTCCGTGGTCGTTTTCGACGCGACGTACTTCGCCAAATATTCGTCGGGGAGAAAGATGACGCGCGGCACGCCCAGGGCTTCCACGATCTCGACGGCATTGCCGCTGGTGACGCAGATGTCGGACTCCGCTTTGACCGCAGCCGACGTATTGACGTAGGTGACGACCGGCACGCCCGGATAACGTTCGCGCAAGAGGCGCACGTCGCCGGCGGTAATCGATTCGGCGAGCGAACAGCCGGCGCGCAAGTCCGGCACGAGCACCGTCTTTGCAGGGTTTACGAGTTTGGCCGTCTCGGCCATGAAGTGGACGCCGCAGAGCACGATCACGTCGGCGTCGGTTTTGGCGGCCTGCATCGCGAGCGCCAGCGAGTCGCCGACGATATCGGCGACCGTGTGGTAGATCTCGGGCACCTGATAGTTATGCGCGAGAATGACGGCGTTGCGCTCGCGTTTGAGCCGGTTGATCGCCGCAACGTAGGGTGCGTGGAGGGGCCATTCGACGCGCGGAATGACGTTCGCGACGCGTTCGAAGATCGGGGTGGTCTCTCGTTCGGCGTCCGCGGTGAGGGTGAGGTCGGTGAGTGTCATGAATCCCAGGGTGTGCGTTCTCGTCGCCATCCCTTAATACCCGTAATCGCCGCGGCGGTTTGCGGGACGCGCCGCGCCGCCGGCCGGGCGTTGCCCGGGGTGGATCCTTGAGGTGGCTGGCTCGAGCCGTGCTCGTTGCGATCACGATGTTCGTGATCGTCGTCTTCTACGTGCCGCTCGGACACGCGGACTACGCCGGCGAGTGGCGAGGCGGTACCTATGGTGTCCAGGCGACGCGCGCATTCGACGGCGGCGTCGCGTCGGTTGCGCCGGGATCGCCCGCGCAGAGGGCCGGCGTACGTCCCGGCGACCGGCTCGTGATTGCACCGTTCAGCAAAGACTTCCCGGCGTTCGTCTTTCCGCGCGCCGGCGATCGCGGAACGTTCACCTTACGCCGTCCCGGCGGATCGATCTACCGCGTTACGATGACCGCCGTCGCGTATGCCTCGTTTTCGCGCGTAGAACAGCTCTTGGGGATCTTCGCAATTCTTCCGGCGACGATCTTCATCGCTATCGCCTTCGCGCTCGTCTTCTTGCGCCCGAACGTGATGACGTGGTCGTTCTACGCGTACGCGATCGGCTTTCTCTCGACCCAGCCGTCGCTCGCTTTTTACCAAGCGTATCTTTCGGCGGCGGGGTTTACCGCGCTCTCGCTGGTGCTCAACGCCTTCTTCGGCAATAACGCGGTGCTGCCGCTCTTGCCTTTCGTGTTGCGTTTTCCCGACGATCGCCTCACCGGAGTCAGCCGTGTTTTCGATCGCGGCGTGTGGATCGCGATCGCTTTGGGCGTACTCGTCTATTCGTACGACTGGTACGAATGGGAGCACGGCGTTTTTACGATTTGGGGCGGAGTCCTCGATACGTGGCTCCCTCTCGCCGTGTTCGTGCTCGCCACCGGCGTGTTGATTCGAAAGTATCAGCATGCGACGCCGCAGGTTCAGCCGCGTTTTGGGTTTCTCGTCGCCGGGCTGATCGTCTCGTTCGTCGCGTATGCGATCTACTTCTTGCCCGTCGTGCCGCGACCCATTGCAGAGGTCGCAGGCTTTGCGGTCGTGATCATGCCGGTCTCGGTGATGTACGCGGTGCTCAAGCATCGCGTGCTCGACATCAACTTCGTTCTCAATCGCGCGCTCGTCTACAGCCTGCTTTCGATCTTTGTCGTCGCTTTCGTCTCGCTGCTCGACTGGTTCGCGGGACACGTCATCTCCGGCTGGCGCTTCACCTCCAGCGTCGAACTTCTGCTGACCGTCGCCGTCGGCTTTCTCCTCGATCGCGTCAACCGGTTCATCTCGAACGTCGTCGAGGCGGTATTCTTGCGCGCGCCGCGCCGCCGAGCAATACGTGCGCCGCGCGGCTCGCGCGCTTCCCTACGCGACCGACGAGCCGGCCGTGAGCGACGGCCTGGTTCAAATACCCGTCGACGCGCTGCATTTGAGCGCCGCTGCGCTTTACCGCCGATCGGACGACGGAAACCGCTTCGAGGGGATCGCGACGTCGACGAATGCGGCGTTGGCGCCGCCGGGCTTCGATCGCAATCACCTCCTGGTGCGTATATTGGAATCGGGCGAAGAGCGCGTGTGGCTCGAAGAGCTGCGTGGCCACCTCGATCGCGAGCAAGCTAAACACTACGTGCTCGCCGTTCCCGTCAGCGTGCGTCACGATCTGGTCTCGTTCACGCTCTACGGCGCGCATCGCAACGGTTCGGAGCTCGACCCCGACGAGCTGGAACTGCTGGACGAACTCGCGCGCGAAGCCTCGCGTGCCTACGATCACATCGAAGCGGTGCGCTTGCGCCGACGCTACGGCGAAGCCGTGTGAGCGCTGCAATCGCGCGCATCCTCGATCAGCGTTCGCTCGCAGTCTTTGCCGGGCCGTCGCTGCCATTCGAGGATCGTACGGCCGGCGAGGACGTAGCATATCTTCCCCCGGCAGCGCGAGGGGACGTCGAACGCGCGGCACATGAGTACGACGCGGTCTTATTGATCGACGGTGTGTTTCATCATGATCTGGCGCCCTCGCCGAAAGAGTGTTACGCGGCGCTGGAGCACGCCCGTATGTTCGGCGCGTCGAGTATGGGTGCGTTGCGGGCGGCGGAATGCGCGCCGTATGGGTTCACGCCGCTCGGTGCGATCGCGGGCTGGTACGCGCGCGACGTCATCGACGGCGAAGACGAGGTCGCCGTGCTCGCACATCCGCAGACACACGAAGCGCTCACCGTGCCTCTGGTCAACGTCCGCTATGCGGCGTGGGTCGCGTACCGTCGCGGCGTGCTGACGTCCGCCGAGCGTACGGCGCTGATCGCCCGGGCGCGCGACGTCTTTTACATGGATCGCACGTGGGACGACGTCGTCGATCTCGTGCCGGCGTCGGTCCGCGAAAGCTTCACAAAGATCGCGCGCGCGTACGGCGATCTCAAACGATGGGACGCGCGCTTTGCGTTGCGTACGGTTCTGCGCCGGCGCGAGCGCGCTCGCCGGCCGATCGTCCTCCCCTCGTCGTTGCCCAAGGCACCGGGTATGTACGACCGCTCGGTGCCGTTCGCGCAAACGAATGCGTTGATTCCCGAACTTCGTCGCCGTTACGGCATCACGCGCCTTGCGGATACGACGTATCTCGATCGCGCCGGCGTTCCCACCTACTCCGCATTGGTCCCGAACTCGCCCGATCTCCTAGGCGTGTACAACGGGAAGGGGATCACGCGCGAAGCTGCGATCGCAAGCGCGGTGATGGAGGCGGCCGAACGTCAAATCGGCGCGGCCCCCAAGTTGCCCGTCTTCAAGGAGTCGCTGCATATCGTCGGCGAGCGAATCGACCTGCGCGCGTGCGGGCTGCGCGACGACGTCGACGTCGAGACCGTCGATTGCGTTGCGGGCACCGAACTGTTCTCCGGCGACGTGATAGCGGTGCCGCTCGCGATGGTGCAGTGCCCGTGGTTCGGCGACAAACTCTTCGACGTGACCTCGACCAACGGGCTCGCGTCCGGCAACAACCTCACCGAAGCGATTTATCATGCGCTGTGTGAGCTCGTCGAGCGTCACGCGTGGACGATGTATCACCTGCGATCCTCGTTCGTACCGAGGTTCTATCTCGGTCCGCAGACCGGCGACATCGCCGACGCCCCCGAGATCGAGCTGCCGGCCGGCGAAGAGAACGTCGATCGTCTGGTGCGCGATATTCGCGCTGCGGGTCTGGTCGTTCGTGCGCTCGCGCTCGGGGAGGGAGAGTTGCCGCTCACGATGATCGCTTCGCTCACCGAACCTAACGCGACGCCGCCGATGGCGCACATGGGCCTGGGCTGTGCGCTTTCACCGGCACATGCGCTCACGCGCGCACTCACCGAGGCGGTGCAGAGCCGCGTCGTCGACATCCAAGCTGCGCGGGAAGACATCTTACGAGCCGACGAACCCGCCGGCATGATGGGCGAGCACGCACGCCGCCTGAAGGCGATGCCCAGCCGTCAGTGGTTCTACGACGTCCCGGCCGCTCGCATCAAACTAAGCGCGTTGCCCGATCGGACGAGCGGCGACTTGGCTGCCGACCTGCGTGTCACGCTCGAAGCGTTGCGCGCGTACGGCATCACCGCGGCCGTCGCCGTCGATCTCTCTCCGCCCGACGTGCCGGTCAGCGTGGTTCGCGCGGTCGTGCCGGGTCTGGAGACCTTCGCGTTTAGCGGGCGTCTCGGTCCGCGCGGGTACGCGGAGCTGAATCCGTTCATCGTACGTTCGTAGGTCGAAAGTCCTGGAAGGGGGCGCGGCGCGGGCGTGCAACCGAGCACTCGTGACGCGGTACCTCGATCGCATGATCGCCGGCGACGCGCCGACCGCCGACGAGTGGAACGATCATCTCGTCGCGTTTCATCGCACGTACGGGGGCGTGACGGCGAAGCTCATGGCGTTTATGCGCAACGCGAAGGGTGAAACGTCCTACGACGTACTCGCCCGGCGCATTCGGGACTTGGCGCCACATGCGCGGGCGGTGATCGACATCGGCTGCGGCGATGGAGCGTTCCTCGGCATGCTCGACGGTGCGTTCGGTGGAAAGCTCGAGCTGCACGGTATCGATCTTTGCGACACCGAGATCGCGCGCGCGCGCCGGCGCCTTCCCGAGGCCACGTTCGTCTGCGCCGATGCGTCGCGCACCGATATCGGCGAGCACGCGTACGACGTTGCCTCGGCGCACCTGAGCCTCATGTCGTTCGCGGAAACGGCCGCGCTGTCGCGGCGACTGCACCGCGCTCTGCACCCGAGCGGCCTCCTCGCCGTTGTGGCCGAAGACCCGCTCGCGGGCGACGCGATCATCGGTCTGATGGGCAGCGTGGTTACGAGATTGCGCGAGAACGCTCCCAACTTCGCGCCGCGCGTGCCGGGGCGCGAACGGATCGAGCATGACGACGTCTTACGTGCCGTGCTGGCCGGCGCGGGCTTCACCGGCGTATCGATCGAGCGCTTTCGCGTTCATGCCAAGCTTAGCACCGAACAGCTATGGAGTTTTGTGGAACGCACGTATCCATTGGGCCTGCTCGACGAACATCTGCGCGCCGATTTGCGCAAAGCGGTCGACGCGGAGGTGAACGCGGTCGCGCGCTCCGATGCAGCACTTGCACTGCGTCTGGTCACTGCTCGCGCATGACCACAAAAGCAAGAACCTCCTCTCTTCAACGGGGTATGATCGAATAATGACGGACGTACAGCGGCATGCAACGGCAGCCGGATTTCTTCACGTGTTGCATACGTCGCACGCAGTTTTCAACGAATGGAATGCGGCGAAGAAGGACGACTATGCGACGCTGGGCAAGCTCATTCAAAAGAGCGTCGGCCTCGCCGAGACGCCGAGCACTGCCGACATTCACGCTATGGCGTCCTACGTCGACAAAAGCCTAAAAACCGAAGCCGACGCTTTCGCAAAGGCGCATCCCGAGGCCGAGCATCATGTCGGCGAAATCGCGCTCATGCAACAGAGCTAGTCGTTCGCATAAACCAGGTCGCGAGTTGCGTTCGGGAGTTGACGTTCACCTTTGCGAAGAGGTTGGCGATGTGACCTTCGATGGTTCGCTCGCTGAGCACCAGGCGCTCCGCGATTTCGCGGTTCGTCAATCCTTGCGAGACGAGCCCGGCGATTTCGAACTCGCGGCGCGTCGTACTGTTCGGCCGGGTGCGGCCGACCGAAACGGACGCAGTGCTCTTCTCGGCTGCGCGCGCCGCGAGATCGGCGAAGAACGGGGCGCCCATGGCGATGAACCGTTCGCGGGCATCGGCGAGCAGGTCGCGATGCCCGGCGCTCCCGATTGCTGCGGCCGCGATACCCCTGGCCAGAAAGTGATGCGCGCGGTTCAGGGGCTGGTTGTCCGCCCAAAGCGCACCGGAAGCGATCGCTTCGAGCGCGTCCTTTGCGCCGAGCGTTCTCGCGGCGTTCACCAGCAATTCGGGATAGACGATCGCCGTCAGATCGAACGGCCCGGCTGCAACGGCAAGGGTTTGCTCGACGAGCGCCGTCGCTCGCTTCGGTGACCGGCGAGCCAATGGGGTCAAAGCAGCCACGACGATCGGCAGTAGCGTCGGTCGTCGCTCGCCGGTCTCGAATGCCGCGATCTCGGGATAAGCCGGCTGCCATATCGGTGAGTCGGGGTCCAGCTCGCGAAACGCGGCCGCCGCGCAGCGGGCGCCCATCAGAATGCGCCGGGTCGACGAATCTCCGCAAAGCGAGAGTTTATCGGCAAGCAGCTCCTCGACGTCGTTCAGCTCGCCGCGCGCAATCATGAGGTGGCCTTCGATCAGCGCGACCGGGGGAAGCCGTCTTCCTTGGGCGAGTTGCCCGATGAATCGCTCGGTCGGCTCGATGCCACGGTAACCGAACGTGCAAAAGATTTTCGCCGCAATCCCCATCATGCCGAAGAGTGCGGGAGCTCGCGCGATCGCACTCTCCGCGTCGGTAATCGACTCCAGGGCACGTTGCTCGTCTCCGCGGCGCATCGCGAGGAACGCGTTGCTGACGTGGTGGCGGATCGCCGCCAACGGCGTGGCATCGGCGGCGCAGCGCTCGTAGCGAGCCCGAAAATCATCCGCGCTCTCGAAATCGGCGGTGTGAAAGGCGGCGAACTCTCCGACCGAGTAGAGCAGCGCGCGCTCGGCGCTGCTTACGACGTCCTCGTAGCGCGCGATCGTCGCGCGCGCTTCCTGCGCCAGTCCGGAGTTGCATTGCGCCATCGCGATCGACGCGGCGAGGGCGCCGATGCCGTCGGTGACGCCCGCGGCTTGGGCTTCGGCAAGACCGCGGCGACAAGCGCGAATGGCATCCGTTTGACGCCCGGTGACGTTGTAAAGCTGCGCCAGGCGTTCGTATGCCGGCGTGATTTCCGCTCCTTGCGGAGGCGCAAGGGTGACGGCGCGTTCGAGCGCGTCCGCGGCCAGCGCGAGCATCGATTCCGCTGCGGCCGCGTCGGAGAGTTTCAGCAAGGCTTCGCGCTCGGCCGCACGATCGCCGCATGCGGCGCACTGTTTGGCAAGACGCTCGTAATCTTCGAGCCGCGGGGACGGGAGCTTTTTGAGTGCGTCGATGATGCGATAGCGTAAGGGAATCTCGATGGGGATCGTTTCGCGCACGCTCTCGATCACCGTGGCATGGACGAAGTATAGCGCGTCGCCCTCCGAGACGAGATATCGCCCCGAGACCTGCTCGATCATCGGTAGCAATTCGTCCTGAGACCAAAATTGCTGCAGCAACAGCGGCTCGATCGGTTCTTCGATGAGGGCGCAAAGCTGCAAGAACGTGCGACTGTTCCCGTCGAGCAACGCTAGATCGCGTGCGATCAGACGGCGCGTGCTTGCAACGACGTCGCGCAGGGTCGCCGCGTTGTTTTCGCGGGCTGCAGTGGCGACCGCAACGACGTCGACGGCTCGTCCGCGCGTCTGCTCCGCGATGCCGGCAGCCACTTCGTCGCTCACGTCCGGGTAGATCGCGCGCACGAGCTGGACCGCCGTTTGGGGCGAGAGCTCGCCGAGTGCAATCGCTTCGTCGGCAAGCACGAATGCCGGCGCCGAGAGTTCGTCGCTGCGTTCGGTGGAAAGCAGCACGATCGCGCGATCCGCGAGAGCGGCGGCGGTGCGCTCGATCAAGGCCCGGCTCTGCGGGTCGGCCCATTGCGCGTCGTCGAGGATCAACAGCAGCCGGTGGTCGAGCGCCACGCCCTCGACGATTCGAAGAAACGCTTCTTCGAAATCTTCGGGGCGGTCACGCTCGAGCGTCAGCCCCGAGCGGTAGCGATCCGCGGAGTCTCCCAGCGCCTCGAGGAGCGCCCCCACGACCCGCCGCGCGGCGAAGAGCGGCAGACCGGCATGGATGCGGAAGCTCGGCGCGTACACGACGAGCCAGCCGTCCGCCGTCGCCTCGCGCCCGAGTTCGAGCGCGAGCGCGGTCTTGCCGACGCCCGAAGACCCGACGATGCGAAGTGCGCGCACGATCTGCCCATGCGCGGCCGATTCCAAAACCGCCCGGGCTCGGATGAGCTCGGGGTCTCGCCCCAGCAGGCTGCCCACCCCGGTGCCTTAGCCGAAATCCAGGTATTTCCCCGGACGAATCGTGGACGCGATCCCTGCTACGGTTCGCTGTGGAGGACGCAACGATGTACGCGCAACCGCTGACGGTCAAAGAGAGCATCCCGGTCGTGCCCGAAAGCCCGATTCCCTACTGCTTCATTCTGGACGACACGTACCGGGTGGTGATGGCCGGACCGTCGGGCGGTGAGGATCCGCTGGCGCCGCTGTACGCGGCCGACTCCCGGATCGACGAGCTTCCCGGCCCGATCGACCGCGTGGTACGCGCCTTGACCGCGACCTGGCGAACGTCGCGCGCCCCGAGCAACGTGAGTGCCATCGTTTCGAATTTGCAGGTCACGGCCGCGCCGCTTCACGGCTACGACGGACGCCGCATTGCGGTCTTCATCCGGCGCCACGAACAAGCTACGCGTTAGTCTCCAACCACTGTGCATAACGCGCGCGACTCGCGCGCGCTACGTCGTGACGTCCTGCGCTCTCTTGCGCCGAGATCAGGCGCCCGGCGAGCGCTCCGATACCCGGGACGCCGCGATGCTGGGCTTCGCTCAACGCATGCGCGGCGACCGCTTCGGCGTCCGCGTAGGCTTTGTTTTCCATCAACTCATCGAAGAACGCATCGTAAAAGTCGATGAAACGTTCGTCGGGCGGCTCACCGAGTGCAAGATGCCGCTCCGCGGCCCACACCGTGGCTCGCGTGAGTTTCTCGTGCGCAGCCGCGAAGGCAAGATGCAGCAGCGTGGCTCGCGCGTGCTCGGCGTCACCGCTCGCCAGGACCTGTTCGGCAAATGCCATTTGCTCGCGAATACCGTGGACGCCGTGACGCTCCATCGCGGCAACGATCCTGCGCCGCAGCGGAATCTTCATCGCAATGGTCTCCGAGATCGCGAGCGCCGTCAGCGAATGCGCAGGGACGCCGGGTAAGGGCGGCGCGGGCGGCAACGCGTCCGACGGCTCTGAAAGAAGCGATGCGATCTGCAAAGCGGTGCGATGTTCGGGCGCGAGCGCTGCGAGTTCGCGAGCGACCGCGGAACGCGACGAAGAATCGACCGCTTCGGCGCCCCGCGCGTTCCGCCGGGCGGCAACGCCGGCGAGCACGAGGATCTCGTAAGGATTGCCGCCCGCATTTGCTACGATCGCATCGAGCACGGCAGCGGGCGCGTCGGGATAGCACTCGGCGGCCAAGGCACGAGCGTCGAGCGGGCCGAGCGCCTGCAACGCGAGATCGCCGCCGGTCTCCGTTTGCGTGAACACGATCAGCAGCGGGCGGTCCGCCATGCTCTCGCGCAGCTGCGCGAGCTGCCGTAAACTCTCTTCGTCCGCGTTGGCCGCATCGTCCGCGATGACGACGACGGGACGCTCGCGCAACGCGCGCTCGACGGTCGCGTTCAGATCGCGATCGAGCCGGTGCACGAGCGAGAACGGCAGCAGGCGGTCGAGCGGGTAGGCTTCGGCCCGGATGACGAGTGCTTCGGGCGAAACGGCGCGTTCGAGCGCGAGCGTCAACGTGGTCTTACCGCTTCCCTCGTCGCCGCTGACGATCAGCGAGCGCGCCGCGCGCGAATCGCTGGATGCAGCATACGCTTCACGCAACTCGCGCAGCTGGCGCTCCCGCCCGATGAGTTGCGGCATAGCGCATCCGTGCTTGATCGCTCGGCCGTTTCCTGCCGCGCGGCAAGACTCCGAGCGCGCACGTACAATCGAAGGCGAGGTGGAGCAGACACTTGATCGTGCGCGGCCTTCGCGCGTCGAACTCACCCTGCGCGGGGTCGCGATCGGCGCGGCGATCACCTTGATATTCACCGCCGCCAACGTCTATCTGGGGCTCAAGGTCGGTCTGACCTTCGCGACCTCGATTCCGGCCGCGGTCATCTCGATGGCGGTGCTTCGTGCATTTCGCAACTCGACGATCTGGGAGAACAATATCGTGCAGACGGTCGCCTCGGCGGCCGGCACGCTTTCCTCCATCATCTTCGTGCTGCCGGGACTCGTCATGGTGGGGTGGTGGACGGGATTTCCGTTCTGGGAGTCCTTTGCGATCTGCGCGGTCGGCGGCATCCTCGGCGTCATGTATAGCGTGCCGTTGCGCCGCGCATTGGTGACCTATTCGGACCTGCCCTATCCCGAAGGCGTTGCCGCCGCCGAGGTGCTGCGGGTCGGAACCGGCGCGCAAGCGGAGGAAGGCGCACGCGAAAACGAACTCGGTCTGCTCGCGCTCGTGGTGAGCTCCGTCGTCTCGGCGCTCTTTCAAATCGTCGAAGCGATGGGCTTGTTTGCGAGTACGGTGTCGCGCTACGTACGCGTCGGTGCGCCGGCGACCGGCATCGGGTTTGCGATGTCCCTCGCGCTGGTCGGCGCCGGACACCTCATCGGCTTGACGGTGGGCATGGCGATCTTCACCGGATTGCTGATTGCGTGGGCGGTCTCGGTGCCGGTGCTGACCGCGTTGCATCCCGTCGCCGGCGACGCCGCGACGGTAGCGGCGGCGGCATGGTCGCACGGCGTGCGCTTCATCGGCACGGGCGCGATCGGCTTTGCCGCGATATGGACGCTCGCCAAACTCGTGGCACCGGTCTGGAAAGGCATCGCCTCGGCAGTTGCGGCGTCGCGTGCGCGCAAGGCGGGCGCCGGCGCCGATTTGCCGATCGAAGAACAGGATCTGCCGATCGGGGTGATGCTCGGGATCTCGCTCGTGTGCCTGGTGCCGATCGCGATCATCTTGTGGGCGTTCATCGCCGGTACCGTCGTCGCGTCGATGGCCGTGCCGCTCATCATCGCGGCGATCATCTACATCGTCGTGGCCGGGTTTTTCGTCTCGACGGCGACCGGTTACATGGCCGGCCTCATCGGCTCTTCGAGCAGCCCGGTCTCCGGCATGGCGATTCTCTCGGTGATCGGTGCGGCGTTGCTCTTACTGGTCATCGTCCACGGTGCTGCTCCATCGGTGCAGCCCGCGCTCGTCGCCTATGCGTTGTGCATCACGGCGATTCTGCTCAACGTCGCGACGATCGCGAACAACAATCTGCAGGATCTCAAAACGGGTCAGCTCGTCGGCGCGACCCCTTGGAGGCAGCAGGTTGCGCTGATCATCGGCGTCGTCTTCGGTGCGATCGTCATTCCGCCGGTGCTCAACGTGCTCGGCGCAAGCGATCACTTCGGATCGCAGACGTTGCCTGCGCCGCAGGCTACCCTCATCTCCACGCTCGCGAAAGGCGTCATCGGCGGAGCGATCGACTGGAGCATGATCGGCGTCGGGGTCGGTGTCGGCGTACTGGTCGTGATTGCGGACGAACTCGGGCGCATCACCAAACGCTTCCGGTTGCCGCCGCTGGCCGTCGGCTTGGGCATCTATCTTCCCACCTCGGCAACGGCGCCGCTGATTCTCGGCGCCGTCGCCGGTACGTTCTACAACCGTTGGGCGAGAACCAAACGCAACGGCGAGGCCGCGCGGCGCTTGGGCGTGCTGATCGCCTCCGGGTTGATCGTCGGCGAGAGCTTATGGGGCGTTGCGAACTCGGGCATCGTCTTCGCGGCGCAGCGCGGCATCTTCCACGTCGCGGACGCGACGGCTCCGCTCGCGGTCGTCGGTTCGTGGTTTGCGGCGCCGTCGCAGGTGCTGGCAGCCATCGCGTTTGTGGCCGTGCCGCTGTTGCTCTACCGCTGGATCGGTCTGCGGGCCCGCAAGCTCTAGCGTCGCCTAGTTCGGAGGCATCGAGCGCATCCACGCGTCGTCGCCGCGTTGCTGCGCGACGCGCGCGCGGACGAGCGCGATCAGCGGCGCTCCGGTAAGCGCGTCGCGCTTGCTTCGCAGCCGTTGCGCGGCGGCTTCGTCCTCGTGTTCGTAGGCGTCGCGCGCAAGCTTTGGCCACAAACAGACGCTTGCGGAGATGCAGCCCGCGGCGCCGTAGCGTTTGGCATCGAGGAGGTTGGCTTCTGAGCCCGGGAAGACGCGCAGCCCGGGGTGGCGTGTGAGGATCTCACGCTGCAACGCCTCGTCGTTCGAGCTATCCTTGATACCGCCGATTGCACCCGGCAAAGCCGCAATCAAGCGATCGACCAGATCGGGGTGGAACGTGATTCCGCTCATCCTCGGAAAGTTATAGAGCACGATCGGCACGCGCAGCGTAGCGGTGCCGGCGATCAATGCATCGTAGAAGCGAAGAATGCCGTCGTCACTCGCGTCGCGGAAGAAATGCGGCGGCATCACGAGCGCGGCGGCGAAGCCGAGTTCGCTCGCGGCCCGCGTCAGCTCGATCGCGTCGGCGAGAGCGTCGGCACCGGTGCCGCACATCATCCGTTCGCGTGGAATCCGCGCCGCGCCGGCAACCGCTTCCATCAACCGCAAACGTTGGGCGGCGCTGAAGGACATCGCTTCACCCGTGGTTCCGAGCAGATTGATCCCGTCGATCCCGTCGTGCAAGAGATCGCGGTAGTACGCGATCGCCCGCGGCGCGTCGGGCTCGAAGCGTTCGTCAACCGGCGTGAGTACCGCCGACCAGACGCCGGCCAGTCTTTGCATTGCGATCATCCGCGCGTCAAAGCTCCTCGCAAGAAGAATGCCAGGTTTGCCGGGCGTTCCGCAAGCCGCCGCATCAAATACGGGAACCAGTAGTCGCCGAACGGCACCGCCAGGCGCACGCGATAGCCGCGCGCCACCAGCGACGCCGCAAGCGGCTCGCTGATGCCGTAGAGCATCTGGAACTCGAAGCGGCCGCGCTTGGGGATCCCCCTTTCCGCGACGAATCGCTCGACCCGCGCGATAATCTGCGCGTCGTGCGTTGCGACCGCGGTGTAGCCCTCCCCCTCGAGCGCTGCGAAGACGAGACGCAGGTAGTTCTCGTCGACGTCGCGCTTTTTTTCGAATGCGATCGTGGGCGGTTCGAGATACGCGCCCTTGACGAACCGGATATTCGGGGCAGTTGGCAGCACCGCGCGCAGGTCGTCGAAGCTGCGGCGCAGATACGATTGCAGCACGCAACCGACGTTGTCGAAACGTTCACGCAGGCGGCGATGGATCCGCAGCGTCACGTCGACGTAGCGCGATTGCTCCATGTCCATGCGCATGGTATTCCCTGATTCGCGAGCGGTCTGCGCGATGCGTGCGGCGTTGTCGTACGCCAGCTCCGGATCGACGTCGAGTCCGACGTGCGTGAGCTTGAATGCGACGTTGGCGTCGATACCTTCGGCAGCAAAGGCGCGCAGCAGCGAGCAATATTCGCCGGCGGCCGCCGTCGCTTCGGCGCGCTCGTGCACGCCCTCGCCGAGGATGCCGCACGCCACCGCAAAGCCGCGCGCATTCACCGCGCGCGCCACACGCAGGAACTCGTCTGCCGTTTCCCCGGCAACGAACCGCCGGGCGCCCAACTGCATGCCGTAACGGTTGACCGCCCGCTGCACGGTCACGTTGTCAGCCGCGGCCAAAATCGCGGCTCGCAGCGGCCGTTCCAGCAATGCATCGAGGGATAATGTGGGCATAACGTGTGAATAACTCGACTTTCTTGCGGATATGCTGTGAGTTGCCCAATTTTGCACTTGCAAGGTTATTTTTCGCTTGCTACCATGCAAACACTTCGAGTAACGACGAAGAGCGACTTGTAGGAAAGCGCGATCACCACACGTTCGACGGGCGCTGTCGTGCAGCGACCGAAGTGGCGGAGATCAAATCCGACGACGCAGCGGTCAGTAGGGGTCTGGCAATGGATCCATGACAGGCCAAAGCGCTCGGAGGCTACACAAAGCCCGGCGCCTAACGGCCCGGGCTTTGCGCTTTCCACTCACCCGAACCCACGAGCGCGTAGGCGAGGAGTCCGGCGAGACCGGCGAAGAGAATCGAGCCCGAGATGACGTCGGGCGTCCACCAAATGCCACCCATGGTGACGGCGAGCACGCTGAGCAGCACGATCCAATAAACGGCCGGGACACCGAAGGCGAAGACGCTCCAGCGCCCGGGCGAACTCACGCGATCGATCCGCATCGCGTCGCCGAAGACGCCGGCGCAAAGGCTCGCCAGCACGACGGCCGCAAACTGTCCTGGATAGTTCGAGAACGCAGCGGCGATGAAGATGTTCCCGACGATCAGCAGCACGGTCAGCGCGCCCGGCGCAAGGCGAACGTGGGTCGCCGCATAGAGCGCAAAACTCGCGACCAGCAAACTCTGCACGACCACGGCCAGCAATCCCAGACCTTCCTTGTAATAGAGCAGGGAGAGCAGGGTGAAGGTGTCGTGGGGAAAGAGCGCCGGATTCAACGGCGCGTTCATGTGCTCGGCCTCACTGAGGAAAATGAACTGGAGTCCCCAGTGCATCAGCTCCATCATCGAGGCGAGAGAGAGCAGCATCGGAAGTTGGCCGAGCAGCGATCGCGGCGGCCGTTCGCGCTCGAAAGCCGAGCGCACGGGCCCGGCGATGATGAGAAAGACACCGGCGCCGATCAACAGGTGCGTCGGGCTGAGCAACGCGTTGAAGCCCTGCTCGAAGCCCCACAGCGTGTGCTTGATCATGTCGAGGATCCCGCCGGCGAGAAAGACGACGAGTCCGGGAATCGTCGTCTCGTAACCTTTGGGCAACGCGCGCCACCGCCACCATGCGATACCGGTAAAGACGTACGTCGCGAGCAGCCCGGCATAGAGCAAACCGTGCGCGGGTTCAAAGAACGTCTCGACGGTCGTATGAAAGTGATGGTACGCATCGACCATGATGCCGCCCGAAGCCCACAAGCTCGCGACGGTCATCGCCCAATCGTAGAGCGCGCTCGGAGGCGGTCGATCGTGCATAAGCGGGTCCCTTCCGCGCCGCAAACGAAAATGCCCTTTCATCATGCGTCGTTGGCTTGTGATATGCGCGATTGGATTGCTACTAGCCGGTTGTGAAGAACCGCCGGTCGGAACGCCCATGAGTCCGCGTGCTGCGACGACTGCGCCCAAGCCCTGGCCGGCGGCCGTTTCGGCCGCGAACGAGGCGCCGCCGCGAATTCTCGCGCTTTGGATGAACGAAACGACACTCGTGCCCGGTTCGCAGTGGCGTGGCCGTATTGCCACGACGACCAACGTCGCGAGCGTCGAGATTCGCACCGAGTCATTTTCGTTCAATGCCACACGCGTCGCATACGGCCAGTTCGTCTTCGAGCAACACCTGCTCGACATCGTGCCGCAATACAAGCGTGGTTATACTCTAAATGTGATCGCGCGCAATTCTGCAGGCCTGGAGGACGCCCGTTTGATCCCGATCCTCCTGCGCTAGCTGCGCATTCCTCGCAAGATCTTGCCTTCGGTATTTAGGTAGTAGGTCGACGGGTCGAAGCGCGGCGGCTCTGCGAACATCAAATAGAGATATTTGAAATTCTCTGAAAACGAGTATGCCGGAAAGTGGTCGCCGAGCGTCATCGGCCTCGTGCGAACGTCGCGCAGGGTGGTATATCCACGGAGGACGCGACAATTCGCACGCAGCGCCGCAAAGTATTGATAGGCGGTGCGCCGGTATTTGGGATCGCCGGTGAGAAACCAGAGATCGAACGCCGAGTTGGCATATTCGGGGCGCAACGCGTAGGCGGGGTCGACGATGTCAAGGGTGGCGTAGTCGATGACCTCGGGTGTTAGCGTATAACGCGTCAGCACGTCGGTCCACGAATCGTAGAACGGCTCGCCGACGCCGCGATCACCGCCCTTCGACACCAGCTCGGCGTAAAAGGCGGAGAGCTCGGTAATCTGCGTGTCGCCGGTGGGCGCGCCGGTCAAGTAGTCGACCTGCCGGAACCACAGGCGGCCGTCGAGGTGCACGACCTTGTATTTGAGCAACGCGTCGGTCAGCATGCGGTACCATGCACGAGATTGTGCGATGCCGAGCATCTGCCAACCGCCCCAAAGATATTCGTAGAATGAATCGGCGGGCTCGTCGGGTGCGACGTCGATCGGGTCGGTGAACTCACCACGCTCGACGTCGAAGTTCGTGGCGAGCAGATCGATCGTGGAGCGCTTGGCAATGACGGTTTCGTACGCGCGCATCGACGCTTGCAGGTACTTCGGGTCCCCCGTGAGGCGCGAAAGGTCGCCGAACTCCAGGATGTTCGAACCGATTTCGGCGAGATTGCTCTTCGGATCGCTGACCGCGCCGGTCCGCAGGTTGGCGAAGCGATAGGGTGCGCCGCTGGGCGACTTCGTGAAGCAGACGAGGAGACGGTCGGCCAGATCGCGCGCACCGTCGAGCATGAAGCGTTCGCCGGTCGCGTAGTAGCCGGCGATGAGGCCCGCTACCATCCGAATCACCGCTTCGAACATCTGCACGTTGCCGTCGACGTCGAAGTCGAGATGCGTGCGCAGCCAGCGCACGCAGGATGCAAGCTCGGTGTCGAGCTCCATCACGTACAGCGTGTCGAGCGCCTCGATGATCGAGAGTCCAAACGAGTGACCCGGAACGAAGAAGTCGCTCGACGTGCCGCTGACGGGCTTGACTTCGTCGAACCCCCATGCGAACTGTTTGTAACCGCTCCATGCGTGGATGAACTCGTTGCGCACCTGGGCGCCGATCGTCTTGGCGTCGGGCATCGCTTCGACGGCACCGAAGAGCGGGAGCGCGGCAGCGCTCGCGCCGGTTCGCAAGAAGTCACGGCGTCTCACGCGCTGGGGTGTAGGCCGCGCTGATAGATATGCAGCATCATGTATGCTGCAGCGAGCAACGGCGTACTCAAGCCGAATCCGCGAGCGCGGTCGACGAGGTCGCCGAGGATATGGTCGGCCTCGACGTCATGGCCCTGCTGCATGTCGCGAAACATCGACGAAGTCAGCGGCGAACCCGCGGCGGTGAGGCGCGTGCGGATATCGGTCAAAAACGACCCGCCGGGCGAGTAGTCGGAAGCGCGCGCAACGGCCGTGCATTCGTCGATGACGCGCAAAATCTGATCGGCTCCGCCGGCGGCGACGATGGTTCCGATTGCTGCGCGCAGGAGACAGGTGCTCGCGCCGAGCGCAGCGAGCACGACCCACTTGTCCCACATGTCTTGGATGATGTGCGGGGACGCCGCGGCGGGGAATCCGGCGCCCTGCATCGCCTCATCGAGCGCATGGATCCGCGCGCTCATCTCGCCGCTGCGTTCGCCGTAGCCCAGTTGCTGCATCTCGGTGAGCTGCACGATTCGGCCGTGTTCGTCGAGCGTGCTCGCGACGTAACAAACGCCGCCGAGCACCGGACCTTCGCCGAAGCGCTCGACCAGCCGGTCGATGTGGCGCATGCCGTTGAGCATCGGAAGAATCATGCTTTGCGAGCCCACCGCGGGCGCGAAGTCTTCCATGGCGCTCTCGAGTGCGTAGGCCTTGAGACCGAGCAGGATGAGGTCGTAGGGCGCAGCAAGCTCACGCTTCTCCACGATCTGCGGCGTCAGCGTGACATCGCCGAGCGGACTCTTGATCGCTAACCCGGTTTCGCGTAACGCAGCGGCGCGCGCGGCGCGCACGAGAAAGGTGACGTCGCGCCCCGCTTGAGCTAAGCGCCCGCCGAAGTATCCGCCGGTCGCACCGGCGCCCACCACAAGAATGCGCATGCTTCTCGGCGTTTGTTTGCCGGCACGGTCGATTCCCGCTCCCGTTAATGCGCCTTTCAGCCAAAGCGTAGCCGCCTCTCAGGTGCTCAGGAACGCATTATCAAGGACCGCGCGTACGATGCTCTCATGAAACGCTTTCTCCCGATCATCGCCTGCCTGCTCGCCGCGGTCCCAGCCGTGGCGCTGGCCGACCAGCATGATCACGCAAATTCCTCCCGCTCGTACTCCGCGCCCGCGCGTTCGTACTCCGCGCCGGCACGCTCCTATCGAGCAGCCCCTGCGCGTTCGTACTCCGCGCCTGCGCGCTCCTACTCGGCTCCTGCACGTTCATATTCGGCGCCGCGTTACAACGAAACGCCGCGTTACAACGAAACGCCGCGCTACAACGAATCGCCGCGCTACAACCAGGAACCGCGGTACGTTCAGCCGATGCCCCGTTACGAAGGGCGCGTGTCGTATGCGCCGGCGCACTACGTGGTGGGGCGCAGCGAACCCGCCTGGTATTGGAACGGCGGACGCGAGTGGATCGGGTCGCCCGCATACTGGGGCGACGGATTCTGGGGCGCGTTCTCGCTCGGCCTCGTCGTGAATACCGGTTACACGTACTACCCCGTGCAGCCGGAGTCACCGGGCGCGCAACTGCTCGCAGCCTACGGATTGCAGCAGACCGATTGCGATCAGCCGAACTTAGTCGACATCTACGGGCCGGACGGCAGTGAGATCTGTGCCTACCCGAACGACGAAGTCGGTCCGGGCCAATACAACGTCGATCCCGCAACCTTGAGCCTCGTGTCGGCGTAGGCGGGCCTCACTCGAGGTGCGGTTTCGGCAGATACCGCAGGTCGTCGGGCTGGAAGCGATGCTCAACCAGCTCGCCGTCCTTTTTTTTGTACCGAACGACGACCGTCCGCGTGTCGGCTTCGATGACTTGACCTTCGATGCCGAGATTCTCGATCATGACGCGATCGCCGTAGTGAAGTTTTGCCATAGACCGAGTATACGGTGGGCCGTCGTGCTATGCTAGCGGAGATCATGACGCGTTTCGATCGGGGACCGCTGCCGGAGCACGAGCGGCACCACACGCCCGCCGATCACCGCCCAGGCGGCGCACCGTTGCAATTGACGCCGGGGCCGGATGCCTGGGTAGCATTGGTCGCGCTGCATCCGCCGCGCGAGCGACTCGACGCCGCTGCGTCGGCGATCGAAACGATGATCGAGACCTTCTCGCGCGAGCATTCCATCGGCGGGGCCGCGGTGCTGCGGCATCACGACGGGCATCACGTAGTGGCGCTGGTGCGCATCGGCGGACACGAAGCGTATCGTCAGCTCACCGCCGCCTCGGACGATTTCAAACTCCACCTCGAAGGGCGCGGCGCGGCCGAGCACCACCGCATGGGTTTGTGGCGCATTGTTCGGGCCGTCGGAGCGTTCGTGTTGGATCCGGCCGCCGGCGAGGCGTACGTCTTGGGTCCAGCCGTTACGGGCACGCCTTCGGTGACGCTCGAGAGCGACGATCAAACGCAGACCACGACGCTTGCGCTCGATCGGCAGAACAGCGCCGAGCGCATGCGCATCGTGAAGACGATCGCGTCGAGTTAAGCCCCGGGTTCGCGCTTTTCGTTCCCGTCGATCAGCGGCTCGAAGCGCCGGTCGGGAACGAGCCATAGTGCGGCAACGCCGACGAGGATGAGATCGGAGACCACGGTCGAGACGAACGCTACCGCGATGGCTGCGGCATAGAGAGCCAGCGACCCTTGGCCTTTCCTGTCGATAGCGATAGCTCGCGCGAACGGCGTGTCGCGTCCGTTGACGCGAACGAGCTGCGATTGAAGTATCGCGTAGGCAACGCCGGCGAGTAGGAAGATCAGGCTATAGAACGCCGTCGGCCACGTGCCGGCCGGATTCTCGGCCACCCACGCGGTGGCGAAGGGAATGAGCGAGAGCCAGAACAGGAGATGCAGATTCGCCCACATCGCGCCGGCGTCGATGCCTTTGCTTGCGCGAAGCATGTGGTGGTGGTTGTTCCAGTAGATGCCGACGAAGACGAAACTCAGTGCGTACACGGCAATTCCCGGCAAGACCACGGCAAGCGCCTTGAGGTCGGTACCCGGCGGCGGCCGCAGCTCTAAGACCATGATGGTGATGATGACCGCCAGCACGCCGTCGCTGAACGCTTCGAGCCGGTCGGATTCGGTGAAAAACCGTTTCACGCCGGCTCGTTTCTCCGCAAGGCGCGAGTCGACTGCAACCGCCGGGTTTTAGTGAATCGCTCCTTCTAACGAAGGTGCATTGCAAAGCACTTGACGCCCCTGGCGCGGACGCGCGCTTCGATGGCGTCGGAAACGGCCGGCGTGAGCGCTGCGAGCCCGACGCGCCGGGCAACTTTCCCCTCGGTTCGTAAGCGCTCCACCAGGGCGCGGCGGCGCACGCCGTCGGTATTGCCGAGAGCCCATTGCTCGCGCGGCAGTCCCGGATCGTCGTACAGCTCTTGGATTACCGCGGCCAGTTCGTCTGCGGGGCCTTCCAACGTGATCAGGTGCGGCCACACCGCAAACGTGATCGTCCGCTCGTCAACCGACATGATCGGTGCCCCCTTTCACCATTACCATCGGGTGCAGACGGGGCCGAGTGAACGCGCCTTTGCCAACGGCCCGTTAGCTATTGACACAAGTTTTGTAAAGGACGCGGAGTCCGCTCGACTCGCGGATGAGCGCGGCAAGCAGGAAGCGACGCAGTCGTCGCATCTATGGTCAGCCTATGACGGCAAGCCGTATCATCTTTGCCGGCGGCGGCCCAGCGGGACTCTACGCCGCAATCCTCGGAAAACGCCGTTTCCCGGAATGCTCGATCACCGTTCTCGAACGAAACGCGCCGAACGACACGTTTGGCTGGGGCGTGGTTTTTTCCGACGCCACGCTCGAGAATCTTCGGGCCGCCGACGCGCCGACGCACGATGCGATCACGCGTGCGTTCTATCGCTGGGACGACATCGAGATTCATCGAGGCGGCGAGACCGTCACCTCCGGCGGACACGGCTTTGCCGGCATCGGGCGCAAGCGCTTGCTCCAAATTTTGACTGAGCGAGCCGAGGACGTCGGCGTCGATATCCATTTCGGTACGGAGGCGGGCGATATCGCTGCGCTGCAGGCGTCCTGCGACCTGTTGGTGGGCAGCGACGGCGTCAACAGCCGCGTGCGTAGCGCCTTTACGGAGACGTTCGAGCCCGACCTCGACCGCCGCCGCTGCCGGTACGTGTGGCTCGGAACGACCTTACCCCTCGATGCCTTCGCCTTTCTCTTCGAGCGTACCGAACACGGCTGGTTCACGGTCCACGCCTATCGCTTCGATGAATCGACGAGCACGTTCATCGTCGAAGCGCGGGAAGAAACGTGGCTCGCGCACGGCCTCGATCGCGCCGGCACGGCGGCGACGATCGCGTTTTGCGAGACGCTCTTCGCCAAATACCTCCGCGGGCACAAGCTCATGGCGAACACCGCGCATTTGCGGGGACGCGACTGGATCAACTTCGTTCGCGTGAGTAACCGCCGGTGGTCGCACGAGAACGTCGTACTGCTCGGGGACGCAGCGCACACCGCACATTTTTCCGTTGGTTCGGGCACCAAGCTTGCGCTTGAAGACGCTATCGGACTCATCGACGCGCTTGCCGCGCAGCGCGACCTTCCGGCCGCGCTCGCTTTGTACGAAGAACGGCGTAAAGTCGAAGTCCTCAAGCTCCAGAACGCCGCGCGAAACTCGACGGAGTGGTTCGAGAACGTGGCGCGCTACGCCAACCTGCCGATGCCGCAGTTTGCATACAGCTTGCTGACGCGAAGCCAGCGTATCGGCCATGAGAATCTCCGGTTGCGCGACGAAGGGTACGTCGAGCGGCTCGAGTCCTGGCTCGGAGCGGGAATCGCGAACCCGCCGATGTTCAATCCGTTTCGCCTGCGCGAGCTCACGTTGCGCAACCGTGTGGTCGTATCGCCCATGGATATGTACAGCGCGATCGACGGATCTCCGAATGACTTTCACCTGGTGCACCTAGGCGCCCGCGCGCTCGGCGGGGCGGGCTTGGTCTTCACGGAAATGACCTGCGTTTCGCGCGAGGGCCGGATCTCGCCGGGGTGCTGCGGCATGTATCTCCCCGAACACACGCGGGCATGGCGGCGCATCGTGTCGTTCGTTCATGAATTCAGCGGCGCGAAGATTGCGCTGCAGCTCGGCCACTCCGGGCCCAAGGGCTCGACGAAACTCATGTGGGAGGGGATGGACGAGCCGCTCGAGAGCGATAACTGGCCGGTCGTCGGACCTTCCGCGCTGCCGTATTCGCCGCGCAGCCAAGTACCGGGCGAGTTGAGCCGCGAGGCGATGAACGAGATTCGCGAGCAATTCGAGGCGGCGACGCGCATGGGAGTCGAAGCGGGCTTTGACTGGCTCGAATTGCACTGCGCGCACGGCTATCTGCTCTCGAGCTTCATCACCCCGTTGCGCAATCTTCGAACCGACGAGTACGGCGGAACGCTCGAGAATCGCCTGCGTTATCCGCTCGAGGTCTTCCGCGCGATGCGCGCTATCTGGCCGGTGGACCGTCCGATGTCGGTGCGCATCTCCGCGACGGATTGGATGGATGGCGGTGTCACCGGCGACGATGCGGTGGAGATCGCCGCGGCGTTCAAAGCGGTGGGCGCCGATCTCATCGACGTGTCGACCGGGCAAACCGATCCGCGCGCGTCGCCGGTATACGGAAGGCTTTTCCAAACGCCGTACGCCGATCGCATTCGCAATGAAGTCGGGATCGCTACAATGGCTGTGGGCAACGTCACCGATGCCGACCAGGTCAATGCGATCGTTGCGGCGGGTCGCGCCGACCTCGTTGCGCTCGGACGCCCGCACCTCGCGGATCCGGCGTGGACCCTCCACGCGGCTGCCGCGCTCGGCTATGAAGGCGCGCTTTGGCCGGTACAATACCTGCCCGGAAAATCCCAACTCGAACGTTTGCTTGCGCGCGAACCAGGAGCCGCGAACGTCATCTGACTAACCCTTGCCGTGATGACCAACGCTCACGTCGTCGTTGAAGAACGCGTCGCCGTCGTAACGCTCGAGCGTCCGCAGCGCAAGAATCCCCTCACCTTCGAACTCTACGCCGAATTACGTGATTGGTTCCGGGCGTTGCGCGACGACGCGACGGTCCGGGCCGTCGTGCTGACCGGGGCCGGTGAAAATTTTTGCTCCGGCGGCGACGTGCACGAGATCATCGGTCCGCTGACGCGCCGGAGGCCGGACCAGTTACTTGCCTTTACGCAGATGACGGGCGATCTGGTCAAAGCGATGCGTGCCGCACCGCAACCGATCGTCGCGGCGATCGACGGCGTGTGCGCGGGGGCGGGCGCGATCTTGGCGATGGCGAGCGACCTGCGTTTCGGCACCGCTCGCTCCAGCGTCGCGTTTCTCTTCGTGCGGGTCGGACTGGCCGGATGCGACATGGGCGCGTGCGCCATCTTGCCCCGGATCATCGGTCTGGGGCGTGCGGCGGAACTGTTGTACACCGGTCGCGCGATGAGCGGTAGCGAGGCGCACGCGTGGGGTTTCTACAACGACGTTGCGGAGCCGCCGGCGCTCCTCGGGCGGGCGAAGGAGATGGCGGCGACACTGGCGGCGGGACCAACGCTCGCCCACGCGACGACGAAGCGGATGTTGCATGAAGAATGGGCGCTGCCGCTCGACGCGGCGATCGATGCCGAGGCCCGCGCGCAAGCGGTGCTCATGGAGAGCAACGACTTTCGCCGTGCCTACGAAGCGTTCGCAAACCGGCGCACCCCGCACTTCGAGGGAAATTGATGGACGATACGGTCCTCGCATGGCCGTTCTTCGACGACGAGCATCGCAGCTACGCGTCGTCGCTGCAAACGTGGCTGAACGAAGCACCGGTCTTTGACGACGAAGCGGACCCGGATCGCAGCGTGCGCGCGTGGGTGCGCGCGCTCGGCGACGGCGGGTGGCTGCGGTCATGCACGGCGCTCGACGTGCGAGCGCTCTCACTCGCGCGCGAGCGACTGGCGTACCGGTCGGCGCTCGGCGATTTCGCCCTTGCCATGCAGGGGCTCGGCAGCGGCGCGATCACGTTGTTCGGTTCGCCGGCGATGCGCGGGCGCTATCTCGACGACGTCGCGCGCGGCGATGCGATTGCGGCGTTCGCGCTCTCGGAACGTGAAGCGGGTTCCGATGTCGCGGCGCTGCGCACGACGGCGCGTCGCGACGGCGGCCGCTATATTCTCAACGGGACGAAGACGTGGATTTCGAACGCGGGAATCGCCGACTTCTACGTCGTCTTTGCGCGAACCGGAGACGACGGCGCGAAGGGGATCTCGGCGTTCGTCGTCGATGCCGGGCTCCACGGCTGCGCGGTGAGCGAACGCATCGACACGATCTCGCCGCATCCGCTCGGGACGCTTGCCTTCACCGATTGCGTCGTACCGGCGGAGCATCGTCTCGGCGACGAGGGCGACGGCTTTCGCATCGCGATGGCCACGCTCGACGTCTTTCGCACGACGGTGGGCGCGGCTGCGCTCGGCTTTGCGCGGCGCGCGTACGACGAAGCATGCGCCCACGCAAAGTCGCGTCAACTCTTCGGGGCTCCGCTGGCCGCGCTGCAACTCACCCAGGCGGCGATCGCCGAGATGGCGCTCGACATCGATGCAGCCGCATTGCTCGTGTATCGCGCCGCGTGGCGCAAGGATACCGGTGCGCAGCGTGTGACGCGCGAGGCGGCAATGGCAAAGCTCTACGCGACCGAGGCCGCGGGCCGCATCGCCGACCGTGCCGTGCAGCTTTTCGGCGGACGCGGTGTGACGCGCGGCGAGGTGGTGGAGCGCATCTATCGCGACGTTCGCGCCTTACGAATCTACGAAGGAGCGAGCGAAGTCCAAAAACTGGTGATCGCCAGAACCAGTCTGGGGAGCTCGGCTCCCTCGTGAGCGCGCGTCGCGATCGCTTCGCCGAAGAGCATCTTCCCTCGCCGGACGAGATGCCGGTGTTTCACTTCGATCTTGCGGATCTGCGCTATCCGCCGCAGATGAATGCGGTTACGTACTTTGTCGACCGGCAGATCGACGAGGGCCGCGGTGAGCGGCGCGCGATCGTCGCGCCGGGTGGAACGGACTGGACGTACGACGATCTCGATAGCGTCGTGAACACGATCGCTAACGCGTTGGTTCATGATCTCGGCGTCGTTCCGGGGGCGCGCGTGTTGTTGCGAGCGCCGAATTCACCGATGCTCGCGGCATGCTGGCTGGCGGTGATCAAAGCCGGCGCGATAGCGGTCAACACGATGCCGCTGTATCGCGCGAGCGAGCTGCGCTATATCCTTGAAAAGGCGCGCGTTGGCTTGGCACTGTGCGACGTACGCCTGCGCAGTGAACTCGACGACGCGGTGCGCGGCAAACCGGATATCCGAATCGTCGACTTCGCGGGCGATCGTACCGCCGGGCTGGAATCGATGATGGATCGCGCAAGCGACCGCTTCACCGCCGTTTCTTGCGCGGCCGAAGATGTCGCTTTGATCGCGTTCACGTCGGGCACGACCGGGTCTCCAAAGGCCACGATGCACTATCATCGCGATCTGATCGCCATCTGCGACACCTATGCGAGGCACGTGCTTCAACCGCACCCGGAGGATCTCTTCACCGGAACGCCCCCGCTCGCGTTTACGTTCGGCCTGGGTGGCCTCTTGCTCTTTCCGCTCTACGCAGGCGCAGCCACGGTGCTGATCGAGAAGACCCAGCCCGAAGAACTGCTGCGAACGATCGATGCGTTCGGCGTGACCACCGCGTTCACGGCTCCGCTCGCCTATCGCGCCATGTGCGCGATGCTCGAGCGCTACGCCGTGAGTTCCTTGCATACGTGCGTGTCGGCCGGCGAGACGTTGCCCAAGCCGGTCTTCGATGAGTGGCTCGCGCGCACGAATCTGCGGATCCTCGACGGTATCGGAAGCACCGAGATGCTGCACGTCTTCATCGGCTCGCCTCGGGATCAGACGCGCTCGGGATCGACGGGACGGGTCGTGCCGGGTTACGTCGCGCAGATACACGACGACGAGGGCAATGTGTTGCCGGCGGGTGAGATCGGCCGTCTGGCGGTGCAAGGGCCGACCGGGTGCAAATACCTCGACGACGAGCGACAGCGCAACTACGTGCAGCGCGGCTGGAATTATCCGGGCGACGCGTATCGCGTCGACGGCGAAGGGTATTTCTACTACGTCGCGCGCACCGACGATCTGATCGTATCGGCCGGCTACAATATCTCCGGCCCGGAAGTGGAGCAAGCGTTGCTCGCACATGCGCACGTTCGCGAGGCGGCGGTCGTAGGTAAGCCGGATCCGGCGCATGGAACCAACATCGTCAAAGCCTACGTCGTGATGACCGCGGCAGAGCATCGTAACCTCGAGAAGTGCGAAGAACTTCGCGAACACGTCAAAGCGTTGATCGCGCCGTACAAGGCCCCGCGCGAAATCGAGTTTGTCGAGGAGCTGCCGCGCACGCTCACCGGCAAAGTGCAACGCTATCGCTTGAGGGAACGTGCGTCCGGCGAAATCGAACGAGGGGAGACCACCACATGAAGACGGTGCAACCCGACGGCTGGCCACGGCCGAGCGGCTACAGCAACGGCGCCATCGCGCACGGCCGTGTGCTTGCCGTCGCGGGGCAAATCGGTTGGAACGACCGCGGCGAGTTTACTTCGGACGATTTGGTCGAGCAGGCGGCGCAAGCGCTGCGCAACGTCCTCGCCGTCGTGCAGGCGGCCGGCGGATCGGCGACCGACGTCATTCGCTTGACGTGGTACATCACCGATAAGCGCGCGTATCGCGCGGCAGCGGCGCAGCTCGGTCATGTCTATCGCGAACTTTTCGGTGCGCACTATCCGGCGATGACGCTGGTTCAAGTAGCGGCCTTGTTGGAAGATCGCGCCAAAGTCGAGATCGAAGCGACGGCGGTCTTACCTTGATGATCGAAACGATCGCCGTTCGGGCCGGCGACGGCGTTGCAAGCGCGGTGCGTCACGCCGGAGATTCGGGTCCGGCGTTGGTCTTCGTGCACGGTGTCGGTTCGACGGCGGCCATATGGGACCGCCAGCTCGAGGCGTTTTCACCGCACTATCGGGCGCTCGCGATCGAACTGCGGGGTAACGGTATCCCGAAGCCCGAGCCCGATCCGGACACGATCACGCGCGAGGGATACGCGGCCGACGTCCTAGCCGCCATGGATGCATTCGCGATCGAGCGCGCGACCATCGTCGGCTGCAGCCTCGGCGGGGTGGTGGCATTCGAATTGTGGCGACGCGCCCCCCATCGTATCCAGGCGATGGTCATTCTCGGCAGTTTCGCCGCCTATCCCAACGCGCGCGCGTACGCCGACGGTATCAAGGCGGCGGCGCGCGATGCCGGATCGATGCGGACCTTCGCCGAACAGCGCGCGGCCCGTTTGGGCGCGATGCCTGCGGAGCGCCTGCGCGAGACGCTCGAGCAGATGGGCTGCAAGAATCTCGATTCGTATCTCGCCGCGACCGACGCGACGTGGACCGGTGACTACCGCTCGACGCTGGCGGCGATCGACGTGCCGGCGTTGGTATGCTTTGGCGAGCAGGACGGGATTGCGCCCGAGTCCCTTGCGCGCGAGATCGCCGAAGGGATCCGTGGATCGCGCTTCGCTGCGATTCCGAACGCCGGCCACGTTGCCAACGCCGACAACCCGCAAGCGTTCGACGAACTGCTACGGCAATTTCTCGATTCAATCTCCGTGAGCTGAGTCTCGGTCCCGCAGATCGCCAAAGATATATTCGCCGGTTAAGAGTTTTGACTACGTTAAGGAGTGCCAAATGAGGGCTGCAATCGTTCGCGGACCGGGCGCCGTTCCGGAATATGGTGAGTTCCCCGATCCTCAGGTCGAAGACGGGTACGAGCTGGTGGATCTGGTCGCGACGGGGCTGCACCGCGTAGTCCACTCGCTCGCATCCGGGCAGCACTACGGCAGTACCAACTCCTGGCCGCTAATTCCGGGAGTCGACGCGGTCGCGCGCACGGTGTCGGGGGACCTTGTCTATACGGGTTTCGTCAAGGCGCCGTACGGGACGCTGGCGGAGCGCATGGCGGTACCGAAAAGGATGCGTGTTGCGTTGCCGGCTGGAGCCGATCCCGTGAAGATCGCGGCGGGGCTCAATCCCGGTCTGTCATCGTGGCTTCCGCTGACTGCGCGAGCAAACGAGGTCGACGAACTGGGTACGATGTTGATCCTCGGTGTCACCGGCGTGGCCGGATTGGTCGCGGTGCAAAACGCGCGCGCACTTGGCGCAACCCATGTCGTCGGCGTCGGCCGGAATCCGGCCGGACTGCAGCGAGCGCAGGAATTGGGAGCGCGCAGCGTAGCGCTTACGGGAGATGGCGACGCCGATGCTGCAGCGCTCGTTGAAGCGCTCGACGCCACATCGCCGTCCATCGTACTCGACTTTCTTTGGGGAGGCGCCGCGGAGAGGGCATTCGCTGCGCTTGCGCGACGCGGTTTGGACGAGGACAGCGCCGACATCGCCTACGTGCAAATCGGTGCAATGGCCGGGCCGGATGCCCGGGTGCCATCCTCGCTCCTACGAAGCCGCCGCATTCGAATCTCGGGCAGCGGCGCGGGCTCGGCATCGATCGCGGAGATCATGAAGCAGGTTCCGGTCTACATGCAACTCATCAGCGACGGCAAGATCGACGTTCCAAGCAAGACCTTTCCGCTCTCCGCCATCGCGCAGGCGTGGTCGATATCCTCGAGCGATCCTCACCGAGCCGTCATCGTGCCTTCGAACTGATTCCTATTGCGATTTTGTACCCACCCCCGTCGACACCAGCGTCCAATTTGCGCCCTGGTCCGCGGAAATTTCGAAACGCCGTTCGTATTTGGACGGCGACGTGAACGTGTAGACGTCCCTGCAATACAGCGACTTGCCTTTGTACGGTATCTCGAACTGGTCCGTCCAGGTATCACCAACGACATCCATCTTCTCGTAAAGCGGTTTATGGTCGCGTGTGATTCCCATGTGGTGGTAGGCTTGCTCCGACTGACTGTAGGTAAACAGGGATAGGTTGTTCTGAACCGTACCGCTCTCCGGATCCGCACCGACGCTGCGAAAGTCGCAGATCATGTAGCTCCGATTAGGCATCCACGAACAATCGGCAGTCCAAGAAACAGCATAGGCATGGCTGTAGGGCGTTTCCCTACTCTCGCTGGCGATGGTCCAATGGCCCTGCCAAGCATTCAGTCTGTCGAGCGGAGCGGCCGAGTCAGGCGTTGTCGCACTTGCCGATATGGCGACACCGAAGGCTAGAGCGGCCGCGGGGATCGCTGACCGAAGCAGCGCCCACGCGCCTTCAGGCAACGTCATTGTTGGCACCCAAGAAGCGATCTTCATGTTTTTCCCTCATCGTAACTTGACGCGCATCGGTCTTGGCCTGTGACCGGCAGTTACGCGGCGCGCGATGGCGCCGTGCCAACTGTGTGACATCCTCGATTATTCGCTGCCGCAGCGTTCGACAACGAGTATGCGAGCCTCACCCACGGGCTCCGCGTAATGCTCGTCGCCGGCGTCCATGCGCAGTACGTCGCCCGCCATCAGCGGCACGACGGTCTCGGCGCCCGCATTTCTGATATGCATGTTCACTCGTCCGTCGACGACTACAAACACCTCCGTGTCATCGTTGACGTGCCAATGGTACGGTTGATCGGTCCAGTGAAGCCGGATACTGGCACTATCGAGCACGGCCACATCCTGCGCGCCCCACGGGCGCTGTGCCCGATAGGTGCGCGCATCGATGAGTTCCATTCGGTTTCCCTCCGAAACAAAAGGAACCGGTACACCCTCGGCGTACCGGCTCGCGTTTTCTTCACGTGACTCTTTGGTGCGCGTCCTCTCAAGACCTTTTCCGGAGCGACGACTGCTCCGAAACAGGTGTTACCGCTGCGCTTTGAGCAGTTGCAGTGCCTCGGCACGCTCGTAGTCCCGGTACGGGCAGGCTTGCGCGGCGGCGCGCAGCATCGCGTCCCCTTGCTGCTTGAGTCCGTGTTGAAGCGCATAGATGCCGGCGTAGAAACCAGGCTCGCACGGCTTCAAACCAGGTGGCCGGCGCGGCGCGCGACCCGCGGTGATCAGCACCCATAATTTGGTGTAGACGTCGTGCGGAAAGAGCGTGTAGGCCTGCTGCGCGTACCGTTGCGCCGACGCGCTATTGCCCTGTGCGTAGGCGAGCATCGCAAGTCCCAGGTACGGCTGCTCCATGCTGGGATCGGCCTTTGCCGCGGCAGTGAAATCCCGCGTGGCGCCGCCCACGTCACCGGTGGAAAACTCGTTGAAGGCAAGCGCGACCAGCACGAGTGCGTAGCGAGGATGCTGCTTCAGCACCGCGTGGAGTTCGTCGTCGGAAGCGGCGAAATACCCCAAGTCGGAATACGCTTCCGCGAGCGCGTACGTTGCGGCCCAAGCGTCTTCTAGATTGCCGCGGTATTGGTCGAAGCCCCGTGCGGCGTCCGCGGTGGCGAGATCGTCATCACCCATGGCCTCCTCGATCAAGGCTTTGAGCGTGTAGGCGTCACCGCCTTGCGATGCTATCGACGCGTCTACGTCGGTAAGCGCGTCGCCGTAGTCGCCCTCGCGATACTGAACGTATGCCAGTCCGTACTGCGCCGCTTGCGCGAAGCGGGGATTCGTGCTCCGCGCCGCGATGGTATAGTCGCTCGTCGCAGCTTCGTACGCTCCGCTTTTCATTTCGAGTTGAGCGCGTTCGAGGCGCGGCACGACGTCGTCAGGATACAGCTCGATCGCACGGTCGCACGACATCTCGGGGATCAGTTGATCGACATGGACGAAGCCCGGCGACAACTCGGGGTTCATGCGGGTCGTTTCTCCGGCGTGCAGCGCGGCTGCCGGTGCGTATTGCGTGCCGGCAAGTTGCGCGAGCGCGAACCAGCCCACGTCGCTTGAATAGTTGAGGGGCAGCGATTTTGCCACCGCATCGAATCCCTCGGCTGCGATGCGTTTCGCAATCGGTGTGAGGTCGTCGCCGTAGCTAAAGACGAGCGCGCTCAGATGCATACGCGCTGGTACCGTGCAGGATGGCGTGCTCGCGCGCGCCGCAGCGGTGAAGAGCAATGCGAGACAGGCAGCGAGAAACAGATAACGAACCGTTCGCCCCATGCGCGCCCCTATACCGCGTCTCGCCGCTTGCGCCCTGGCGACGTTCCTGGTGGCTGCCGCGAACGAGCCTACGGTGACGGTCACCGTCGACGGTGTGCCGCTTACCTATCGCGACGTGCTCCAACTTTCGGCGCTAAGCCTCGCCGGCGCCGGCGTCATGCAGACCGGCGTAGCGAAACAATCATCCGAGATGCCGGCGGCCTCGCCGTACGTGTACTACGCGGGGACCGACGCCGGTGGAAAGCCGATCGTGTGGATATCGACGGCGATACGATCAGGGGCGAAACTTTCCGATGCGCAAACCGCGGAGATGGAGCGCGAAGGCGAGGCAGCGGGTCTGCTCGCGGCGCTCGCGACCGGCAAAGGCGACGCCCCGATCCAACGTTTGTACACACAGGCAAAGAACGATCCGGCCGAGCTGGCCTCGCTCGGCGCGGCGCTCACCGGCGCGATGACGCAGATGAGCGCACTGACCGTGCAATATTCGAACGAGCAACGGCGCTGGATTTTTCAAAACATCCCGGCCGGAACGACGCGCACGCGCGTCGAGGAGATGTTGCAAGGGCATGGACTCGTCGCGGATACAAAGGGCAATACGATGGTCGTTTCGCTCCCCGGGGCCTTTCAGCCGGGTTGTTACTTCTCGACCAACGTCACGCTGACGTTCAGCGACCGGATGCAAGTATACAAAATCGACTTGAGTCCGGCGATTCCCGACTGTCTTTAGCGTTACGGCTCCAGCGTGCCGTCCGGCGTAACGATCGCCCCGACCGTGATCGTCGGCGTTTTGTCGAAGGGGACGCCGCGACGATGGATGCGTTCGTTCATCTGCGCATCGAACGGGAGCCGCTCTTCGGCCGGAAGATAGTGCACGAGTAGTGCGTCGCCGTTCGCCAGGAGATACCACTGCGTCGATTCTTTGTCGGGTTTGAGCCAGACCCAGAAGCCCTGCGCGGTCGCGAGATTACTTGCTAAGAGCGATGCTGCTTGACCGAAACCCGCGCGACGGAGCTCCTGGACCTCGAAGCCTTCGAGAAAGTTGCCGTTCATCGACGGATCGTCAACGCTCACGACCGCGTTGGGATTTTTTGCCAGAACATGCTGCAGCCACGGAAGGATGGCGACGCGGTGCAGCACGTTCGAATTGTTCCGCAAAGCCATGACCGAGGCGACGTCGCCGCCTCCACCCGTACTGTAGTGCATCGTAATCCGCGGGGTATCGGCTCTCCATACGCTAACGCTTATCAGATCGATCGGGTTGCCGTGGACCCAGCCGTGCACCGTCAAGCCGTGCTTTTGCGCAAATGCCTGCGTCTGTGGCAATGCGTCACGAAATGCGAGGTCCGTCATGTCGTCGTCGCAGACGGTCACCGCCCACTCGTCGTTCAGCGAGTCCATCCGAAGCAGCCTTGCCGGCAAAGACGCCGGCAGCAGCGCATCGACCGCCGCCGAGAGTGCGGCATTATACGTCGCGATGCTTGTGTCGCCGCGCGTGACGGTGAAGGGCAGCATGCCGGCCTTGCTCGACGTCGACACTGCGGCGAGCGGGCCGCCGCTCGTCGTGACGACGATACGAAGGGTGGGGACGGCGGCATTGGGCGGTGGCTTTGCGTAATATGTGTGGAGAAACGTCGCGAAGGCCGCTACGTCGGTGAAGCGCTCTCGATACACATCTTGCGCGGCTTGCGTCGCGCTGACGCCATTGCACGTTTGCATCGCTGCGGGCTCGATCGAATCCAGCGCATCGCTTCCGAGGTGCAGCCCCTCGAGTGTCGGTTCGCTCATCGCGGGTGCTTCCAGCGCGTCGATCAGCGCCTGCACGGCATCAGCGGATATCGGCGCTCCATTCAAGACAAAATCGTTCCCGTTGCGGACAATATGCGTCGCGACGGGGCCGTAGGTGTGGCCTTTATATGTGGACGACCATTCGATGTCGATGTCAAGTACGGTCGAGAGGGCAATCGCGAGCAACATCCTTGATCTCCCTTGAACCCGGCCGGGTTTTGGTGCGGCACCTCTCAAGACCCTTTCGACAGCCGGCAACTATCGGGCGGATTCGGCTCTATAATCTATAAGCGGTAGCCGATCCGAACCACGTTGTTAGCGCCTCGGCGAGCCCGAGTTGAGATTGATCTCCCACCCACGCAACATATCCATCGGGCCGGATCAGCGCGGCGGTCGGAGCGGCAATGGCCCCAAGTATGGGAAGCTCCCACGTGCCGTCGTATCTTGCGTCGACCAACTGAACTCGATCCGCCCATTGCGCAATGTCGAGACTGCCGCACTCGCCAAGGTTGAGGAGCATCGCCCGCGCGTGATGGAGCAGCGTGAACAGGCGCAGCGGGCCGTTGGCGGCGACGAGGTCGAGATCCGGTATGCGACGTCCGAGCAGCGGGTGTCCCTCGCCAAGGTCGTAACGAATATCCAGACCGGACATCATCGCGGCGAATCGCTTGCGTGGTTCATCCATTTCGAGCAGCTCGGAAATGGTATCGCGCACGGCTTTCGTGCGTTCGTCTTGGCGACGAAGCGCAACGGCGGCCATCGTGTTGCGCAACACGCGAGCAGCAACCGGGTGACGCTCGGTATGATAGGTGTCGAGAAGACGTTCCCGCGACGCGTTCTTGACAACCTGGGCCAACTTCCACCCGAGATTTACGGCGTCTTGGACACCGATGTTAAGCCCCTGTCCACCGTCCGGCGCGTGCACGTGCGCAGCGTCGCCGGCCAATAGGACCCGTCGATCGCGGTAAGTCACGGCCTGCCGCGTCGCATCGGTGAAACGAGAGATCGAGGTCGGACTGTGGACTCCGTAATCGGTCCCGCATGCGGCGATGAGTGCATCGCTGAGGTCACGCAGGGTGGGCGGTTCGCTCGTCCGTCCCACGTGTTTTTCGGTCACCATGACCCGTATGGGCCCACCGTTCTCGAAGATCACCTCGCCGTCGCGAATCTCGTACTCCAGACGGCCGAATGAGTGCACCCCGATCGCGTCTTGGTGAATGCCCAGCTCCGGTTCTTCGGTCATCTCGACCAGGGCGATCAAACTGCTGGTGGTCGCGTCCCATCCGGCGAACTCAATGCCTGCCGCTTTACGGATCGTACTGCGTCCGCCGTCGCATCCGACGAGATATTGTGCGCGCAACGACCCTCCGTCGGACAACTCGACGTCAACGCCGGTGTCGTGTTGCGCGAAGCCGGTCACGTCACGTGCGCGATAGATCGGCACCGAGAGTTCGTCGACCCAGCCGGCCAATATGCGCTCGATGTGGTTCTGCCACAGCCCGAGCCCGTACGGATGACGAGTGGGAAAATCACTGATGTCCAATCGTATCCCGGCGAAGCCCGCGACCTGGGCGACTTTCCCTTGCGAGAGGAACCGGTCGGCGATTCCACGCTGATCGAGAACCTCGATCGTGCGCGAGTGCAGACCGCCCGCGCGCGAACCCACGATGTCTTGATTGGGTCGCCGCTCCACAATCGCAACGTCGACGCCCGCAAGCCCCAGTTCGCCCGCCAACATCAGGCCCGTCGGGCCTCCACCGGCAATCACCACCGCGTGCTCGGTCATCACCCGACTATACGGCGCGCGGGGGACCTTGCCGCAAGCCCCCCATCGCGCGGTATAATGAGAGTGGAAAGACGTACAGCGTCCTTGCGACGTCGCCGTTGGCCGCCATTAACAACGGCGGCGTTTTCGTTTGCGCGCAATCGCCTGCATGATCTCTTCTGCGTGCGTTTTTGTTCGAAATCGATGGATTTGAGGCGACCGCGAGACTCTCGGGTCCATACAATCTATCCCATGAAGCGTATTTTGGTTTGCTGTGCCGTATTGCTCTTAGGCGTCGCGGCGACGGGCGACGATACCCGGATCGCCAAGCAGATTACCGCCCTAAATGCGGTGTTGCAAACCGCATCGGAGCGGTACGACACCGAGACGTTGTCCAAGTTGATCACTCACGACTATTCCGTCGTCGACGTCAACGGCAAAGTCTACGACCACGATGCATTTCTCAAGATTCTGGGCAATCGGGCGATCAAGTGGCTGGCGAATGATCCGAGCGACGTGTCAGTGCGGTCTTATAACGGCGACTGTGCAATCTTGACGGGCTTACTGCACGTAAAATTCACATACGCAGGCGAAACCTACAATCGGATCGTTCGCTATACCGACGTATGGGTCAAAGACGGTGGAACGTGGCACTACGCAGGGGGTCAGGGAACACTCGTCAAGCGGTTGTAGTGCACAGTCCCACGCGACCCGTCAGAGCCATTGCCCTGTCGCAGCCTGCTATAATCGGGGCAGTGGACGATCGACTCGATGCGTGGCGTGAGCGACCGCTAACCGTGGCTTCGCGCCTGACCGCCGACGACCGGGGTTGGGGTGGATTTAGCGCCACACTGATCGACATTGAGGGAGGGGCCGGCGAACTCGTTTTTGCACAGCACAACGTGGCGATGCTGGTCGGCGAGCCGGTTGACACTGCCGTGCGTTGCGATGGCGAAGGCGAGTCGCGATTTCTGCGCACCGGCACATTTGATATTTTCCCGGCACGATCGACGGTCTCATTCGTTGACGCGGGCCGGAGCTTGGTTTTTAGCGTCGGTCTCGAGCACAGCCTGGTGCGCGAGACGGCATATTCCATGGGCATGGACGCCGATCGCGTGACGCTCGAACAGCGTCTCACGTGTCGCGACCCCCAGATAGAGCACATTATGTGGGCGCTCAAGGCCGAGCTCGAGCTCGATCAGCCTCTTGGGCGGGTTTACGCCGATAGCCTCGCCGTTGCGCTGGCCTCACAACTGCTGCGCCGTTGGGGCACGTCGACGCCGAAGGAGCTTTCTCGCGGGCTGCCCCGTCCCACGCTGCAACGCGTGCTGGCATACATCGACGATCGTCTTTCCGCGGACCTGAATCTGCGCACCATTGCGGAAGTCGCGGGCATGAGTCCGTCGCATTTTGGCACGCTCTTTAAGAACTCGCTCGGCATACCTGTGCATCGCTATATTATCCGGCGCCGCGTTGAGCGCGCAGTAGACCTCATCACGCACACGCGCCTGCCCCTTAGCGACGTCGCGTTGCACGTGGGGTTCGCAAACCAAAGCCACATGGCGATGACGGTGCGACGCTATATCGGCGTTGCGCCAAAACGTCTACGCAGCTCGTGAGTGCGCTTGACACGCGGGTCGAGACGCGGGTATTATACCTCTTAAAGAATTAGTTGCAATCCCAAAAGCAGAGGATCGTCTATGCTCCGCCGTGTTCTCGCACTGTGCGCAGTCTTTCTCGTTGCCTGTGTCACGGGCAGCATCGTGAATGCGCAGGTACTTCTCAGCCCATCGCCCGACGGCCACCAGACCGTGCCCGTATTTGTCAACGGACGAGGACCGTATCCGTTCATTCTGGATACCGGAGCCGACGGCTCCGCGGTGTATCAATGGTTTGCCAGCTTGGCGAAATTGAAAACGGTCGCGGGTGGAGCGGGTAGTCTGTCGGGTCAGACGGGCACGGCAGACGTTCCGCTCTACACGATCGACGACTTGGCGATGAGCGGCCGTCACATAGAACACGTCACGGTATACGGTCTTCCGAATCGGCACGATGCCGGACGCGAAGCGGGCGTGCTTGGCACGGACTACATGGACGGTGCGATCGTTGCGTTCGATTTTCCGTGCGGCAAGGTCGAGGTCTACGCCAAGCCGGAGTCCGCTCGAGCCGTGGGCGACGACGGCGCACCGGTATCGGCGGCAGCCGTGAACGGAAGCGGTCTGCTCTCGATACCGATCTCCGTCAATGGCCACGCCGGAACGGCGGTGATCGATACGGGATCGCGTGATACTCGCATGACACCGGCCTTTGCGCGAGTCGCCGGCATCGACACGCGTTCGGCGGACTTTCACAACGGCGCTGCGATCTACGGTGCGAGTTCGAACCGCATGACGCCGCGAGTGGGTCCGATCGGAACGGTTCGTTTCGCGGGCGTGAGCGTTCGCAACGCGCGCGCAGAGGTAATCGACCTGCCGGTTCTTCGCCGAGATTTTGGGAACCGGCCGGCGATGCTGCTGGGAAGCGATCTCTTAGGAAAATTTCGACTCCTCTACGACCATCAGGCACGTCGCATTTGGATCCGCCCTTCAACGTGCGCGGCCGATCCGCGATGAAATGGCAACGTAGTACGCTCAACTGTCGCAAGAGAATAACGGCTCTTATCAGGCGGCGACATACGTGAAATGCGCTTCTTGCGCCGCATTAATTGCCATCACCCCAGCAGGTACGATCATCGCGTTCGGTACCAGGCGCGCGGCAATGAAAGCATACATGTCATCAGCACTGCGCTGCTTCATGCGTCCAAGAATTCGCGCATCTTCCGTCAAAGCATTGTTGCAGACGAAGAAATGAGAGCCATCGTTTGAGAGTTCCGCGAGCGTGCTGCTGAAGGGATTACCACTTTCTGGCGTTAGAGTGCCAACATCGCTTGAGCCGCTTACGACGGGAATTAGCAATTCGTTCCAAAGCTGATCGTTGTACGCGATACTGATGCTGTTACCCGCATATAGGACGGCGATCGCGTGCATCGAGCCCCGAGGTTCGTTGAGCGCAGTTCTATACGCGCGAATCGAGTTTCTCATTTGATTCAGCACTGCGCCGCCCCGTCGTTCCGTTGCGCCGAAGCACTGGCGATGGGCAGCGCTTCGCGACAACCAAGCGTTAAATACATCCAAGTCAAAGGCCGCACTAGGCGTGGCTGCCGCAACGGGCTCCATCGACGGCAGCGTCACCGCAATCGCGCTTGAGAGAAGGAAGCCTTGTCTATTCATATTTGATTTGAATCTCCACCGGAAACGGGTAAGCCTGCATAGCGTTTCATCGTCGCGCAACGAACGACAGGATCTGCCGACGCGGCGACGAGCGACTGTTGCGCATCGCCATATTACGTAAGGGACGGCGGGGCGGGATTTGGCGTGTCGCGAGCCAAAAACGCCGGCCGCGCGCAGGATACAACGTGAGGCGCCCACAACGATTTTCAAATCTTGAGCAAACTACTTTCCGTTTTCCTTGCGCTTGCGATCGCTGCGGCAGGTCTCGAACCGATTGCGGCGCGAGGCGATGAATCGCTCGCCTCGACCTACGCGGTCGTTAAGCAGAGCCTGGCCCTTATCGCCTACCGGAAAGGCAAGTTCCTCGTCACGGGTTCGGCTTTTTGCGTTGGCAATGTAACGAACAAGGACGGAACGGCGACCTCATTTCTCCTGACGACTGCGCATGTCGTGGGAGCATCCCATACGGTCGGTGTTTCCCTCGCAAGCAATCAGAAAAGATGGCAAACGGGCACGGTGGTTCGGACGAACGCCGACTTGGATCTTGCATTGGTTGCGATTGCCGGCGCGGTTCCTCCCCTTCGTATCGTTCGCAACCGCTTGCCTGAGGGGAGTGCGATCGCGATCGCCGGTTATCCGGGCTCGAATGTTGAGTTTGCGCTTGAGGGTCTCGGTCTTTCGCCGGCGGTGCACCAGGGAATCGTCAATGCCTATGAGGCGGGCGGTCGCTTCATGATTTTTGATGCTCAGGTGGAGCGCGGCAACAGCGGGGGCCCGGTGTTCGATCCGAGCACGGGCAACGTCTACGCGATAGTCGAGGCGAAAGTCGGGTCCGATCAGACGAACATCGGTATTGGGATAAACAGCGCCATGCCGTTTCTGCAGAACGCTCGAGTCGCACTCGGCGCGACTCGTAGCGTAGAGGTCGCGCAGGTCACGCCCGCGACCGCGACCACTCCCCGAGCGGAAACGCCGATGGCGCCGGCAACAATCGACGCAGAACTCTCGGGCGACGTTGCCGAGGTTCTTGCTAATACTTCCGGTTTTGGGTCGCAGGACTTCGGTGTCGTTGTTCCATTGATCGCGCGAGATCAACACTATCGCTGCAGCAGCGGTACGACCATGATTATGAGGATTCGGCAA
>DATJRM010000088.1:0-67458 GCA_035504755.1 Candidatus Acidiferrales bacterium
CGGATTCGAAAATGACTTCGAAATGGCTTCGAATAAAGAGGGCGAGGTTGCTCATGCAGCCTTGCCCTTTCGCTTTGGAGGTTCTGCGTGTCGGGTCAGCCCGGTGCGATGACGCCCGCGAACGTCATCATCTATCTCGTCGTCATCCTCATCGTTTTGTACCGCGTGTCGCGGCCGCAGCGGATCAGCGTGAGCCGCATGTGGATCTTCGTGTCGCTGTTGCTGTTGCTCGCCGCCTTTGCAATCTACGGCAGCGTCCGGCTCTTCAATCCCCCGCCATGGGAGATCGTCGCGGCGGTCGTGCTTGGTTTGGCGGCGGGAATTCCCCTTGGTATTCTGCGCGGCCATCACACCCAAGTCAGCGCGACCGATCGGCACGGCGTCATGCAGTTGGGTCCGAACTGGGCGACGGCGGTGATCTATCTCGGTGCATTCGGCGGCCGCGCGCTCTTGCGCTGGTTGCTGCCGCCGACGAGTGCGATCGGTACCGTGGTAGGAGATGGTCTGATCGTTTTCGCGATCGGGATCATAGGCGCGACCTACTATGCCGTCTACCGTAAATACGAAGCGCTCGATCACGCGAGCGCCTCGCCGAAATAACCGTGGATAGCGATACCGAATTCCGGGAACGCGAGGCGCTGCTCGAGCGTGTCCGCGAGCACGTCGAGCGGCACGGGATCATGACCTCGACCTTCGAGGATCTCGCGAGCGCGCTCGGGGTCGAAGCGGGACGGCTGCGCGAGTTTTTCCCGACGAAGACCGAGCTGGCCGTTGCCCTGGTCGCCCGCAACCGAATTCGTCTGCGCGAGAAGTTCGCGAACCTCGACCAAACGATGGCGGACGACGATTTCCGTCGCGAGATGTGGGAGTTTTACGTCGAGACCGCGGACGCGTCGCGTCTGTTTTTCGAGGTGTACGGTCTCGCGATCGCCGACGCCCATTACGGTGAGTTTCTGCACGGTATCAACGATTGGCTCGACTTGGTAACCGACGCCATGGTGCGCCGCGGCGTTCCGGCCGAGCGCGCCGATGCGTTCGCGACGCTCGGCATCGCGGTCTACCGGGGCGCGATGATGGACTGGCTCGCGACCGGGGATCGAGCCCGCGTCAACGCGGCGATGGAACTCTGGTTCAAAGCCGCGAGCTGGCTTTCGCAGACGTAGCCCGAGCCGGCCTCTCACACTTGAAACAACTGTTTCAGGTATGATAGGCTACCCCCGGTCATACATGTCCCAAGCGGACCTCGCTCCGATGCTCAAGCTCTTTTTCGAGACCTATGCGCTTGCGCTGCGCACGCCGCGCGCATTTCCGGGGTTTTTGCAAGGCGCCGTCGAGGATTGGCTCGCGTTTCTCGCCGAGCCGCTGCGTAAGCGCGGCCTGAGCCCCGATCGCGCGCGCGCCGTTGCCACGCTGACCCTCGCGCTCTTTCGCGGATTCATGCTCGACTACGCCGCAACCGGCGATCGAAAACGGATAGGGCGCGCGATCGATCTGTGGAGTGAAAGCTGTGCTCAATAAGCGTCACGCGGCCATGACGTTCATCTTCGTTACGGTTTTGCTCGACATGATCTCGCTCGGGATCATGGTGCCGGTCTTCAATCCGCTCGTGCTCAGCTTCACGCACGGGAACTACGCCGACGCGTCGTTGCTCTCGGGCCTGTTCTCGACGATATTTGCCCTCGTCCAGTTCTTTGCGTCGCCCGTTCTGGGCACGCTCTCGGATCGCGTCGGCCGCCGTCCGATCGTGCTGCTTTCGAATTTCGGCACCGCCGTCGACTATCTGATCCTTGCTTTGGCGCCCAATCTCGGCTGGTTGTTCGCGGGGCGCGTACTCGCCGGCGGCACGACGGCAAGCATCACCGTCGCCAGCGCCTACGTCGCCGACGTAACACCGGAGGAAAAGCGTGCCGGCGCGTACGGGATGATCAGCGCGGCCTTCGGCGTCGGGTTCGTGGTCGGGCCCGCAATCGGCGGACTGCTTGCGATGCACGGATTGCGCCTTCCGTTCTGGGTCGCGGGGGCGCTCAGTCTGGTGAATTTCTTGTACGGCTTCTTCGTGCTTCCGGAGTCGCTCGCGCCCGAGCATCGCAATGCCTTTAGCTGGGCGCGCGCCAATCCGCTGGGTTCGGTGAAGATGCTGCGGCGCCATCGCGAGCTTGCCGGTTTGGCGTTGTCGAATCTGATCGGTTACGTAGCACACGAGGCCTTGCCGCAGCTCTTCGTCCTCTACACGATGTTTGCATACGCGTGGACGATGAGCACCATCGGCATCTCGCTTGCGATCGTCGGTATCTTCACGATTCTCATCTCGGCGTTCCTCATTCAACCGGTCGTCGACCGGATCGGCGAGCGCCGCGCGCTCCTGGTGGGGCTGTTGTTCGGGGCGCTGGGGTTTTGCATGTACGGCGGAACCGCGGTGCTCTTCTGGATAGCCATTCCGGTGAACATGCTCTGGATGATCGCAGGCTCGGCGTCGCAATCGCTCATGACGCGGCGCGTCGGCAAGCACGAACAGGGCGAGCTCCAAGGTGCGATTACACTTTTGCGCAGCGTCGGGATGCTGATCGGGCCGGCCATCTTCACCGGTACGTTCGCGTATACGGTGAGCGATGCGCACGTGTGGAAATCCCCGAGCGTCGCGTGGTACCTCGGCGGTGCGATGCTCGTCGGTGCGGCGCTGGTGGCATGGCGCGCGACCGACGCACGCGACGACGTCCACGAATCCGTGGACGCCGCCGTCGCGTTGGAGAGTGCGGTTCTTGCCGAAACGCCGCTAGTGGACTAGAAATCCCACGAGAAGCAGCGCCACGATGTTCAATACTTTGATCATCGGGTTGATAGCGGGACCGGCCGTATCTTTATAGGGATCGCCGACGGTGTCGCCGGTGACCGCGGCTTGGTGCGCGATCGAGCCCTTGCCGCCGAGGTTGCCGTCTTCGATATACTTCTTCGCGTTGTCCCATGCGCCGCCGCCGGTCGTCATCGAGATCGCGAGGAAGAGGCCGGTGACGATCGACCCGACCAATATGCCGCCCATCAATTGAGCCGCCGTATCGCCCGGTAGCAGGTTCGAGACGGCAAGCAACACGACGACGATCGGGACGCCGACCGGAATCAGCGCGGGAAGAATCATCTCTTTGAGCGCGCCGGCGGTCACGATGCCCACCGTCGCGCCGTAATCGGGCTTCGAGGTGCCCGCCATGATGCCCGGATTTTCACGGAACTGACGGCGCACTTCTTCGACGACCTTACCGCCCGCACGGCCGACCGCTTCCATCGCAAGCGACGCGAACAGATACGGTAACAAGCCCCCGATGAATAGACCGCAGAGCACGTAGGGATTTCCGATCGCGAACAGGTTCGTTACCGCGGTCGCACAGTCAGCGCCGCTCGACGTTGCGCCGCATTTCGCTTTGATGAGCTCCTGCAAGAACGAGGCGAAGAGCACGAGCGCGGCGAGCGCCGCCGAGCCGATCGCATAGCCCTTGGTGACGGCTTTCGTCGTGTTGCCCACCGCGTCGAGCGGATCGGTGACGTCGCGCACGTCTTCGGGCATATCGGCCATCTCGGCGATGCCGCCCGCGTTGTCGGTTATTGGGCCGAACGAGTCGATCGCAACGACGATGCCGGCGAGCGACAGCATCGCCATGACGGCGATTCCGACGCCGTACGTTCCGGCGAGACCGTAACTCACGAGGATACCGATCACGATCACGAGCGCCGGTAATGCCGTACCCTGCATCGAGACCGCCAATCCGGCGATGATATTCGTGGCATGACCGGTAACCGACGCTTGCGCGATGCGCCGTACGGGCGAAAACTGCGTGCCGGTGTAGTACTCGGTGATGAACGTGATCAATCCGGTGATCGCCACGCCGACCAGCGCGCAGAAGAAAATGCTGATCGGATTCACGTCCGAGCCCGCGAATTCGCGTTGGGTCACGAAGTAGAAGCCGACGAGCGCGAGGACCCCTGCCAGGACCATGCCGTTATAGAGCGACGCCATGATACGCGTCTTCGAGACCTTTCCCAGCCCGACGACCCACGAGCCGAGGATCGACGCGACGATCGAAATCGCCCCCAGAAACAGCGGGAACGTCGTTGCGCCGGGGAGTTTGTCGCCGAAGACGAGATTGCCCAGCAACATCGCCGCAACCGTGGTGACGCAGTACGTCTCGAAGAGATCTGCCGCCATGCCGGCGCAATCGCCGACGTTGTCGCCGACATTGTCGGCAATCACCGCGGGATTGCGCGGGTCGTCCTCGGGAATGCCGGCTTCGACCTTACCGACCAAATCCGCACCGACGTCGGCGGCTTTGGTGTAGATGCCGCCGCCCAACCGCGCGAAAACCGAGATCAGCGAACATCCGAAGGCGAGCCCGACCATTGCGCCCAGCGTGCGGCTCGTGTCGCCGCTGTTGACGTTCTGCAGGATCGCGTAATAGACGGAGACCGCCAGCAAGCCGAGGCCGACGACCAACATGCCCGTCACCGTGCCGCCGCGGAACGCGACGTTGAGCGCCGGGCCAAGGCCGCCGCGCGCCGCTTCGGCCGTCCGCACGTTGGCGCGAACCGAAACGATCATGCCGATGAATCCCGCGGCCCCGGAAAGCACCGCACCGATCAGAAAGCCGACTGCAGCTTCCCATCCCAGCGGCGGCGCGATCCAGATGAGGATCGCGAGGACGACCGCGACGATCGCAATCGTTCCGTATTGGCGTCGGAGGAAGGCCATCGCGCCCTCTTGGATCGCCGCTGCGATCTCCTTCATGCGCGCGTTGCCTTCCGGGCGGCGGAGCACCCAGAACGTGAGGACAATGCCGTAAAGCACGGCCAGCGCACCGCCGATCACCCCGGCCTCAATCGCATATTGTGCGGTCATGTAAAGTCGTTTCCCTCGAGGAAGCAGCAGTGCGGCGCCCAGGGGGCGCCGCTCAATTTTACGGGGGGTACTGCGTGGGCCCGGCCTAAGCCTTCTGCTTGAAACGCTCGTGCGATTCGACGATCTCGCGGCCCGCGCAAGCCCCGTCGCGCCATCCGCCGATGCGGGTCGATTTGCCTTCGAGCGCCTTGTAGGTCGCGAAGAAGTGCGAGACTTTGCGAGCGCGAGCGTCTGCGGCGCAAAACCGTAGCGCCTGGATAATGGATCGACGAATGCAGCGCGCGATCGAGGCGAAAGATGTCGAGCAGCGGCTTGTCGTACTCGTACTTGTTTCGCGATTGTTCCGGAAGGCTCGTGCGGCGCAGGGTGTTCTGTGGCCGCCCACCAAGGACCTCGACATGATCGAAGAGGTGGAGTTTGTCGTCATCGGCGCCGGACCCGCCGGCGCGACGGCGGCTCGCGAGGCCGCGCGAAGCGGCATCGAAACGGTCGTGCTGGAGAAAGACGGGGTGGTTGGCGCCAAACGGGTCTGCGCCGCGGGCCTTCGGCCGGGTTTTTGCGAGACGTTCGATCTCCCGCGTGAGCTCGTGCATTGCGATACGCCGCGTCTCGCGCTCTTCGATGCAGGTGGGTGCGAGCACGAGGTCTTTTTCGGCCCCGGCCACACGACCACGCGTGAGGAACTCGATGGCGAGATCGCACGCTTCGCCGCGCGCGAAGGCGCGCAGATTCGCACGCACGCGCTGTGGCGCTCGTGCCGCGCCGACGGGCGGAGCACGATCGTGGAATACGCCGATCAGCGTCAGGACGAACGCCGGCTGATTCGCGCGCGAAACGTCCTCTTTGCGCAGGGCGCGACCGCTCGCCTCGACGATCGCCTCCGCGACGTGCGCTGGCGAGACGGCCTCATGACGACGTTGCAGTATCGCGTCTACCTCGACGGTCCGGCTCACCCGATCGCCTACCGGACGCTGGAGCTACATTATTATCAGGCGCGCGACGGGAGACAGGTCGTCGCCTGGATGTTCCCCAAACGCGACCATCTCGCGATCGGCTTGGGCGTGCTCGGCAAACTCGAGGGCGGGCGGCTGCGAGAAGAGCTCGACGCGTTCGAAACGCGAACGCGCGCACGGCTCTATCCCGGCGTGCGCGTCATCGACGTTAAGGAAGAAGGGCACCTGCTGTTCGGCGGCTGGCCGCGCGCCCGGGTGAGCGCCGGCAGCACGATGGTGGCCGGAACGGCGGCCGGCCTGGTGGACGCGACCAACGGCGAAGGGATCTACGAAGCCGCGATGAGCGGGCGACTTGCGGCTGCGGCGATCGGCGAGTTTCGCAACGATCCCGCCCGCGCGGCGTTCGAGTATGGCACGCGACTGCGAGCACGCTTCCAACGCCGGCTCGAGCACCGCGTGCGGCTGATGCGTTACCTCGAACGCCGGCCGGCACGATACGGCATGCTCTTCCAACAGCTCGCCGCGAGCACGCGATTCTCGGGCGCACTTTCCAAGGAAGATCACGAGCGCTCGCCGCTCGACCGGCTGGTGCTCGCCGTACACGCGTTGCGGTTCGCGACGCGGGCCTCGTTCGCGTAGGCGGCGAAACGGCCACGAGTACGGATAATATCGCGTGTCGACGATTGCTATTTCGGAACACGAGTTTACGGCGTTGCGCGATCTCATCCGCGAACGCTTCGGTATCTATTATGATGATAGCAAGCAATTTTTGCTGCAGAGCCGGCTTCAGACGCGGCTGCTCAAATGCCGCCTCCCGAATTTTGCCGGATATCATCATTATCTCGTCGCGTCTCCCGAGCGGGAGGGCGAGTGGTCCGAGCTCGCGTCGGTACTGTCGAACAACGAGACGTATTTCTTTCGCGAGCGCGCCCAGTTGGACGTCCTCGTCACCGACGTCCTCGACGAGTCGATGCGCGCCGGAACGCCGCTGCGCGTGTGGTCCTCGGCATGCTCGACCGGCGAAGAGCCGTATACGATCGCGATGATGCTCAAGGAAACGCACCGCACGACCCCTTCGAGCGTCGTGTTGCGAGCGACCGACCTCTCGCCCCGCGCGCTCGAGCGCGCCGCGACGGGCTTCTACCGAGAGCTTTCGTTTCGGGCGACGCCGCCCGAAGTGGTCCAAAAGTACTTCCGCCCGTTTGAAGGCGGTTTTTTCATCAACGACGAGATCAAGCACATGGTAGAGTTCTCGCGACTGAACCTGATGGATCAGCGTTCCGTCGAAGCGATGGGACCCTTCGACGCAATCTTCTGCCGCAACGTGCTCATCTATTTCGAGAAGCCGACGCAGAAACGCGTGGTGGAGGCGTTTGCGCAGGCGTTGCGCCCCGGCGGCTTCCTTTTCTTGGGACATGCGGAGTCGATCATGCGCTTGACCGATCGCTACGACCCAGTCGTCAATCCCAAAGCTATTTACTATCGACGGAAGTGATGCGAGTGTTACAGGTCATTAAATTATGGCACCGATAAACGTTTTGGTCGTCGACGACTCGGCGTTCATGCGCCGCGCGATCGCGACCATGATCGAAAAGGAATCCGACCTCAGCGTACTGGCGACGGCTCGCAGCGGCGAGGAAGCGATCTCCAAGGCGCTGCAACTCAATCCCGACGTCATCACGATGGACGTCGAGATGCCGGGGATGGGCGGTCTCGAAGCGGTGCGTCAGATCGTCGCCGATCACCGCATCCCGATCATCATGTGCAGTTCGCTGACGCGGGAGGGCGCCGAGACGACCTTTCGTGCGCTCGAGCTGGGCGCGGTCGACTTCATCTCCAAACCGGACGCGGCCTATGTGAACATCACCGACGTCGCGCGCGATTTGATCGCAAAGATCCGCGCGGTCTCGCGCCGTGGCGCGCAGCCTGCGCAGCCGATCGTCCATGCGCCGCCGCCGATCGAAGAGCCCCCGCGTATCATCGCGCCGCCTTCCGTCGCGCGGCCGCTGACGACGTCACACTACGAGTGCGTAGCGATCGGAACGTCGACCGGGGGACCGGTCGCTCTGTCGCACGTGGTACCGGTGCTGCCGGGCAACTTTCCGCTTCCGCTGCTGATCGTGCAACACATGCCGATGGGTTTCACGCGACCGCTCGCCGACCGTCTCAACGCATCGAGCAAGATCGCCGTTCACGAAGCGGTCAACGGCATGATCCTCGAACCGGGCGTCGCCCTCGTCGTGCCCAGCGGAAAGCAGGTGGAGTTGCGCCGGCGCAACACCGGAGAGACGGAGGTCCGCCTGGTCGATGACGACGGTTCGTCGCTGCACGTGCCCAGCGTCGATCACATGACGTCGCAGGTTGCACACGTCTACGGCAAGTCGGCGATCGGCGTGATCCTCACCGGGATGGGACAAGACGGCGTACGAGGTTTACGCGAGCTTAAAGAACGGGGCGGTTACGTGCTCGGACAAAATGAAGCCACGTGTGTGGTATACGGGATGCCCCGAGCGGCCGCGAAAGAGGGTCTCGTCGACCGAGAATTGCCGCTCAACGAGATCTCTCCGGCCTTAGTGAGCCTCGCCGGCGTGGCAAAGTCTTAACCTCACTTGAGCAAAACGATGACGAAGCGCGGTAGGAGGGGCATGGAGGAGTATGAATACCAAGATCGGGCGCATCGATTGCGCGCCCACGGGGTTGCATGAAGCTGAGCCGTAGTCAGCGCAGCTACGTCATCGGCGGCGTCGAACTCTCGCGAGAAGAGATCGTTCACAAGTACCTGCATCTGGTGAAGTACGTGGCCGGTCGAATCTCCGTCAACCTACCCCCGAACGTGGAGATCAACGATCTCATCAACGACGGGATTTTAGGCTTGATCGACGCCATCGAGAAATACGACGACGCGCGCGGCGTGAAGTTCGAGACCTACGCGATCACCCGCATCAACGGGGCGATTCTCGACGCTTTGCGTTCGCTGGATTGGGTTCCGCGTGCCGTCCGTCAGCGCGCTCGCGAACTCGAGCGCACCTACCAGGAGCTCGAGGTCGAGCTCGGCCGCGCGCCGACCGAATCCGAGGTCGGGCAGCGTCTCGGCCTCTCGAAGAAGGAGCTCGACCAGCTCATCCAGCGCGTGCGCGGCACCGCCGTACTCTCGCTCGAAGAGTTTCTGCCCAACGAAAAGGGCTACGAGATTCCGCTGGTCGATACGTTGCGCGACGACGACAACGACGTCATCAGCGAGGTCGAGTCGCGCGAAGTTCACGCCGAGCTCGCGCGCGCCGTCGAAAATCTCCCGCCGCAAGAGCGCACCGTGATCACGCTCTACTATTTCGAAGGCCAGACGCTCAAGGAGATCAAGGGCGCGCTGGGCGTTTCGGAGTCGCGCGTTTCGCAGATCCACGCCCAGGCCGTGATCCATCTTCGCCAGCGGCTGCGCGAGCTGCGGGCCGACCTCGGCTACCGTGAAGACGACCCCACCGTCAAGCAGAAGTACCTGCGCCGGCCTACACCCGGTGCCGAAGCGGCCGAAAATAAAGTAGAACGGACGCTGCGAGGGGAAATTACCGATCATGGCGATTCGTCCCGCGGATCTGCAACTGGCCTACCTGGCCGCCCCACAAAACGCGGCCCAGGTTAACAGCGCTCAAGAAGCCCCGCAGAACGCCCAGGCCGCCGCCCAGGCCACCTTCGCCGCCCAAGTGCAGCAGCGCGAAGAGGTGGTCAAACAAGCCGAGCACGCCGAACGCACCGCTGTCCGCACCAACCCCGATGGCGGCAACGGCGGCGGATACACGCCGCAGCAGCGGCGGCGTCAGCCTCACCAAGAGCAGGAAGCACCAGCGCAAGACTCCTCGCTCGGGCTCACCGGCGAAGGCGAGCATTTCATCGACTTCACTGCGTAGGCGATGTCCGGCCCCGATCCGCTCGCCGCACTCGCTGCTCAAGCGGTCGCGAACGCGCAGACGGCCATGGACGAAGCCATCCTCAGCCTTGGCGCGGACGTCGCGCTTCTGCAAGCACAGGTCAACGTCGGCGACGTCATTGCCGCATTAGTGCTGGCGCCGCAGGGCGGAGCCGATTTGCTTTCCTTTCTCGGCCAAACCGTTGTGGCGCAGATCCCGCCGGGCATCAATCCCGGCGAGACGATGCTGCTGCAAGTCACCGGCTTCACGAACCAAGCCGTGATCGTGCGCAATCTCGGTACGCAAGATCCCGACAATCCGGTGACGACCGTCAACGTCGAGATGCCACCGCAAGAGCCCGGCGCTCCCCAGAGCGCGCTGCTCGTCACGCCGATTCCGGCAAACGAGCCGGCGCCGGCGCAAGTGCCCGCACTGCAAACGTCCGCGGCGCAGCAAACGCCCCCGGCGCAGCAAACGCCGGTGGCACAGACGCCGGCACGCGATGCCTCGCCGCCGGTTGCACCACCGCCTTCGGTTTTCGTCGCGGCATCCGTTCGCTCGAATCTTCCGCCGCTACGCGCGCTCGCCGAAGAGAGCGAGGAGGCCGGTCCCTCGAGCGTTCAGAGTGACGTCGAGGCGCGACTTGCGCTCAACCGCGCGAGCGCCGGTCCTGCGCCGCCGCCGGCCGCGGCGCCGCCGGCGAAGAACGCCGCCCCGCCTGGCCAAACGTCGTCGACGGCGCCGGTTCCCGCTCGCACGGCCGCGCCCGCGCCGGCCGGACGGTTTCCGGTTGCGCCGCCGATCGTTCGTCCCGCGCTCGCGCAGAACAGCGCGCCGCTGCAAACGCCGGCGCAAGCGCCGTCCGCGCCGCAGGCCCCGGCGCCGCGTTCGACGCTCCCGCTCAGCACGGAAGCAGCGTTGCTGACGCGGTTGCGCATCCCGGTCACGCCGGTGACACTCGCCGCGGCACGCACGATTGCCGCCGCGACGCAAAACGTCACCGCGGCGTATGAAAAGCTCGAGGGACTGCTGGCGAAGCTTGCGCCCGAAGAGGCCGGTGCGTTGCGCTCGATGCTGGCCTTCGTGTCGCGCTTCGATCTTCGCAATACGCGCGCTTTGCCGGAACAGATCGCGACGTTCGTGAGCGACGTGCTCGACGGTGCGGAGGCAAAACTCGCGCAGACGGTCAGGATGTGGAACGAGCTGACGCCGCAGGAGGTACCGCCGGAGTTGCCGCCTGCGGTGCCCGAGGAGCAGGCCGCATCGCAACCGCCGGCTACGGCACAAACGCAGACGGCAGCGGCGCAGGAACAGCCGGCGACGCCGCAACCGGTAGCCGTCAACGTGAGCGCGCAGGCTGCGGAACGCGCCGCGGCGATGGAATACGACGTCAAGACCGCGATCCTGTCGATGATCGAAAACTCACCCGGCGGCTCGCCCGAGATCACCGCCGCGCTGCACGAAGCACTCACCGCGACGACCTCGTTGCAGCTCAACGTCCTCGCCTCACAAGCGAGCGATCCACGTACGATCGCCATTCCGCTTCCAGCTTACTTTTACGAAGGCGGCGCACCGGTGCATCTCCAGATCTCACGCGATCCGCCCAGCGGCAAGAACGCGATGGATGGGGACAACTTTCACATCGCCTTTATCTTGGATACGCAGTCACTAGGGACCGTGGCGATCGACTTGCAGACCGTGGGACGCGAAGTACGCGTCGACGTCAAGACGCAAGCGACGAGTGCCGCGGATCGCTTTCGCTCGACGCTCGGCGATCTGCGCGAGCGTTTGGAGCAACTGCGCTACAAAGTCGCGTCGATCGCGGCCGGCGTGGCGCCGGCAGCCGGTTCCGCGCAAGCGCCGTCCGGGCCGTCGGCGCCGCCCGATCGCAAATCATTTTGGGATATGCGCGCATGAGCCGGTTTTTCGATTTCCGTAAGTCGATCTTCAAGCGGCCCGCGGCTGCGGCGCTGAAGTGGGATCCCAAACAATCCGAGCCGCCGGAGGTCGTCGCGGTCGGCCGCGGCGTTACGGCCGAGACGATCGTGCGCATCGCCAAAGAACGCGGCATTCCGCTCTACGAGGATCCCGGGCTCGTCGAAGCGCTTGCGCGTCTGCACGTGAGCGACGTCATTCCGCGCGAACTCTACACCGTGGTCGCGGAAGTCCTCGCGTACGTGTACCGCGTCGACCAATCGTTCCGGGAGCGCGCAAGCTGATGGCGTGGAAGAAGAACTGGCTTTCGAAGACGATGCGCGATCATCGGGATTGGATTCGCGAGGTACGCGCTTCGAAGATGGGCGGAACCTTGGAGATGCACCTCTCCGGACGGCAGTTCACCGTCGAGTTCCTCGACGGCGTGGAACCGACGCGCTACGTGATCGACCGCGAGCGCTGCTTCGACGAACGCCACGCCCGCGTCGACGACGCGGAGTTCTCGCAGATCGCCGCTGCGCTCAAGATGGCGGTCCATGATTGCTTCGCCGGATTGGTGCACGCGTACACACCCTCGGCGGCGGTCTTCGAGATTCGCTTCGCGCCGGGACACGCGCCGTTCGGCACCGGCCGGCGCGTCTTCATCGAAGGCCGCCTTGCGGACCTCATGCGCGATCAGATCGGCAAGCCCAACGTGATCTTCGAATACCCCGTCCGCGTCGACGGCGCGCCGCCCCAGTGGGTGAAGATGGAGGCCGCCACGATCACCGGGCTGGATCCGGTCGCCTAGACGGAATGTGGCCTCGCAAGGCTTTAGCTTTGTGAGACAAATGCGAACAGGAGTTCGATGCTTGCCTAGGGAAGGTGAGGGTCCGTGAGCTGGTTTCAACGACTCCGGGCGTCACTGGGCAAAGCCCGCGACAGCTTCGCCGCGGTCCAGAATTTGGGCCGTGCGCGCAGGCCGCTGACGCCGGAGTTCTGGGAAGACCTCGAGGACCTGCTCATCATGGGGGACTTCGGCGTGCCGACGACCGCCAAGATCGTCGAGGGCCTCAAACTGGTCGCCAAGCAAGAGGCGTGGAGCACGACCGACCAGGCCGTCGCGCGCTTTCACCGCGATGTCGAGCGGTTTCTGACGCTCCCCGGCGGCGAGCTCCGGCTCGATGGCAAAAAGCCCGCCGTCGTCCTGATTGTCGGCGTCAACGGCAGCGGTAAAACCACCACCATCGGCAAACTCGCGACGCGGCTCCAGCGTGAAGGCAAGCGCGTGCTGCTGGTTGCCGGCGACACCTTTCGTGCCGCTGCAGCCGAACAGCTGGCGATCTGGGCCGATCGTTCGAAGAGCGAGATCGTTCGCGGCGCGGAAGGCGCCGATCCGGCGTCGGTGATCTTCGACGGCATCAAGGCGGGGAAGGCACGCGGCGCCGACGTGATCCTGATCGATACGGCCGGCCGTTTGCAGACCAAGACCAATCTCATGGAGGAGCTCAAGAAAGTACGCCGCGTGATCGAGCGCGAACTCGAGCGCCCTCCCGACGAGACGCTGCTCGTGCTCGACGGCACCACCGGACAGAACGCGATCTCGCAAGCTCGGCTTTTCAACGAAGCGACGCAGCTGACCGGCGTGGTCGTGACGAAACTCGACTCGACCGCGAAGGGCGGCGTGCTCGTCGCGATCGTCGACAACCTCGAGATCCCGATCAAGTTCATCGGATTGGGCGAGAGCGCGGACGCGCTGCAACCGTTCGTCGCGGCCGAATTCACCCGGGCCCTATTCGACGACGCCCCGGATTCGGTGAACGTGTGAAGTTTAAGGCCATGCCCTTGTCACTGCGGTATGAAAACGTGATGGTAAGCGAACGCAAATCACAAGAGGAGAACGACGCCTGATGGCAGCGCAAGACGAACGAGGGATCGCCCTCAGCAACGCCCTCGCCCAGATCGAACGGCAATTCGGCAAAGGGTCGATCATGAAGATGGGCGACTTCCAAGAACGCATGGCGTTCGAGGTCGTTCCCAGCGGCTCGATCGCGCTCGATCTGGCGCTCGGCGTCGGCGGATTTCCGCGCGGACGCATCGTCGAGATCTACGGTCCCGAATCCAGCGGTAAGACGACGCTCGCGCTCCATGCGATCGCCGAGGCGCAGAAGAGCGGCGGTACCGCCGCCTTCATCGACGTCGAGCACGCGCTCGATCCGAACTATGCGGCGGCGCTGGGTGTCGATCTCGATAACCTGCTCGTCTCGCAACCGGATACCGGCGAGCAAGCACTCGAGATCGCCGAGATGCTGACACGCAGCAACGCCGTCGACGTCATTGTGGTCGACTCGGTTGCGGCGCTCGTCACCAAGGCCGAGCTCGAAGGCGACATGGGCGATGCGCACGTCGGCTTGCAGGCGCGTTTGATGTCGCAGGCGCTGCGCAAGCTGACCGCGGCGATCTCGCGAAGCAAGACGGTGATGATCTTCATCAATCAGCTACGTGAGAAGGTCGGCGTGATGTTCGGCAATCCCGAGACGACGTCGGGCGGCCGCGCGCTCAAATTCTATGCCTCGGTCCGTCTCGACGTACGTAAGCTCGAGCAGATCAAAGTCGGTCAAGATGTCGTCGGCTCGCGCACGCGCGTGAAGGTCGTGAAGAACAAAGTGGCGCCGCCGTTCCGGCAAGCCGAGTTCGACATCACCTACGGTCACGGAATCTCCAAGATGGGATCGATTCTCGACGTTGCGCTCGAGCAGAACATCGTCGGCAAGAGCGGTTCGTGGTACACATACGGCGATCAACGCATTGGGCAAGGGCGCGAGAACGCCAAAGCCTATCTCGAGGAGCACCTGGATCTCGCCGGTGAGATCGAAACGAAGATCCGCGAAGCGCTGGCCAAGAACGTTTCGAAGAACGGGCATTCGAGCGGCGCCGTCGCGACGATCGCGGAAGAGTGACGTGCAGCCGAAGGCCGAACGAAGCGCCTATAGCTATGCGCTCGGAGTGCTCGCACGGCAGCGTCTCACGCAGGCCCAATTGTGGGAGCGACTCACGCGTAAAGGCTTCGACGACGACACCATTCGTGGTGTCGTCGCTCGTTGCAAGGCCGAACGCTTTCTCGACGACCGCCTCTATGCGACGCTCTACGTCGAACGCAAACGCAAGGCGCTCGGCGACGTGCGCCTCGTCGGCGAGCTGGTGCGCAAAGGCATCGATCGCGACGAGGCGTGTGAAGCCGTCGCGGCGCTCGACGAAGACGAGCGCACGCGCTGTGCTCGGGCGCTGGAGGTGCTCACGCGCGCGTCCGCGTCGAGCTATCCGGGTCTCGCACGACGGCTCGAGCGGCTCGGCTTCGCGGCGTCGACGATCTATAGCGTGCTGCGCGAGCATGCGGCGGGAACGGTGTCCCTGGAGTAGATGGAGCGGGCACTGACCCGCATATGGCCGCCCCGACGATCGTCGTCGCCGAAGACGATAGCGCAATTCGCGACCTGCTCGCCCATCACTTAGAACGTGAAGGTTTTCGCGTCGTCGCGGTAGCCGACGGTCAGGCGGCGCTGCGTAGCGCGCGGCACGCAGCGGACCTCGTGATTCTCGACATCGGTTTGCCCGGTGTCGACGGCTTCGACGTGATACGCACGCTGCGGCGTGAAGAACGCGCGGTGCCGGTCGTGATGCTGACGGCGCGCGTCGACGAGATCGATCGCGTGGTGGGCTTCGAGCTCGGTGCGGACGACTACGTGACCAAGCCGTTCTCGCCCCGCGAGATCATCGCGCGCGTGCGCGCGGTCCTGCGGCGGTCGGGTCGAAGCATCGAGGCGGCGCCTGCGAGCTTGCAATTCGGACGGCTCGAAATCGACGAAGCGGCGCGCGAAGCACGCGTCGACGGTCGCGACGTGCGGTTGAAACCACGCGAGTTCGCCTTGTTGTTGGAGCTGGCCGTCAATGTGGGGGTTGCGCTCTCGCGCGAACGTCTGCTCGAGCGTGTGTGGGGCTTCGACTTCAACGGCGACGAGCGGACGGTCGACGTCCACGTGCGGCGGCTGCGCGCCAAGATCGAGGAGGACGCCGGCTTGGAACCGATCGTGCAGACCATTCACGGGTACGGGTACAAGTTCGTCCGCCCATGAAACCGTGCGGACGAGTGATTCACTCGGTCGCCGGGCTGCGGCCGATGATCGTGGACGCGCTCTCGCTGCGACGTGAGATTCCGCTCCTGGTGTTGCGTCTGCCGGACGTCGCCCGGCGACTGGAACGCGACACGGTCGACGCATTTCGGCGGGCAGCCGAACGCGTCGTTCGAGAGGGTGACGCGCTCGCACACGAAGGCGGAAGCGATTGGTTTGCCATTGCGATGCTGACGCCTGCGCGTGACGGGACCATGCTCGACGCGCGTTCGGCGCTCGAGCGAATCTCCGCTACGATGTCACTCGTCACCGGACGGCGGATGGAGACCGGATGGTGGCCGATCGGCGCGGTGAGCGAGGTCGAGGACTTCGAGCGCACGATCGAGCGAGCGCTCGAGCGCGGATTGCGCGAGCGTGAACGCTACGAGTTCTTGGCAACGGTCGGTCACGAGTTGCGTACACCCCTGACCTCGATTCGTGGATATCTCGAAACGCTGCTCGACGACGATCTCGACAGCGCAACCGCGCGGCGCTTTCTCGTGGTGGCGCGCAATGAGGCGTTACGGCTGGGGCGCCTCGTCGATGGGATGCTCGACTTTTCCCTGCTCGATCTCTCTGCGCAGCCGGCGCCGGGCGTCACCGATCTCACTACGGCTGCAGCCGCTGCCGCCGAAGCGCTCGCCCCGGTCGCGCGCCAGGCGGGTATGCGCCTGCGCGTTCGCCATGACGGTGAGGCGGCGGCACGGATCGGCGGCGATGCCTGCATGCACGTGCTCCTCAACGTGATCGAGAACGCGATCAAGTATGCGAGCCCCGGGGGCCGGATCGACGTTTGCGTCGGACGCCAGGGCCCGTTTATCGAGGCAACCGTCGACGACGACGGCCCCGGCGTGCCGTCACACGAACGCGCCCGTATCTTCGAACATCGGACGCGGGGCGGCGCGAGCGAATCCCGGCCGGGCTGCGGAATAGGACTCGCCATCGTGCGCACCATCGTCGAGCGGGCCGGCGGCACGGTCACCGTCGACGACTCGCCGCTCGGCGGCGCGCGATTCGTCATTCGCCTCCCAGGCGCAAAAGCGGAATTTCAACCTACCGTGTCGTAGAACGCAGCCCGTGGCCTCGTCACGGATCCTCTTTGCTCACGAGAGCGAATCGGCTCTCGCAGGACTGTTCGACTTCTACCGAATCGTCTGGCAGTACGAACCCCGGTCCTTCCCCGTCGGATGGGATTCACGCGGCAAGCCTGTCGCTTTTTTTACGCCCGATTTCTATCTACCGGATTACGATTTGTATATCGAGATGACGGTGGCGAAGCCCGCGCTCAACACGCGGAAGAACCGCAAGCTGCGCTTGATGGCACGCTATCACCCGGGCGTGCGCGTGAAACTCTTTACGCGCCGTGACGTCGAGCGGCTTTTCGCGCGCTTGCGGCCGGCCGCATGATCGGCGAATTGCTCTTCGACGCACCGGCGATTGCCGCTAGGGTGCGCGAACTGGGCGCGCAGATCTCGAGCGATTACGAAGGACGCATCCCGGTCCTCGTCGGCGTGCTCAACGCCGCCGCGACCTTTCTTGCCGACCTTACGCGCGCGGTGACGATTCCTTGCGAGCTCGATTTGATCGCGGTCACGAAGTTCAGCAGCGCCGAGGGAATACGATTTCTCAAAGACACCTCAGGCTCAATTGAGGGAAGACACGTTATTCTGGTCGACGACACGATCGACACCGGGATGACCTTACAGTACGTCTTCAAGTCGCTACTTGCTCGCTCGCCTGCTTCACTCGCGGTTTGTACGCTGCTGGATCGTCCCGCGCGCCGAATTGCCGATATTGAGGTGAGGTACCGCGGCTTCGAGATCCCGGACGTCTATGTCGTCGGGTACGGGCTCGACTACCGCGGTCATTATCGGGAGTTACAGGCGCTCTATGCACATGGTTCATGGCCGTGATTGAACGCGTTATGCGCGCGGGGGCGCTTGCATGCGCTGTGCTCGTCGGTCTTTTACCGCTGCGGGCAAATTCGCTCGAGCTGCAGTCGATCGAGCGCGCAGCGGCATCGTACAATAGCCCGAACGCGCACCTGGCCGAGATGTTCCGCGCGGCACTGCTCGACACGGGAAAACTTGCCGAGTACGCGCCCGACGGCACGGCATACATCAAGACCGGCGATATCCCGGCGGAGTGGCTGCGCGACGCGAGCGCACAAGCGCGCCCGTATCTGTTCTTCGCCAAAGACGATCCCGATACGCGAAAGCTGCTGCGCGCGATCATCGCGCGGATGGTCAAGTACCTGCAGATCGATCCCTACGCAAACGCGTTCACGCTCGATTATCGCGTCTGGGAGGAGAAGTTCGAGCTCGACTCGCTCGCCTACCCGATCACGCTTTCATGGAGTTATTGGAAGACGACCGGCGACGACTCGATCTTCACCCCGGATTTCCAGAAGGCGCTCGACGCCGTGCTCGCCACGATGCAACGCGAACAGGATCACCCGCGTGACTCCCGCTATACGCACAAGGAGCTTCCCGACGACGGCAAAGGGCATCCGGTCGGCTACACGGGCATGATCTGGACTGGGTTTCGACCGTCGGACGACGCGTGTTATTACAATTTTCTGATCCCCTCGGAGATGTTTGCGGTGGTGGCACTCGGAGACATGGCCGAGATCGAGCGCAGCATCTATCACAACGTCGTCAAAGCGAATGAAGCGTTGTCGCTACGCGACGAAGTTCAGCGAGGCATTCAAACCTACGGCTTGGTGCTGGTGCCGAAGTACGGCTACATTTATGCCTACGAGGTCGACGGACTGGGCCACGCGATTCTCACCGACGACGCGAACATCCCGAGCTTGCTCTCGGCGCCGTACATCGGCTACACCACGCCGAGCGACCGTTACTATCAGAACACGCGCCGCTTCTTGCTTTCGGCCGACAATCCGTCGTTCTACCAGGGCGAAGTTGCGCGCGGTATCGGGAGCTTTCACACGCCCGACCATTGGATCTGGCCGCTCGCGCTGATCATGGAAGGCCTGACGGCGACGACCGACGACGAGAAGCAGGACGTCCTCACCCAGTTGCTCGCGAGCGACCCGGGCGATCATCTGCTGCACGAATCGTTCGATCCGGACGATCCCAAGCGTTTCACGCGCGAGGATTTCGGCTGGCCCAATGCGCTCTTCTCCGAATTCGTGCTCACGCAGTTCGAAGGTGAGAAAGAGATTCCGATGGGCGACACAAGCGATTTAGAGTTCCGCTCCGAATAGCTGCAAAGTGACCAAAGCGGACATCATCGTCGGCATCCAATGGGGCGATGAGGGGAAAGGGCGCGTCGTCGATCTCTACGCGCGCGACTACGACGTTGTCGCGCGTTTCGGCGGGGGCGATAATGCCGGCCATCAGATCAAGGTCGGCGACGTGGACATCGCGTTACGTATCGTGCCTTCGGGCGTCCTCAATCCCGGCGTCGAGCTCTTTGTCGGCGGGGGAACGGTGATCAACCCCGTCGGATTGCTCGACGAGCTCGACCGGCTGGCCAAGATCGGCGTCGACGTGTCGCGCGTCAAAATCTCGGATCGCGCGCACATGGTTCTTCCGTACCATGCGGCGCAAGATCGCGCGAGCGAACGGGCCCGCGGTGCAAGCGCGATCGGCACTACCGGCCGCGGCATCGGTCCTGCCTACGTCGACAAAGCCGCGCGAAGCGGCATCACGTTCGCCGAGTTCAGCCGCCCCCAGTCGCTCGCGGAGAAGATCCGCCTCAACCTCCTGCACCGCGCCGCGCTGCTGGAGGGTGAGAATGTGCCGGGCGAAGCCGACATCGTCGGCGCAACGCTCGACGCGGCGGAACGGCTGGCACCGCACGTGGTCGACGGCGTCGCCTACATTCACGAAAAGTTCGAGCACGATAAGCGCGTTTTAATTGAAGGCGCGCAGGGTTCGCTGTTAGATGTTGGATACGGGACGTACCCCTACGTCACGAGTTCGCACACCATTGCCGGCGGGGCATGCACGGGTCTGGGTATTGGTCCCAGCGCTATCGGTCGCGTCGTCGGCGTGGTGAAGGCGTACTGCACGCGCGTGGGGGCCGGGCCGTTTCCGTCTGAATTGCTCGACGAACGGGGGGATCGATTGCGGAAGGCCGGAGGCGAATTCGGTACCGTGACCGGCCGTCCGCGCCGGTGCGGATGGTTCGATGCCGTGGCCGGCCGCTACGCCGTGAAACTCAACGGGCTCGCCGCACTGGCGTTGACCAAGCTCGACGTGCTCCAGGGCTTCGAACGGATCGGTATCGTGACGGGCTACCGGTTGCGGGGGCAGCCGGCCGGTTTCGCGGCCGCCGGCTCACCGGAGCTCGAGGTCGTCGTGGAGGAGCTCGAGGGCTGGAACGAACCACTGGGCGCGCTGCGCTCGATGGCCGCGCTCCCGCAAGCAGCCCGGCGCTATATCGCCCGTATAGAAGAGGAACTAGCGACGCCGGTCGAACTCGTTTCCGTCGGCCGGGAGCGTCATGAGTTGGTCGGGCTCTAAGTAAATGGGGATAGCGCCGCGACCGATACACCTCATAGTAGCCTGGCATGTGCTGGGCTTCTCCAGCATCGGGCAAGGAGGTCCGATGCCACACGCCATGGTTGGCTCGGAGAATTAGGTAGCGTATAGGCGTGGAGCGTCTCACCTCGCTTTGGTCGGAACTAGCCGGCCGTTTTGCGGCTTTTTGGCAGAATCAGAATCGCCAGACGCGCACAATTGCCGTCGCGGGAACCGCGGTGGTGCTCGCAGGTCTGCTCGCACTTGGGTGGCTGTACTTCGGCCGCGGTCAGAACTACGTGACGCTCTTCGCGAACCTTTCGCCCGAAGACGCGTCGGCCGTTACACAACATTTAAAAGATGATAAGGTTCCGTACCGCCTCTCGGCGGACGGCAAGACCGTCTACGTTCCCGAGGCGGACCAAAGCGACGAACGTGTCGCGATCGCCGGATCGGGGCTGATCAAGGGCGGCGCGACGGGATACGAGCTCTTCGACCGCACGAACTTCGGTATGACCGAGTTCCAGGAGAAGATCGACAAGACGCGTGCTATCGAAGGTGAGCTCGAACGCACGATCGACGGACTCGATCCGGTCGAGTCTTCGCGCGTGAATATCGCGACGCCCGACCAGACGCTCTACAGTACGACGCAAGAACCCACCACCGCGTCGATCGCGATCAAGACCAAACCCGGGCAAAGTCTGGGTGACGATCAGGTCCGCGGCATCACCATGCTCGTGGCAAACGCCGTCGACGGCCTCAAACCGGAAAACGTCACCATCGTCAATCAAGACGGTCAGATCTTGCTGCCTGGAGCGGCCGGCGCCGCCGGTTCGTCGGCGGACGGAACGGCCGCTGACGCACTGAAGCTCACGCAAGAGCAGCTGCTGGCAAAAGAGCGTTACGAATCGGCGCTTCAAACTAGCATTCAATCGATGCTCGATGACACGCTCGGCAAGCGTCGCGCGGTTGCGCGCGTCTCGACGAAGATGGATTTCGACGCAAACTCGTCGGAGAGCAAGATCTACGCGCCGCAAGGCACCGTACTGTCGAATCAATCCGAGCGCGAATCGTATGTAGGAACGCAGCCGGTGCGCAATCCGGCGCAAGGCATTCCGGGAACGACGAGTAACATCGGCACGTATCAAGCTACGCAGCAGCAAGCCAACGGCCGTTACAATCGTTCAAAGACGACGACCAATTACGACATCAGCGAACAGAACGTCAAGCATATCGACGCTCCGGGGAAAGTCTTGCAAACCAGCGTTGCCGTGCTCGTCGACTCGTCGCCGCAGATCGAGAGCGCCGGCGGCGTGCCGGCAATTGCCGCGCAGCCCTATCAACTGACTCCCGCAAACGTGGCGCAGATCCGCAATGCCGTGATCGCGGCTGCCGGACTAAACGTCGCGCAAGGCGATCAAGTTTCCGTGGAAGCGATTCCGTTCAATCCGTCGGTCGAGAACCTCGGCGCTCCGTCCGCGGTGACCACCACGATCCTGGGTATTCCGCTCTGGGCGCTGATCGTCGTCGGCGGTGTTGCGGCGCTCGCCGGAATCGGGTTACTCGTCGCCCGCTCGCGGCGCGGACGTTTCGCACCGGCGACCGAGCTTCCGTCGTTCGATACGTCTCTGGCCGAAGAGCTGCCGCCGTTCGAGGAGCATCCGATCTTGGAAGGCGCACCGGGCATCGCCGCGCCGATTCGTTCCGCTGCCGATCTCACACGAGAACAGATGATCGAATACGTCACGACCGTGGCTCAAGAAAATCCCGACAGCATCGCCAAACTCGTGAAGCTATGGTTGGCCGAATGAAGTCCCGATCGATGAACGCCAACATGTACGTTTGGGCCGCCCTAGGGGGATCAATGCAGGCATCTTATGTAGACGCGGCCCACGGTGCGGGGGCCCCATTCGCGTGCGAATGGGGGGCGCGTAGCCTCGGGCGGAGCGCCGTCTAAATGGAGTCACCCATCGTCAACCTTTCCGGTTTCGGGGGCATGCCGGAGCCGCCGCCCCTTACCGGGCTGCCGGAACACCCGCAGATCGAGATCTCGGGCCCCGAGAAGGCCGCGATCCTCCTCATCACCCTCGGGCTGGAGCTCTCGGCGACGATCTTCAAGTTCTTGCGCCAGGACGAAGTCGAGCGCATCGTTCTCGAGATCGCCAAGATCACGACCGTTCCGATCGAGAAGCGCGACGCCGTCATTCAAGAGGCGTACCAGCGCGCGATCGCGCTCAAATACATCAACGAAGGCGGCATCGAGTACGCCAAGGAGATTCTCGAGCGCAGCTTCGGTGCGGGCCAAGCCGACGACATGACCTCGCGGCTCTTTGCCGCGCTGAAACACGGCAATCCGCTCGAGCTCATCAAGAAGACCGAGCCCGCGCAGCTCCTGCAGTTCATCCAAGACGAACATCCGCAGACGATCGCGTTGATTCTCGTGTACATGCAGCCGGAACAGGCCGGCGCGGTCCTCTCCGCGTTGCCGCCGGACCTTCAGGCCGAAGTGGCGATGCGTATCGCAATTTTGCAGAAGACCGCGCCGGAAGTACTCGAGCAACTCGACGAGCTGCTCGGACGCCGTTTGCTGGTCAGCGGCGCGGATTTCGCCAAGGCCGGCGGGGTGCAGTCGCTCGCGAACGTGATGAACTTCGTCGATCGCGAAACCGAAAAGAACATTCTCGACGGGTTGGCCAAACGCGATCCGGAGCTCGCGCAGGAAGTCAAGAACCTGCTCTTCGTCTTCGAAGACATCATCAACCTCGACGACCGCTCGATTCAGCGCGTGCTCAAAGAGGTCGACGGCAAGGATCTGGCGCTCGCGCTCAAGGTCGCCAACGAAGACCTCCTCGCGCGTATCTACAAGAACATGTCTTCCCGCGCGTCTGCGATGCTCAAGGAAGAGATCGAACTGCTGGGACCGACGCGAATGCGCGACGTCGGCAAGGCACAGCAGCAGATCGTCGACGTCATCCGCACGCTCGAAGAAAACGGCCAGATCGTGATCGCGCGCGGAGCGAAGGACGAAAGGCTCGTTTGATGACTGTGTATGGCACGACTCCCGTTTTCTTCGATGGGGGCCCCGCGCGAGCGCGCGGGGGGCGCGTAGCAGCGAAGCTGCGCAGCGCCGTTCACACTATCGGGGTCCCCGATGTGCGAAGCATATTGGGGAAGAACGGCCAGATCGTCATTGCTCGCGGCGCGAAAGACGAACGTCTTGTATGACGACGGTTGGGGAGGCCCCAGCGGCTCTGCCGGTGGGGGGCGCGCAGCGCACCGAAGCGCCTTGTAGACGCCTCGGGTTCCCACGTGCGCGGAGCACCAATGGGTAAGATCGTCAAGGAAGCCCGCTTCAGCCGTGAAGCGTATCTCGTCGGAGTCCCTTCGGACGCGGACGCGGCGGTGTCGAGCGAGGAGCTGCTCGAGCCCACGAATGCGCCCGTCTCATTCGTGGAGCCCTCGACGAACGGTCACAGCGACCGCATCGTGCTGCCGGAAGCGCCGCCGAACGTCGACTGGACGCAGTTGCGCGCCGACGCCGAAGCGATCGTCGATCGCGCCGCCGGCGACGCCGAGAGCTTGATCCGGCAGGCCGAGAGCAAGGCGATCGAAATGCTGCACGAAGCGCAAACGCGCATTGCCAAACTCGAAGACGACGCGCGCGCGGCCGGTCACGAACAGGGCTACGCAGCCGGGAAAACCGAGGCGCACGACGAGCTTGCGCCGGCGATCACGACGATCCGTGAACTCATCGAGAGCGTGCGCGCCCAGCGCGGTGCCGCAATCGCGGCGGCGGAACCGGAGCTCGCGCGGCTTGCGATGGCGATCGCCGAGCGTATCGTGCATAGCGAACTGCAAACCAATTCGTCGATCATCGTGGAAAACGTCCGGCAGGCGCTGACGCGGCTGGTGAGTCGCGAAGTCGTGACGCTGCGCGTGAATCCGATCGATCTCGACATGATTCGCCAGCACCGCGACGAGATCGTGAGCGCCGGGGACGTCGAGCATCTGCGTATCGTCGAGGATCAGCGCGTCGACCGCGGCGGAGTCGTCGTCGAGACCGACGCGGGCACGATCGACTCAAAAATTTCAACGCAGTTGCGTGAGGCGCGCCGTGCGATCCTCAGCGACGACGATATCGCGCTCGGGGAGCCGGAGACGGCTGCGCCCTCGCTGCAAGCCAGTTAGCGATCAACGCAATGGAAGCCACCGTTTTTTCCGCTGAGCCGTATCTCGAAGCGCTTCGCGGCGCCGATTTGGTGCGGCAGTACGGCAAGGTCCGTCAAGTCATCGGAGTCGTGATCGAGAGTCTCGGCCCAAATATGGCTGTGGGCGAGACGTGTTTCATTACGTACAAACGTAACGCCGAACCGGTGCTCGCCGAAGTCGTCGGATTCCGTGACAACAAGGTGCTGATCATGCCGCTGGGCGAGCTGATGGGTATCGGTGCCGGCAGCGACGTCGTCGCCTTGGGCGCGCCGCTCGAGATCGGCGTAACCGATCACCTGCTCGGACGTGTGCTCGGCGGCCTCGGCCGGCCGATCGACGGTCAGGGCACGATCGTTGCGGAGACGCGCGCGGTCGTCACCGCCTCACCGCCGCCGCCGCTCTCGCGGCGGCGCATCACCGAGCCGCTCTCGCTCGGGATTCGTGCGATCGACGGGATGCTCACCTGCGGCAAAGGTCAGCGTGTCGGCATCTTCGCCGGTTCGGGCGTCGGCAAGTCGACGATTTTGGGCATGATCGCGCGCAATACCGCCGCCGACGTCAACGTGATCGCGCTCGTCGGCGAACGCGGCAAGGAAGTGCGCGACTTCATCGAGCGCGACTTGGGTGAAGAAGGGCTGCGTCGGAGCGTCGTGGTCGTTTCGACCAGCGACCAGCCGGCGCTCGTGCGCATCAAGGCCGCCTTCGTGGCGATGACTATCGCCGAATATTTCCGCGACCAGGGTCTCGACGTGATGTTCATGATGGACTCCGTCACGCGCTTTGCCATGGCGCAACGGGAAGTGGGGCTGGCGATCGGGGAGCCGACGACGACCCGCGGCTACACGCCGTCGGTCTTCGCATTGTTGCCGAAGCTGCTCGAACGCGCCGGTACGTCGGAGCGCGGGACGATCACCGGGCTCTTCGCGGTCCTCGTCGACGGCGACGACATGATGGAGCCGGTGGCCGACGCGGTCCGCTCGATCCTGGACGGCCATATCGTGCTCTCGCGCCAGCTCTCGAGCGCCAACCACTATCCCGCCATCGACGTGCTGCAGAGCGTCAGCCGCGTGATGCCCGACGTCGTGGACGCAAATCATTACTCCGGGGCTTCGGCGATTCGCGACATGCTTGCGACCTATAAAGACGCCGAGGACTTGATCAATATCGGCGCCTACGTGCCGGGGAGCAACCCGCGCGTCGATCTCGCTCTCTCGAAGATCGAAGGCATCCGGCACTTTCTGCGGCAAGGCATCTATGAGACCAGCTCCTTCGAACAGACCTTTGCCAAGCTGATGAGCGTCACATGAAGCGATTCGCCTTCGCGCTTCAGCCGGTGCTGGATCACCGCCAGCGTATCGAGGACGAGAAACAGCTCGTCGTGGCCGCTCGCAAGCGCGCGCTCGACGAAGCCGAACGCGAGCGCGCGCGCCTGAACGACGAGTTCCGCAGGCACGCCGCGGCGTTGCGCGAGCGCCACAAGCAACTCGAGACGCGCGAGTTGCAAAGCATCTACGCACACCTGCAATTCCTGGACCGCTGCATCGTCGCGCAAATACGCGTCGTTGCCGAGCGTCGCGTGGCGCTGGACCGAGCGCGCGCGGATTTACTCGAAGCCAGCAAAGAGAAGAAGGTCGTCGAAAAGTTGAAGGCGCGCCGGCGTGAGGCTTTCGTCGTGGAGGAGCGGCGCGTCGAGCAGCGGGAGCTCGACGACGGAAACGCCCGGCGTTACGGGCGCACACAGCTAGGAGGTTCGTCGTGATCGTCACTCGCCGCCGGCGCAAGCCGTTTCCGTGGAGGCGATTCATTTTGCCGGTCATCGCGATCGGCCTCATCGTCGTCGCAATTGCTTGGCCGCCTTCGCGCGGCGTGCTCACCGGCGGTCCGCTTTCGCCGATGTGGCAGACGATGGGCGCGCGCTTCAACACCGTTGCCGCGCCGTTCCATTTCGCGGCCTTGCTGCAGCGCCTCACGGAAGCCAACCAGCAGATCGTGCAGCTTCAGACGCAAGTGGCCGACTTGCAGTCGAAAGGCGCGGCGAAAGACAAGCAGATATCCGCGCTCAACACGCAGGTCTCCCAACTGCAAACGCAAGCCGCGAACGCAAACAGTACGACGGCGGCCGCGCCGGTGACCGCTGCCACCGCCTCGCCGGGCGTCGGCACGCCCGCCCTCGCGTCGACGAGCGCCGGCGACCTGACGGCCGACGCGACCGCGAATATGCGACGCACGGCGCAGGTATGGGCGAACATGGATCCGGAGGACGCGGCGAAGGTCATCCAGCGTCTGCCGGTACCGTACGTCGCACGCGTGCTCGCGTTGATGTCGCCCGATGATGCGGGCGCGATTCTCGACGCCGTCACGCCCACGTTCGCCGCACAACTGACGCAGGAGAATCCCTCGATCAAGCGGTAGACGCGGACCTCTTGATCGTCCGCACGCGAAGCCTCCTCGCCGACGTTCTCTCGCCGATCGGCGCATATTTGGCGCTTGCATCGCCCGGTGCCTCATGCTTGCTCGAAAGCGTGGAGCACGGCGGACGGCTCTCGCGCTATTCGTTCGTCGGGCTGGATTATCTCGCCGCCGAATCATTCGACGCCACGCCGGAGTTGCTCGCAAACGTTCGCGCGTTCGTCGAGACGTATCGTCCGAGCGGCGATGCCGGTTGGGGCGGTGCGCTCGTCGCGTTCGCATATGACGCGGCGCGACCGTTCGCGCGGGTTGCGCCGCGCGAACAAGATCCCCCCGCGATGCCGGCGGCCTACGTTGCCGTGCCGGCGACCTGGCTCGTCTTCGATCATCTCACGCACACGCTGCACGTGTGGGGATGCGGAGACGACGAAGCTGCCGTCGACGCGCGGCTCGACGCACACGTCGCGCGTCTGCAGGCCCAAGCCCCACGCTTTGCCCGGCCGGTACGCGGGATCGGTCCGATCAACGCATCGCTCGGCCGAGCACGGTATCTCGAGCTCGTTGCGCGCGTCAAGCGTCACATCTACGACGGCGACGTCTACCAACTGCAACTCGGCATTCGTTTCGACGCCGGCTTGGAGGGCACGCCCTTCGATCTCTACCGTGCGCTGCGCCGCCGCAACCCGTCGCCGTACATGTTTTACGTCGACGGGCCGTTCGGCACGCTGCTGGGCGCATCGCCGGAGTTTCTCGTGCGCCTCGAAGGACGCCGGGGACGGATTCGCCCGCTGGCCGGCACGCGTTCGCGGGGAGAGACCGACGAGGAAGACGCAGCGATTGCGCGCGAGCTGCTGGCAAACGAGAAGGAGCGCGCCGAGCACGTGATGCTCGTCGACCTCGGGCGCAACGACTTGGGGATGGTTTGCGAGTACGGCTCGGTGGCCGTCGACGAATTATTGCAGATCGAACGCTATAGCCACGTGATGCACATCGTCTCGGACTTGGTCGGCACGCTGCGCGCGCAGTGCGATGGTCTGGATCTCTTCCGCGCCGGCTTTCCGGCCGGCACGGTGACCGGGACCCCGAAGGTGCGAGCGATGCAGCTCATCGATGAGCTCGAGCCGGTCACGCGCGGCTTTTATGCGGGCAGCGTCGGCCGCTGGTCCTACGGCGGCGACTTCGATTCGTGTATCACGCTGCGGAGCATGCAGGTGCAAGGCGGTCGCGTCTATTGGCAAGCCTCGGCGGGAATTGTCGCCGACAGCGATCCGCAGTTCGAGTACGAAGAAGTGCTGCACAAGACGCGAATCGCCCGCGAAGTGCTGGGGGTGGCGATGTGAGCGTGCTCTTCATTGATAACTACGACAGCTTCACGTACAACGTCGTGCACTTGCTGGCGTCGCAGGGCGCGCCCCCCGACGTGATCCTCAACGACGACGAGCGGCTCGTCCCGGAGTTGCTCGATCGATACCGCCTGCTGGTGGTCGGTCCGGGACCCGGCAATCCCTCGGAGCAGCCGCGCATGATGCGCGTGCTGCGCGGCGCGATCGACCGCGAGATGCCGGTCTTCGGGGTCTGTCTCGGGCTGCAGGCAATCGGCCAGGCGCTCGGGGGACGGGTGACGCACGCTCCGGCGCAGATGCACGGCAAGACCAGCCGGATCGAGCACGACGGGACCGGCCTCTTCGCCGGGCTCCCCTCGCCGCTGACCGCAACCCGCTACCACTCGCTCTGTCTCGACCCGGCGTCGGTACCGGATTCACTGCGGGTCACCGCGCGCAGCAGCGACGGGGTCGTCCAAGGGATCGCCCACCGGCGCCTGCCGGTCCACGCGGTTCAATTCCACCCCGAGTCCGTCCTGAGCGAGCACGGCGGCGCGATGCTGCGCTCGATGCTCGCCCTGGCGGGTCCGGCCTAAAGCTTCTCAACCGGAGGCCGAATAAAGATGTTGAGGGCGTCCAGCCGATGCTCTCGGTTTTGACTTTGGAAGAGAGGAGGTGATTGAAGTCAGCATGATCTCTATCTCATCGGTGCTCCCGGCCAAGCTCCTAGATACGGCCACCGGCAGCGCGCACGCGAAAGGCAAGGGCAAGTTCACGGATCTGAAGACGCTCTTCGGCGCGTCGTTGGCAAACGCGAACGCGGTCTCTTCGACGGCGTCGAGTACGTCCGCGCAGACAAGCCTGCTCTCACAGCTCACGTCGCTTCTGCAAAACGGAACACCGATAACGAACGTCGTCGATCAGCTCGCGCAAAGCATCAGCTCTTCGGTTGCAAAGCAACTGAGCAGCTCGTATAGCCAAGCCGATCTCGATCGACTCAGCAACTCCGTCAAGGAAACGATCGCGAACGCGCTCGCTCCACCGAGTAAGGCGCCGCCGGGAACCGCCGCACAAGAAGCGGCAGCCCTCGCAGCCCGATTACAAAGTGTCGTCGAGGCGATCGCGAGGGAAGCGCAAAGCGGATCTGGGCAGCAGAACGACATCGCGGGAAACATCTTGGACGCCGACTCGGCGAAAGAAATCCCGGCCCAAACGCAAACCAACGGTACCTCGAGCACGCTCGACGTGTCGTCGCTGGTTCGTTCGCTGTTGGCCTCGGCGATCGCGGCGCTCTCCGCGCCGTCGTCGAACGCCCCAGCAACGACGCTCTCGTCCGCGAAGCCCGTCCCGTCGCTTCCTTCGACTGTAATGCAAACCACGAGCTCCGTGGTCGCGCAAGCATCCATGCAAGATATTTCGCAGAATATCTCGCAAAACGTCCCGCAACAGAGCGCGTCCTCGACACTTGCGAACGGTTTGCTCACGCAGTCGACGGCAAACGCCGTTGCGTCGCAATCGAACATCTCGATGTCGAATGCTCCCGACTTGCTCGCACGAATGCTCGTGCGCGCGGCGGGCGTCGACGCCCAGGTCAACGGCGATGCAAACGCAGCGGCAGCTGGCAGCGCCACGCCGGCGCCTGCAAACGCGGCCGGCACGCCGGTACTCTCGCCCACCATGCTCGCCGCGCGGTTCGCGGCGCTCTTGGGGGACGCCGATTCCGCGGCGGTGACGGCAAGTACGCCTTCGGGCAATACCTCGACCGGCAGCAACGCCGGTCACACGTTCGATCAGGAATTCGGGCAGCAGACGCCGTCGGGCGCGAGCGCCGCGAGTCTGATCGCGACGCCGAACGCAAGCAGCTCCCAGGCGCAGAACGCGCCGCAGTCTGCCGCGACCGGCACCACGGTCAACATGAACGACGTGATCGAACAGATGGTCAGTAGTATGACGATGCGCACCGTCGCGCAGGGCACGTCGGAAATTCGGTTGCAGTTGCAGCCGGAGGACCTCGGCCAGGTGACGATGCGTCTCACGGTATCCGGCAGTCAGGTCAGCGCCAACGTCGTCGCGCAGAACGGCGACGTGGGTAATGCGCTCATTGCCAATCATCAACAGCTTGCGCGATCGCTCTCGGAGGCCGGGTTGACCCTCTCGGGTTTCTCGGTCGACGTTTCGGGCGGTGACGCAGGCAAGGATCAAAGCAAGGATCGCACGGCCGGTTTTGGGCGCCGTTACACCGTTCACGAGTTGAGCGGTTCGACGACGGCCGAAACCAACGAAGCTTCGGATCCCGGACCGCCGCTCTTGGGCGGCACGGGCCTGGAGCTCTTCAATTCCCTCGCGTAGGAGGAAAGATGGGAATCACTTCTAGTGGCATTACCCCGACGACCAATACGGGCGCCACTAACTCGACAACCTCGGACAACGATCTGGGTCCGAATGCGTTCTTGCAATTGCTCACGACCGAGCTGCAGAACCAAGACCCGGATAACCCGCAGGACGCGACCGAATCGGTAACACAGCTCGCACAGATGTCCGAGTTGCAATACCAAGAGACGCTCACGAACGACTTTGCTTCGTTTCAGAGCAACTTCAGCGTGCTGCAAGCCGCCTCGCTCATCGGCAAAGCGGCCACGGTCAATACCGGCACGAGCTCGAGTTCGAGCTCCTCGACGGTCACGGGCATCATCCAATCGATCGACGTGCAGAACGGCACGCCGTACTTCACCATGACCAACTCGTCGGGACAGACGATCACCGACAGCAGCGGCAATCCGTTGCTGTTCTCGACCAGTCAGATAGTCGGGATCGGGACAGCGTCGTCGTTGACGAATTCGAGCACTTCAAGCGCTACGAGGTTCTAAGGCGTGGATTCGAACGACGTCAGAGCGGTCCAACAGCCGGGAATCATTCCCGGTCCGGCTCCGCGTCCGGTCGGTCAGCCCGTCGATATTCCGCCGACATCGTCGCCGAGTTTCCGTTCGGTACTCGAAAACGTTGCGGCGGCACAGCAATCATCGACGGCAACGTCGAGCGAGCCGCTGAAGTTCTCGGCTCATGCCATGGCCCGTCTGCAGTCGCGCAACATCAGCCTCACGTCGGAAGACGTGACCAAGATGAACGCGATGGCCGACAAAGCCGCGGCGAAGGGAGCGAAGAATTCGCTCTTCATCGTGCGCGACACGGCAATGATCGTGAGTATCAAGAACCGGACCGTCATTACCGCGGTCGACTCCGATTCGATGAAAGACAACGTCTTCACGAATATCGACTCGGCCGCAATTATCTAACTTATCACCAACCGGGGCGGACCGCTTGCGGAGCTCCGGCCGCGACGTGGATGGATAGAAGCGTCGCGGATCCGTAACAGAGGTCAAGAATGGCTTTTGATTCACTCTATACGGGGATCTCGGGTCTAGACGCTTATCAAAGCTGGATCGACATGATCTCCAACAACATCGCGAACACCGCGACGGTGGGCTTCAAGGCCCAGCGCATGACCTTCGCCGATCAGTTCTACCAGCAGATCGGCTCGCCCACCGGTCCCACGACCACGAACGGCGGCGTCAACCCGCTGGATCAAGGTCTCGGCGTCAAGGTCAACACCATCGACACCGAGTTCGGGCAAGGCGGCCTAGAGACGACCGGGATCAACACCGACCTGGCGCTCAACGGCAACGGGTTCTTCATCCTCAACAACGCCAATGGTACCGGCACCCCGACCTACACGCGCGACGGCGCATTCTCGCTGAACTCGAACGGGCTGTTCTACAACCCGGCCGACGGGCTGGCGGTGATGGGCTATATGGCGAACGCCGACGGCGTCGTGACGCCAACCGGAACCCCCGGCGCGATCACGATCCCGATCGGCCTGCAAGAGCAGGCACAGGCAACCGGTACCGGCACCAAAGTCGGTCCCGCCACCAACGACGACGTCTTCGACGTCGCGCTCGGCGGCAATCTCGATCAGACGAACTGGTCGCAGGCGTTCCAACAGGCCGTCGGCGCTTCCGCCAATCCGGGCGCGCCGGTTACCGTGTCGACGACGTTCTACGACTCGCTCGGCAACTCACACGAGGCGACGATCACCTACACGCCGATTGCGCCGAGTGCGGTTGCAGCGTCGGTTACGAATGCCGGAGCAACGCCCGGTTTGCTGACGAGCTACACCGTGGCTCCGGCAACGAGCGTCGCGGACACCGTGACGGTGACGGCGGAAGGCGCGGCGGGATTCACGATCGCCGACAAGGACTCGGGCTCGACGCAGACGGCACAGTCCGGCTCGACGATCACCGTCGGCGGCGTCACCATGACGCTTGGGACGGCGGCGACCGGCGACCAGGATACGCTCGACGTCGTGGCGGCGCAGAACGGTCTGCCGGGCACGGTCGAGAACGCGGCCGGCGTAGCCGTACAACCTGCGACCGAGTGGCAGGTCAGCGTCAGCTTCGCCGACGGTACGCAGTTCGATACGATCACCAAGGGCGCGGTCGTCGCGGCCAACGGCACGGTCCAGGCGGCGTCGGTTGGCGTCGGTTCCTCCGGCGTCGTCGGCTACGTCTACTTCGACCAGAACGGGCAGTACATCAACACCTCGTCGATCGAGTCGGTCGCCGCAGGTGAGGATATCGGCGCCAACGCCGCCGGCTACTTCCATGACGCCGGAGCGACCGCCGATATGAACCAGGGCAACCAACTCGACGTCACGCAATGGGGTCCGAGCGTCGGCAACGCGGCGCAGGCTCCGACCGGGGTGGCGACCCCGGGCGCGATCGCGCTCGGGCTCTACGACGGCACCAGCTTGGAGGGCGACTCCACGGCCACGGTGGTGAGCCAGAACGGCTATTCCGCCGGAACGCTTTCCAACATCACGGTCGGTACCGACGGCGTGGTTACCGGTTCGTTCACCAACGGGCAGTCCAAGACGCTGGCGCAGCTCGCGATCGCGTCCTTCCAGAACGAAGACGGTCTCGAACGCATCGGCGGCAACCAGTTCGCCCAAACGGCTGCCTCGGGGTTGGCGCAGATTGGGACCGCCGACAGCGGGCAGTACGGCTCGATCGTGGCCGGCTCGCTCGAAGAGTCCAACGTCAACCTCGCCAACGAGTTCACCAACCTGATCGTCGCCCAGCGCGCGTTCCAGGCGAACTCGCGCGGCATCGAGACGGCGGATGCGAACTTGCAGACCGTCATCGCGCTCCAGGCCTCTCAGAACTAAGCGACGAGGGACCGAATTCCGTCCAGGCATGGATGTAGGGCGGTTCGAGGGGCGGCGGGGCCCAGCACACCCGCCGCCCCATTCAAGACGCGACGACACGTGGATCAGGGGGTCCTTCGGCATGATTGCACTGACGCGGCTCAACGGCCATCCCGTGATGGTCAACAGCGACCTGATCGAACAGATCGAAGAGACCCCGGATACGGTGGTGACGCTCACGTCGGGAAACCGGCTCATCGTTCGCGACCGGATGCTCGAGATTCAGCAGAAGATCATCGACTTCAAGAGGCGAATCTACGGTCCCGGATAGATGGTTCCGTTGGCCCTTTGACGACCTCGGGGGCGAGCGCGCGTCCCGTGCTGGGAACCTCGAGCCGCACCGTGCGGCTTACTATTCCTTGATAAACCTGTTTTGTCGGCCGATACCCGGTAAAGACCCGGGTGACCCTGCGGAGAGCGGAACGTGGACCTAGCAACGATTTTTGGCCTAGTCTTAGGCTTCGGCGCCATCTTTCTCGCCGGGTACGTCGGCGGGACCGACCCGCATATCATCTTCGGCCGGTGGGAAGCATTCATGCTGATCATCGGCGGTACGCTCGGCGCGACGCTCACCTCATTCCCGCTGCGAACGTTTTTGCGCGGCTTCTTCGGCGGCTTCAGGACGGCGTTCGTGCAAGTCGACTATCACGAACGCGACGTGATCTCGACGCTCGTCTCGTTCGCCGAAAAGGCGCGCCGCGAAGGCTTGCTTGCACTCGAGAACGAGGCGGCGGCGCTCGACGACGACTTCATGCGCAAGGGCATTCAGCTGGTGATCGACGGCCGCGACACCGAGATCATTCGCAAGGTGCTCGAAACCGAAGTGAGCAGCGCGCAAGAGCTCGGCGCCAAGAGCGAGCAAGTCTTCATGAATTTGGGCGGCTACTCGCCGACGCTGGGCATCATCGGAACGGTTCTGGGTTTGATCGGCATGCTCAAGGGCCTCTCCGAGATGAACAACAGCACGAACGTGGCCGGTACGATCGGTGTCGCAACGGCTCAGGCCTTCGTAGCCACGTTCTTCGGCATCATGTTCGCCAATCTGCTCTGGCTCCCGATCGCGACCAAAATCAAGGAACGCAACGGTCAGCTCTTGCTGATGCGCGAAATCATGATCGAAGGCATTCTCGCGATCCAAGCCGGCGACAATCCGCGCTTGCTGGAAGAAAAACTGCTCGCGTTCATCGATCCCAAGGAACGCGAAACCGAGGTCGAGGAAGGCGGAGCGATTCACGAGGCCGGCTACTCGGCGTCATCGGCCTAAGGGAAGCGCAAGCCTAAAACCTCATGGCACAACCGATCAAGAGCGCAGCCCGCGCAGCCGAGTCGAATCGGCCGCGCAAGAAGTCCGAGGAGAAGCTCGAGACTGCAGGCATGATGCGCTGGCTCCTGACCTACGCCGACATGATCACGCTCATGTTGGCGTTGTTCATCATCCTGTTCGCCATGTCGACGATCAGCCGTGTCAAGGTTCAGGAGTTCGCAAAGTCGGTGTCCGCGGGCTTCGACAACGTGTGGACCGTGAATCAGCCGCCGAACGGCGGTGCCAACGGCGAGCAGTCGTTCCAAGCGAGCTCCAGCATCCCGGCGATTCAGAAAGAACTCGAGAAGTACGTCAAAGAGAACCATCTCGAGCAGCAGGTTCAGGTACATGCGGAAGCGCGCGGCTTGGTCGTGACCCTGCTCTCGGACAAATCGTTCTACGACAGCGGCAGCGCCGAGATCCGGCCGGCAACGCTCAAGATTCTCGACGGTATCGTCCCGCTGCTCAAGCGAAATAACAATCAGATCGCCGTCGAGGGCTACACCGACAACGTTCCGATCTCGAACTCTCTGTACAAGTCCAACTGGGAGCTTTCAACTGCGCGTGCAGCGAACGTAACCGAATATCTTCAGCAGGACGGCGTCACCGGAGCCCGGTTGAGCGCAACGGGCTATAGTGAATATCGCCCGCGAAACGGCAACGTGACCGACGAACAAAAGCAGCAGAACCGCCGCGTCGACATCGTGTTACTGAGCGGTAGCGCAGCCCCCGGTTCCAGCGAGAAAGGGCCCTAAGCAAGCACCGATGTCTAGTCTTTCACAAGAAGAGATTGATGCCCTCATCAATCAGCTTTCTGGCGAAGGCGCCCCTGCGAAGGAAGCGATCGACGGACGCAGAGTCAAGTCGTTCGATTTCCGTTTCAACAAGCGGCTCGACAAGTTCACCAACAACCAGCTGCAGACGCTGCGTACGCTGCACGAGAACTTCACGCGCCTGCTCAACAACTCGCTCTCGGTGTATCTGCGGACCCGCGTTGAAGCCACGATCGTTTCGATCGAGCAGATCAGCTACGGAGACTTCATCGCGTCGATCGGCATCCCGTCGATCCTCGGGATCTTCTCGATGGATCCGCTGCCCGGAAGCGGCATCGTTCAGGTCGACCTCAACCTCGTCTTCTCGATAATCGACCGCTTGCTCGGCGGGCCGGGCTGGTTCCCCAATAAGCTGCGCGATCTGACGGACATCGAGCGAACGCTGATGCAACGCTTCATGGCTCGGATGTTGAACAGCTATCGGGAATCGTGGAATTACCTCCTGACGCTCTCGCTCAAGATCGAGGCGCTCGACTCGAATCCGCAGTTCATCCCACGCATCATTCCGCTCGATCAAATCGTGGCCTACATCTCGATGGAACTCAAGATCGGCGATATGTCGGGCGTCATGAACTTCTGTCTGCCGTATTTGGTGCTGCAGTCGATCGGGCAGCAACTGACGGAATTCCAGTGGTCACCGACCGTCGTCGCCGGGCGCGGCATGACCGAAGAAGATATCGCACAGCTCACCAGAAACGTGGAACGGGCGCCGGTGGAGGTAGAAGTTGAACTCGGGCAAACCACCGTGTCGCTGCGCGACCTTGTGGCGTTGCAGGAAGGTGACATCGTCGTCTTCGATAAGTTGACCAATGAGCCGCTCAAGGCGAAGGTGAACGAGAAGGACAAGTTTCGCGTCTTCCCGGGGATTAATAAGGATCAATTGACCGTTCAGGTATCACACGTTTTGTCGAGCGAGGACGAATAGCGTATGCCCGATACACAGCAGCTTGCCGACGCAATGCTGGCCTCGGCCGGCACGGTGCTCGGCCGGCTGGTGGAGCAGAGCGCGAGCGTGGGTGCGGCGACGCGCAACGATCACGACGGCTCGATTCGAACCGACGGCGACGAACTGGTTTCGCTCGCGACGATTCCGTCGTTGGGCGCGCAATTGGTGGTGCGCTTCCCGACTAGCGACATGCAAAAAATCGTGGGCGTCATGCTGGGCGGCGGCGACGAGGTGACGGAGATGGGGCCGATGCAGCTCTCCATCGCCTCGGAAACCGTATCGCAAATTGCGAGCGCCATGGTCGAGGAGCTTGCCAAGCAGATCGGCACGTCGGCCGAAGGCGCGCACGCTTCGATGTGCACCGACGCGACGCTGCTTCCGCCCCCGCCGTTCGTCTCGTACAGCGGCAAGATCGACGTCGGGAGCGACCTGCACCCGAAGATCAGCGTCGATTTCGCCGCAATTACGCTTTCGAAGCTCGGTTTGGGCGCTTCGGCGTCGGCGGAAACGGCAAAGGCGCGCGAAGCCGAAGCCGCCCCACCGCCGAGACGCTCCGCGCCGGCGCCGGCCAACGCGCAGAACGTCGCGTACACCGCGATTGCGCCGACCCCCGTGCGTACCGCGCAACCCGGGCAAGCCAACTTGGATCTCGTGCACGACGTGCCGCTGCAGATCAGCGCCGTGCTGGGAAAGACGGTGATGCCGCTGCGAGAAGTCGTTTCGCTGCAATCGGGCAGCGTCTTCGAACTCGACAAGCTCGCGGCCGAACCGATCGACCTTTACGTCAATAACATCTTGATCGCGCGCGGCGAGGTCGTCGTCGTCGACGACAAGTATGCGGTGAAGATAAGCGAACTCAATCCGCAAACGAGCTCGTAATGCCCTCGAGCTTCTGGCTCAGTTACGTTTTTGCACTCCTGGTCGTCGCGCTATTGCTCGGCGGCCTTTATGCTGTGGTACGCGGTCTCGCTCGCGGGCGCATCTTGGCCTCCGCGAACCGGCGCCTCGTGACCGTACTCGAGACGACGGTGCTTTCGCAACACTCCGCCCTGCACGTCGTCAAGGTCGGCGGCAGGTACTATCTCGTCGGCGGCGGTCAAGGCCACGTCAACACGCTGGTCGAGCTGCCGGCGGAAGAAGTCGAGGGTTGGCTCGAGAGCCAGCGAGCGCTCCTGCGCACGACGCAACGGTCGCTTACCGATATGGTGAAATCCCTCCGTGGGAAGCCGTAGTGCCATCCTGAAGTTCGCCGCGAAGCGGTGCTTCGAAGGGCGAGACGCCCTCGCGCGGGTGTGGAAGCGTCACACATCGTTCCTCGTCTCCTCGGCGGTTGCGGTAACGCTCTTGTGGGTCTTGCCGGCGCTTGCCGTGGCGCAAACGGCGCCGACCGCACCGCAAGTCCCGATTCCGAATATCAACGTCGGACTCGGCCAGACCAACAATCCGCAACAGGTCGTCGGCGCGCTGCAAATCCTGCTGCTGCTGACCGTCCTTACGCTGGCTCCCACGATCCTGGTGATGGCCACTTCCTTCACCCGGATCATCGTCGTCCTTTCCTTCGTTCGAACCGCGATGGGCACGCAACAGACGCCGCCCAATCAAGTCCTGGTCGGACTGGCGCTGCTCTTGACGTTCTTTGTGATGAATCCCGTGATTACCCAGATCAACGCGAACGCCGTGCAGCCGTACTTGCAAAAAAAGATCAGTCAGCCGGTGGCGCTCAACCGGGCGATGCAGCCGCTGCGAACGTTCATGTTCAAGCAGACGCGTCAAAAGGACATCCAGCTCTTCTATTCGATTTCGAAAACACCGCGGCCGGCGAATCAAAATGACGTGCCGACCTACCTATTGGTGCCGGCGTTCGTGCTCTCTGAGCTCAAGACGGCGTTTGAGATCGGCTTTGCGATCTACATTCCGTTCATCATCATCGACATGGTGACGGCGAGCATCCTGCTGTCGATGGGTATGATGATGATACCTCCGATCATCATATCCTTGCCCTTCAAGGTGTTGATCTTCATCCTCGTCGACGGCTGGGATCTGGTCGTCAGCGCTCTCGTCCAGAGTTTTCACACATGACATTCGGCGACGTTATCCAGCTCGGACAGCAAGCTATTCTCGTGGCCCTCGTCGCGGCTGCACCGGTGCTGTTATTGAGCATGATCGTCGGTTTGACGATCTCGCTCTTTCAAGCGGTCACGCAGATCCAGGAGCCGACGCTGGCCTTCATTCCGAAGATCGTCGTGTCGGCGCTCGCGCTGATGTTTTTCGCGCCGTTCATTCTTGCCCTGTTGACGGACTTTGCGGCGCGCACGTTTTCGAGTATCTCGACTTTCGCAAGGTAGCGCGTGCATCTCTTCGGGCTAACGCCGGAGCAGTTCGAGACGTTCTTTCTGATCTTCTTGCGGATCACGTCGATGATCATGCTCTTCCCGGTCTTTTCGTCCGCGCAGATTCCGGTTCAGGTGCGGCTCGGCTTAGGAGCGTTGTTTTCGTTCGTCATCTTCCGGGTCGTGCCGCCGCCGCATCTCACCGGTGGGGCGTTCGAGCTGATCGTGGGAGCGAGCGCGCAGGTGCTCCTGGGCGTCATCATCGGATTCATCGGATCGCTGGTCTTCACGGGTATTCAGTTTGCCGGTGAACTGATCGACCTTCAAGTCGGGTTCGCGATCGCCAACGTCATCAACCCACAAACGCAGCAGAACATCACGATCATCGGCGAGTTCCAGTTGGCACTTGCCACGCTGCTCTTTGTCGCTACGAATTCACATTATCTGATGATACAAGGCATCGCGGGCTCGTTCAATCTGCTGCCGTTGCCCTACATCAATTTGGACCCGAGCGTGGGGGGGAATATCACGCTCTTTTTCTCTGAATCGTTCCTGATCGTATTTCAGATTGCGGCTCCCGTCGTCGTTGCGATGTTCTTGACCAACGTGGCGCTCGCGCTCATGGCGCGTGTCGCGCCGCAGATGAACGTGTTCATCGTCGGCTTGCCGCTGCAAGTCGGCGTGGGCCTCACGATGATGGCGATCTCGCTGCCCCTGCTCGCCGTCGTGGCACAGCAGGTCTTCCAAAACATGGCCGGCCAGATGGACGCCGTCATGCGCGGGCTGCGGCCCCCCTAGAAGTAACGGAACTGGCCGATGTTGTTGGCGGTCTGTTCGGTGAAGTAGACTTCGTTGTCGGGGCCGAGCGTGAGCCAGTACGGTCCGGCGTTGGCCGTCTTGGTCGCAAAGCTGGCGATGGCGCCGGTCGTCGGATTGTATTGAACGATCGTGCTCTTGGTTTGATCGCCGATGTAAAAGTTGCCGTCGACGCCGGCGACGAGGCCGTAGGGGGATCCGACGCCGGTCAGCGCGACCTCGGGCGTCGGCTGGCCGGTCGTGAGCATGCGCCCGAGCTTGTCGGCCTTGGTCTCGGTGTACCACAAGGCGTTGTCGGGTCCGGCGATGATGACGCCGAGTCCGGCGTTTGCGGTCGTGACCGGGTACTCGGCGGGGCTGGTTCCGGCCGCGGCGGTCGTCGGAATCCTTCCGATTTTGTTCGCGCTGGTTTCCACGAACCAGAGCGCATTGTCCGGGCCGACCGTGATCGAGGTCGGGTCGGCGGCGGCCGTCGCCAGGGGGAAGAACGCGAAGCTGCCGCATCCCGGCTGGACCTGCCAGATGCCGTTGGTCGCCGGGTCGGTGACCCAAAGGTTCCCGTCTCCACCGGCCGCGATCCCCCAGGGGGTCGGCGTCTTGCCACCCTCCTGCGGGAGGGTGCACTCGGTGAACTGCCCGGTCGCGGTGTTGAACTGCGCGATGCGGTCGCCACCGAACTCGGTGAGCCAGATCTCCCCGTCCTGGGCCAGCACGAGCGAGAGCGGCTCTGAGCCTGCTTCGGGCAGGGGATATTCGACGAAGGTCGCGCTCTGGGTGAGGACGGCGACCTTGTTGGCCGCCTCTTCCGTGAAGTAGAGAGAGGTCGAGGTCGTGGTAATCCCGGCCGGCTTGGACGCGGCGGTGGGGATAGCGTACTCACCGCTCACGTAGGGGGTGATCGTGGGTAACGGTGTCGCCGTGCCACTGGTGACGGGCGTGGTGTGGCCACAACCGCCCAGCATGAGCGCGGCGGCGACCGCGCCGGCCAAGACCAGCGTATATTTCAACTTGCTCTCCATATGATGATTTTGGGTCAGCCTCCCTTATTGGCAGGCCGCAGTCGCCTTCCCGCTTCATCGCCGCACTCTGGGAAGCAGCCAAGCGCCGGCCGCGAATTCATATAGCCGGCTGGGACGCCGAAAACACTTATGAGCATGCTCGCGACCGATTGCGATGGCTAAGCCGGAACAAACCGAAAAAGCCACACCAAAGCGCCGCCACGAAGCACGCCAACGCGGACAGGTCCCACGGAGTTCTGACCTGGCCGGGGCTGTGATCTTCCTCGCGGTCGTTTTAACGCTGCACGCCCTTTTTACGCCGATGATGGGCGGGCTCCAAGATTCGGCAATCGCCTATTTCTCCCACATTGCCGATCACGGAGACCTGAACTACCGATCGATTTCCATCCTTTTCATGGAGGCGTCCTCGGGGATCGGATGGGTCGTGTTGATAACGTTTGCGATGGCCGTCATCGCCGGCATCGTCGCGAATGTGTTGCAATTCGGATTCGTGCTCACGCCGGTGCCCTTCAAATGGTCGTTCGCGAAGCTCAATCCGATCAATGGCTTCAAGAACATCTTCTCGAAACGGATCTTCGTCAATCTCGGAAAGCAGCTCCTCAAACTTTCCGCGGTTGCGATCATCATCTATACGACGCTGGCGAGCAACTTCTGGGTATTTGCAAACGTCGGACAGACCAATCCCGCCGGCGTGATACAAATGACGTTCGGCGTCATCTACAGCATCGGTTGGAAATTCGGCCTGTGCCTGGTCGTCATAGGCATCCTCGACTATGTCTACGAACGCTGGCAGCTCGAAGAGAACTTGAAGATGACCAAGCAAGAGGTCAAGGACGAGTGGAAGCAGTCGGAGGGCAATCCTGAAGCCAAGGCGGCGCTCAAGAAACGCCAGCGCGAATTTGCGCGGCGGCGCATGATGCAAGCGGTACCACGCGCTACCGTCGTCGTCACGAATCCGACGCACTTTGCCGTAGCCCTCGAATGGGACGAGTTGAAGATGGATGCCCCGGTTATCATCGCCAAGGGAGCTGATTTGCTCGCCAAGAGAATTCGCGACATCGCTCGCGAGCACGGCATCCCGATCATGGAGAATCCGCCGCTCGCTCGCACCTTATATGAACGCGTCGAGCTCGATCATCCAATTCCCCCGAATCTCTACGCCGCCGTGGCGCAAGTGATCGCGTTCGTCTACAAACTCAAGAGAAAGACGATCGCATAGTGGCGTCACAAGCAAGCACTTCTGCGCAGCGACAGACGCCGATTCAACGGCTGGCAAGTTTTACCCCGATTTTGATCGCCGGCGCGTCGGTGATGCTCGTCGTCCTGATGATCGTCCCGATCCCGCCGACGCTGCTCGACATACTGCTTTCCACCAACATCGCGCTTGCGCTCGTGATCATCTCGACGACCCTGTATACGGAGAATGCGCTGGCGTTTTCGGCCTTCCCGACCATGCTCTTGATCGTCACGCTCTTCCGGCTGTCGCTCAACATCACGGCGACGCGGGCGATCCTGCTGCACGGTTACGCAGGCGAGGTCATCAATTTCTTCGGGCAGATCGTGGTCGGCGGCAACTACGCCGTCGGCTTCGTGATCTTCCTCATCCTCATCATCATTCAGTTCGTCGTCATCACCAACGGTGCCGGCCGCGTCGCCGAAGTCGCCGCCCGCTTCACCTTGGATGCGATGCCCGGTAAGCAGCTGGCGATCGACGCCGACCTCAACGCCGGCCTCATCACCGAAGCCGAGGCCCGGCAGCGGCGGCGCGACATTCAGCGAGCGGCGGACTTTTACGGCGCGATGGACGGTGCGAGCAAGTTCGTCCGCGGCGACGCGATCGCCGCGGTCATCATCGTCGCCATCAATACGATCGGCGGCTTCATCGTGGGCGTCGCGCAGCAGCACCTGAGCGTCATCGAGTCGTTGCAGAAGTTCACCCTGCTCACCGTCGGTGAGGGTATCGTCACGCAAGTGCCGGCGCTCTTGATCTCGACGGCAACCGGCATCATCGTCACGCGCGCTGCGGCGGAAACCGACTTCGGCAGCGATATCGTCAAACAGCTGACCGCGCAGCCGCGCGCGCTGCTGATCACCGCGATCGTGACCTTCCTCTTCGCGATCGCCGGCCTCGACCGGTGGCTGCTGTTCGCGGTCTCGGCATTCTTTTTCTTCCTCTACTTCATGCGGCGCGAGGGCGCGGCGGAAGCGACCGCGGAAGCTGCCAAAGCCCGGGTCAAAGGCGCGCCGGGCGCAGCCGGCGCCCAACCCGCCGGCAAGGGCGCCGAGAGCGTCGTGCCGCTGCTCTCCTACGATCCCATGGAGCTCGAGATCGGGTTTGGGTTGATTCCGCTGGTCGACGTCAATCAAGGCGGCGACCTCCTCGAACGCATCACGCTGATCCGGCGGCATGCCGCGCGCGATCTCGGCATCGCCGTTCCGCCGATCCGCGTGCGCGATAACTTGCAGTTGCGGCCGAACAGCTATCTGGTCAAGATCTACGGGCTGGAAGTCGCGCAAGCCGAGGTCATGGTCAGCCGGCTGCTCGCGATGAACCCGGGAACGGCGACCTCGCCGATCGACGGTATCCCGACCACGGAACCTGCCTTTGGATTGCCCGCGCTGTGGATCGGCGAGAATTCGCGCGCCGAAGCGGAGATGGCGGGATATACGGTCATCGATCCGACCAGCGTCATCGCGACGCACCTCACCGAGTTGATCAAGTCGCACGCACCGGATCTCCTGGGCCGTCAAGAGACGTCGGCCTTGCTCGACAACATCAAGTCGCATTACCCGGTGGTCGTGGACGAACTCGTGCCCGGGCTGCTCACCGTCGGCGAGGTGCAGCGCGTTTTGCAAAATCTGCTACGCGAGCGCATTCCGATTCGCAACCTGGTGATGATCCTCGAGACCTTAGCCGACGCGGCGCGGGTGAGCAAAGACGTCGACTATCTGACCGAAAAGGTCCGAGCGGCACTGGCGCGCCATATCTCGGCGGAATACGCTGAAGACGGCTTGCTCTCGGTGATCACGGTCGACGCGCGGTTGGAGTCGCTGCTCTCCGAAGCCGTTCGCCGGGGCGAAGACGCCTTTGCGTTACTCGATCCGAATACGGTGTCGCGAATCTACACGTCGTTGACGCGGCAGATTGCGCTGGCCCAGAACGCCGGTCTGCAGCCGATCGTCTTGTGCTCGCCGTCCGTGCGGTTGGCGCTCAAGCGGCTTACCGAACGAGCGGCACCGCAATTGGTGGTGCTCTCGTACTCTGAGATTGCCCCGGGGCTGAAGGTCGAGTCGATCGGACAGATCACCGCGACCGAAGAAACGGCGGACGCGAAAAGCTGATGTTCAAGTCGATGTTCGGGGGTCGCAGCGGCAGCGTTCCGCTCAACAAATTGCCCCAGCTTCACTCCTTCGTCGACGTCGTCGTGGGCGGGCGTCCGGCTCGTTCGGTGACCGTCGAATCGGTTGGAGCCAAGGGTGTCGTCACCCGCGATGCCCTGGGGCGGGTAGGCGAGACGGCGGTCCTCATCTACAATGCGGCGGCCGGGCGGTTCCGGATGGAGACGAAGATCGCGGCGGTCACCGCCACGAGCACGCAATTCGATCCGCCGCGCCGCATCAGCATGATCGGTGCGGCGAGCGGCTCGCAGAAGCGCCAAAGCGTCCGCCTCGACGCAATCGTCACCGGGGAGTGGCGTTTTGCGCCCGGCGGGGTAGGCACCGGCGAATTCGGCAAGGCGACGATTCGCGACATCAGCCGCGGGGGCTGTTCGTTGATCGTCGACCGGGAGATAAAGCTCCACACCAAGGTCGAGGTAAGGATCAAGCTTAGGGCGGAGGGCTCGGGCCTGACCCTGCTGGGCGAAGTCATGCGCCATGAGAAGATCCAGACCTCGGGGAAGTTCTCCCACGGGCTGCGCTTTCACGGCCTTCGGCCCGACGAAGATCAGGCCATCATCGAGTTCATCAACCGGCGCCAGGCCGAATTGCGAAGCCGGGGATTGGCCTGACGCGCCCGAATAAAGTACCCCTTGCCTTTGGCCGATTGAGTTCAGAGGATAAAGGCACGTTTTTTGCACTTCGTCCTGGGAGCATTGGATGAGCAAGAGAGTCCTCATCGTCGACGATGCCGTCGTCATGCGGATGATGATCAAGGGGATCCTTTCCAAGAACGGCTTTGAGGTCGTCGGGGAAGCCCAAAATGGCGTCGAGGCGGTGGAGAAGTACAAGCAGCTCCAACCCGACCTCGTGACGATGGACATGGTCATGCCCGAGATGGACGGCATCACCGCGGTCAAGCAGATCGTCGCCACTGATCCCAACGCGAAGATCATCATGTGTACGTCGATGGGCCAACAAGCGCTGGTCGTGGAGGCGATTCAAGCCGGCGCGAAGTCCTTCATCACCAAGCCCTTCCAACCGCCCAAGATCCTCGAGACCATTCAGAAAGTGCTTTCATGAGCAGCGGCGGCGGTATGCAACTCAACGATCTTCAAAAGGATGCCCTCAAAGAGGTCGGCAACATCGGCGCGGGCCACGCCGCAACGGCGCTCTCGCAGCTCCTCAATACGAAGATCAATCTTTCTGAGCCGCGCATCGACGTCATCAAGTTCCGCGACCTTGCCTCACGCGTCGGCCACGAGAATCGGACCGTGGCAGCGCTCCACATGTACGTACGCGGCGAAGCGCCGGGCCAAATGGTGGTGCTCTTCGATCGAGAACAAGCCCTCGATTTCGTAAGCCAGTTCCTCCACCGCGTGATCGGTGACATTCAGATCTTCGACTCGATCGCGGACTCGACGCTCAAAGAGCTCGGCAACATCATCGCCGGATCGTACCTCACGGCGATCATCCAGCTCACGGGTTCGAATCTGCTGCCATCGGTCCCGACGCTGTCGTACGGCACGGTGCAGGCGGCGTTCCGTACCCTGATGTCGATACTGCCCGATCAGGACGTCTTCTTGATCGAGTCCTCGTTCTTGGACAAAGAGAAAGAGGTTGCCGGGCAGTTCATCCTCATTCCAGAGACAGGCTCGCTCGGACCGTTGCTCTCGGTCTTTGGGGTCGAGTGATTTTCGCATCGTGCGAAAATCGCTGCTGCACTTCTCGCGCCATGACGTTCGCGCCGCTCACGATTCAACGTCCAAACTGCGAGCAACGGTCCTCGCTCAGGGTATCCTGCCGTGTCGGATGAACTTTTCAATCGCGAAGAGTTCATCTCGTATTTCCGCGACGAGGCGGAAGAGCTTTTACAACAGATCGACGCGGATCTTCTAAAGCTCGAAGAGTTCGTCCAGACGGGCGAGAGCGATCCCGAGATCGTCAACTCGCTCTTCCGCGCGCTGCATACCGTCAAGGGCAGCGCGGGCATGCTCGGCTTCACCGACGTTCAGGGCTTGGCGCACAAGTTGGAAAACTTGTGCGATTTGTTGCGCAAGGACCGCATGCCCCTCTCGGAGAGCGTCGTCGACATTCTCTTTTCGGGCCGCGATCTGCTGACCGAATTGGTGGAAGCGGCGATCAGCGACCAGCCTTCTCCGACCGGCGTCGCCGAGTACATCGAGAAGCTCGACAAGTTCACCTCGATCTACGAGCAGACCGCCCACGTTATCGAGGGGCGCACCGGAACGCAGCAATCGTTCGAAGCGGCTCACGCCGCCGAACAACCGAACGCGAGCGCCGCCGACGTCGAGGCGTTCGAAGCCGAAGTGCAACGGCTCTTGGCCGAAGCGCAAGCCCAAAAAGAGGGCGCAGCGCCCCCCGCCGAGGTCGCCGGTATCGACGTCCCGGCGTTCGAAGACCTGCATCCGCAAACGCCGGCTCCGGCGCCGGTCGTTCCAACCGCCGCCCCGGTTGCGCCGGCTCCGCCGGTCGCGGAGACGCCGGTCGCCAAAGCCGAAGCGGCCGCGTCAAAATCCGCCGCTCCCGCCGCGGGTCCGAACGCCGAACAGAAGCGCTCGTCGATCCATCAAACGATTCGTGTCGATATCGAACGGCTGGATTCGCTCTTGAACTTGGTCGGCGAGCTCGTCATCAACCGGACGCGCATCTCGGACATCGCCAATACGCTCGAGCGGCTGATGAACGACAAGGTGAGCACCGCCGGAGGCGCATCGTCGGGCATCATCGCGCCGCTGGCGAAAGATCTCGCCGACTCCGCGGCGCTTTTGGCGCGCACCACCAACGAGATCCAGGAGTCGATCATGAAGGTGCGCATGGTGCCGATCGGCCAGGTCTTCGACCGGTTTCCGCGACTGGTGCGTGACGTTGCCAAGGCTCGCGGCAAAGAAGTGCAACTGGTCATCTCGGGGGCCGAAACCGATCTGGACAAGACGATCGTCGACGAGGTCGGCGAGCCGCTCATGCATCTCCTGCGCAACAACGTCGATCACGGCATCGAGCCTCCCGACGAACGCGAGAAGCTCGGCAAGCCGCGTGTGGGCACGATCTCGCTCAATGCGTATCATGAAGGTAACCAGATCATCATCGAAGTGTCCGACGACGGCGGCGGTATCAATCTCGATAAAGTGCGCGCGCGCGGGGTCAAGCAAGGTTTGATCTCGGCCGACGACCGCCTCAGCGATCGCGAGATCATCGAACTGATCTTTACGCCGGGCTTTTCGACGGCCGAAGTCGTCTCCGACGTCTCGGGCCGCGGCGTCGGAATGGACGTCGTCAAGCGTAACATCTCTCGCCTGAAGGGCGTTTTCGACGTCGACACTGCGGCAGGGCAGGGAACGCGCTTCACGATCAAACTGCCGCTCACGCTGGCGATCATCCAGGCGTTGCTCGTACGCGTGGGCGACGAACTCTACGCCATCCCGCTCGACTCGGTCATCGAGTCGCAGCGCGTCGAGATGGCCGACGTACGCACCGTTCACGGTAACGAAGTGATCACGCTGCGCGGTCAGGTCGTGCCGTTGGTGCGAATCGCCGAATTCTTCGAACTGGGCTGTCCGCGCGACCCCGACAAGGTCATGATCGTCATCGTCGGCTTGCAAGGGCGCCAAGTCGGCCTCGTCGTCGACTCGTTCGAGGGCGAGCAAGAGATCGTCATCAAACCGCTCTCCGACGTCGTGGGCCGCATCGCCGGCATCTCAGGCGCCACGATTCTGGGCAACGGGTCGATCTCGCTGATCATCGACGTGCACTCGCTGGTAAGCGAAGCATACGCGGGTGGGCGAGTGGCCCGCGCGGAATTCACCGGGGTATAACACATGGCAGACGGCAAGGAAGAGAAGAAGCAGCAATTCTCGGGCGAGGTCGTTCAGGTCGTCTCGTTCCGTTTGGGCAGCGAAGAGTACGGCGTCGACATCTCGCAGGTGCAAGAGATCATCCGCATGGTCGAGATCACGCATGTGCCGCGCGCCCCCAAATTCATGGAAGGCGTCATCAACTTACGCGGTCAGCTCATTCCGATCATCGATCTGCGCACACGCTTCGGTATGCAGCGTATCGACGCCACGAAAAGTACGCGCATCATCGTCACCGAAATCGGCAACAAGCGCGTCGGTATCGTGGTCGACTCTGTCAGCGAAGTGCTCAATATTCCGATCGAGAACGTTGAAGATGCACCCGAAATGATCGCGGGCGTCGGCACCGAGTACATCCAAGGCGTCGGCAAGATGGGCGAGCGGTTGATCATCATGCTCGACCTCACGATGGTGATCTCGACCGAGGAGAAAGCAGCGCTCGATCAAGTCAGCGAGGCGGCCTCGGCCGTGTCATAAGAAGGCTTCCTTTTGCGTTCTCGGAAGAGAATGACCCTCATGCGTATCCCCGTTTTCCCAGCTTTCGCGCTCTGCGGTCTGCTCGTTTCGACCAGCGGAGCGGCTTTCGCCGCGGCTTCTCCCGCGCCGGCCGCGGCGCCCACCATGCCGCCGCAGATCTACGAAACGATTACGCGACCGCTTTGCAGCGCGCTTGCGAGCAAGATCCGCCCCGCCGTCGCGATGATGATTCAAGACGATGCCGTCATTGCGAAAGGGCCGCCCCTCTTCGGCGAATACATCAAAACCGCTTCAGCCGGAAGTGACGCGGGCAAAGACATGGCGATCTATCACCTGAACAATCTGGTCACGCCGCTGGTCCAGAACACGCTGGCGATTCAGAAATTGCTCGAGGATCCGTCGGTCTTTCCAACCGTTGCGCGGAACGACGACGACAAAGAGCTCATCGATCTGAAAGACAAAATGCTCAAGGCTTTGGCGTCGCAGCAAGCTTCGCTCGACATCATCAACGGATTCGTCCAGACACAGCAGCTCGGCGAGATGCAAAACGAGGGCATGGGCTACCTCAAAGAGATCACCGGACAAGCGCCGTCACAGGGCGGGGCCGTCGGTGCCAACGGGCAGCTCGCGATGAATCAGTCGCCGCAGATGCAGCCCGCCGGGAGCTCCGCGAGCAATCCATCGGCGCCGCCGAATTTCGACGACCTGGCATTGCAAGCGGGGGTGCAGCCCAATCAGTTCGAGATCGATCCCACGCAGATTCCCGGACTGCAAGTCGGTTACAACCCGATCGGCAAGCTCAAAGATGGTCTCGTGTGGACGCAGGACAAGGCCAAACAAGCGGAGCAACCGCTTGCGCTAGCCGTGATCGGTGCGTCGCAAGAGTGCGGCGCTCAGCTCCCCGCGAGCGCGCCGTCACCGAAGCCGTAACCGAGTCCCGTAAAGCGCATCAGCCCTTCGAACGGGCCATAGGGTGCGAAGGCGTCGCGCCAAAGCGCTCGTGCGCGCGCGAGCGCGTCCTCGCGTTGCATGCGAATCCGTTGCGCGGTGACATGCAGATCTTTCGGCATCGCTGCGAACAGAACGTCGCGGTCGTGTAAATCGCCGAGCGCATCCTGGAGCTGGCCCAAGCGGCCGGCGGCTTCGAGCAGCGCGGGCTCGCGCGGCGTGAAGCGCTCGAGCGCGTAACGCAAACGCTTGCACGCGATACGCAGATTATGTAGATCTTTACTTCTCCCGTGGCGAAGCGCGGGAACGAGCGTCAGCACTTCGGCGAAACGGACGATCGCGATGCGGCGCATTGCATCGTCGACGCCGCAAGCGTCGGTAAGATCGATGTGACGAGCTTTCATGGATGCGGCGGCCGCAAATCCTCGAGCGCGCGAGCGATGCGTTTGAGGGCGACGCGTTCGCGCCGGCGCAGTACGCGCAGCAGATGACGCGCAGCCCGGCGCTCGCGCACGTCGAGCGCCTCGCGCAACGCTTCGCGCAACACCGCCGCGTCGCGCGCTTCGCCGGTCAAATCGATCACGTGGCGCAGGCGTCGCAGCGAGAACGGGGGGATCGCATCGTGCAGATCTTCATGGACGCAACGCAGCCGCCGCGCGGTCGTGCGCACGTCGTGCAGACGTTTGGCGCTGGGCTGGCGCAGAAAGCGCGAGCGCGCCCGTTTAAAGGCCTGCACGTCGCCTTTGACGAGTCCCAGGGCCCATTCCTCAATGCGGTCATCGGGCATCGCAGGGTCCAGCATTCGCTGGACCGGTGGCGTTCGGCCTACGGCCGAATCCGCGGCCTGCCGACGTGAACGGCGGGGATTGACACTCGAACATATGTTCGATTAGGATGAGGGCCCATGCTTCCGGCACGCACAGACTTCCAGGCGCTCAAAGCCCGGTTTATCGCGGCAGCGGGGGCTGTGCGGGCGGCCCGGGAGCCGTCTCTATCGACGGCGGTCCCGGCCCTCGATCAGCTCTTGGGCGGGGGCATTCCGTGCGGCTCGGTGGTGACGCTCGAGGGCTTCGGCAGCGCCGGCTGCCGCAGCATTGCCGCCGCCCTCCTGGCGCAGGCGACGAGCCGTGGATTGGGGGCAATTATCGACAACGGCGAGCTCTATCCACCCTCGCTCGAAGCGGCGGGCGTCCGGCTGGACCGGCTGCTGATCGTGCCGGCCGGCACGCCGGTCGGAATCGCCCGGTCCGTCGACATGCTGTTACGCTCGCGGACGGCGCGCGTTGTGGTGATGGGGGCCGCGACGCTGCGCGCCGCCGTCTGGGCCCGTCTTGCGAACCTTGCGCAACGTGCCGGAGCCGTGCTCGTGGTGTTGGGAGGGCGCGTAGCCGCCGAGCTCAGCGCAGTCGCGACGGTGTGCCTAACGTGTCGCATCGAGCGCCCGGTGCTGCAGGGCACGCACGGCTTGTGGGGCGTCTTTGCCGGGTTCGAATTACGTGCCGAACTGCGCAAACACAAACGCGCCGCGGGCGGCGGCGCGGCATTCATGGTTTCTTTATCTCGGTTGGCTTCAATGGGGAATTAGCGATGATCCTCTGCGTGCAAACTCCGAATGCGGCTTTATCCGTTGCTGCATGGCAAGAGATCTTGGATGCGCTCGATGCAATGACGCCGTTGATCGAAGACGTGGGTGTCGGCACGGCATTTCTGGACATGTACGGAGCGGACGGCGACGTCGCCTCGTGGAGCCGAACCATTCGTGCACTGCTCGTACCGTTTGTGTCTGAACCGCGTATCGGCGCAGGCCCCAATCGCTTCTGCGCGCGTGCTGCTGCCCGGCACGGCAATGGTACGACGATCGCGCCGGGGGAAGAAGCGCAAATGCTGGCACCGATGCCGCTCGATGCGCTCGAGCTCGAACCCGACGTCGTCGAGCGTCTCCATCTGCTCGGTATTACGACGCTCGGCGCGCTCGCCGCATTGCCGCATGGTCCGTTCGTTCGCCGTTTCGGCTCCGACGCGGCGCGTTGGCACGATGCCGCGCGCGGCGTCGATCGCGCGCCGTTCATTCCGCGCGGTCACACGATGCCGATTGAGGCGGCGATGCTCGGTGAAGGTTCGGCTCAGAGCGAGGCGGCCGTCGTCTTTGCCTTGCGCGTTTTACTCGGGCGGATCTGCAGCGATCTCGAACGATGCGGCAAACGCGCAAGCGCCTTGCAACTCGAGATCGAGCTCGAAAACGCCGATACGGCACGTGTAGAAGTACAGCTTGCGGCAGCGACGTCGCAAGAACGAGAAATGCTCGACGTATTGCGCGCCAAGCTCGAGGGCGCAACGTTTCCCGCGCCGATCAGCGGCTTGCACCTGCGCGCGCTCGGATTAGAAGAAGGCGGTGAGCCGATGCCGCTGCTTGCGGGCGATGAGATCGATCGCGCGAGCGTCGCGGTGACGTTAGCTCGTTTGGAAGCGATGCTCGGCGAGCCGGTGCGGCGTGCGCACACGCGTGCGGCCCATTCGCTCGAAGAGCGTTTCTCGTATGAACCGTTTGCATTGCCGAAACGCGATCCGCCCGGAGATGTGCCGGCGCAGCCGCAACTCGTGCCCCAACTGCGCCTGCTCGCCGTGACCGAGATCGACGTGCGCTTGCGTCGCGGTGAGCCGGCTGCGATCGGCCATCGTGTCGTGCAGCGATGCGCCGGACCGTGGCGTATCGAGGAAGGCTGGTTCGCTTCGGCGGTCGTTCGCGACGAATACGACGTCCAGCTCGAAGACGGCGAGATCTGCCGCATCTACCGTCAGGGCGACCACTGGTATCTTAGGGGTTCGTATGATTAGCGTCGAGCGCACGGCATGCGAACGGTTTCAGCGCGTCGCATCGGCGTGGCTGCGCAGCGGGGAGATCACGCGCACCAATCACCTGCTCTCCCCGCTCGAGGAACTCGCCGGCTTCAATTATGGCTTCGTCTACTTGCTCGATCTCGACGGTGCATCCGTCAAAATAGGCTACTCCGAGCACCCGGCGCGGCGAATCCGCGAGCTGCGCGCGGGGTTCCGGTATGGGGACCGGCTGCGCTTGCGCTCCTGTTTCGTCGGCGAGCCCGAAGAGGAGCGTGCGTTGCACCGGCGTTTCTCACATCTGCGCATCGAGCACGAACGCTTTTTGAACACCCCTGCGATCGAGGCGGAATTCACTCTCGCACGTGCCCGCGTGCGGGAAAAACTCCGCGCCCTGCATTGCTGCAATACGGAATGTCCGCAGATCGTCAGGCGGCTCGATCTGCGGATGCTCAGTGCGTGGCTGCGTCGATAGCCGGTTACGCCGAACTGCATGCCTATTCGAACTTCACCTTTCTCGAAGGGGCAAGCCATCCCGAGACGTTGATCGAACGTGCTGCGCAGCTCGAGTTGGCCGCCATTGCGCTCACCGACCGTGACGGACTCTACGGCGCCGTCCGTTTTGCCGGCGCGGCGCGGCGCGCAGGCGTTGAGGCGATTATCGGCAGCGAGCTCACGCTCGAAGACGGTACGCGTCTCGTGCTCCTGGTCGAAGACGAGCGCGGATACGCCAACCTCTGCGAATTGATTTCGCTGGCGCAACTGCGCGGCAGCAAAGGCGCTGCGCGTTCGCGGCTGGAGGATCTCGGCGGGCGCAGCGACGGGCTCGTGGCGCTTTCGCAGGTCTGTGACTCACAGCGCGTCGATCTGCTGCGCGCGCACTTTCGCGATCGATGCTACCTCGAGCTGCAACATCACCTCGTGCCGGCAGACGCACAGCGCAACGAGCGCCTAGTGCGCTTGGCGCGCGAGATGCGGGTTGCCTACGTGGCGACCAACGGCGTCTTCTATGCGCACCGCGACGATGCGCAGCTCGCCGACATCCTCGCCTGCGTCAAAGAAACGATTCCGCTCGATCGCGCGCGCGACGAGCATCGCTTGCGACCCAACGCGGAATACCATCTCAAATCCGCCGCCTCGATGCGAGCGATTTTCAGCGCTTATCCCGAAGCGATCGATGCGACGCTCGGCATCGTGCAGCGTTGCCGATTCCGGCTCGAACGCTTGACCGGCCAATTCCCGCTCTTCCCGGTTCCCGACGGGTACTCACGCCAGAGCTACCTGCGCGAACTGGTCTATCGGGGCGCGGCGAATCGCTACGGTTCGCCGCCGGCGGCGAACGTCGAACGGCAGCTCGAGTACGAGCTCGGCATCATCGCCAAGATGGACCTCGCCGGCTACTTCCTCATCGTCTGGGATATCGTGCAAGCCGCCGAGCGTCTCGGCGTGCTCTGCCAAGGGCGCGGCTCGGCGGCGAACTCCGCAGTCTGTTATGCGCTCGGCATCACGGCGGTCGATCCGATCGGCATGAACTTGCTCTTTGAACGCTTCATGTCCGAAGAGCGCCAGGAGATTCCCGATATCGACATCGATTTCGCGCACCAAGACCGCGAGCAGATCATTCAATACGTTTACGAACGCTATGGGCGCAGCAACGCCGCGATGGCGGCCGAGGTCATCAGCTACCGCACGCGTTCGGCCTTGCGTGACGTCGCGAAAGCGCTCGGGTTTTCGCTCGAGCAAACCGATGCGCTCGCAAAAGAATACGACGCGACGGAATCGATCGCCGATCCGCGGCTCGAAGAATTCTGCCGGCGCATCGAGGGCTTTCCGCGCCACATGGGCATTCACTCCGGCGGCATGGTGCTCACGCGCGATCCGCTGATCCGCGTTGCGCCCGTCGAATGGGCGGCGATGCGCGACCGCACCATCATCCAGTGGGACAAAGACGACCTGCAAGAGCTCGGCTTGATCAAAATCGACCTCCTCGGCCTGGGCATGCTCTCATTGCTGCGCGAAGCATTCTCCATCCACAAGCGGTGCCTTGTCCTGGCGAGCGTAGGCGCGCAGCGCCGTAGTCGAGGGATGACAAAAGGAAAGCCGCTGGCATTGCACACGATTCCCTCAGACGATCCGGCGACCTACGAGATGATCTGCAAGGCCGATACGATCGGCGTTTTTCAGATCGAGTCACGCGCGCAACAGTCGATGCTCCCGCGGATGAAACCGCGGTGCTTTTATGACATCGTGATGCAGGTCGCGATCATTCGGCCGGGGCCGATCCAAGGGCAGATGGTGCATCCGTTCTTACGCAGGCGCGCGGGTTTGGAGCCGGTGACGTATCCGCATCCGAAATTGAAACCGGTGCTCGAACGTACGATGGGCGTTCCGCTCTTTCAGGAGCAAGGGATGCGCATGGCGATCGAGGCGGCGGGCTTCACACCGGGCGAAGCCGATCGGTTGCGGCGTGCGATGGGCCACAAGCGCTCGCACGAGCGGATGCGCGAGATCTTCCCGCGGCTGGTCGACGGCATGGTTGCAAACGGAATCGATCGCGCGGCAGCCGAGCAGCTCTTCCACATGCTCGAGGGCTTCGCCGACTATGGCTTCCCCGAATCGCACGCCGCCAGCTTCGCGCTGCTCGCATACGCATCGGCGTACGTGAAGTGTCATTATCCGGCGATCTTCGCTGCGGCGATTCTCAACGTGCAGCCGATGGGCTTCTATTCGACGGAAGTGCTGGTTAACGATGCGCGCCGGCACGGCGTGACGGTACGGGCGGTTGAAGTCAATGCGAGCGAATATTGGTCGCACGTCGAGCCCGACGGGGCGTTGCGGCTGGGCTTCCATCTCGTGCGAGGGCTGGGCAGCGCGCAAAAAGAGCGGCTCGAATCGGCGTTGCGCGGCGGCCCTTTCCCCGATCTGCTCGCTTTCGCGCAACGCACGCGGCTGGAGAAGGAAGCGATCGAGAATCTCGCCGTCGCCGGCGCGTTTGCGCCGTGGTTCGCCTCGCGGCGCGAAGCGATGTGGGCGCTGCGCGCGCTCGACGAGCGCGAGGCGCGCGGTGAGCTCGGCAAACTGATGGACGTCGACGAGCCGCCGGCGCGTTTCGCGTCGCTCAGCGCGAAGGCGGAGACGGCGTTCGACTTATGGTCGACGGGCGTGACGACCAAGGCTCAAGCCGTCGCACACTTCCGCGCCCAACTCGATGCGCAGCGCGTCATTCCCGCAGCGCGTCTGGAGACGATGCCCAATCATCTCGTCTGTCGCGTCGGCGGGCTCGTGATCACCCGGCAACGCCCGGGCACTGCCAAGGGCTTCGTCTTTCTCACGCTCGAGGACGAAACCGGGCTCGTCAACGTCATCGTGAGGCCCGACGTCTACGAGCGCTACCGGCGCGTCATCCGCGCGTCCAGCATGCTGGTGATCGAAGGCGTCTTACAAAAAGAACAAGGAACGATCGATCTGCTCGCACGTACGGCGTGGAGCATCGAAGACGACGGCGTTGCCGACGGCGTGCGCTCGCACAACTTCCACTGACGCTACTGGTGCTCCAACAAATACTCGTAGTACTGGTAAGCGATCTTCAACTGGGGCTTGAGCACCATGCCGGGGGGCAGCTGATAGCCGGGCCTTGGCAACGGCATTCCCATGCGTTGCGTATAGTAGCGAATAAACGGATCGATGCGCGTTGGAAAACAGAACGGCCAGGGAATGTCACCTTCCTCGGTGTCACCATTGGGGTACGTGAAAGTGTAGTGGCCGTAGTAGCAGTCGTACCCGCGCGGGGCCTCGATCGACGAGATGACCGAGATGACGCCTTGCCCGCGCCGCGGCATCCCGGGAAGCCCCGACATGTTCATTTGGAACGGTACGTTCGAGGACGCGCGCTGATTCGGATCGATCGTGGCGGCGCTGAGCGGCGCCCGGCTGGCGTTGAGCTGCGCCGCCTCCTTGGCAAACGCGACTTGCTCTTGGGCCAGCGTCTCGGCCAGCGAGGCCCGTTTGTGGATCGTCTTTGCCGGCGAAGCCTCCGGGGTCGCGTGCGGCGCCAACCGCGAGAGCTCGGTCGGCTGCGTCTGGGGCGTGGGCGGCGCCGTCTCCTCCGGCTTCGGCTCGGGTTTTTGCGGGACCGGCCGCTGCTCTTGGTGGCGCACGCGCGGCCGCGGCGGTTCGGGGACGGGACGGCGCTCGAGTTCGATCTTCGCCGTGGACATCACGATCATCTCAGGGGTCGGCTCGGCGTGCGGAGCGAGCAGCTTGAGCAAGGCTCCGGGCTGCAGCGCGAGCACCGAGGTAAGAAGTACCCAGAACGCGATGGTGACGGGAAGCGCACCGAGGATCGACCACGCCAGGTTTGCTCGGTCGCGCTCGCGTTGAACCTCGTCGTGCTCCGTGATCATGGGCGTCCTCCACTTCACCGAGAAGAAGAACGCCTCCGTTGCGGCGAAGCTCAGCTTTTCTCAGGCGTTCCAAAAAGGAGCACATCTTGTCCGACCCGCACGACGACGAGAACCAAAACCGCAACTTGACGCGCACGCTGATGTGGGTCGGCGTCGCGAGCCTTGGCGCGGCGGTGACGTTTGCGGTGCTTCGCATGCTCCTGCGCCGCCGGCCCGCCGATCCGACCAGCGAGCGCATTCAGCAGTTGATCGACGAGGCCAATCACCTGCTCAAGACGCTTGACGAACAGCGAAACAGCGCATAGCGGGCCGCCGATTCAGGTCGGCTCGGAGCACGAACTCGCATTCACCGACCTGCTGACGAACGGTCAGGCGGTCGGGCGAACCGGCGGGATCGTCGTCTTCTGCTTTGGGCCGTTGCCCCTCGAGCGCGCGCGCGTGCGCATCACGTCGGTCAAGCCCAAATATGCGATCGCGTCGCTGGTCAAGGTGCTCACGACCTCGAACTACCGGACCACCCCGTTTTGCAGCGTCTTCGGCACGTGCGGCGGCTGCCAGCTGCAGCACCTGAGCTATCCGGCGCAGCTGGCGTGGAAGTCCGACGCCGTGCGCAGTGCGCTCGGGCGCATCGGCGGCTTTTCCGATGTCGACGTACGCGCCGCCGTCGGGATGACGTACCCGCGCGGCTATCGCAACAAGATGTCGCTCGTCGTCGAGCAGCGCGGCGGTACGCCGGCGATCGGATTTTACCAGCAGCGCTCGCACGATCTCGTGCCGATCGAGGAATGCCCCATCGTCGCGCCGCCGCTGAGCGATTTCATCGGCCGGCTCAATCGCTCGCGTTCGGCACCCGAGGTTGCCGAGGCGCTCGGGGCGACGCGTCACGTCGTCGCGCGCTATGCGCGCTCGAGCGGCGAATCGGTGGTCACGTTCACCACCCAGCGACAGTCCCCCGAAGTCGCGCGCGCCGCCGAATCGCTGATGCGCGTCTTTCCCGGTGCCGTCGGGTTGACGAACTCCTACGAGCTCTCGAGCGAAAACGCGATCATGGGCCGGCGTCATCGCACGCTGGTCGGCCGCGCGGAGATCGAAGACGTCCTCGATGACGTGCGCTATCGCGTCTCCGCGGGGTCGTTCTTTCAGGTCAACGTCGAGATCGTCTCGCGCATCTTCGATTTCATGCGTTCGGGACTCCAGCATCCGCGCCGCATCGTCGATCTCTACTGCGGCGCCGGCACGTTCGCGCTCTTCTTCGCGCGGTACGGCTGCCAAGTCTATGGAATCGAAGAGAACCCGCAAGCAATCGCCGAAGCCGAGGGCAATGCGGCACTGAACAATCTCGAGAACTGGGTACGCTTTCGCTCCGGTCGCGTCGAAGACGTGGTGCGCACCGCAGAGGCGAGGGAGGCGATGCGTGAGGCGGATATCATCTTTCTCGATCCGCCTCGAAAGGGCAGCGACGAGCAGACGTTGGACGCGATCGCCCAGGCCGAGGCGCCGTACATCTGGTACCTTTCGTGCGATCCTGCGACGCTGGCCCGGGATTTGAAGTTCCTCGCCGCCAATGGATATCGCCTCGGCATCGTGCAGCCGTTCGACATGTTCCCGCAGACGGGCCACGTCGAGACGCTGGTCACGCTCTATCGCGAAAGCGAGGCGCCGCCGGCAGTCGCAGAGGCGTTCGACGACGTAACGCCTCCCGTCTGGCCCGACGAGGACGAGTTCGCCCACGACCAACTGGAGTATCCCGACTTTGTCGTCCGAGAAAATTGACGTTCGCTACGTAGCCAAGCTGGCGCGCATTGCATTGACCGACGACGAGGTCGAGCGGTTTGGCGCGCAACTCGGCGATCTGCTCGAGCACGTCGATTCGCTGGCAACGCTCGACGTCTCGTCCGTCGCTGCGACCGCGCAAGTGGTGGAGTCGCGAAACGTCGAGCGCGAGGATGTGGTAACGCCGTGCCTCGACCGTGAGACCGTTCTGGCGCAAGCGCCACAGCCGCAAGGCGGATTCTTCCGTGTGCCGCGGATCATTGCCGAATAGAGGAACGGGCTCGTGACCACCCCATTGATCGAACGTACTGCCGCAGCGATCGCGCGTGACGTCAACGCGCGCGCGGTCTCCGCGTGCGAGATTACCGAGGCCGTGCTGGGCCACGTCGACGCGGCCGACGGAGCTCTCGGCGCGTATCTCACCGTACTCCATGAGATGGCGCGTGTTACCGCAGCGCGCGTCGACGCACGTGTCGCCGCCGGCGAACGGTTGCCGCTTGCCGGCGTGCCGCTCGCCGTGAAAGACAACATGTGCCTGAACGGCACGCGAACGACGGCCGGGAGTAAGATTCTCGAAACGTGGGTGGCGCCGTACACGGCGACCGCGGTCGCGCGTCTGCTGGAGGCGGGCTGCGTTCCCATCGGCAAAGCCAACCTCGACGAATTCGCGATGGGCAGTTCGTGCGAGAACTCGGCGCTGGGTGTGACGCGCAATCCGTACGATCTCGCGCGCGTCCCCGGCGGTTCGAGCGGCGGTTCGGCGAGCGCGGTTGCCGCCTACCTTGCAGCGATCGCCACCGGCAGCGACACCGGCGGCTCGATTCGCGAACCGGCAGCGTTCTGCAACGTCGTCGGCTTCAAGCCGACCTATGGGCGTGTCTCACGCTACGGCCTGATCGCCTTTGCGTCGAGCCTCGATCAGATCGGTCCGCTCACGCGTACCGTCGAAGACGCGGCACTGTGTTACGACGCGATGGGTGGGTGGGATCCGATGGATTCAACCTCGATCGATCGTCCGCTCGAGACGACCGCGACGCATCTGCGCAGCGATCTCGCCGGCGTTCGTATCGGCATCGTCAAGCAGTTCGGAACGGGTGCGCTCGGCGCAGAGGTCGATGCGCTCTACGCTGCGGCCTATCGCGATCTCGAAGCGCTCGGTGCGACCCTGGTCGAGGTCGAGTTACCGAGCGCCGATCACGGCCTTGCCACCTACTATCTGATTGCCCCGGCCGAGTGCTCGTCGAACTTGGCGCGCTTCGACGGCGTGCGGTACGGTTTGCGCGTGGACGGCACCGACGTGCACGAGATGTACGAGCGCACGCGTGCGGCAGGATTTGGCCCGGAGGTCAAGCGGCGCATTCTGATCGGGACCTACGCGCTCTCGAGCGGGTACTACGATGCCTACTACGTACGCGCACAAAAGGTGCGCACGCTGATCGCGCAAGATTTCGAGCGCGCGTTTGCGTCGTGCGATCTGATCGCCGCTCCGGCGGCGAGCTCGCCGGCGTTCGAGTTCAATGCCAAGAGCGACCCATACAGTATGTACTTGATGGACTACTACACGATTCCGATGTCGCTCGCGGGCCTGCCGGCGCTCTCGGTGCCGTGTGGCTGGGTGACGCCCCCCGGCCCTTCGACAGGCTCAGGCCCTTCGACAGGCTCAGGACAAGCTCGGCCGATGCCGATGGGCCTCCAGCTCTGCGCTCCGCTCTTCCAAGAGCGTCCGCTCGTAGCCGCTGCACACGCATACGAGCAGCACACGAAGCATGCACGCAAACATCGGCCGGCGCTCGACGACCTCCCGGCACGGATGCCGAACGGGGTGGCCGGCCGTGTCTAAATACGAGGCCGTGATCGGCATCGAATGCCACGTTGAGTTAAAGACCAAGTCAAAGATGTTTTGCGGCTGTCCCAACGAGTTCGGCGGCGAGCCGAACACGAAGGTCTGTCCGGTGTGTCTGGCGCTGCCGGGCGCATTACCGGTTGCGAACAAGGACGCGATCGGGCACATGATCGCTGCCGGGCTTGCGTTCGGCGCGAAGATTCCGGCGTTTTCGAAGTTCGATCGCAAGAACTACTTCTATCCCGATATGCCGAAGAACTATCAGATTTCGCAGTACGACATGCCGCTCACGGTCGGCGGTGCCGTGCGCTACTGGCTCGAGGACGGGACGGTCAAGGAGTGCCGTCTGACACGCATTCACTTAGAGGAAGACACGGGTAAATCGACACACGCCGGTTCCGATGACGGGCGTATCGCGGGCAGCACCTACTCACTGGTGGACTTCAATCGCGCCGGCGTGCCCTTGATGGAATGCGTCTCGGAGCCCGAGCTTCACAGCGCCGACGAGGCGGTAGCATACCTGGAGGCGTTGCGCCGCACGCTGCAGCAGCTCGGCGTCAGCGACGTGAAGATGGAGGAAGGCTCGCTGCGCTGCGATGCCAACGTCTCGGTACGTCTCGCCGGCTCGGAGAAGCTCGGGACGAAGACGGAGATCAAAAACATGAACTCGTTTCGCTCGGTGCATCGTGCGATCGAGAGCGAGATCGCGCGTCAGATCGAGCTGCTCGAAAAGGGCGAGCGCATCGTTCAGGAGACGCGCGGCTGGGACGAGCTGCGCGGCCTCACCGTCTCGATGCGGAGCAAAGAACAAGCGCACGACTACCGCTATTTCCCAGATCCGGATTTGGTGCCGTTCGAGGTCGCTTCGGGCGTCGTCGAGCGGGTGCGCGAGGCGCTGCCGGAGTTGCCGGTGCATCGCTTCGAACGCTACACGAACGCCCTCGGGATCGAGGCGAAGCAAGCGACGCAACTAGTTGACAACGCGCCGCTCGCGAACTTCTTCGACGACGTCGTCGGCGCGAGTGAGAACCCCAAACAGGCCACGAACTTCGTTCTGGGCGATCTATCACGTTTGGCGAATGAGACCGGTACGCCCGTGCACGAGTCGCCGGTAGCGCCCGCGCAGCTCGCCGAACTGATCGCGCTGCTTGAGAAGAAGACGATCAACTCGAAGATCGCCAAAGAGCTGGTCGGACGCATGTGGAACGGCGAAGGCTCGCCGGCGGCGATCGTCGAGCGCGAGGGTCTCGCGCAGACCAGCGATCCGGCCGCCGTCGAGCGGTTCATCGATCAGGTGCTGGCCGCCAACGAAAAGAGCGTTCATGACTACCGTGCCGGCAAGACCAACGTCATGGGATTTCTCGTGGGTCAGGTGATGAAGGTGAGCGCCGGCAAGGCCGATCCGCAGCTCGTCAACAGCCTGATGAAGCAACGACTAGAAGGTTAGCAAACGGATGGTTTTGCCGGGTTGAGGAAACACGACCCGGCGTTTACGCTGGTACATGAGGGTCAGGTTGACGAAAAGATGGGGAAGAGCATCGTTTGCTAGCCGATGAGCGGACGCTCGAGGCCCTAGATTTTGCGAGTGTGCGCGAGCGAATCATCGCAGCGACGCGAACGCAGCGCGGCCGCTCGCGCGCCGCGGAACTCGAACCGATGGTGGATTTCGCGCTCGTGCGGCTCGAACAGGGTCGCACCTCGCTCGTCCGCGGCCTCGTCGCGAACAGCGACCTTCACGTCTTGCCGGCTATCGAAACCTTCGACCTCACCTCGGCTGCCGCGCAAGAGCGAACGCTTGCGCCGGCAGAGCTGCGCGCGGTCGGCGACGCGCTGGCCGCTGCCGCTGCCGCCGCTCACGCGCTGCGCGAGGTCAAACACGAGGCGCTCGCCGGGATCACCGCCCTCTACACCGTGCTGCGCGACCTCCAGCGATCGCTCGTCGATGCGATCGACGAACGCGGCGTCGTTCTCGATCGCGCGTCACCGGCGCTCGGCCGCATTCGTCGCAGCTTGAGCCAGGCGAATAACGATGCGCGCGATCGCGTAGCGTCGATCCTGCACTCGGACAGATTCGCTCGCGCGATCCAGGACGACGTCGTAACCGTGCGTGAAGGGCGGTTCGTCGTGCCGGTCAAGGCTGAGTTCTCGGGCGAGTTCCCCGGTATCGTGCACGACACGAGCGGCTCCGGGCAGACGCTCTTCATCGAGCCGCTCGCCGCGCTCGATGCCAACAATCGCGTACGGACGTTACGCTTGGAAGAAGAGCGCGAAGTACAGCGGATCCTCGAAGAGCTTTCGCGTCACGTCGGACGGGATGCGGGCGCGATCGACCGCAACGTCGAGATGCTGGCACAGATCGATCTGCTCGTCGCCAAAGCCAACGTTGCGCAAGCGATGGACGCGATCGAGCCTGAGTTGGTCGAGGATGCCGTCGTGCACATCGAGGCCGGACGTCATCCGCTCCTTGGCGATCGTGCCGTACCGCAGACGATTCCGCTCGATCGCGGCACGCGTTTTCTAGTGATCAGCGGACCGAACATGGGCGGTAAGACGGTCGCGCTGAAGATGGTGGGCCTGTTCGTTGCGATGACGTACTGCGGTTTGCATCTGCCGGCCGCGCTAGGTACGCGGATTGGCCGCCTTACGACGGTGATCGCGGATATCGGCGACGAGCAGTCAATCGCGCTCAACGCTTCGACCTTCTCGGCTCATTTCGCGCGCATGCGCGAGATGCTCGAGGTTGCGGGCGAGCAGACGCTGCTGCTCGTCGACGAGATCGGCGGCGGCACCGAACCCGGCGCCGGGGCGGCGCTGGCAATCGCCATGCTCGAGCGTCTCCTCGCGGTGCACGCCTGCGGGGTCGTTACGACCCACGCGACCGAGCTCAAACTCTTCGCCAGCGGCACGCCGGCCGTCGCCAGCGCCAGCGTGCGCTTCGATCCGCAGACGTTCACACCGACCTACGCGCTCGACGTCGGCGCGCCGGGGCAGTCGCTGGCGTTCCCGCTCGCGCGGTCGCTCGGGATATCCGCCACGGTCGTCGAGCGTGCGCAGGCGCTGCTCGATTCGCGCGAGCGAGACTATGAATCGGCGCTGGCGGAACTCTCGCTGCGGACGGCCGAGCTGCAGTCCGAGCGCGATTCGCTGCGCGCGCAGCGGCTTGCCGCGGAACGCGAACGCGGAACGCTGGCGCACGAGCGCGTGCTCTTCGAAAACGAGCGCCGCACCTTCGCCGATCGTGCGGAGGAGCGCATGCAATCGAGCCTGCGCGAATTCATGGCCGAGCTGCAGCGGCGTGCCGCCGCCGCGCAGGCGAATCGCCCGCGTGTGACGGCGTCGCACGCCGCGCTCTTGGGCAAGAGCGCGGACGCGTTGCGGCGCGAACTCGGCGCAACCGAGCCGGAGGCGGCGCGCGCACCGGCCGAGCCGGCGGCATTCGAACCGAACGATCGCGTGCGTATCCGTTCGCTGCGCACCGAGGGCATCGTCGTCGAGGATTACGGCGAAGCCGTGCTGGTGGCGATCGGCCCGATGAAAACGGTCGTGCAAAAGAACGATTTGGAACGCGTCCTAGCGGGCGCGCAAAAGCGTGGACCTCACGGTGAGGGAGGTGGGCGCCAACGCAAAGAGAGCGCGAAGGCGCAAGCGGCAATACGAACGGTGAGCAGCCTGGACGTGCGCGGCAAACGGTTTGTCGAGGCGCAGCCGATCGTCGAGCACTGGATCGATGAGGCGGTGCTTGCGGGCAACTCGCCGTTGCGGCTCGTGCACGGCAAGGGCACCGGGATGCTCGGCCGCGGATTGCAGGAGTATCTGCGCAGCCATTCCGCCGTCAAGAGCGTGCGCTACGGAAACGAGGACGAGGGCTCGGGCGGCGTGACGATAATAGAGCTTGCGTGACCTCGCCGCACTTCTCCGACGTTGCCTACCTGCTCGAGGGGTTCGAGCATGTCGAAACGGTCGACGATTTTCGTGCCCGTCTCAAGCTCGGGCGGCCGCTGCGTATCAAGCTCGGCATCGATCCCACCAGTCCTGATCTCCATTTGGGCTTCATGGTGGTGCTGCACAAACTGCAACGCTTCGCCGAAGCGGGCCACGAGGTCACGCTGATCATCGGCGACTTTACGGCGAGCATCGGCGATCCAAGCGGACGCAACACGATGCGTCCGCCGCTCTCGCGCGAGCAAATCGAAGCGAACATGCAGACCTATCGCGAGCAGGCCGGCAGAGTGCTCGATCTGCAACGCATCAAGGTTCGCTACAATTCGGAGTGGCTATCGAGGTTGAACTTCTCGGACGTCGTTCGGCTTACGTCGCACGTGACGGTCGCGCAGATGCTCGAACGCAACGATTTCCACAATCGCTACGCCACGGGTACGCCGATCTCGCTACACGAGTTTCTCTATCCCGTCGCGCAGGCGTACGACTCGATCGCGATCGAGGCCGACGTCGAACTCGGCGGCACCGATCAGCTCTTCAACCTCCTGCTCGGACGGCAGTTTCAGCGTGAATTCGGGCAATCGCCTCAAATTTGCGCGACCGTGCCGTTGCTGGTGGGGCTGGACGGCGAGAAGAAGATGAGCAAATCGCTCGGCAACTACGTCGGCGTCACCGAAGACGCACAGACGCAGTTCGGCAAGCTCATGTCGATGCCGGACGAACTCATGCCGATGTACGCGCGGCTTGCGGCGTCTTGGGACGAGGCGCGCATCGCGGCCGCTCGCGCGAAGCCGCCGGTGGAGGCCAAGAAATCGTTAGCCGAATCGATCGTGGCGCTTTACCACGGTACGCAAGGTGCCGCGGCGGCTCGCGAGTATTTTGAGCGCACCGTGCAACGAAGAGAGATTCCGCAGGATAACCTGCCGGAGATCGAGCGCGGCGACGCGAAGCGCGTCGCCGATATCTTGGTGCGCGCGGGCTTTGCCGAAAGCCGGCGTGAAGCCGAGCGACTTATCTCGGGAAACGGCGTCAAGATCGATGGTATAGTCGTGGACGATCCGCGCGCACCGTGGCCTGCCGACGGTCCCGCCGTGCTTTCGGTAGGATCGCGGCGCTTCGCGCGCATTATTCCGTAAGGAAAGGAACCATGGCCTCAAAAACTTTCGTCTGCAAACGTTGCCAGCGCGCGTATCCGTATCCACAGCCGGACGAGCGCCCGATTCGCTGCGAGTGCGGCTGGTGGTACTACAACGACGGGGCTGGGATTCGCGAAGCGTTCTGGCAGCGAATCGAACCGTATCGCGACCCGCCCGACGTCGTGCATATGTTCGAGCAGGGACTTTAGGCGATCCGTTCGGCGAGTTTGCGCAGTTCGTCTGACGTGAAGGTGTAGCGCTTCTTACAGAACTCGCACGAGGCGTCCGATTCGCCGCGTTCTGCGGCAAGCGTGCGCAGTTCTTCGGCGCCCATGCCGAGCAAGGCCGCCTCGACTTTTTCGCGCGTGCACGTGCACGCGAAGCGTAGATCCAGCGTCCGATGCGCACGAAGCTCGATCGGTCCCGCGAGCGCATGGAGCAGCGCGTGGGCGTCGGCTCCGGCAGCGATCAGCGTGGTGATCGGCGGCATGGCGAGCGCGCGCTCTTCCAGCGTAGCGATCGCGCGCTCGTCGGCGCCGGGCAGCACCTGAGCGAGGACGCCGCCCGCGGCGCGCACGCCCTGCGGGTCCGCCAGCACGCCGAGGGCGACGACGCTTGGAATCTGCTCGGAGTTGCCGAGGTAAGACGCGATGTCTTCGGCGACCTCGCCGGAGTAGAGCGGGACCACGCCGACGTATGGCTGCCCGACGTCGTAGGATCGCGTGACCTGCAGCGAGCCGTTGCCGATTGCGCCGGCCACGTCGAACTTGCCGCGCTCGTTGAGCGGGAGGTCGGCGCGCGGGTTCGCGGCATAGCCGCGCGCGCCGAGCGCCTCGGGCTCGAGCAGCCAAGCATCCGCGGCGATCGAGCCGGCGGGCCCATCGCCGGTCATCTGCAGGGTGATGCGCTCGCGGCCTTTGAGGGCCACGCCAAAAAGTGCGGCTCCGGTCGTCAGGCGGCCGACCGCGGCGGTCATCAGCGGAGAGAGGTCGTGACGCTGTTGAACCTCGGCGACGAGCTCGGTGCTGATGGCCGCAGCGACGGCGATGCCGTCCTGCGGCGCGGATGCGCTGACGATGAAATCGGGCATGTCGGTGCGCTCCTCGGCCGGAGGCACAGCCTTTTCCTCCTCAGAAGGAGCGCTTGCATGCGCGTCCTGATCATCCACGGGCCGAATCTCAACTTGCTCGGCGAGCGGGAGCCCGATATTTACGGTACGATGACGCTGGCGGAGCTGAACGACTCGATCGCGGTGGCGGCAAAGGCCCTCGGGGTCGGCGTTGAGTTCGTGCAGTTCAATGCCGAGGGCGAGATCATTACCGCGATTCACGACGCTCGCACGCGTTACGACGGAATCGTGATCAATCCGGGCGCGTACGCGCACTACTCTTACGCAATTGCCGACGCGATTTCATCGGTGCGCATTCCCGTCATCGAAGCGCACCTTTCGAACACGTCGGCGCGCGAAGCGCACCGCCGAGTAAGCGTCACCGCTGCGTCGTGTGCTGGAATGATCTGTGGTTTTGGGGCTGCTTCCTACGTATTGGCATTACGCGCGCTTGCGCAAAAGGCCGAAAAATAAAGGACCGGCGGAGCCCTTTTCGTATAATCTCTGCCTGGCGGCTGGTCCGCCCATAGGAGATCTCGAGTTTGACAAAAGCCGATCTGATTGATGTCGTTGCCGGTGAGGTGGAGCTCTCGAAGCGCCGGGCCGGTGAAGTCGTTGACTTGATTCTCGAACAGATCAAGTCGGCGCTGCAGAAGGGTGACCGCGTCGCGTTGACGCCGTTCGGAAGTTTTGTTGTTCGCAGCCGCAAGGCGCGCGAAGGGCGCAATCCCAAGACCGGCGAGAAGATCAAGATTGCTGCGCGCAAAGTGCCCGCGTTCGTCGCGGGAAAGTCGCTCAAGGACGCGGTGAGCGGCGGGCGATCGAGCGCGACGAAGAAATCGCCGGCCAAGAAGTCGAAACGATAAGATGAGAAGTGATGCTGCCGGATGAGCGAGGGACTCTCCGGCAACCATCGGGCTGTGGCGCAGCTTGGTTAGCGCGCTTGACTGGGGGTCAAGAGGTCGCTGGTTCGAATCCAGTCAGCCCGA
>DATJRM010000089.1:0-2603 GCA_035504755.1 Candidatus Acidiferrales bacterium
CCCGTTTTGTTAGCGCTGCCTTAACACCCGGCGGCCGGCCGACCAGGAGCCGGGCGGCCGCACCAGAGAAGGGCTCGCCGCCATGTACCTGCTCGAGGTCCTCAGCGGACCGCTCGATGGAAAAAGCTGGACGTTTGAAAGCGAAATCACGATCGGCCGCGATGATTCGGTGGCGCAAGCCTGCATAGCGCTCGACCGCTATGTGTCGCGCAAGCATGCCCACGTTCGTATCGACGGAGAGAACCTGCACCTCACGGATCTCGAGAGCAGGAACGGGACAAAGGTTAATGGAGAGCTCGTCACGGGCGACGCTACGATCGAAGTCGGCGTTCCGTTCATGGTTGGTCGAACGGTGCTGCGCGTAACGCGAATGTAGCGGATCGTGCAAGTTGCTTCGACCATCTCGCAGGCGCGCGCACTGTTTGACGTCTTGCCGCGACCGCTTGGTTTCGTGCCGACGATGGGCGCGCTGCACGAGGGACATCTCGCGCTGGTGCGCCGCGCGCGCGCCGATTCGGTTGCGGTGGCGGCGTCGGTCTTCGTCAATCCGTTGCAGTTCGCGGAAAATGAGGACTACGGCCGTTACCCGCGCGATGCTCGCGGGGATGAGGCCAAGCTCGCCCATGCCGGCGTCGACGTGCTCTTTGCGCCTAGTCCGGCTGCGATGTATCCGCCCAACTTCAGCACTTCGGTCGATACCGGGACCGTCGGCGAGGTGTTTGAAGGCGCGATCCGGCCAGGTCATTTTCGCGGCGTCGCCACCGTCGTCTGCAAGTTGCTCAACATCGTGCGTCCGGACACGCTCTACCTCGGTCAGAAAGATGCGCAGCAGACCGCCGTGCTGCGCCATATGATTCGCGATCTAGAGATACCCACCAACGTGGTAATCGTACCGACCGAGCGCGAAGCAGATGGGCTGGCCATGTCCAGCCGCAACGCCTATCTCTCGCCCGACGAGCGCGAAGCCGCGCCGTCGCTGCACCACGCCCTCCAGGCGGTACGGCTGGCGATGACCAGCGGACGGTCTAAGGCCGATGCGATCGCGGCCGGGCGAACCCGGTTGCACCCGCTGGCCCAACTCGACTATCTCGACGTGGTCGACGCCAACACGTTCAGCCCCATCGAAACCCTCTCGCCGCCGGCGTTCGTCATCGGCGCGGCGCGATTCGGCGCGACGAGGCTGCTGGATAATCTATGGATCGAATGACGGACGCGCGGATTCTGATCGGCGTATGCGGCGGTATCGCGGCCTACAAGGTCGCCGGATTGACCAGCACGCTCGTGCAGCGCGGCGCAACCGTCGACGTCATCATGACGGCGCAGGCCGAGCGCTTCGTTGGCGCGTTGACCTTCGCATCGCTCACGGCGCGCCCGGTCTACACCTCGCTCTGGGATGCGCCGGAGCGAATTCCCCACATTCGCCTCGTGCGCGAAGCGCAGGTAATGCTCATCGCACCGGCAACCGCCAACACGATCGCCAAGCTCGCGCAAGGCTTCGCCGATGACCTGGTGACGGCCGCGGCGCTCGCGGCGCGTATCCCCGTGATCGTTGCGCCGGCAATGAATGCAGCAATGTACGAGCACGAAGCGACGCAAGCGCACCTGCGAACGTTGCGCGAACGCGGATGCGAGATCGTCGACCCCGAGCGCGGCTTTCTGGCCGAACGCGAGAGCGGCGTCGGCCGCCTCGCAAGCGAGGAGGTGCTGCTCGAAACGCTCGACCGCGTCCTCGCGCGTGCGCGCCGCTTGGCGGGTACGCGCGTGCTGATCACGGCGGGCCCCACCCGCGAAGCCTTCGATCCGATTCGCTTCGTGAGCAATGCGTCAACCGGCGCGACCGGCATCGCGATTGCGCGTGAAGCGGCGATGCGCGGCGCGGACGTGACGCTGTTGCTCGGGCCGACGTTGCTCGAGCCGCCGCCGGGCGTCACGACGCATCGGTTCACCACCGCAAACGACTTGCTCGAGTTGGCGCGCACGCACGGGGCACGTGCCGATCTCGTCATCGCAACTGCGGCGGTTGCGGATTGGCGCCCCGCGCAGCGCGCCGCATCGAAGTTAAAGAAGGGCGACGACGACTTGGTGGTGGAGATGGTGCGCAATCCCGACGTCCTGGCCGAACTCGCAGAGCGCAACGACGACGCGTTTCTGGTGGGATTTGCGGCCGAGACCGACGACCATGAAACCAACGCGCGCGGAAAACTCGTGCGCAAAGGCCTGAGCGCCATCGTCGTCAACGACGTGCGCGACGAGCGCGGTTTTGGTCTGCGCGACAACGCGCTTACCGTGCTCTGGAAAGACGGGCGTAAGGAACTCGGCAGCGGCAGCAAGGCCGCGCTTGCGGCCCGGCTGCTCGACACGATCGAGGAACTGCGCTGATGTTACTCGCGATCGACGTCGGCAATACCGAAACGAAGCTCGGCACGTTTGAAGACGGCGCCGACGAGCTTTCGCACCACTGGCGGGTAACCACCGAATCGCGTCGGACGGCCGATGAGTACGGCGTCTTCTTCACGCAACTCTTCGCGACTGCGGGTGTGCGTTCGCGCGACATTAACGCAGTGGCGGTCGCGAGCGTCGTGCCGCGTTTGGACCATACGCTC
>DATJRM010000090.1:0-51492 GCA_035504755.1 Candidatus Acidiferrales bacterium
GTAGGTCGCGACGATGTTTTGAGGGAGGCCGTCGGGGATCGTGTAGCCCCGCAGCGAGACGGCGCGTCCGTCGTGCAGACCGACCTTGAGATGGATTCCGGAGAGGAAGCCGCCTTGATGTCCGCTCACTTGATCGCCGCCGGCCCACACGCCGCCGGAACCGCGCCCGGCGCCCGATTCGATGAGCGTCTTGGCGAAGTGCGGTTTCATGTACGAATAGTCGTAGACGCGATCTTGCACGTCGGTGCCTTTGGTTTCGTGCGAGTGGAGCTTGAACGTGTACGACGTTACCTGCGCAAACGCCGCGTTGAAGGCGTCGATCGCCGGAGCTTGCTGCGCGGCGCGTACGCCGTGCGGCGCTACGAACAGCAGGAGTGCCGCCGCGATCAGACCGAGTGCGAGATTGCGTTGGTGCATGAATCCTCCGTTTACGAGTTGGGTTCGCTGGGCGGGACCGGTTCTTCATAGAGAATCGTCCCGTGTTTTCCTTCGACGCCGATCAGCACGTCGCACTTGGCGTCCGCGGCGATCTCTTCGATCGTCCGGCCGAGCGGCGCGCCCGTGTATTTGCCCTCCCGAAACGACCCGAGAATAATCAGGTTGGCTCTTTCGCGCTTGGCAAGGTCGAGTACCGCCTGTTTCGTCGAGCGAGCCTTGATGATTTCGGTGCGCAACGAGATGCCGGCCGATCCGGCGATCGTTTCGGCGGCTCCGAGCGCGTCGAGTGCGGCGCGCTCTTCGAGCGGCATCTGGGCGTCGGGCGGCAGCGTGTACGGAACTTCGATCACGTAGATGGCGAGCAACTCCGAGCGCTCGCCACGCGCGAGCTTGGCGGCCAACACCATCATGTGGCTCGAAAGAATGTCGGCCGAGAAGACGACCACGATCGAGCCGACCATCCGCTCGAGCTCGCTCGTCGCCTCTCTCGCGAGCTTTTGTACGAAGGATGCAGGCGGATGCAACATCCACCAAATCGTCGAACCGATCGCAAAGCCGACGAAGAGCGCTATGAGCAGGCCGGCGAGCGTGATGTTGACGTTCGCGTCGTGGTAGATCACGGCCGGTCGACCCGTCCGTAGAGCGCGCGCAGACGAACTGCTCCCAGACCAATCATCGCCAGGCCGAGGATGATGCCGGTGAAGCCGGCGGCGATGGGATAGTGTATCATGCGCGCCAAGATGATCGCGCCGACGACGATCAACGCGACCGCGAGCACGGCCCTAACGGCGCGCATCGCTCTCGCGAATGTTGGCGACGTACTCGTCCATCAGTTCCAGCTCACCGGCGCGGCGCAAGATCTCGATCTGCTCGGTGCGCCAGTCGCGTCTGCGCGAGCGAAGGCGCGGCAAGCCTTTGCGCGTGCGATAGACGAAGTAGAGTGCGATTCCGAACGCGATCCACAACGGACCTGCGATACGACCGATCGGGTGAGTGATCAGCGTGAACGTCAAGATCGCGGTCATTCCAATGAAGCCGATCACCGCGATAACCGGAAATTCCACCCGTTCGCCGCGGAACCGCATCGGAATGTTGACCGGAATACGGAACTTGCGCGGACTCAGCGGGTCGGTCAACCGCAGTGCGACGAGCGCGACGAAGACGAACGAATAGCTCGTCGCCGCGCCGAAGGCGTAGAGATCTCCCAGGAAATCGATGCCGCTCTCCCCGTTGAAGCGCTGCGCGTAGAGCGATGCCATATGCGGGTCGAGAGAGGGAAGCGCGGCAAACGTGACCTCGCTCAAGGCCACCGCTGTGAAGACGAGCAGCGAGATCGTCGGCGTACGAAAGCGCGGGTGGATGCGCTGGAAGATCGAGGGCAAGAGCCCGCCCGCCGCCATCGCGTAGGCGATTCGCGAGCTGCCGAAGACGCCCGAGTTCGACGATATCAGCAGCAGAATCGCGCCCAGCACCGGGACGTAGAAGGCGGCGATCGCTCCCCAGTAGGGAACCTCGCGAGCGATCAACGCAACCGCCTTGCCGTTGTTGTCGTTGTTTCCAAGCCATTGCCAGAGCATCTGCGGGTGTCCGTGCGCGTCCAACGGGATGGGATGCCACGTGTGCATCCCCAGCGCGAGGTTGGCATACGAGAGCGCAAAGATCAGGATGGTCAAAATCAACGCGGTCGACGTGCGCGGAATGATCGCCGCCGGACGCTGTGTCTCTTCGGCTGCCTGTGAGATCGACTCCAGCCCGACGAATGACACGATCGCAAGCGAAATACCCTTCATGAACTCGAATGTCGAGGGCCAGCTGGTTTGCATCGTGTGCACCAGCAGTTCGGGACTGAAGGCGAAGAGGAAGCCGAGCGAGAGGATCGCGGTCTCGCTGACGACGTCGAGCGCGCTGACGAATCCGTTGAACGCGGTCGACTCGCGCACGCCGACGATGTTGAGAATGCATAGCCCGGCGATGAGTCCCACGACAACGATGAAGTGTACCCACGGGTAAACGGGCGCGCTGAGAACCGGCAACAACTCGCTCAGGTAGTCGACGCAGCTCCAGGAGAAGAGGGCGATGTCGATGGTGAAGTCGAGCAGCACCGCCCAGCCGGCGACGAAGCCGAAGAAATCGCCGAGTCCCCGCATGACGAAGTACTGACCGCCGCCGGCGACCGGGTACGTCGCGGCGAGTTCGGTATACGTAAGGCCGATACAGACGTAGACGATGCCGGCGAAAAGAAAGGCTACGTTCGATGCGCCGGCGGCGGCGCCGAGTACGAGGCCCAAGCCGACGAAAATGTCGGCGCCGACGTCCGAGTATCCCCACGAGAACGAACCCCAAGGCGTAACCGATCGCCGAAGTTCGGGCTTTCGAGCGTTGCTCATTCCTCGAGCTAGAAGATGATCCCGATGGCGGTGCGTTCGAGGGCGTTGATCATGTATTCCGTGTGCGCGTACTGTTCGTGGAGGCCGAATTCATGGAAGATGCGCAGCGCCTCGTTGAGACGATTTACCGCGTCCCGCAGTTCATTACGGTCGCGCCTTCCGTCCGTCGCCTTCTGCAAGACCATCGTGGCGTACTTGAGCGCGGTCTTTGCGTACTCGACCTCGTTATTGATCGCCGACAGCTCGTGCATCGCGGAAAGATATGCGTCGCGCGCCTCTTCGTAGTCGCGCCGGCGCGTCGCGATCATGCCTTTGAGGACGTTTTCGAGCGCGTCGCTGCGGTTGCGTGAACTGGCGAGTGCTCGATCGAGCGCCTGGCGCAGCGTCGGATCGGTCGTCGTCCCTCCGGTCGACGGAGAAAACGTTTTGAGGGGCTTTGTCTCCGCCGGCGCCGGCCTTGCCGCAGCGACCGCCGCGGGCCCGAGCAGAGCCTGAATATCGGCCATGAACTCGCTGGCGTTTTGATAGCGGCGGCCGGGATCTTTCTCGATCGCGCGCATGATCACCAGCTCGAGCGATTCGGGAATATTGCGATTGATTTCCCTCGGCGGCGTCGGCAGGTCGTGGACGTGCGAGTACATCGTTGCGACGATGTCGTCGCGATCGTTGCGGAACGGCAAGGTGCCGGTGAAGATCTCGTACATCACGATGCCGACCGAATAGAGATCGCTGCGCACGTCGGCCGGCTTGCTCAGAAAGCGCTCGGGCGCGAGGTACGATATCGTGCCTACGATCTGGCCGGTACGGGTTGTTTGCGTCACTTCGCTTGCGCGGCGCGCGAGGCCGAAATCGGTAAGCTTCGTGTGCTTTCCGTCTTCCACGATCATGATGTTCGAAGGCTTGATGTCGCGATGGATGATGCCTTGCGAGTTGGCGTACTCGAGGGCCTCGAGCACTTCGTACATATAGCCCAACGCCTGTTTGTAGCCGAGCTCGCCGGCCTCCAGCGCAGAGAGCGTTTTGCCTCGCACGAGCTCCATCACGATATACGAGATGCCGCTGTCCTCGCCCGCGTCGTAGACGGCAACGATATTCGGGTGATTCAAACGCGCCATGGCACGCGCTTCCATCAAAAGGCGTGCGTTGGTCTCGTCGGAACGTTCGACGAGCACCTTGACCGCGACGTCTCGACGCAGCGTCTTGTCGAGGCCCCGGTAGGTGTCCGCGGTTCCGCCGCGCCCGAGGAGCTCGGCGATCTCGTAGCGACCGCCGAGAGTCCGTCCTTGGAGTGAATCCACTATCCCGCTCTGTCCATCGGTCAGAAAGCGTTTCTATGCACGGCGATGCGATTACCGTCTATGGTGACGACATCGAACCGAATCCTCACCTGCGGGGCGACGATTTGGGCATAATCCATGGCAATCATCCGTAGTTTTCGGCGTTTTCCGGCGTGGACCGCACTGAGTGCCGACCCGAAGGAGCGTCCCTCTCGCCGCTTGACCTCGACGAAGACCAGGGTTCCCTCGTCGACGCAGACGAGGTCTATCTCCCCGCCCGGCGCACGCAGGTTGCGTGCCACGATCCGGTAGCCGAGGGTCTGCAGGAACCGCGCGGCCTGCTCCTCACCCCGGCGCCCCTTGGCACTGTTGCTCGAGAAGTTCATCGAACTCCACTGCGTCGAAGTCGGCGCCGAACAAGAGTTCGAGCTGCGCGGCTCGTACGCGGGCCCAAGCCGCCCGGTGGTGGACGCTCGGCCCGTGCTCGCGCAACGCCGCGATGTGAGCCGGCGTCGCGTAGCCTTTGTGCTCGGCGAATCCGTAGCGGGGATCGTCCTCGTGCAACTGCTCGAGGAGCGCATCCCGGTGCACTTTCGCCACGATCGAGGCCGCGGAGATCACCGCGCAGAGCGCATCGCCCTTGATCAGCGGCTCCTGCGGACCGGTGTAGGACCGAATGCGCACGGCATCGGTGTAAAGATACTCCGGTGGACAATGCAGCGCCGCGATCGCGCGTTCCATCGCCAGCACCGTTGCCCAATAGATGTTCAAGCGATCGATCTCCGCGACGCTCGCGACGCCGATCGCGTACGCGGTTGCCTGGGCCTTGATCTGCTCGGCGAGTTCTCGCCGGCGTGGCGCCGACACGACTTTGGAATCGTTGAGGCCGGGCAACATCAACGGTGCATCCGAAACGACGCATGCCGCGACGACCGGACCCGCGAGCGGCCCACGCCCGACTTCGTCGATGCCCCCAATGAGTCGAAATCCGCGTTCGCGCGCAGCATACTCGTAGCGATGCAGCCGATGCAAGCGGCGCCTCTCGCGCTCGTACACGGTCTTATGCTTACGCTGCTGCTTGGTCATCTTCGCCGGGACGTTCGAGGCTGATGCGTCCGAAGACTCCGTCGTTGAAGGCTTTGATGTAGGCTTGCGCCGCGTTGTGCTCGTCGAGTTCGCCGCCGCGCCGCACGAAGCCGCGCTCCGCGGCGAAGGCTGCCAGGTCGGGAACGCTCGTCCGCCCGCCGGTGCGAGCAACGAGCCAGCGATGGAACTCGACGCAGATCTCGTAGGGGTCGTAGCGCTCCCGCGGCACGGCGCCGATCAATGCAAGCTTCCATTGCGCCTGCGCCGACTCGATCTTCGGCACGAGAATTCCCGGCGTGTCCATCAACTCGATCCGCGTTCCCAAGCGGAACCATTGCAGCGCGCGCGTCACGCCGGCGCGGTCCTCGGTCTTCGCTGCCCCGCGCTTCAGTAGCCCGTTGATGATCGACGATTTGCCCGAGTTAGGTACACCGACCACGATCACGCGCGAGAGCCCGGATCGCTCGTTCGCGCGCGCGGTCACCGCCGCGAGGATACGCGATACGCTTTGCTGCGAGCGCGCTTCGACGGCGATTGCTTCGCGGCCGCGAGCGGCAAAGTCCGCGATCCAACGCTTCGTCGTCGCGGGCTCCGCGAGATCGTCGCGCGTGAGCGCGACGATGCGAGGTCGCTGCGCGATCAACTCGTCGAGCATCGGGTTGGCGTCACTGCGGACCGCGCGCGCGTCGATCGCTTCGACGACGATGTCGATGAGTTTGAGGTAGTCGGCGATGCGGCGCATCGCCTTGGCCATGTGACCCGGATACCACTGGACGACGCGCTCGAGCCGCTCGTTCATAGCGCGCCCGCCGCCGCCGGAGGCCACACGGCCGCGAGCGCTTTGCCCAGCAGTTCGCGCTCGGGCACGGGGCCGAAAACGCGGGAGTCCTGGCTCACCGCGCGATTATCGCCGAGAACGTATACGCTGTCCGGCGGCACCGTTACTTCGGGTTCGCTACGGGTATCGCCGAACCGCACGTACGGCTCGTTCAGGCGCACCCCGTTGACGTAAACGACGCCGCGGTCGATGCGAATCCGCTCTCCCGGCAGGCCGATGACGCGCTTGATGTAGAGCTCGGGCGTCACGCCGTCGTGCCGGAAGGCGACGATGTCGCCGCGTCTGGGTGCGCCGATGCGATACGCGAGCGTATTGATGACGACGAATTCACCCGAACGTACTTGCGGCGCCATCGACGGGCCGGAGACTTGCGGCAAGCGGACGAAAAATGCGGCGATCAGCACGCCGAGGATCGCAAGTTGCACTACGAGACTCGCGAACGAGCGCAGTTGCACGAACCGGACCACGGAGGGTTTTCTTCGCGGTTATTTCAGGATTTTCATTTGGCTGGGCGGCCAGAAGATCAGAAACGCGCGACCGGTGAAGCCTGCATGCTCGCCGCTGCGCGGACCGCTTGCAAACGTTCCGGCGTCTTGCGCGAAGCCCCAGATGTGGGAATCTTCCGAGTCGTTACGGTTGTCACCCAGCATCAAGTAACAATTCGGCGGGATGGTGTCCGGCGACGTCCAGTCCGATTTAGGCGGAATGTTCGCTTGCGCCGGATCGAGTTTTTGCCAACCGAAGCCGTCGTTCGTCCAGATGTCGTAATCGGCGATCTTGAGATCGTAGCTCGGTTTCTGTTCGATATACGGCTCACTCAGCGCTTTGCCGTCGATGTACACGACGCCGTTCGTGATCCGCAGTCTCTCTCCAGGGAGACCGATGACGCGCTTGATGAAGTCGTCGGGTGTGGGAATCGGCGGCGGAAACACGACGATGTCGCCTTCGTGCGGCGGGTGAAAGCGGTATTCGAATTTATCTACCAGCAGCACGTCGTGGACTTCCAACGTCGGGACCATCGAAGCCGACGGAATATAGTACGTGCGGGCGACGAACGTGATCAACAGCCACGCGGCGAGACCTGCGTAAATGAACGGATCGAGGTATTCGCGCGCGATTGCAATGCTGCGGCCGTTCGATGCCGCGGCTACCGGTCGAATCGAGAGTGCGATACGCGCAACCAAAATGATCGCGACGAGTCCGAGAAGGTCGTATGGTGTCATAGTACTTTCACTTGAGGCCAGATGATCACGAACGCCCGCCCGAGGAAGCCGGCTTGCCGCACGAATCCCCACACGTGCGAATCTTCCGAATAATTCCGGTTATCGCCGAGCACGAAGTAGAAGCCGCTGGGGATACGGTCGGGTGTTTGCCACTTTCCCCGCGGAGGGATGTCCGCCTGCGCGGGAGCGAGGGCGATTCCGTTGACGTAGATCGAATAATTACGGATCGCCAGGTCGTAGCGCGGTGCCTGATTCTCGTAGGGTTCGGAGAGTGGATGCCCATTGCGATAGACGATACCGTCGGAGATGCGAATCGTGTCACCGGGCACGCCGATAATCCGCTTGATGAACTCGCTGCGGGCGCCGCGAACCGGCGGCGTAAAGACGGCGATATCGCCGTCCTGCGGCCTGTGGAGGCGGTAGGTCAGCTCGTCGGCGAGAAACGTGTCGCCGATTTGCAGCGTCGGAATCATCGAGATCGAGTCGATGTAGAAGGGCCGAATGACGAAGACGACGAGCAGAAGCGCAACGAGTCCGGCGACGATGACGAGGTCGAGGTAGCTCCGCAGCGTAGCAACGGCCGGCGACGCTGTGTCGCCGGCCGCGAAAAGTCTGGTGCTCAGCGCCAAGCGGGCGATCGCGAAGACCGCGATCAATCCCATGAGTGCGAACGGCGTCAGATGCCTACTTGACCGCCTTCTTCTCTTTGATGCGCGCGGCCTTACCGATCTTCTCGGTGAGGTAGTACAGCCGGCTGCGACGCACCACGCCGCGCTTGCTGATCTCGATCTTCTCGACGCGCGGGCTGTGGATGAGGAACGTCTTCTCGACGCCGACCCCGTGTGCGACGCGGCGCACCGTAACCGACGCCTGCGCGCCGCCGCCCTTGCAGACGGTCACCACGCCTTCGAACATTTGCACGCGTTCCTTGCCGCCTTCGACGACTTTGGAATAGACCTTGACCGTGTCGCCCGAACGAAATTCGGGGACCGAGTCCTTGAGCTGTTCTCGATTGAGGACGTCGATGACGTTCATGACACGATTCTCTTGCGGCAGATGCGAAAACGGCGCGGGGAGGCCCCACGACAACCACCGGATAGTATCACGGCTCGGGCTCGCCGAGCAAGTCTCTGCGGCGGGCGGCGGTGCGGGCGCGGGACTGCTCGCGGCGCCAGGCGGCGATCTCGGCGTGGTTTCCCGAGAGCAGCACCGCCGGCACGTCGACGCCGCGAAAGACCGGGGGCCGGGTGTAGCTCGGATAGTCGAGGAGGCCGTCGGCAAAGGACTCGTGCGCGGCCGACTCGGGATCGATGACCCCAGGGGCGAGCCGGGCGGTCGCATCGAGAATGGCGAGCGCCGCGAGCTCACCGCCGGTGAGCACGAAGTCGCCGACGCTGAACTCTTCGATCGGGTAGAGCGCCGCCAGGCGTTCGTCGATGCCTTCGTAGTGTCCGCAGACGAGTATCACCCGGTCCAGCCGCGAGAGCCGCAGCGCATCCCCATGGGTAAAGGCCGCTCCGCCCGGGGACGGCACGACGATCGCGCGGTGCTCGCCGGCGGGCGCCCCGGCGACGATCGCGTCGAGCGCGCGGGCTACGGGCTCGATGCGCAACACCATGCCCGCGCCACCGCCGTAGGGCTCGTCGTCGGCGCGTTCGTTGCCTTGGAGCGTATCCAACAGATGATGGTAGCGGATCGCGATCGTTCCGGCCTCGACGGCGCGGCCGAGGATCGAGAGTCCCACGAACGGCGCGAAAACTTCGGGAAAGAGCGTGATGACGTCGATCGTCAGCATGGGCCGTCCTTCGAGGCGCCCTGCGGGCGCACCTCAGGATGACGTTTCGCTGCGGGCGGAGCGAGCTTCGAGTGGCTCGAAGGGCCCCGCATGGCGGACGGCGTCGAACAAATCTTTCTCTCCGACGAGATCCTCGCGTTGATGCGCAACGCCGCTCGATTGGCGGGCGACCTGCGCGAGCCGTTCATAACGGTCCGTACGCTGCTGATCGCGTTACTGGAGGAGCCGGCGCTCGGACCCGCGTTGGGCGAGGTGCTTCCGCGCGAAAAACTGGAGAACTACGCGTTGCCGGAGGACGCCGGCACGCGCTTGACGGCCTCGCGCGTTCCCGAGCCGAACATGCAATCCGGCGAGCGCGCGGCATTACTGCGTTTCAATACGCTTGCCTTCAAGGTTCCCGACGGCAGTAAGAGCATCTGGCTCAGCCGCGAGGCGTTTACGATTTGGAATGAAGCGGCAAAGCGCGTCGAGGACGGCGAAAAATTCGAGCCCAAACATCTGGCCTTTGCCATTGCCGCGGATGCAATTCGCTCGCCCGGCGTGCTGGCGGCGATGCACATATCGCCGGGCGACGTCACCGACGTTTTGCTGAAGCTCTGATTAGGCTTTGGAAGCCTCGACGGTCGTGAGTCCTTCGAGGTATTCGAAGAGCTGCGGCAGCGTGATCTTTTCGAGCGCCGTCATCTCCTTGATGCGTTCGTCGTCTTCGCCTTCGTCGCGGATGTAGCAGCGCGTCTCGACGCCGTTTTCGCTTTCGCTGATGAACGAAACGGCGAAGCCGCGGCCCGGCGTCTCGTCGTAGATGCGCATGGTCTGCGGATTGAGAATCTCGATCGAGTGCGCCGCGTGATTCGCGTCGAAAATCAGAATCTTGAGGTGTTCGTAATTCGTTACCTCGATCGATCCGACGACGAAAACGTTCTTAGCGGAGAAAAATTCGTGCCCGCGCTTGCTGCGGCTCGAGACTTCGTAGAAGACTCGGTGGGCCACGAAGCGGCTGAGGATCTTGCGAAGGGTCGCCAGCGAGGCAAGGGTTTCGGTCCGGTTGCCCCGCGTGTAGATAATCTTCACGGGCGGACTCGCCTGCTTGTACAGTCGCGGAGGGATTCCCTCTTTCGTGCCTCGTCTCGCTTCTTGCCGGCCCCTCGGAGGGAGCAGCGGGCGCCGCCCTTGCGACGCGGGCGTAACCATCCCTAGCGAGCGGAGCGAAGGCGGCGCGGGCGAACAACGAGGGGCAAATGTTTTCGGTGCCCGATATTATGGTTGTCTCCGTGCTCGCGCTGCTGCTCTTTGGGCCGGATCAGCTGCCGAAGATCATGCGCCAAACCGGGCGTGTGATGCGTGAGATCCAGAACACCTCGCACTCGTTCATCGCGGAGATGGAGCGTGCCGCGGAGATCAGCGACGCCAAATCGGCCGGCGAGATTCGTCCCCCGCAAGACGACGTGAAGCGAGAGGCGTGAAGGCTAGATATTGAAGTTTTCGCGCAGCTCGGTAATGCGCTGCGCGACGGTGGCGCGAACTTGAGCGTGCAACCGTTCCTTCTGTTCCTCGGGTAGCCGGCGATAGACGAGATACCCGGCCGCAGAGACGAGGCCGCCGAGCAGTCCTACCAAGAGCGCCTTGCCGACTTCGTTCTCACTCTCGCCTTGCGGCTCGTTGCCGAAGGCCCCTTGGTAACCGTTACCGGCCGTGTTCGACTCCGACCAGGGCTGGCCGGGCGGCGTGGTGCGAAACGTATCAGACATAATCAGGCTCCTTCGGTGTTTTGCCTATGGTACCCGGTCTCGGTACGTTCGGTTACGCGCAGGTGCTGCGGGTACTGCAGGGCGATCTGCTCGATCGCCAGCTGAGCCGTGGTCATGATGGCGCTCAGCTTTTCGTCGTCCAACTCGGACTCGGGGATCGTGACCTCGAGGTGGCCTTTGCGCATCGGCGCTTCGATCGCTTCCGACGCGTAGTGTTCGAGCCCGGCGCGTGCCGCTTGAAGCACGGCGGAAACTGCCGCGCACACGAGAGAGAATTCGTCGGAACTGCTCTCGGGTATCTCGACGTGACCGGATGCAAAAAACCGGAACAGCCGCCTGCGGCCGTCCCGGCTAAATACGACTTCGACCATCGGTCTTTAGAGGGAGATCTTCGTGATTTTGACTTCGGCGAAGCGCTGGCGATGGCCGTTGAGCTTGCGGACGCGCTTCTTGGCCTTATAGCGGAAGACCAGAATCTTCTTGTCCTTGGCCTGGCGCACGACCGTTCCCGTGACCTTCGCGCCCGCGACCGTCGGTGCCCCGATCTTCACGTCGCTCCCGGTGCTCGCAAGCACGACCTGGTCGAACGTGACGTCCGCGCCCGCCTCGAGATCCACGAGGTCGGTGCGGATGATGTCGCCCTCGGCGACGCGCACGTGCTTGCCGCCGGTCTGGATGATCGCGTACATAACCGGGATACGATACCAGGGCACCGGCGGGGTGTCAACGGCCGGCGCGCCGGCTGCCGAGCCCTTGACGCACCCCGCGCTCAGGGTTCGAGCGTCAAGCGACTCGCCGCGGCCCGATCGACCGCCGTCCGGGAGTAAGGGAGCGGCAGCAGCGCGCCGGCGACCCACGCCGCGGCTTCGTCGGTGTAGTGCCCGCTGCCGGGACGTCCCGACTCGCCTTGCGGGATCGTAATGCCGCCGGCGTCCCAGTTGCCGACGTCCCACACCGCGCGGAAGCTCTGCGAGAATCCGTTGTTCTGCACGTGGACCGTGAAGGCGTCGCCGTCGCCGGCGAAGCGCGTGCCGTCGAGAAACGACATGCCCAAGGCCGCGAGCGGATGCTTCACTTGCACCGCGCCGGCTTCGCCCCACGGTTGCGACGCCGGATCGGCGACCGCCGCTAGTGCGGTAACCGCGGTCGGCTTCGCGCGCGAACCGATCATCGCCGAGGTCATGCCGCCAAACTCGCGCACGAGCGCGATGCGCAGATGAAAAACATTGGTTGCGTCGACGGAATCGGCGGTGAACCGTCCATCCCACGCGGCAAGTGCGGGCACGTACGACGCGAGTTCGCGTTCGCAGACCGAGAGCACGTCCATCTGCATCGAGGCAAAGTACGCAACATCATAGGTCTTGCGCGCGCGCAGCATCTGCGCGACGCGGTACGCGCGGCACGGCGGCGCGAACGCGGCGCTCAAGCGCAGCGGATACGACGGACCGTACATCTTGTTATTCGACGTCCACACGATCGCGTCGCGCGAGGGCGCGACGCGCGGCAGGCGATCGAACGGCACGGGCGGATAGGTTTTCGCCAGGTCCGTCGCCGGATGGATGCCGCGCGACCAGAGGGGATCTTGCGGAATCGATCCCGCGAGCTGATAGGCGACGCGCCCGCTGACGTCGGCGATCTCGAAATTCTGCGTCGGGCCCGGATAGCTGCGCAGTGCCGCGAGTGCGTCCTCGATGGTACGCGCGCGATTGAGCCCGTCGAAGGCAGTCAGCGGCTCGACGCGTGGATCGTACGCATTCCAGCGAACCAGCACGAAGCGCGGCTTTCCTTCCACCCGCACCGTCGTTCCGAACTGGCGTGTTCCGCGATAATAGCGCTGCGTGACATCCGCTCCAAAACGGACGTGGAACGTCTCGGTTTGCCATCTCGAGGGATCAAGAGATTTCGACGCATCGAAGACGCTGAGCGCGGTGACGGTGCCGTTGGTTGCTCCCCATGCGACGCGGTCGTTGTGCCCGAGCTCGATGCCGGGAGTACCGACGAGCGTTGCGCCGGCAACGTGGAAGCCGGGCGACTGCATATCGATCAGGTACCACACACCGGGAATGCCCAGACGCAGATGCGGGTCGTTGGCAAGCAGAGCACGGTGTGTCGTGGTGCGCTCGGCTCCGGCCGCCCATTCGTTGCTCCCGACCGGCGGCTGGGTGTCGAGCAAGCTGCGAATCAACGCGGCGCGGGCCGTGGGCGCGCTGCATTGTGCCGGATTCGCGATGCGGGCGAGTCCCTCCGTAACCGGCGCATCGAAGCACGGATCGCTCAGCAACACGTCTTTCCCTACCCGCGAGGCGACGTCGTTCCAGTCGTCGGTGAGATCGAGTACCGTCGCAAACGTTACCGCCAGCGAGTCTTGCGGCTGCCACGGCAGCATGGTGTAGTGCAGGATGCGAAACTCGACCGGCGTCGATTCGCGAGCCGCAGCGGCATTGACGCCGTCGGCGAAAGCTTGCAACATCGCCCGCTGACGCGGCCCCAGGAGATTCCACTCCCGCGCGACGATCTCACGCACCGGCACGACGCGCGCATCCTCGTCTGCATCGAGCGTCGCCTTACCGAGCACTTCAGAGAGTCGTCCGTAGACGAAGCGGCGCAGCAGATCGAGTTGAAAGAGGCGATCCTGCCCTTCGGCGTAGCCTTGCGCGAAGAAGAGATCGTGTTCGTTTGCGGCGCGGATGTGCGGAATCCCACGGCCGTCGCGGAGCACTTGTACGGGTGCGTGAAGGGCCAGACCCGAGATCGTGCCGCTGGTTTTCGCCGTAGCCCGCATTCCTGCCGCGATGTTTGCCGCGTAGAGCCCGATGCTCAGGACCAGCGCGATGACGAGCGCTGCGAGTATTGAGAGAGCGATCCGCATTACAGGTCTACGTAGAGATCGCCGCCGGATTCGCGCACCGCGTACGTATCGACCGGAACGACGGCCGGCAGCGTCGCGGCGCCGGTACGCACGTCGAACGTCGCGCCGTGCCGCGGACAGACAACGCACATACCCTCGAGCGTTCCCTGATCGAGTTCGCCGCCGTCATGCGTGCAGACGTCGTCGATGGCATAAAATGTACCGCCGACGTTGCAGACGAGTATCTCGCGGCCGTCGACGGCGTACGATTTTGCGTGTCCGGGAGAGATCTCCGCTGCAGCACCGACGCGCCGTTCCATCACTGCCCGACTTTGTGACAGGGCGCGAGGTTCCTCGCATCGCCGAGGCTTACGACGTGAAAATTGAACCCCGGACCGATCACGACGTTCTTTCCCCAGCGCACTTCGTTGACGGCGGTGCGAACGATGCCGGGAATCGGAAGGTAGTTCGTTCCGCGTTCGATGAGCGTCTGCGCCGGCGCCCAGAGCGAGCCCTCACGCGGATCGGCCATGACTTGAAGAATCTGCTTGCCGAAGATCAGCTCGCGCGGCTCGAGCGTGAGCGAACCGTTGCGGTCGTGATTGCTGGCTGCCGTAACCTCGCGCACGACGCCGTAGCCGATCGTATTCACCGGAACGAGTTCGTCGCCGATGCGCACCGTCTGGGTGAGCTTGAAGCGGAAGACCATCCCCGGAAAAGCGGTCGCGGAGTCGACTCTGTCCACCATCGTAACCGGGTATGGGACTTCACAGACAAGCGCCCAGGCGCGCGCGTTTACGCGCGAGAGCGCGACGAGAACGAAGGTGAGCGCGATGATCCGCCGCACACGGGGAGTTTCCCCGGTTAGCCGACCGCGCCTTCCATCTCCATCTTGACCAGACGGTTTAGCTCGACGGCATATTCCATCGGAAGCTCTTTGACGAAGAAGTCGAAGAAGCCGTTGACGATCATCGCGGTTGCATCGGCCTCCGAAAGGCCGCGCGACATCGCGTAAAAGAGTTGATCTTCGCCGATTTTCGAGACGCTTGCTTCATGCTCCACGGTCGAGCGCTGCTCGTGAATCTTCATCGTCGGCTTCGTGTCGCTCGACGACTGCTCGTCCATGATGAGCGCGTCGCAACGTACGCGTGTCTTCGCACCGACGGCACCCGGAAAGATCTCGACGAGCCCGCGATACGTCGTCTTACCGCCGTGCGCGCTCACGCTCTTGTTCGTGACCACCGAAGTGGTGTTCGGCGCTACATGGATGACTTTGGCGCCGGCGTCTTGGTGCTGGCCCTCGCCCGCGAACGCCATCGAGAGGATCTCGCCGCGCGCGCCCTCGCCCATCAGGTAGATCGACGGATACTTCATGGTGAGCTTGGAACCGAGATTGCCGTCGACCCATTCGACGGTCGCGTTTTTCTGCGCGATCGCCCGCTTGGTCACGAGATTATAGATGTTGCGATACCAGTTCTGAATCGTTGTGTAGCGAATCGAACCGCCTTCGAGCGCAACGAGTTCGACGACCGCGCTGTGCAGCGAGCTGGTCGAGAATTTCGGCGCAGTGCAGCCCTCGATGTAGTGAACCTTTGAGCCTTCGTCGGCGATGATCAGCGTGCGCTCGAACTGCCCCATGTTCTCGGCGTTGATACGGAAGTAAGCTTGCAACGGCATCTTCACTTCAACGCCTTTGGGAACGTAGACGAACGACCCGCCCGACCATACCGCGGAGTTCAGCGCGGAGAATTTGTTGTCGGCGGCGGGAATCACCGTCGCGAAATACTTACGGACGATCTCCGGGTGCTCTTTGACCGCGGTGTCCATGTCGCAAAACAGGACGCCCTGCGCTTCGAGCTCCTTGTTGACGTTGTGATAGACGACTTCGGATTCGTATTGCGCGGAGACCCCGGCCAAAAACTTGCGTTCCGCTTCCGGAATGCCAAGCCGATCGAAGGTGCGTTTGATGTCGTCGGGGACGTCGTCCCACGAGCGCTCGGTCCGATCCGTCGACTTCACGAAATAATGGATGTCGGCGAAATCGATCTGGCCGAGCAGTTCGGTATCGCCCCACGTGGGCATCGGCTTGCTGACGAAGAGTTCGTAGGCCTTGAGGCGGAACTCGCGCATCCACTGGGGCTCGTCCTTCATCGCGCTGATCCGCTCGACGATCTCGCGCGTCAGGCCCTTGTCGGATTTGAAAACGTAGTTCTCCGGATCGTGGAATCCATGGCGGTAATCTTCGGAGACGGGGAGCTGAAGCGGCGTCGTCATGACCTCCTGAGTGTACCCCAGCAGCCTCTTTAGTCAAGATAGTGAAGTCTTAAGTTGAAAATCTCAGGATGTGCTGAACGACCCCCGGGACGCAACATTAAGAACTTCTTATCGGAAGGGGGTTTACAGGGGGGTGCGTGGGGGTTATCATGTTCGCCGGACCTTGGGTCAAAGAGCTTGGGTTGGCCCCCAGGCGAGGAGGTCTAACGGTATGGGGTGGGCGCGCCCTTTTCGCGCCATCGCGGTGAATCGCCCGCGCACCGAAAAGCGCCGGCAAGAGTTCGCCGATAGGTCGGGGACGTGACGCTGCACAGCAGGCGCCAGCCGACAAGTCCGGAGGTGGGATTCCCCCGAGGGTCAAGGAGACCTAAGAAATTGAAGGCACTCGGTACGCACATCGTGTGTGAGCTGTCGGGCTGCGATGCGGTCGCGCTCACCAACGTCGATGCCGTCCGCGAGATGATGATCGGAGCGGCCAAGGCATCGCGCGCGACGGTTATGGAAGTCGCGTTCCATCGGTTCGAGCCTCAAGGCGTCTCCGGCGTCGTCGTGCTGGCGGAGTCGCACATCTCGATCCACACCTGGCCGGAGACCGGCTACGCCGCAATGGACTTTTATACGTGCGGCGATCATACCGATCCATGGCTCGCCTGCGAGTTTGCCGCCAAGGCGTTGCACGCGAAGACGATGCTGACGACCGAGGTCAAGCGCGGAATTGCGCAGAGCGGCGGCGCGTACACGCACGTGGTCACGCGCGATCACGAGACGACCGCACTCTCCGCGTAAAATCCCTCGCAAGGGAAACCTCCGGGCCGTCGCGCAAGCGGCGGCCTTTATGCTTTCTCCCAGCTTCGCGCCGTTCGCAGGGTAAGCGCGCAAGATTCCAAACTCTTTCCGGCAATGCGCTACCGGATTCTTGGACTGTTTTGCGCCGTGATTGCTTCGGGCGTCGCGATCTCCGTCGCCGGATGCGGTGGAGGCAGCTCGAACCCGTCGACCACGGCAACGGCGGCCGCGTCGGCGACGTACGTTCCTACCGGGCCGCCGGCGACGACGGTACCGGTCGGCACGGCCTCGCCGAACAACGGGAGCGTGGCCAACGGGAATATCAGCGTGCTGATCAACTTCCCGCAGGCAACGACGGGAAGTGCAACGCTGTCGTTGTCGGGATCGACGAGCGTTCCGTCCCTCTCGCCCCCGGTCACGGCGTATACGCCCCCCTCCGGCGCGACGCTCTTTTACGTGGTCATCGAGCCCAGCGCGTCGGTGACGTTCCCCAACTATCCGCAGTTCATCATGACCGATCCGGCTGCCACGCCGCAGAACAATAACTTCTTCGCGGCGGTCTACACCGACGATCCGTCGTGGACGAACGCCGATGGCCAATGGCAGGCGCAGTTTCTCGGAGCAGCGTCGAACAGCGGGGAGAACTACACCTATCCGACGCCCAATCCGAGCGCGCCGCTGACCTTCAACGCGAACGATTACTACGTCTTCGCGCTGTACTACAGTCCTTCATAGGGGGCTGCCGCCGGGCCCCGGCGAAGGCTGGTGCCCGCTATGCCGAAAACCGAACAATGGCAGTGGTACGTCGAGGAGTTCGCCGCGACGGAAGCCCATCACCACGCCATCGAGAACGTCTATTTCTCGGGGCGATCCGACTTTCAGCAAGTTGCGGTGATCTCGACGCCGGTCTTCGGCAAGATGCTGATCCTCGACGGCGACACGCAAAGTTCTCAGGGCGACGAGAAAATCTACCATGAGTCGTTGGTGCATCCGGCGATGGCGGGTGCGCGCGATCGCGGCGAGGTGCTGATCCTCGGGGGCGGCGAGGGTGCGACGTTGCGCGAAGTGCTGCGTCACCCCGGCGTGAAGCGCTGCACGATGGTCGATATCGACGGCCTGGTGGTCAACCTGTCGAAGAAGTATCTTCCCGAATGGGGCGACGGCGCATTCGACGAGCCGCGCGCCAACGTCGTCATCGGCGACGCTTTGGCGTACATGCGCGAACACGACGAGCGCTACGGCGTCGTCATCTCCGACCTTACTGAGCCGCTCGAAGACTCGCCCAGCAATATCCTTTTCAACGAAAACGTCTTCAAACTGATCAAGTCGCGGCTAGCGCCGGGCGGGATCTACGTGCTTCAGGCGAGTACCGCGGCGTTTTGGAATCTCTCGCTGCACTGCAAGATGTCGCGCACGCTGCGCCGCCATTACAAGCACGTCGCGTCGTTCTTCCACTACGTGCCGGCCTTCGATACCGATTGGGCCTTCTTGGCCTGCAGCGACGCCGTCGATCTCGCAACGCTCGATCCGGCTGCGGTCGATGCATACGTTGCGCAGCTACGCGGCCCGAATTTTTTCTACGACGGACAGACGCACAAGCGGCTTTTTTCGCTGCCGCTCTACGTTCGTCGTGCGCTGGCGGCCGACGGCCCGGTATTCTGAGGGAGTCATGCCTACGGATTTTGCTCATGCGCCGCATCGCTGGGAGAAAGAAAAGTCGCATTTCGTCAAGTTGCTCGATCTCAAGCTGGAGAAGGTAGAGCACGGAAAAGCGACGATGCGAATGCCGTTCCGGTCCGAGATCGCCAACGGCGCGGGCGCCGTACACGGCGGCGCGATCGTGAGCCTGTGCGATACGGTTTTTTATGTCGCGCTCGCCTCGATCTACGGACGCGAACAGGATACGGTGACGGCCTCGCTGCAATGCAACTTTCTCGCCCCGGCCCTGCCGCCGCATGACCTTGTCGCTCACGCGCGGGTTCTGCGCGCCGGCCGGCGCATCTGCTACGGCGAGGTCGAGGTGACGAGCGGCGGCAAGCTGGTCGCGCACGCGACGCTGAATTTTCTCAACACCTATCCCGAGGAGGCGCCGAAGAAATGAGCACGTCTACGGGATTGCGCCGAACGGCGCTCCACGAAGAACACGTCAAGCGCGGTGCGCGGCTGGTTCCGTTCGCCGGCTTCGAAATGCCGGTGCAGTATTCGAGCATTCTCAAAGAGCACGATGCGGTGCGGCATCGAGCCGGGCTCTTCGATCTTTCGCACATGGGCCAGTTCGTGCTGGAGGGCCCGAATGTTGCGCCTTGGGCCGACACGTTGACGATCAATGCCGTCGAGACGATGAAACCGATGCAGGCGCGGTACAACATCTTTTGTAACGCGCACGGTGGTGCGCACGACGACACGATCTTCTATCGCCTCGCCCAACGCTGGCTCCTGGTCGTGAACGGTGCGAATGCCGACAAGATGTGGAAGCACCTCAACGCTAATCTCGCCGAGAACGTGCGTCTCGACAACCTGCACGGACGCAATGCGCTCATCGCCATTCAGGGGCCGAAGGCGCTCGCGATGCTGCAGCCGCACACCGACGTCGATCTCTCGGCCGTCAAATACTATTTCTGCGCCGAAGGCAACGTCTACGGCCGCCCGGCGGTCATTGCGCGCACGGGATATACCGGTGAGGACGGCTTCGAACTGTTCGTTTTCGGCGAGCATGCGCCGGAAATTTGGAACGCGTTGCTGCGCGACCACGAAAAGGACGGCCTCGAAGCGTGCGGGCTTGGCGCGCGCGACGTCCTGCGTCTCGAAGCAGGCATGCCCCTTTACGGTCACGAGCTGACCGAAGAGATCACGCCGGTGCAAGCCGGGCTGCAGTGGGCGATCAAGACGAGTAAGCCGGAATTCATCGGCCGTAACGCGCTCGTGGAACAGATGGAGCGCGACGACTTCGACCGGGTCGCCGGACTCATGATGAAGGGGCGCGCGCCGGCCCGCGAAGGCTATGCGGTCTATTTTGAAGGACGGCCGGTCGGAGAGATTCGCAGCGGTTCGACGGCGCCGTCGGTCGGCGGCAAGAACGTCGCGACCGCGCTCGTTCCAAAGGCCGCCGCAACCGAGGGCGCGACGCTCGAGGTCGATATCCGCGGAACTCGGCACGAAGCGACCGTCGTGCCTCTACCTTTCTATAAACGTCCCAAGTAGCAAGGAGCGATCAGAGCGTGACGCAGCCGGAAAATTTGCTCTACAGCAAGGAGCACGAGTGGGTCAAGGTGGACGGCGATACCGCGATGATCGGCATCACCGATTACGCGCAGAACTCGCTGGGCGACATCGTCTACGTCGAGCTCCCACGCGTCGGGAAGCAGATCGAACAATTCGGCAACATCGGCGTCGTGGAGTCGGTGAAGGCCGTATCGGACCTCTTCACGCCGGTGAGCGGTGAAGTGGTCGCGGTCAACGACGCGCTCGAAAGCGACCCCGCCGCGGTCAATCGCGACCCCTACGGCGCCGGCTGGCTCATCAAAGTGAAAGTCAAGGACGCCGCCGAGCGAAACAACCTACTCTCGGCCTCCGAGTACGAGAAGATCGCTCATGAGTAAACGCAAATTGGGCTTTTGATGTATACGCCACATACCGACGCCGACATTCGAGCGATGCTCGGCGCCATCGGCGCCGGCTCGCTCGACGACCTCCTCGCCGTTCCCGAGGCGATCGCGCTCAAAGCCTCGCTCGACGTCGTTCCGGCGCTTCCCGAGTATCAGATCGGGCGGCGCTTCGAGCATTTCGCGAAGAAAAATCCGGGCGTCGACTACGACTCGTTTCTAGGGGCGGGATCGTACCGTCACTACGCGCCGCCGGCGATCGCAGCGCTTGCGATGCGCGGTGAATTTCTTACCGCGTATACGCCGTACCAGGCCGAAGTCTCGCAGGGCTACTTGCAAGCGATCTATGAGTGGCAGACGTACATCTGCTTGCTCACGGGTATGGATATTGCCAACGCCTCGGTCTACGACGGCGCAACGGCGCTGGCGGAAGGCGCGATCATGGCGCTCAACGCGAACGGCCGCAAGAAGCTGCTGGTTTCGCGCGCGATCCATCCCAATTACCGCGCGGTGCTCAAAACCTATTGCGACGGACTCGACGTGCAGATCGACGAGATTCCGCCCAGCGGCGATGGGACGACCGATCTCGAGGTCCTTACGCGCGAGGTGGCATCGAACGAGTACGCTGCGGTCGTGCTGCAGTCACCCAACTTTTTCGGTAACGTCGATGCACTCTCGCAGGCCGCGCGTGATGCCGTCGCCGCGAGCGAGACCGTACCGATCGCGGTCGTTGCCGAGGCAATATCGCTCGGCGCGCTCGCGACGCCTGCATCGTGGGGCGCGCAGATCGTCGTGGGTGAGGCGCAAAGCTTCGGTGTCGCGATGGCCTACGGCGGTCCCTACGCAGGCTTCATCGCGTCGACGAAAGAGCACATGCGCCGGATTCCGGGCCGTCTCGTCGGGAAGAGCGTCGATGGGCAAGGCCGCACCGCTTACGTCCTAACGCTGCAAGCGCGCGAGCAGCATATCAGGCGCGAACGCGCGACCTCGAACATTTGCACGAACCAGGCGCACTGCGCCTTGATCGCGACGATCTATCTCGCGTTGATGGGCAAGACGGGACTGCGCGACGTCGCCGCGCTGAATCTGGAGCGCTCGCGCGAACTCTGTAGCGCCGTTGCGAGGATCGACGGCGTCGACGTCAAGTTCAGTGCCCCGTTCTTCAACGAGTTCGTCGTCGACGTGCACCAGAGCGCGCGCGACCTGCTCGCCAAACTTCAGGAGCGCAAGATTCTCGGCGGCGTCGATCTCGGACGCTGGTACCCGGAGTTGTCGAGCTGCATTTTGATGACCGCTACGGAGCTCACGACAACCGGCGAGATCAATCGCCTCGCTACCGCCCTCGGAGAGATCGTTCGTGTCCACGCAAGAGTTTGATCGCACGTACAGCCCGCTGATCTTCGAGCTCGGGCAAGACGGCCGTGCCAACCGCTACGTGGAAGAGGGCAAGCCGTTAGACGCCTTTTTGCCGAAGGACGTGTTGCGCGGCGATCTGCCGCTGCCAGACAACAGCGAACTCGACGTCATCCGGCATTTCACCAAGCTTTCGCAGCGGACGTTCGGCATCGACATGGGTTTCTATCCGCTTGGCTCGTGCACGATGAAATACAACCCGCGCGTCAACGATGCGATGGCCGGGAAGCGCGAGTTCGCCCAGCTGCATCCCTACACGCCCGACGAGCTGGCGCAGGGCGCGCTGCAGGTGATGTACGAGCTCGAACGTTCGCTGGCGTCGCTGTTCGGCATGGCGGCATTTTCGCTGAATCCGGCCGCCGGCGCGCATGCGGAACTCGCCGCGCTTTTGATTGCAAAGAAGTATTTCAAGGATCGCGGTGAGACGCGGCGCGACAAAGTGATCGTGCCCGATACCGCGCACGGCACGAATCCCGCCTCCGCCGCGATGTGCGGTTTCAAGGTGATCTCGCTGCCGAGCGACGAGCGCGGGCGGGTGAGCGTCGAGGAGATCCAAAAGGTGCTCGGCCCGGACACCGCGGTCTGCATGATGACCAACCCGAACACGCTCGGTCTCTTCGAGGATCACATCGCCGAGATCGCAGCTGCCGTGCACGACGTCGGCGGCTTGATGTACTACGACGGCGCAAATGCCAATGCGATCATGGGCAACACGCGTCCGGGCGACATGGGCTTCGATCTCATGCACCTCAACACGCACAAAACGTTCACGATTCCGCACGGCGGCGGAGGCGCGGGTCACGGACCGGTTGGTGTCGCCGCGCACTTGATCGACTATCTGCCGACACCCGTCGTGCGCGCCGTACCCGCCCTTCGAAAGGCTCAGGGTGACGGTGCTCCGGGCGCGCCCTCCGACGGTTATACGTTCTCGCTCGATTTCGACCGCCCCAAGTCGATCGGGCCGATGCGTTCCTTCTGGTCGAACTTCGCTCACGCCGTGCGCGCGCTGGCCTACATTTACGCCAACGGCGCAGAGGGGTTGCGACGCGTTTCGCAGCTCGCGGTGCTCAACGCGAACTACGTGCGGGTGAAGGTCGCGGAGTTTCTCGAGACCCCGTATCCCGAGATCTGCCGCCACGAATTCGTCGCCTCGGCGCAGGAATTGAAAAAGGAAACCGGTGTCAAGGCGCTCGATCTCGCGAAGGCGCTGCTGGATCACGGGATGATGGCGCCGACGATGTACTTTCCGTTGATCGTGCCCGAGTGCCTGATGATCGAGCCGACGGAGACCGAGTCGAAGGAGACGCTGGACTATTTCATCAGCGTCTTACGCGACATCGTCGAGGAAGCAAAAACGAATCCCGAAAAACTCACCGCCGCCCCGGTGACGACCGTTGTCGGCCGCGTCGACGAGACGCGAGCTGCGCGCCAACCGGATCTACGCTGGGAACCGCTAGTCTAGCGACGTCGGGAGGCCGTGGCGGTACATCTCGAGAGCGTCATCGTGCGCCTTCAGTGTTCGTACGATTGAAGGATGAGGATGCGCAAAAAGCCCAGGGTAATCGACTTCGCCGAGATGCGAGCGAACCGGAAACGCGAGCCGCTCCTCTTCGAGAGAAAACTCCGCGGTCACCCCGGGTCTGTTTCCACGCGCATCGACGCGATGCCAGGCGTTATCGATGAAGACTGCATTGAGCGCATGGAGGGCGAAGCCCCCACGCTCATCATCGAAGAGCGTGAGGCGCTGATAGCACAGTGCCGTCGGTAGGCCATATCTGCGCAGAATTGCCGCGACGAGATGGCTCTTTGCGTAGCAAACGCCTTCGCGGAATCGCAGTGCTTCGCTCGCACTCCTCGTGACGCGATGGCCTTGAACGTCCCATGAGTGACGCACTTCATCGCGGACGAAGTGGAACGTTCGCCTCGCTGCGGTGATCGGATCGCAGCCACGTAGCTCAGTGTCGACGAAAGCAGCCACCTCCGTTTGATCCCGGTCGACGAGCTCCGACGGCAGCAGATATTCCTCGAACCTATCGCGCAGCAGTAGATCCATGAGCGATCAGCCTACCACGCTCCGCGCTCCCTCGACAAGGTCAAGCCGATTCTCGCCGATCGGCCGTTGTGCCCGAGAGTGCGTGGAATAGCGTGCCGCGCTCGTTGTTGAGATTCGCGTCGCGGTTGCGGCGCTTGTGCGGTGGGATGGTGATCTCCAGCGCTATGCGCGAGGGTGAGCCGCCGAGCACGACGATGCGATCGGCGAGGTAGAGTGCTTCCTCGATATCGTGTGTCACGAGAATCGCCGTCGCGCCGACCGCGGCGATGATCTCCGCTAGCGCCTCCTGCAATTGCATGCGGCGCAGCGCATCGAGTGCGGCTAACGGCTCGTCCAACAGAAGCAGCGACGGTTTGCGTACCAGCGCACGGGCAAGTGCGGCACGCTGCGCCATGCCGCCCGAAAGCGCCTTGGGAAGCGTTTCGCGCGCGTTCTGTAGTCCGGTGAACTCGAGCACGTCGTCGACACGTGCGCGTTCGTCCGGCGTGCGCGCCGCAAAGCGCACGTTGCTTTCGACGTTGAGCCACGGAAAAAGCCGCGGCTCCTGAAAGACATAGCCGACGTCCCCTTCGACCACGATCGTGCCGAGTGGGTGCATGTCGAGTCCGGCGATCGCGCGCAACAGCGTGCTCTTCCCGCAGCCGCTTGGACCCAGCACGGCGACGATCTCTCCGCGTTCGACCGCAAGCGAGAGCCCCTCGAGCACGCGCAGCTCGCCAAACGTGACGCGCAGGTCGTGGATGTGAATCGCGCTCATCGCAGCCCGTCCGTCCAGGCGGTCGTCCGTCGTTCGATGGCGAGCATGCCGGACTCACACAGCTTGCCGGCAATCGCGAGCAGTAAAATGGCTACGAGGATTTCGTCGGGCCGCGAGATCTGTTGGCCCTCGGTTAGCAAGAAGCCGAGGCCGCGCGTCGACGCGAGCAACTCTGCTGCGACGAGGAACAGCCAGGCCTGCGTGAGCCCGATACGCGCGCCGACCAGCAACGACGGGAATGCCGCCGGCAAGACGACACGGACGGCGACACCGAGCGGATGCAGGCCGAGGATGCGCGCGACCTCGACCAGCTTGCGATCGACGCCCGCAATCCCGGCGACGAGATTCACGTAGATCGGGAAGAACGCACCGATTGCGATCAGCGTGATCTTGGCCGGTTCACCGATGCCGAGCCACAGCAGCAGCAGTGGCACCCACGCAAGCGACGGTACCGCACGGATCGTTTGCAGCGTCGGATCGATTGCGCGCTCGACCGTGCGGTTTAATCCGACGAGCGTCCCGAGCGCGACCGCGAGCGCGAGCGCGATGGCGAACCCCGCGAAGACACGGGCGGTGCTTGCGAGGATATCTTGCTGCAGCAGCCCGCGTTGCCACAGCGAACCGAGCTCCGCTACCACGCGGGACGGCGGCGCGAGTTGATCGGGCGCGAACCAATGCGCGCGCCCGGCGACGATCCACAGAACGAGGATCGCCGCCGGCACGAGCCAGGCGATCATCCCCTTACGCATGCGCCAACGCAATGCGCGCCGGCGCGGGATCGGCAAGCGAGCCAAGGGCGGTCTGCACCGAACCGACGTCGGCGACGAGTTGTTCCGAACGGATCACCGGAATCGTGCCCCCGACCGAATCGAGGTAAGCCTTACCGGGAACCGGATCGGGGAAGCGCGTGCGATCGTTGATGACGAGGCTCGCGACTTTCAGGTCGAGATTCGACGCATCGGCCAGAATCTTCGCGGTTTCGACCGGATGCGCTTTGGCGTAGGTGTGCCCGAGTTCGTAGGCGCGCAGCACGGTGCGGACAACGTCGGTGTGTGCGGTGAGAAAATCTTCGCGCACGTTGAGCGCACCGTACGTGTTCCACGCGATGTTGCGATAGAGCAGGCGCGAGCCCGCTTCGAGTTGCGAGGCGGCCATGTGCGGATCGAGCCCGGCCCACGCGTCGACTTGTCCGCGCTCGAGAGCCACACGCCCGTCGGGATGCTGCAGCTCGACGATTTGCACGTCGGCCGAGGTCAGACCGACCGACGCGAGCGCGCGCAGCAAGAAGAACCATGGATCCGTGCCGCGTGTCGCGGCAATCTTTTTGCCCCTCAGGTCGCGCAGAGATGAAAGCTTCGAGCCCTTGCCCACGACGATCGCGGTCCACTCCGGCTGCGAGTAGAGAAAGACCGTGTGCAGGGGCACGCCGTTGGCGCGCGCGAGGAGCGCGGCGCTGCCGGCGGTCGACGTAACCTGCGCCGAGCCCGACGCGAGGAATTGATTGGCCTTGTTCGAGCCGAGCGAGAGTACCCACGAGATGCTGGTGCCGTTAGCTGCCAGCACGCGCTCGAGCCAGCCGTTTTGTTTGAGGATGAGACTGACCGGGTTGTAGTATGCGTAGTCGACGGTGATCGCGTCGAGCTGGGTAGCCGCTCGCGCACGCCTCGGCAAGGCGAGCGTGGCGAGCGCGGCGGTGGTGAGGCCGATCGCCTGGCGCCGGGTTGGGTTCATGGGAGTGCCTCCTTTTGCGACGGGAAAGCAAACAAGAAGCCCCCCGCCGGATCGGCGGAGGGCTTCGGTCATCGAAATCGTGTCTGCGCGCTATTTCGAGATGCGTGAAGCCAACCTACGCCGATCCGGCGCCGGGACGAGGCACATGTGACACATGATGTGCAGGTTGGACATGGTCGAGACGATAGCATGAACGGGCAAAAGAGGGCTACCCTTCTAGCAGGCGCTTCTTGGGGGCGGAGACTATAATGGGGGTAATCAGGGGGCGCGTGAAGAGCCCCCTTGCCTGTCTCCCGCAACGGGTCTATCTACATGCGAATCAAGTATGAAGTGTCGGCCGGCGGCTTGGTTTTACGGCCGCGCGAGGCGGGTTTCGACGCGCTCTTGATCGGGCGCGGTTCGCCGCGCATCTGGACGTTGCCGAAGGGTCACGTCGAGGCGCGCGAGTCGAATGAGCAGGCGGCACTTCGCGAGGTTCGCGAGGAGACGGGGTGTTGGGGCGAGATCCTCACGCGCCTCTCCGAGATCGCATATTGGTTCTACGTCGGCAAGGCCAAGCACAAGAAGAGCGTGGCGTTCTTTCTCATGCGCTACGTCTCGGGCGATACCGCCCATCACGACCACGAGGTCGACGAGGCGCGCTGGTTCGAAGTTCGGGCCGCAAGGAAAGCCCTCAAGTACGTCAACGAGAAGCGTCTCGTGGATATGGGACTGGAATACGTGGCCGCGCACCCGGCGCTCTTCCCCGACGCCGGAGAAGTGGTACTGGCCGAACCCAAGAGCTCTTGACGGACGCCGAAGCCCTTCGCGTTCGGCTCGACGTTTTCGACGGGCCGCTGGACCTATTGCTGAGCTTGATCAAGGAACAGCAACTTGATATTGCCACGGTACCGCTCGCCTCGGTAGCCGAGCAATATCTGGCCTACGTCCGGATGATGGAAGACCTCGACATGGAGGTCGCCGCGGAGTACCTCGTGATCGCCGCGACGCTGGTCTTTCTCAAGTCAAAAGCGCTGTTGCCGCCGATTCCGGCGGAGTTCGTCGACGAAGGCGAGGAGACGCCTGAAGAAGTCGAGGAGCGGCTGCGCCGCCGTCTCATCGCGTACTCGCGCTATCGCGAGCTCGGTCTGCAACTGCGAGTCCGCCAGGAGGAAGCCAGCGGCTTCTATTATCGGGACTTGGGCGATCCGACGAGCGAACTCGTGCAGCACTACCGCGTGGACCCGGAGAAGCTCAAGCGCGCCTTCATCCTCATGCTGCAACAGGCTCGGCCCGAGAAGCGTGAGGTCGTGCGCGAACGCGTTTCGCTGCTCGCGCAAATGGATTACATCTCACGCAAGGTCAAGGAAGAGGGCAGTTCCTCGTTCTTTGCGCTCTGTCACGAGCTGGGAATGACGCGCGAGGTTATCATCATTACCTTTCTCGCAATCTTGGAACTGGTGCGCCGAAGGCGGATCGAGTTCGAGCAACCGGATCTCGACGACGACATCCGGCTCCTTCCGGTGAAATCTTGAACGACACAGAAGAACTCGTCAACGACACAGAAGAACTCGTCAATGTAGAAGCACAGGAGCTTCATGCCGCGGCCGAGAGCGTACAGGCTGCCGTTGAGGCATTGCTCTTCGTTGCAAGCGAAGCGCTCGATACCAAGCGTCTCGCCAAACTCACCGGCGAAGACGAGCGCGCAATCGCGCTCGCTCTGCAGGCGCTCGAAGAACGCTACAGTAACGGTGGGATCGTGCTGCGTCAGGTTGCCGGGGGCTACCGGTTGGCGACGTCGTCGGCGGTGCGCGACGCCGTCGAGGCGTATCTCTTGCCGCCGAAGACCACGCTCTCGACACCTGCCCTCGAGGCGCTGGCGATCGTCGCGAACATGCAACCGGTGACCAAGGGCGAGATCGAAGCCATACGCGGCGTCAACTCCGACAGCGTCGTGAGCACCCTGCTCGATCGCGGCCTCATCGCGGAAGCCGGGCGTAAAGACGTCGTGGGGCGGCCGATGACGTACAAGACCACGCCGCTCTTTCTCGAGTCGTTCGGACTGCGTTCGCTCGAAGATCTGCCGCAGCTCGAACTCGAGCCGGGACAACCGCTCGAACTCAATCTGCTCCTTCCCGCGGCGGAAGAGGCCCCGGAGCCGGCGTGACCACGTTCGATCAACTAGCGGCAGAGTATGCTGCCGGCCGTCTCGGTTACTCGAACGACGTCTACAATCAGCTCGTCGCTTGGGGACTTTCACCCAAACACGCGATTCTCGACATCGGCGCCGGTACGGGTTTGGCGAGCGGCCCGCTGATCGAAAACGACTACCATGTGACGGGCGTGGACCCGTCGGAGCCGATGCTGAGCGTCGCGCGGGAACGATATCCGCAGGCGGCATGGGTGAAAGGAACTGCCGAGTCGCTGCCTTTCGAAGCGCATTCGTTCGACGTCGCGATCAGCGCGCAAGCGTTCCATCATGCCGATGCAAAAGCGGCCATCGACGAGATCAAACGCGTGCTCAAAGCGCGCGGGCTGGTCGCGATCTGGTGGAAGAGCCTCGCCAGCGACGATCCGGTCAAGCAACTGCGCGATTCGATCACGACGGACATGGGTCTTGCGCCGCTTGCAAGTCAGTGGCGCAGGGGCTTCAAGGAGTTCTACGCGTCGGGCTTTTCGGAAACCGCCGTGCGCGTGATTCCGTGGCGCACCATCACGACGCTCGATCGTTTTCTGAGCTACGAGCGTTCGCGTAAGGTCGTTCGCGACGAGTTCGGACCGCACGTCGAAGAGTATTTCGCGCGGCTCGAAGCGAGGCTTCGCGAAACGTTCGGACAGGGCAATCCGATGCTGCCGCTCGCCTACGTCCATTTTCTCTACCTCGCTAAGCTGTAGGCTATGCGTCTGGGCGTCCACGTGCGCGTTTCGGGCGGTTATGCCAAGGCCGTGGCGTACGCCGCGTCGCTGGGCTGCACGGCCATCCAGATCTTCTCGACCAATCCGCGCAGCTACCGGGTAATCAAGCCCGACGTTGCGGCGTTGCAAGCTTTCGCCGAGCTGCGTCAAGGAGCAGGCATCGATCCCTGCGTGATTCATTCGTCGTACCTGATCAATCTCGCAACCGACGATCCCAACGCCTACGAGAAATCCCAGGGGCTGCTGCTCGGCGATCTCGCGACGGCGCAGGCCGGCGAGATTGCCTACGTCAACACGCATCTGGGTTCGTACGGAACGCGCGACCGCAACGAAGGATTCAGCGCGATTTGCCGCGCGCTCGAAAACGTGCTCGCGCGAATTACGCCCGGCATCACGCTCGTCCTCGAGAACTCCGCCGGCGCCGGAAATCTCGCCGGCGGCACGCTCGAGGAGTTGGGGCGCTTCGTTCGCGTGATCGCTCATCCGCAGCTTGGTGTCTGTCTGGATACGGCGCACGCGTGGGCCGCCGGCTACGAGATCAACTCGGCGGCCGGCGTCGAGCGCTTCTTGTCGGAAGCGCACGAGTCGATCGGTCTCGAGCGCATCCCGATGTTCCATTTCAACGATACGCAGGTGCCGCTCGGCGCGAGCCGCGATCGCCACTATCACATCGGCGAGGGCCTGATCGGATTCGACGGCTTTCGCGCTCTCCTTGCGCATGCTGACGTTCGCAACAAGACGGCGATCCTCGAAACACCCGGCGAGGAGGCGGACGATCTGCGCAACATGCAGACGATTCTCGCCATCGAACATGCCATTCGTAGCGCACTTTGACATCGACGCGTTTTACGCGAGCGTCGCGATACGAGACGATCCGAGTCTGCGCGGCAAGCCGGTCGCCGTCGCGGGCCGGCATCGCCGGGCGGTCGTTCTCACCGCGTCCTACGAGGCCCGGCCCTATGGCGTTCGCTCCGCGCTGCCGCTCTATCGCGCGCGCCAGCTCTGTCCGGAATTGATCGTCGTACCGCCCGACATGACGCGCTACAAAGCGATTTCACGCGAGGTCTTTGGGATCTTCGGAGCACGCGGGCACGCGGTTGAGGGGCTCTCACTCGACGAGGCATTCGTCGATCTCGGCGAGATGACGCTCGAAGAGGCGCGCACCTACGCCGAGCGCGTCCGCGGCGACGTGCAGCGGCAGACCGGTCTCACCGTCAGCGCCGGCGTGGCAACCGGAAAGATGGTTGCAAAGATCGCCTCGGACGGCTGCAAACCCGACGGCTTGCTCGCCATCGCGCCGGGCGACGAAGCGGCGTTTCTCGCGCCGCTGCCCGCCAACCGCTTGTGGGGCATCGGGCCGAAAACGTCGGCGCGACTGCAAACGTTCGGCATCGTCACGATCGGAGAGGTCGCCCTGCTCGACGACGCGCGAGCGCGCGCGATCTTCGGTTCGTGGGGACCGCACGTGCGCGATCTGGCGCGCGGTATCGACACGCGCGCCGTCGAGCCCGAGCGCGAGACGAAGTCGATCTCATCGGAGACGACGTTCGAATACGACGTTCGCGACGAGCGCAAACTGATCGAAGTCCTGCGCGAGATGGCCGCGGAGCTGGCCGAGAAACTGGAGCGCGAGGATTGTGCCGCTTCCACCGTCGGGATCAAGATCAAGCACGCCGACTTCCGCGTCTTCGGTCGCCAGACGCACCTCGCGGAGCCGACGCGCGAGGCGCGGCTCATCTATCGCGCGGCGCTCCACTGTTTACGCCGGGCAAACCTTGCGGGCACGCCGGTGCGCCTGTTGGGTCTGCGTGTCACCTCGCTGCGCCTCGGCGGGGCGCAGCAGATCAGCTTATTTGGAGACGGAGGAAACGCGTAGCGCCGCCAGCGCGTTCGCGACGTGTCTGTCGGGCGTGAACTGCGAGTTGAAGGTATAGATGATCTTGCCGTCACGCGCGATCACGAACGTCGCGCGCCCGGGCAGAATGCCGAGCGTGCTCGGCACGCCGAAGGCCTTGCGCGCGGCGCCGCCGGGATCGCTCATGAGCCGGAACGGCAGCTGATATTTTTCGCGAAAACGCGCGTGCGACTTCGGATCGTCCGAGCTCACGCCGATCACGTCGGCTCCCGCGGCCACAAACGCCTCGTACTGGTCGCGAAAGCGGCACGCTTCCGCGCTGCATCCGGGCGTGTCGTCCTTCGGATAAAAGTACAGCACGATGGGGCGGTCGACCAACGCGGTCAGCGCGACGCGCTCGCCGCTCGTGTCGACGAAGGTAACATCCGGAATGCGATCGCCGCGTGCAAGCATGGACGCTCCTCATGTGATCCGGGAAAGATTTCCTAAATATGGTCGGTGGACCAGACGCCGTCCGTATTTGCCGCCGCCGCCTCCTTCACCCATCGCTTCGCGGCCGCGCTCAGCGGTGCGACCATGAATAGCGCCTTGGTGCGTTTGCGCACCGACGCTCGTGGAAGCGCTTCACGCGCGCTCTCGACCGGAAGCCACCCGGTGATGCGGCGCAGATCGCCGGCGGCGCTGCGCAAGAGCGCCGGAATCACCGCCGCGGCCTCGCCGTCGGCAAAACCGAACTCGTCGAGGACGTAGGCGTCTTCGTGAGGGGCGCGCGCGCCGAGCACGTAGGCGGCGATCGCGCGACGGCGGCGCACCACGAGATTGGTCTCGATTCCGGCGCGGTGCTCGCTAGCCTGACGCATGCGCAGCCGCAGCCACTCCCATACGAGCGGCGTGCGCACGAACGCCCACGGGCGATGCCGTTCGCCCAGCTCGAAGCAACGCTGGACGCCGATCCAATCGCGTCCGTCGAGCCCCGCGACCTCGATTCTCGTCGCCGGCAGGTTGTCGGCGCGCAGGCTCATCGAACGCGACGGCATGGTGACGAACCCCAGCGACGTGTAAAACCGCGGTTCGATGTCGGAGAAGAGAAACGCAAGATCGACGCCGTCGGCGAGCGACCGGTCGAGCTCCATGGCGAGCATCGCGCTTGCGTAACCGCGTCCGCGAAATTCGCGCGGCGTGAAGACCGCACCGATTCCGGTTGCCCGCAGGCGCTGCGAACCGGCGCGCAGCGTGCGTTCGTATCGCTTGAATGAGGCCACGAGCGAGGCTCCGTCGTACAGTCCGACGGTTCGATAGTGACGGCGCCCGTAGCCGCAACGCGCGATCTGCGCGGTCTGCTCGACGTAGCCGTGCAGCGAGCGTTCGCCGGCCCACAGCTCCGCCGTGAGCGGGAGCACCTCCGCGGCATAGGTCGCGGCGTCGATCGAACGCAGAGTGACGTTAACGGCCACGTGCGCGCAGTTCTTCGAGAAACTCGGGAGCGGTGATGCCGCGCGTCGGCGCGCCGGCCGCGGTCACGAGCGCCGTAGCACGGGCGCGCGAGATAGCGTATTCGAAGGCGCATCGCTCCTGCGCGTTGTACGCGTCGCGTGCTTTGGTGCGGTAGAGGTAGTAGGTGAACTTCGCCGTTCGCGCTGCGCGCAGCGAGCCCGCGTTCTCGCGCGGGATCATGCCGAGCTTCGGGCTCCACAAAAACGCGTCGGGAACGTACCAGCGCGGAAACGAGCCGGCCCGCGCATCCGGAATCGCGACGAAGGCGAACGACCGTCCACGGGCTTCGTCGAGGCTCAGCAGCTGTACGAAGCCGGACTCCGGCGCAGCCGCAGCGGATTCGCAATCGCTCTCCGAACGCTCCGAGATATCGCTCAAGAGTTCGCCGAGCGTCGCTCCCGGACGTTCGCGGCGCAGGTGCAACAATCGCCGGAAAAGCGCTTGCAGCACGTGCTGTTGTGCGCGCTCGCGCGCGCTGCCGGGCGGACCGTCGGCGGCAAGTCCCTCGGCCCACACGTTGCGCACGAACTCCGCGAACGGCTGCGCGGTCATCGCGTCGACCCATCCCCGTCGCAACTCGCGAAAGCGCGCCACGCGCTCGCGAGCGATCTCGTTGAGGGAGAGATCCGCGTCGCCGCGCAGCACGTTCCATCCCAGACGCACGTCGCGCTTCGGATTCCACCGTGAGGTTCGCTCCGTCGGCGCCTGCTCGGCCTCGAGCGAAAAAAGCGCCGTCTGCGGATCGGGCGGGTCGGCACAGAGTGCGGCAACCGAGGCATCGGAGAGGGCGAGTGCCTTGCCGGCCAACGTTCGCAGCAGCCATTCGTGACGAAATGGATCCCACACGTTCCAGAGCAACGCCAGCGCGTCGAGTGCGCGCCGGTCGGCAAAGACGTTCACGTCGCCTGCCGCCGCCGCCGCAATGTCGCGATCGAGCAACGCATCGAGATAGACCTGCACGTCCGCGCAGCTTCGAAAGAGCACCGCGATGTCGCTTGGAGCCACGCCGCGTTCGAGCTCCTCGCGTACGCGCTCTGCAACGTAGGCAGCCTCGTCGGCTTGCGTCTTGGCGCGATGCAGTGAAAGGGCGGCCGGCGGCACCGCAGCCGGGAGCGTGACCGTGCGCGCCGCGCCTGCGAGCGCGACATCGGGTCGAGCGCCCTTGAAGCGGCTGGTCGCGGCTTTCGCGTCTCCGGCAAAGGTCACGCCGCGCAGCGGCGATCCGTAGACGGCGTCGAGCATCGCGCGCTGCACCGGCGTCGCCTCCTGCATCTCGTCGACGAAGACGTGCATGAAGCGCGCGCGTACCGGTTCGCCCAGCTCGGGCCGCTCGCGTAAACGGTCGAGCGCGCGCGCGAGCGCGTCGGCCTCGATCACGGTGTCGCTCGCACCGGTAACGGCGACGTATCGTTCGTAGAGCCGGTGCAGGATCTTGACCAGGTCGATCTCGCGCCGGTATTGCCGCGCAAGTTCTTCGGGAGAGACGTCGAGCGAGTCGCGATAGGCGTCTTTGGTTGCTGCGATCAATGGGGCGTGCGCGAAGTTCGGCGGCTTGGCGTAGAATTCGGTCGCGCCGGCGAGCGAGCGATCGAGAAACGTCTGCGGATCGACGGCAGCGTCGCGGAGTTTGCGAATGAGCCGGTAGGCTGCGTCGAGGAACCGCCCGGGCGAACGCAGCGCGGCGACCTCCGGATCGATCGTGCCGCTTTTCAGCTCCGGCCATTCGAGGTCGAAGAGCGGCTGCGCGACGTGCGCCAAGGCGCGGCGCGCTTCGATGGGATCGGCGATGCGCACCGGCGTTCCGGCGGCCTCGAGCACCGCTAGCGCGAGTGCGAGCAACTCGCCCGGATGCCGGGCGAAGAGATATGCGCCGCCGCATTCGCGCTCGTACCGCTCGACCCGGGCGCGCAGCGCCGCCGTCTTTCCCGACCGGCTCGGCCCCGCGATTTCGAGTGAAGCGTCAAACGCTGCGGCGATTGCCTCCTGCTGCTCGGCCGTAAACTCGAGGGTCATCATCGACCGAAGTGCTCGCGCTCGTCGTGCGGGCGGTCGGCACATGCATCGCGATAAGCGCAGTACGTGCAGGCCGAGGGGTCGGTCGTCACGACGAAGCGCTCCAGCGATCCCGACGAGAGGTCACGGCAGATTTCGATCATGCGCGTGCGGGCGCGCTCGAGATCGCTTACGGCAATCGTCTTACCGACCTCGAGCGAGATCGGAACGACGTCGAGCAGTGCATCCTTGAGGGGGATCAGCGCCAGACGCGCGACGCGATCGCCTGCGGCGGTGCGGGCCCAGTAGTAGAACGGCAGCTGGAAGTCGGCGAAGCGGCGTACCTCGTCCCGATACTCCTGCGCGCTCGTTGCGATCGAGCCGGTCTTGTAGTCGAAGATGCTTACCGCTCCCGTTTGCTCGTCGCGGTCCAGACGATCGATGAAACCGACGAAGTCGAAGCCCTCGAGATCGAGATCTACCGGCACTTCGCGCCCAATCACCGTGAACGGGGCGCGAGCGGCTTCGGCGAGCAGCCAATCCACGTAGCGCTGCGCGGTGCGCTGGGCGCGGCGCTTTTGCAATTCGAATTCGACGTCCGTCTCGAACGGCTCGCGAAAGCGCTCGAAGGCCCAGTTCACGTAGCCGAGGATCCGCGAACGCATCGCTGCCTCGTCGCCTGCGCGCGGCCGGGGAAATTCGCCATGGAAGTCTTCGAGTGCCGCGTGAACGGCGGTGCCGTAGGTCGAGGCGGACGACGGTTCGTCTTCGACCGCGGTGCAGACGTAGCGGTAGTACCACTTGCGCGCACACTCCGCGTACGTATTGAGGGCGGAGGCCGAGAAGTGCGCTTGGCGCGCGCGCACGCCGGAACGCCGATCGGCGCCTTGCGCGGCCGGCGCGAGTGAAAACGACGCGCCGTCGTCGGGCACCGCCGCGTCGGGGGCCGGCTCGACCGCGAAGAGCGAGTAAAGTTCGGTCTGCGCATCGATCGAGTTGACGCGCTCGGCAAAGCGCAGTAACGCGTCGCGTTCGTCGCTCGGCACGGGCAGCACTCCGCGCGCAATCGCATCGAGGAGCGGCGGCTCGCGAGTCGCCGCGGTCGCGTATGCCGCTGCGACGTCGTGTGGAACGCCCGAACACGGAGAGCGCAGCGCTCGAACGAGCGGTGCATCATCGCCGGTATCCCACCAAGCGCGTAGGTCACCGGCGAAAGCTGCGGCGAGGGAAGCGTTTACGGTCACGGTCACGATAGCAGTTACCAGGCCGCACCAGGCGCCCCTGCATCGAGCGTATAAAGGGGAACCATGCGGCGCATTATCATCGGTATCAGCGGCGCGAGCGGCAGCGCATACGGTTACATGGCGCTGCAAGCGCTGCGCGCGATCGGCGGCGTCGAGACGCACGTCGTCATTAGCGATGCCGCGCGCCGCACGATCGAGCTCGAGATGGAGATGACGGCCGACGACTTCGAAGCGCTTGCCGACGTCGTGCATCGGGGTGACGATCTCGCTGCGGCGATTTCGAGCGGTTCGTTCATCACCGACGGGATGCTCGTCATCCCGTGTTCGATGCGCAGCGCAAGCGCGATCGCCTATTCGATCAACGACAGCTTGCTGGTCCGCGCCGCCGACGTCTGCTTGAAAGAGAAACGCAAGCTGGTGCTGGTCGTGCGTGAGTCGCCGCTGCACTTGGGACATCTGCGTACCTTGGCGCGGCTCGCCGAGATCGGCGCGGTGATCTTACCCCCGATTCCCGCCATGTACTCGGCGCCGCAAAGCGTCGACGACATCATCGCGCACACCGTGGGGAAAGCGCTCGACCAGTTCGGCATCACCCACGAGCTCTTCAAGCGCTGGCGAACGCCGGGCTAACGTGACCGGCGTACCAGCTCTTCCGCGAGGGCGACGTCGCTGACGCGGTCGACGTTGACGCCGGTTTCAGGATAGGGCGAGATCAGCGCGCGAACGCGCGCCCCGAGAAGCTGTGACGCGCGCCGCTCGGCGCTTTGAATCGACAGGCGCCCGAAGGTGAAGCGTAGGAGCACGTCCCAGCCGAAGAGCGACGCGAGGCGCAGCGGATTCTTGCGCGCCGCGCCGAGGCGTTCGATGAAGCGCTCGAGCGCGGGGAGCGCGCGCGGCTTGATTGCGATGAGGCCGCCGCCGCAGAAGATGCCCTCGCGCAAACGTGCCCAGGTGTGGGGAACGCTCGGGAAGACGGCGTCGTGCACGCGCCGTTCGATGCAGCCGTATCCGACGTCGGCATCGATCGCACGCGCGTGGGTGATGAAATCGTCGATCGAGGCCGTGGAAAGGATCGGTAGGTCCGAGGTCGTGACCAGCACGATCTCGTCGGGCGCAAGCCCCTCGAGCCCGTTACGCAGGCTGACGCGAATCTTCGCGCCGTCGGCGCGGCGCTCGTCGGCGATTGCGAGAGCGCCGCTCCCGTGCGCGGCGCTCGGCGCAACGACGATGATGCGGTCGATCCGTGCGCTCGAACGCAGTGCCCGAAGCGTACGTTCCACGAGCGTGATCCCGCCGATGCGAACGAACGCTTTATTGACGGCGCCGGGCTCGAGCGCAGCTACGTCGTCGGGGGCGCCGCCCGCGAGCACGACGGCGATCACGATGCCTGCCCGGAGCTCATCGCCACGAACCGCCGTGCGCGAACGCGGTCGGAAAGCGCAGAAACGGCGCCTCGAGATCCAGACGCGAATCGATCGACGCGATCGTCGCGGCGTCACGCGCCAGCGTAAAGACGGCCGAACCCGAACCGGCCAGCAGTGCGTTCTTCGCGCCGGCCTTACGCAACGCGTCGATCGCGCGCGCGACCGGCGGTGCCGATGCGGCGATCGCGTCGTGAAAATCGTTGGAGAGCGCGCGCTCGACCGCGTCGAAATCGCCGCGCTGCACGGCCTCGAGCATGGTCAGTGAAACCGAGGTGCTCCGCGGACGCGACGGCCGCGCGATGCGATCGAGCTCTCGATACGCTGCGGCCGTCGGTACCGCAACGGGCGGTTTGATGATCAAAACGTGCCACGACGGCAGCGCGCCGAGCGCGGTCACGCGTTCTCCCGTTCCTTCGACCAGGGCTCCGGAATCCGTCAAAAAGAACGGCACGTCCGAACCGAGCGAGCGTGCGAGCGCGAGCCAATCTACCGCATAGCTGCAGCCCAACGCACCGGCCATCGCGGCCCGCAAAACGGCCGCTGCATCGCTCGACCCGCCGCCCAGACCCGCCTGCTGCGGAGTGACTTTGCGCAGCATGAGCGCGACCGCCGGGAGCGGATCGAGCGCGCGCGCGGCGCGCACGATGAGATTCTCCTCGCCGGCCAGGGCCGGATCGCTGCACGCGAACGAAAAGCTCGCCGCGGGAGTAATCTCCAACGTGTCGCCAAGCTCGAGCGGCACCATGACGCTACGCAGCGTATGGTAGCCGTCGCTGCGGCGATCGAGCACCTCGAGCGTCAGGTTGATTTTGGCCGGACAGGCAAAGGTCATCCGTATCACTTTCGGGCGAGAGGGGCGCTCGGGTCAAGAGAGTACGTAGAGCCGTGATGGGCCCGAGTTTTGACGCGCAGCATAACGAGTTTTGTGCGTACGTCGTCCCTGAAACGCAAACGCCCTATGGGCTTTTGCTCGGGAACTACAAATCCTACGCGCAGTCGACCGCAAAGGGCGGCGTTCGCGGCTTGTGGGACGCGGACAGCGACAAAATCATCTTTGGCACCCATCAGATCGCGTATCGGGTCATCGAGAGCGGACGCACGCTCTTTCCCCATGAGATCACTCGCGAGCTGACGTTCTTGCCGTACGCGCAGATCGGTGAATTTACGCTCGAGCACCGCGTGCACATCACCGAGGCGTTCTACGTGCCGTTCGGCGAAGCGTTCGATCGAGCCGTGTCGTTCGTGGTGGACGTGACGTTCTATAACCCGGGTGCTTCGCCGATCGCCGTCACCGTGTTTCCGTGGGCGATGCTGGTCGGCCAGCGATTCTACGGTGAACCCGAGAGCGAGATGACGGCGTGGTCCGAGCGCCGATTCATCTGTTCGAAGAGCAACGAAACCGGTGCGGAGCGTTGGTGGGGCGGATCGCGTGAGCCGCGCGCCGTCGAGCTTTCGCTGCGCGAACAAGTCCTCAACGAGAACATGCGCCGCGGAACCCTCTTACCCGAAGGATTGCCGGGCTTCGGGCTGACCGAGGACGCGCGTTCCACGATCACCGGCAAACGCATCTACGGCGCTCTCGAATACCATGTCGACATCGCGCCGGGCGCGCGCGAGTCGTTGCGACTGGCAGTAGTGTTTCACAAGGACGGCACCGAGCGCAGCTTGCCGATGCTCGAACGGTTGCTCGCGGATGAGCGCGCACTCCACGACACGCAACGCTACTACGCGCGACGGCTCGCGGATGCGCGTTTCATGACGCCCTCGCCGACGATCAGCCGCGGTGTAGCCTGGGCCAAGGCCAACATGATTCGGATCGTCAAAGAATACCCGCAGGGCTGGGGCTCCACCAACTCTCCGCCGTCGGACATCCTGGTATCGCGCGACACGTCGTGGTTCGTTCACGGCTTCGACTACTTTTGGCCCGAGTTCAGCCGCAACGCGCTCGAAGTCTTCAATCGGGTCGTCGGCGACTCCGGTCTGATGGTCGAATACGTGCGCGGCGTGAACGGCTATACGACGGCGTACGATCTCAATATCAACGACGATACGCCGCTGCATCTCATCGCCATGCTGCACCACTACAATGCGACGCTCGATGACACGTGGGTGCGCGAGAACCTTCCGCTCATCGTGAAGCTTGCCGATTACATGGTGACGCAGCGCGACGAGCAAGGGCTGCTTTTCTGCCGGGCCAAGGGCGTAGACATGTACGGCATCTCGTCGTGGCGGAACATCATTCCGTACTACACGCTCGACGGAGCCGTCACGGAAATCAACGCAGAAGGCGTTTTTGCGCTGGAGGCTGCCGCGATGCTTTGTGCCGTAGCCGGCGATTGGGCAAACTGGGAGAAATACGCCAACGAGTCGCAGGCGCTGCGCGAGGCGATGATGGACCACTTGTTCAGTGAAGATACCGGCGCGTTCGCCTTGAACTACGATCAGGAGCGTAACTACCAAGACAACTTTACGTCGGATGAGATCTTCCCGGTGCTTTTCAGCGTTGCCGGGATCGAACAACGCCGCGCGATTCTGCGCCGGCTGCTCGAAGCCGATTTCGTGACGCCGATTGGGCTGCGTACGATCTCGACCGCCGATGCGTGGTATTTTCCGTCGTACGGCTTCGGTTTGCTGGGTGGAATTTGGCCCGATCTCACGCTGTGGTTCGCGCTTGCGCTCGCGCGTGACGGTTTCGTGGAGGAATGCGTGCATTTCTTGGAGGCCGTCTACGGCGCGATGGAGGTCGGCAGCCCGCGCAATACGGTGCCCGGCGAGTTTGCCGAGTGGTTCGATGGAGGATCGCTCGCCAATCGAGGGATGTATCTCTCGCCGTGGACGGGCGCAAAGTATCTCTGGACCGTCGCTGAAACGATCGGCGGCCTCGACGGCTACCGCACCAGCGGCCGTCCGCACCTGGTCCCGCTGCGGCCCAAAGATTGGCAGTGGATCGCCGCGACGCGCGTGCACTGGGGCGGAAAGCGCTGCAGCTACGTCATCGATCTCACGCACGATCGTATCTACGGTGACATGCCGGAGCTCTCGGCGGAGGAGCCGTTCACCTGCATCTACGCGGGCCGCGACGTGAGCGACGAGATCGTGATTTCACCGGTCGAGGTCGGCGCAGTTGGTTTTGAAGACGAACGCGGTGCGGTAAGGATATTCGTGTGCAACATGCTTGATAAGGCCCGGCCGGTCTTGGTGGAGTTCCGCGGGCACACCGCGCGCGTGCAGATGGAGGCCGGCGAGATGCGCGAGGTGCAGCTCATCGGGCGACCCACCGAGCGCCGCGCGCGCGCCGCGAAACTCGACGTCGTGCCCGCATGATGGGTGATCCGGCGTGAACCCCGAGAACCGCTTTCCAACGATCGTTTTGGCGGCCGGCGTAGTGGTGTTGCTCGTCGCGATTCTGCTCGGCGAGCACATGGGTGATCGCGTCATGAGCGAAGCGGCCGAGAACGGGAATCTCACCGCGACGCCGCTGATCACGCCGCTCCCCGAGACGACCGGCGGGCCCTACGGCCCGGACTGGAAGAACACGCAGACCCTGGCCGCGGCACCCGATCCGAACTTCCCGGATCCACGCGTCCCGCCCAAGCCGCTTCCTACCCCGGAGCCGCCGCCTACCCCCAGCGCCAAACCGACGTGGACGCCGAACCCGAATCTACCGATCTGGGACCAGACCGTGATCCCGAGCCCGTCGCCTTCGCCGACGACCTTCTCCGAGGAGTCGACGCAAGGCGTGAGTCCCGCGCCGGTGCCCTCCACCGAGCCTACGCGTAACTAATGTCTCCATTGGTTGGGGCTGGTAAGATAGTGACATGAAGGACGCAAAGGGAACGGTTACGGTCAAACGGGGGCTCGCCCAGATGCTCAAGGGCGGCGTCATCATGGACGTCGTGACACCGGAGCAGGCCATCGTGGCGCAGGAGGCCGGTGCGGTTGCCGTCATGGCGCTCGAGCGCATTCCCGCGGACATTCGGGCCGCCGGCGGCGTTGCGCGGATGAGCTCGATCGAGCTGATCTCCGGCATCATGGACGCCGTGACCATTCCGGTGATGGCCAAGGTTCGCATCGGCCACTTCGCCGAGGCGCAAGTGTTGCAGTCGATCGGCATCGACTACATCGACGAGTCCGAAGTGCTCACACCGGCCGACGATCTCTATCACGTCGACAAGCACGCGTTCACCACGCCGTTCGTTTGCGGCGCGCGCGACCTCGGCGAGGCGCTTCGCCGTATCACCGAAGGCGCCGCGATGATTCGCAGCAAGGGCGAAGCCGGGAGTGGAAACATCGTCGAGGCCGTTCGGCATATCCGCGCGATCAAGGATGCGATCGCGCAACTGCACGTTGCGCCGCAGGAAGAGCTGGTCGCGCGCGCGCGCGATCTCGGTGCAAGCTACGAGCTGGTCAAGGACGTTGCCCAGGCAGGCAAGCTTCCCGTCGTGCTCTTTTGCGCGGGCGGCGTGTCGACCCCGGCCGACGCTGCGCTGATGATGCAGCTCGGGGCCGAAGGCATCTTCGTCGGCAGCGGCATCTTCAAATCGAAAGATTCCAAGCGCTTTGCGCGCGCGATCGTCGACGCGACCACGCACTTCAACGATCCGAAGGTCGTCGCGGAGGCGTGCCGCTCGCTGGGCACCGCCGACGCGATGCCGGGCATCGACGTACGTAAATTGGACGAATCGGAGCTGCTCGCGACGCGTGGCAACTGACCCCTTCGTTGGTGTTCTCGCCTTGCAGGGCGACGTGGTCGAGCACATCGCCGCGCTCGAGCGGGCCGGTGCTCGTGCGATTGCGGTGAAGAACGCCGGCGATCTCGCAGGTGTCGACGGCCTGGTCATCCCCGGCGGCGAATCGACGACGGTCATGAAACTCCTCGACCGCTTCGGCCTGGACGCGCCGATCGTGGAGCGCGTACGCAACGGGATGCCGCTGTGGGGAACGTGCATGGGCATGATCGTCGCTGCGCACGACGTCGCCGAACTCGATCAGCGTACGCTCGACGTGATCGATATCACGGTTCGCCGCAACGCGTTCGGACGCCAGAACGAATCCGCCGAGGTCGATTTGCCGATTCCGGTGCTGGGCGAGCGGCCGTTCCCCGCGATCTTCATCCGCGCGCCGTGGATCGAACGCGTGGGTCCGCGCGTGGAATTGCTGGCAGCACGCGATGGGCACGGGGTCATGGTGCGCGAAGCGAACGTGCTCGGCACGTCGTTTCACCCCGAGTTGACGGGCGACCCGCGGGTCCACGCGTACTTCCTGCAGATGGTCGATGAGGCGAAGCCGGTAGGGAAGGCCTCCTCGGCCGCGTAAATCCCCGTCTCAATGAGTTCGCAGGCGGCTGCTTCCGGCGCGCAAGCGTCCGGATTCCAGGGACAGATCCCACCGCTCGAGCCGTTGTTGACCGAAGTGATCGCAACGCTCGCCCTGGCAGCGCACGCCTATCTCGCCGACCAGGACGGAAAGGAACCGGATTTTCGAGCGGCCGATGCTGCGATCGAAGTTGCGACCGTGGCATTCGAACGCGTCAAAGAAAGGTTGCGGCCCGACGAAAGGTTAGCAATAACGCAAATGCTGACCGAGACTAGGCTGACGTTCGTAAGAAAGCGAGGCATGTAAATGCCTCGCTTTCACGCATCGCTCCCATCGCACTTCGTGCGACCGCACCTCCTGTGCTTGGGAGCTTTGCATCACCGTCCGGGTGACGCATCGCTCCCATCGCACTTCGTGCGACCGCACCTCGCCAGGAGGAGACGCGAGCCGTGAGCGACGTGCTCGTCTTGAACTTCACGTACGAAGCGTTGAACATCACGAGCTTCCAGCGCGCGGTGAAGCTGATCTTCGCGGGCAAAGCCGAGATCGTGCACGATCGCGATCGTATCCTGGCCTCCACGCGCTACGAGATGAGGATGCCGTCGATCATCCGGATGCTCTACTACATTCGCCGGCCGATGCAGAAGGTCGCGCTCACGAAGAAGAACGTGCTCATTCGCGACGATCACTCGTGCCAATACTGTGGTACGCGCGGCGAAAAACTCATGACGGTCGATCACGTCATCCCACGCAGCCGCGGTGGCCCCTCGACGTGGGAGAATCTCGTCTGCGCCTGCATGCGCTGCAACAACCGCAAGAACAACCGCACGCCCGACGAAGCGAATATGTCGCTGCGCCGCAAGCCGCGCCAGCCCAAGTACATTCCGTGGATTCAGATCAAGCGCAACACGCTGCCGGGCGAATGGGGTAAGTTCCTCTTCCTGTATAACGTCTCGATCGACGAACGGGTCGAGTAACTGCGGCCTTAAGCGGCTTCGATCTCCGGTACCAGCGGTGAAAGTTCATCCAAGTCTCGCCCGTTGGTCGACGGGCCGAGGATGACGACGTCGAGTGCGACCAGGATCATGGCAGAGCCGATGAGCGTGAAAACGCCGAGCGTACCTTGCGCGCGCAGTACGGCCCCGATCAGGAACGGCACGAAGATCGAGGCGAATCGGCTCCACGCGTAAACGAAACCGACGGCTTGGCCGCGAATGCGCGTCGGGAAAAGCTCCGCCTGATAGGTGTGGAACGTCGCGGAGAACCATGCGAGGGCGAGGGCGACGATCACGCCGAGGACCACGATCGCAACCGGCGCGCGCGCTAGCGCGAAGCCGATCCCGGCGGCGGCGACGACGAGCGCCAGCGCGGCAATCTGCCGCTTGCGCTGAAAGCGCTCGGCAAACGTCATCGCCAGAAACGGCCCCAGCGGATTGATGATCGCGATAAAAAACGAGTATTGCAACGAATGCGTGAACGCCACGCCTTGCGATGCAAGAAATATCGGAATCCATGAATTGAACCCGTAGAAGCCGATGGTCTGAAGCAGGTTGAAGGTAACCATCATGATGGTACGGGTGCGGTACGTAGGACCGAAGAGCGTCCGGAACAAGAAGCTCGGGCCGGTGTGCGCGACTTTTTGGTGGGCGCTTTGCCAGCGCGATGAGTCGGGGAGTCCCGGGAGCACGAACCAAATCACGAGGCCGCCGAGCGTGCCGATCAGCGCGACGTAGCGCCAGCCGTCGAGACCCGCGATCTGCCGTGGAACGAGAAGATAGGCGAGCAACGCGCACACGGGGATCGCCGTATACCCGATGACCTGCGTGAAGCAGACCCACTTACCGCGCTCGTCCTTCGGAACGATCTCGGAGACGTAGGCGTCGCTGGTTACGAGTTGCACGCCGATTCCCAAACCGGCCAGGAAGCGCCACACGTCGATCAGCGGGCCGCTCGGCATGAATGCCATGATCAACGTGCAGACCGAGTACCATAGGAGCGACGATGCGAAGGCCGCCTTGCGTCCGAAGTGGTCGGAGATTCCGCTGAAGACGATCGTGCCGAAGAACATTCCGGCGAACCCGGCGGCGACGAAGCTCGCGAATCCCTCGAGGGCAAACGGCGACGGCGACGTGGCGACGAACAGACCCGCGTGGATGAGGCCGAGCGAGACGTAGGCGGTCATGAAGAGGTCGTAGAGCTCGAACCATCCGCCGATCGAGATTCGCGCCACCGCGCCGCGAACGTCGAGCGCGCTCATGCGAGCACCGGCAGCGGAAGCGCGCCGCAGAAAGCGCGTCGCCAGGCGCGCTCGACGCGCTCGAGCGTCGGCTTCTCGACGACGGCCGCCACGCAGCCGTCGGGACGCACGATGAGAACGACCGGTGCTTTGACGTGCCAACGCCTCGGAGCGGCCGGAAGATTCAGATGCGGAAGGTCGAGCCGGAAATCGCCGACGACGACGATGGCCGCTTCGGCGGCGCGTCGCGCGGAAAGGCGCGAGCCGTCCGTCAAGCGCAGGTCGTCGAGCCGTTTCCCCGCCAGCGGATGACGATTGTCGACGATCGGCGAGTTCGTGTAGCGTCCGCTCAACATCCCGATGCCGCGGCAGAGCTTACGCTGCATGCCGTGTGCGCGGACCGCGCGAGAGAACGCGCGCACCGCGAACTGCTTTGCCCGCAATGGGAAGTGAATGCCGATCCGCGAGAGGCTGTCGGTAAAGCGCTCGACGGTGTCGGTGATGATGCCGCGCCGTTCGAGGTCGTAACTCTCGAGCAATGCCGCCGCACAACGATCGTTCCGAACGGCAAGCGCAAGCTTCCACGCCAGATTCGCGACGTCGTGAATGCCGGCGTTCATCCCTTGCCCGCCGCCGGGACTGTTGAGGTGCGCCGCGTCGCCCGCGAGAACGACGCGCCCCACCACGAACCGCTCGGCCTGGCGACGATGCACCTTGAAAACGGAGCACCACTCCGTCGTCACCGGTTCGTTGCCGAAGAGGTCGCGCAAGCGCTCGTGATGGGCACGGGGCGCGAGCGCCTCCTCGTCGCCGATCTCGGAGGGAATCGACGCGACGACGCGCCATCGGCGGTCGCCCCAGGCAACGGCGAGCCGGAGGCCGGGGAGGTCGGGCCGCGCGCGTAAGTCGCCGGCAAGCGGCGTATCGACGATCTCGTCGCTGAGGACCACGCGCGAGTCATACGTGACGCCGACGAGCGACAGTCCAAGCGTCGAGCGTACGACGCCGCGCGAACCGTCGCAACCGGCGACGAACGACGCGCGAAGACGCGCAGCACCCTGCGGCCCTTCGCAGAACAGATCGACACCATCGGCATCTTGCGCGAGACCGGTGACGTTCGTGCCGGTCCGAAGATCGCAGAGCGGATTGGACGCGACCAGTTCGCGCAGAATGCTCTCCGTCGCATTTTGGGGGATCATGAGCGCGCCAGGATCTTCGAAGACGTCCTCGACTTCGCCGAAGTCGACGGTCGCGATCGGCGCCTGCGTGCGAGCGTTGACGGCTTGCAGCGCGCGCACGAAGCGTCCGGCCGCGCGCAGCAGTTCGTAGGCTCCCCAGTCGCGCAGGATCTCCTGCGTTCGCGGCCAGATCACGCCGGCGCGGGACTCCCTCACGGGCTCGGCGTTCCGCTCGAGGACGATCGAGCGCGTGTCGTAGCGCGCGAGTCCGAGCGCGAGGGAGAGGCCAACCGGCCCTCCTCCGACGATGATTACCGGCGCGTCCACGCGAAGCCCGTGCGATCCATGATTCAAGCGGTGTCCCGCCTCTGGCTTCCGTTCACTCAGATGCAGTCCTTCGACGCGACGCAGCGAACCTTCGTGCGCGGCAACGGGACGCGCCTCGTGGATGCGCGCGGACGGAGCACCTTCGACGCGGTCAGCTCGATTTGGACGATCGTACACGGTCACTGCCATCCCGCGATCGTGGATGCCATCGCCCTGCAAGCCGCAACGCTCGATCACGCGACGACGCTCGGCGCGACGAACCTATCGGCTGAGGCACTCGCCGAAGCGCTTTGCGAGCTCTGCGACACCGACTACGCGTTCTTCGGTGCCGATGGCGCGAGCGCCGTCGAGGCGGCGATCAAGATGGCGATTCAGTATTGGCAGCACGAGGACGAGCCGCAGCGCAAGCGGTTTCTTCGCCTGCGCGACGCGTATCACGGCGATACCGCCGGGGCGATGAGTTGCTCCGACATAACCGTGTTCAAATCGCACTACGGAGCGATTACGTTCGAGACGCGCACGTACGACGAACCCGGCGATCTCGACGCGCCCGACGTTGCAGGCGTGATCGTCGAGCCGCTCGTGCAGGCCGCTGCGGGTATGCGCCTGGTCCCGGCGCAGAGGTACGCACCGCTGCGCAACTGCACGCCGCTGGTCATCGTCGACGAGATCGCGACCGGCTTCGGGCGCACGGGGACGATGTTTGCCTTCGAGCAGTTGGATCTTCGGCCCGACCTGATCTGTTTGGGCAAAGGGATCACCGGCGGCGCAATGGCGCTTTGCGCCGTGCTCGCCCGCGAACGCATCTATCGGGCCTTTCTCGGGGCGCCCGAAGAACGTAAACAGTTTTTTCACGGTCATTCGTATGCCGGAAATCCGATTGCGTGCGCAGCCGCGCTAGCGTCCCTCGAGCTTTTCACGCGCGAAGCGACCTTCGAACGCGCAGGCGGGATCGAGCGCACCGCGCAGGAGCGATGCGAAGCGCTGCGCGAGCATCCGGCAATCGCCGAAATACGCCAAGCCGGTACGATGATCGGGATCGAGCTGAGCGACGCGCAGCGCGCGTGGCCGGTCGCAAACGCCCTCTACGAGCTCGGGCACTTCACCCGGCCGATCGGCGCCGTGGTGCAACTCGTGCCGCCGCTCTCGTCGACCGACGACGAGATTCACGATTTCTTCGACGCCTTCGACGTCGCGCTGGAGCGTACGCATTGAGCTACCTCGACCGGGTCGCGGCACTGCTCGACGAGATTCGCGAGCGCGGACGCTATCGCACCGTGCGCACGCACGCGCGTGGGAGCGTGCTCGACTTCGCCTCCAACGATTATCTCGGGCTGTCGCGCCATCCGCAGGTCGTCGAAGCGTTCCGGCGCGCGACGCGTGCCGGTTCGGGTGGTGCGCGGCTGCTCGGTGGGAGCGATCGCGAGCACTCGCTGCTCGAAGAGGAGCTTGCGCAATGGCTAGGGCGCGAGCGGGTGTTGCTCTTTTCGAGCGGCTATCATGCCGCGCTCGGCGTTATCGCGGTCTTGGCGCGCGCCGTCGATGCGATCTATTCCGACCGTCTCAATCATGCCTCGCTCATCGACGGCGTTCGCGCCACGCGAGTGGAGCGCTTCGTCTACGAGCACGGGCTGCTGCCGCCGCGAGCGCAGCGCAAGAGCGGCGCGCTCATCGTCACCGAGTCGATCTTCAGTATGGACGGCGACGCCGTCGACGTGGGGGCGCTGCTCGCAGATCTCGGCGAGGACGACGTGTTACTGGTTGACGAGGCTCACGCGCTCGGGGTTACCGGCGCGCGCGGCACGGGCCTCGCCGGTACACTGCGCGACCCTCGCCTCGTCGTGATGGGTACGCTCTCGAAGGCATTCGGCGGCGCCGGCGGCTTCATCGCCGGACCTTCGCCGCTGATCGAAGCGCTCGTCAATGCGGCGCGCCCGTTTATCTTCGATACGGCGCCGCCGCCGGCACTGGCGCTGGCGGCACGCGTTGCGCTGGTGCTCGTCCGCGACGGCGACACGCTGCGTGCGCGCCTCCATGCCAATGTCGAGCGGCTGCGGTCGGGGTTGCGCGCGCTCGGGTTTCCTACGATCGACGACCGGTCGCCGATCGTTCCCGTGGTCCTCGGCGACGAGGCGCGCGCGGTGGAGATTGCGCGGTCGCTGGAAGCGAAAAAGATCTATGCGCCGGCGATTCGTCCGCCGACCGTTCCCGAGGGAACGTCGCGGCTGCGTCTCTCGGTGCGAGCCGACCATCAACCGGAGCACATGGATCTCCTCGTACAAGGATTGGCGCAATGCAGCGTTACTTTGTAACCGGGACCGACACCGACGTCGGCAAAACGCGCGTGACGGCCGCTTTGGCGCTTGCGATGAAGAACGCCGGAATTACGCCGGTGATCGTCAAGCTGGTGCAGACGGGACTCGCGCCCGGCGTCCCGGGTGACGCGGCGCGTGCGGGAAAACTCGCAGGCGTGCGAACGCTGGAGCTCGCGCGCTTCGAGAAAGCTGCGGATCCCTGGTCGGCCGCGCTTGCCTACGGTCAGCCCGAAGTACACGCGGCGGAGCTCGTGGATGCCATCGCGCATATCGACCGCGGCCTGGTGGCGGAGGGCGCGGGCGGGCTCATGGTGCCGCTCAACGCGCGCGAGCATTTCGGGAATGTCGCCGTACTGGGCGGATTCGAAGCGGTGCTCGTCGTCGGATTGCGGTTGGGGTGCGTCAATCACGCGCTGCTGACCGCAACGCAATGTCAGCAGGCCGGAATTCCGCTGACGGGCGCCGTGCTCGTCGAACGCTGGGGGCCAACCGATGAAAGCTATCACGCCGACGTCGTTCGCACACTGCAGGGAAAGGTCAAGATTCTTGGCATTCTGCCGTTTGACGAAGACGAGAGCGCCTCGGTGAAGACCGGAGCGCAGATCTTCGCCCCGCTCTTTTCGTAGATGATGCACGATGCCGTACGATTGATGAGGACCATTTGAATTCGACGATTGACGAAGCGCGCAAGCGAGTACTCGAAACGGGCACGCCCGCCGATCGTACCCTGCTGGAGGCGATCGCAGCGCTTCCCGAGGCCGACGTGCCCGATCTGCTCGCACTGGCGGACGACGTGCGCGCGCGTTTTTGCGGCAACGGCATCGCTGTCGAAGTGTTGTACAACGCGAAGAAAGGTGGGTGCTCGGAGGACTGCCATTTCTGCTCGCAGAGCGCGCGCTTTGCGACGGACGTCGAATCCGAGACGCTTTCGAGCGTCGAGGGTTTCGTGGCGGCGGCCCGTGACGCACATGCGCGCGGTGCGGGCGAATTCTGCATCGTGGTCGCGGTGCGCGGCCCATCGCAACGCTTGCTCGAGCGCGTCTGCGAGGCCGTGCGCGTCATCAAATCCGAGTTGCCGCTGCGTGTGGCCGTGTCATTGGGGATCTTGCGCGAGGATCAGGTGGCCGCGCTCGTCTCCGCCGGCGTGGACAAGGTCAACCACAACCTCGAAACCTCCGAGCGCTACTTCCCCGCGGTCTGCACGACGCACACGTTCGCCGAGCGCATGGCGACGCTCCAACTCGTCCGCGATGCGGGGCTCGAGGTCTGCTGCGGCGGGATCATCGGCATGGGCGAGACGATCGAGGATCGCATCGATTTTCTTTGCGCGCTGCAAATGCTCGAACCCGAAGAGGTGCCGATAAACTTTCTTAATCCGCGTCCGGGAACGCCGTTCCAAGATCGCTCGCTGGTCGAGCCGGTGGAAGCGTTGCGCTTCGTGGCGATGGCTCGTCTGGCTCTTCCTAAGGCGCTCGTGCGCTTCGCCGGGGGACGCGAGATCACGCTCCAGGGCTTGCAGGACCTCGGCATGCGCAGCGGGGCCAGTGGGATCGTGCTCGGCAACTACTTGACGACGAGCGGGCGCAACGATCAAGATGACTTCGCGATGCTCGATCGACTCGGTTTCGAAATCCTTGCTTAGAACGCGCGAGCCAAACGGCGCGCCCACCCGTACCAGGCGCGTGCCGCTCGACCAATCCAAGACGCCGTACTTTCAAGCCTTGCTCGATTACGTCGACTCCGGTGTCTTGCCGTTTCACACGCCGGGTCACATGCAGGGCCGCGGCTCGGAGCTCTCGTTCCGCGAGTTCGTCGGCGACAACATCTTGGCCATCGACCTCACGCCGATGCCGGGTATCGATGACCTGCTACAACCGATCGCGTCGATAAGGGAAGCGCAAGAGCTCGCCGCCGACGCGTACGGCGCCGACCACACGTTCTTCTTGATCAACGGGTCGACGAGCGGCAACCAGTGCATGATGATGGCGGCGCTCAACCCGGGCGAGAAGATCGCCGTCCCGCGAAACTCGCACAAATCGATGCTCGGCGGTCTCGTGATGAGCGGCGCGCATCCGATCTACATGCAGCCGGCGGTCGATCAAGAGATGCACATGGACAATGCGGTGACACCCGGGACCGTGGCGCGCACGCTCGCCGAGCACCCCGACGTCAAGGCCGTCTATATCGTCTCGCCGACGTACTACGGCGTCGCCGCGGATTTAGTGGAGATCGAACGTGTCACGCACGCCGCGGGCAAGCTGCTGCTGGTCGACGAAGCCTGGGGCCCGCATTTCCATTTCCACCCGGCCCTGCCGGTCTCTGCGACGCAAGCACGCGCCGACTTGAGCATCAATTCGACGCACAAGATGCTTTCGGCGTTTTCGCAGTGCGCGATGCTGCACCAAATCGGCGATCGCGTGCGACTCGACCGGCTCAAGTCGGTGCTGAAGATATTTCTTTCGACCTCGCCCAATCTGCCGATGATCGCGTCGCTCGACGTCGCGCGCATGCAGATGGCCACGCAGGGCGCGGCTCTGCTTTCGCAGACCATCGACCTCGCGCAGGATACTCGCCGCCGGCTCAACCTGATCGAAGGGGTGTATTGCTTCGGTGAGGAGATTCAAGGACGCGAAGGCGTCTTCGACCTCGATCCGACGAAGATGACGGTGCGCGTGACCGGGATGGGGTATACCGGGTACGAAGCGTCGGAGATCTTGCGCAAACGCCACAACATCCAAGTCGAGCTTGCCGACTTGTTCAATGTCGTCGCACTCTTTACGATCGGCACGACGCGCGAGGCAGCCGAGCGTCTCGTCTTCGCGTTCGAGGAGATGGCGCGCGAGGACCGCCCGCTCGACATGTACGCACCGTCCGGCATTCTCGAACAGCGCCTCAAGCGCGGAACCTATCGCATGCCGCAGATACCGCCGATGCGCATGCTGCCGCGCGACGCGTTCTTG
>DATJRM010000091.1:0-2723 GCA_035504755.1 Candidatus Acidiferrales bacterium
CTGCATACGACGTGGCGCGGGAACACGAGCGTCGAAGAGCTCCACGCGCTGCCGCAACAGCGCATCGCGATATTCGTCGCGTGCTGGCACGAGGAGGACGTGATCGAGCGGATGCTCGACTACGCGGCGGCCGCGATCGACTACGATCGCTTCGACATCCTCGTCGGCGTTTATCCCAACGACGATGCGACCCGAGAGAAAGTCGAGGCGGCGGCGACCCGTTATCCCAACGTGCACATGGTCGTCAATGACACGCCGGGACCGACGACGAAGGCGCAAAACCTCAATTGTGTCTATCGCGCGATGCAGGCGATCGAAGGCGAAGAACGCTTCGACATCGTCGTGCTACACGACGTCGAGGATGTCATCCATCCGCTCTCCTTACGCCTGTACAATCGCTTCGTCCCGGAGTCGCAGCTGCTGCAGATCCCGGTCTTCGCGCTCGAATACCCGTGGTGGGAATTCGTCGGGTGGACCTACGCGGATGAATTTGCAAAAAACCACTGCAAGGACATGCTGCTGCGCGAGCGGCTCGGCGCGTTCGTGCCATCGGCCGGCGTGGGCACGGCGTTTGCGCGTGCCGGGCTCGACCGCGTTGCCGAAAGCGAGCGCGACCTCTTTCCCGAGGGTGCGCTCACCGAGGATTATCAGTTTGCGTTGCGTCTGTACGAGCACGGCTTGCGCACGTCCTTCGCATTGCTGCGCCTCTCTCCACAGCATCTGGGCTTGCCGAAGACCGCCGCCGCGTACATCGCCACGCGGGAGTACTTCCCGAACCGTGCGAACGCCGCAATCCGCCAGAAGTCGCGTTGGGTCGCCGGGATCTGTCTGCAGGCGTGGCAGCGCACCGGGTGGCACGGCAATCTCGCAACGCGGTACATGCTCTATCGCGATCGTCGCGGACTGGTTGCGAATCTGGGCGCGTTTATCGGCTATGGGGTCTTCGTTGCCTCGCTGTTGCTCGTTGCGTGGCATCGGTTCGACGCGCGCATCTTCACGCCGATCGTGCCGAACGATCGTTGGGTCTGGGCGCTGTTGCTCTTTGTGCTGCTCTCCACGCTGCTCGAATTAGTGCAGGGGGCGTGCTTCACGACGTGGATCTACGGCCGCCAAGCGGGTTTGCTCTCGACGCTGCGCGCCCCGGTCGCAGCCTACATCAACGGGAGAGCAACGATCCGCGCGCTGCGCACGTTTTTCGGATCCTTGATCCGCGGCGAACCGATGAAGTGGGCTAAAACAGCGCACGTCTTTCCGACCGAGACGACGCTCGAAACGTTTACCCGCGAAGCGACGTCATAGCGACGACTCCCAAGCCGTGTCGAGAGCGGCGTGACGCATCGTCCACTCGGCTTGCAAGTACGCAAGTGTGCTTTCGGCCCCCATGCACGGGTTGAGCCGGCCGCCGGCATCGATGCCGTCATGGCATCCGCCCACCTCGGGGTCGGCGACGACGAGCTCGTCGCGGTTGTTCCCGAGGAACCATTCGTAGGCGACGCGTGCGCGCGGCACGTCGTCCACGGCGAGCCATGCGTCCATCATCGCAAGGGCCTCGAGCGGCTGCTGCGCGTAGTACGGCCGTTCACCGCCGCGCCCGTACCAGCCGGGAGCGCCGATCGGTTCGAACACGTAACGTGTTTGCGTCACGCTCGCCAGAAATTCGAGCTCGCGTTCGCCGCTCGTCGAGAACGCCGATTCGCCGAGTACCTCTCCTGCGCGAAGGAGCGCTTCAGGTAATCTCCCGTTGTCGTAGGTCATCGCCGCGAGCGGCCATGCCCAATCGGGACCGGCGTTTCGCTCGAACTCGAAGTGCATGCCCTCGGCTACCGCGCGTAACGCATCGGTGTACTGGTCCTGCCCGGCCTCGACCGCCGCAGCGAAGCCGAGCGTCGCAAACGCGCGCGCGTGTTCCGATGAGAGCGCGGGGAGCGCGCGCATCGCGCGCTGCAGTTCGGCCATTGCGCGCACGCGCCAGTTCGGGTCGGAAGCATCACGAAGCACGATGCCAAGGGCTTGAATCAGACGTCCGATAGATTCGGGCGATGCGAACCGGTCGGTAAACCGTCCGTGGCGATCCATCATATTGTGGTAGACCGGCGATTCGCGTGACGACTGGGCGATGAAGTCGAAGACGCGATCGCCTTGCAGCGTCGCAAATCCGTTCGCCGGATCCGCGCGACGTATGGAAACGCAGAGTGCGAGCAAGCGCACGTTGTCGTCGAGACAGAAGCCCGATTCTAGGTCTGGTTCGCCGTCAGGCGCGGTGAACTGGATGATGCCGTGCTCAGCGCACAAGCGGCCGAGGTGCTGCAAGGACGGCGCTCTCATTAAGCTCATGAACGCCTTGTGCCCAAATTGCTTGGCGTTTATCCCGTTAGGGCAGTCGCGAGACCTTCGAGGCGGCGGCGATGCGCCGCCAGATAGCGCAGATCTTCGGCATACGTAACCGGATAGACGCGCGGAACCGGCCGCCCGTGCAGCGTCGCCGGGTCGACGTTACGAAACGTGAACGTGCACGTATTGCAGAGCGCCGCCGTGCGGCGATCCGCGCTTTCGCGAAGGATGTCGACCTCGACGCAGATCGACGTCGTTCCGGTGTACGTCACGCGCGCGTCATAGTGCAGCGTATCGCCGGCTCGTACCGGCGCCCGAAAGTTGATGCGGTTGACGGCGACGAGGAGCGCACGATCGGGCGCAACGAGCTCGGCGCACATCGCCGCGTGCAG
>DATJRM010000092.1:0-2424 GCA_035504755.1 Candidatus Acidiferrales bacterium
CGAAGAAGCGCTCGATCAAGAGGTCGCGAAGTATCACGCGAGAGACGGCACCGCGATCGTGATGGATCCGTGGACCGGTGAGATCCTGGCTATGGCGAACGTTCCGCACTTCGATCCGAATCATTTCTGGAAGTATCCGCAACGCGATTACGACGACCGTGCGGTGGCGGATACCTACGAGCCCGGCTCTACCTTTAAACTCGTCACCGCCGCGGCCGCGCTCGAATCGGGCCGCGTCACGCTGCAGACGCGCTTCCCCGCGCGCGAAACGTTGACGCTCGACGGCCACACCATCCACAATGCCGACGACGACATGCCGGTACGCGGCAGTACCGAGACGCTCGAAGAGATCGTCGAGTATTCGCACAATGTCGGCGCGGCCGAAGTCGGCCTCGCGACCGGGCAGCAAAATTTCTACAACATGGAGCGCAAGGCCGGATTCGGCGAAGTGACCGACGTCGAGTTGCCGGGCGAGAGTCCGGGCATCGTGCCGTCGCCCGATCAGTGGAGCGAACTCTCGCTGCCCACGATGGCGTTCGGGCAAGGCGTCTCGGTCACGCCGATTTCGATGGCGCGCTACTACTGCGCGATTGCCAATGGTGGCCTCTTGCTGCGGCCGCGCATCGTCGATGCGATCGAAGATCAGCACGGCAACGTCATCTATCAATATCCCACCGAAGTCGAGCATCGCGTCTTCTCGGAAAAAATTGCGAGCGAGCTGCGCACGTTCTTACGCGCGGTCGTCACCAACGGCACCGGCAAAGACGTCGCGCAGATTCCCGGCTACACCACTGCCGGCAAAACCGGTACCGCGCAGATGGTCGTCAACGGTCAATACTCGGCGGGTGCGTACGCCGCGTCGTTCATCGGCATGATTCCCGCCGAGCATCCGCGCTTTGTGATCTACGTGAAGATCGAAGATCCGCAGGGGGCGTACTACGGCGGCACGGTTGCGGGGCCAGTCTTTAGCAAGATCGCGCGCGCGGCGATGTTGCACGCAGGTATACTCCCATGATGATCGCGCAGCTCATCGGACGATTGCCCGCAAGCACGCAAGTGCTCGGCGATCGAAAACTCGACGTTACGAGCATCGCGATCGATTCGCGCCGGGTGACGCCCGGCGCGCTCTTCGTTGCCGTACCCGGCGAACATAGTGACGGACATCACTTTATTGCCGACGCCGTGACCAACGGCGCGGTCGCGATCGTCGTCGAAGAGGCGCGCGCGCTCGACGTCCCCGGCGGCGTCACCGCAATTGCCGTGCCCGATACGCGCCGCGCGCTCTCGGTGCTCGCCGCGGTCTTCTACGGCGATCCCTCGCGCACGGTCGACGTGCTCGGCGTCACCGGCACCAATGGCAAGACCACGACCACGCGCATGATCGCCTCAATCCTGGAAACGTCGGGCCGCCCGTGCGGCGTGATCGGCACAGTGGGCGCGCACTTTCGCGATCGCGACTGGACGCTCGAAAATACCACGCCGCTACCACCGGAATTGCACAGCCTGCTCGCGCAGATGCACGAACTTGGCGCGTGGGCGGTGGCGATGGAGGTCAGCTCGCACGCGCTCGCGCTCGATCGCGTCGCCGACGTGCACTTCAAAGTGGCGGCGCTCACCAACATCACCCGCGATCATCTCGACTTTCACCAAACGCTCGAAGCCTACGCGGCGGCCAAGCACAAACTCTTCGCCATGGCGCAAGCCGCGGTGCTCAATCTCGACGACGAGCACGGCGCGCGCTGGTACGCTGAAGTGCACCGCCGCATGCCGGCGCTGAACTACTCGCTGCGCGGCGATGCCGACATGGTGGCAACGGCGATCGAGCCGAGCGCGTCCGGCTCCACCTTCAGCGTCGACGGCGTCGCGATGAACGTCCACCTCCCCGGGCTATTCAACGTGCAAAATGCGCTGGCCGCCATCGGCGTCGCGCGCACGCTCGGCCTCGATCTCGAAACCTGCGCGCGCGGGCTCGATGCGCTGGCGACCGTGCCGGGACGCATGCAGTACGTGAGCGGCGGCGACATCAACGTCGTCGTCGACTATTCGCACACGCCCGATTCGCTGGAGAACGCGCTGCTCGCGCTGCGCGAGACCACCGCGCACGCGCTGGCGGTGGTCTTCGGTTGCGGCGGCGACCGCGATCGCGGCAAGCGCCCGGAGATGGGACGCGTCGCAGCGCAGTATGCCGATCGCATCTACGTCACCAGCGACAATCCGCGCAGCGAATCGCCTGAAGCGATCGTGGCCGAGATCGAAGCCGGCATCGGCGCGCATCCGCACGTGGCCGAGATCGACCGGCGCGCCGCGATCGTGCGCGCGATCGACGAAGCTGCGCCCGGCGACGTCGTGCTCATCGCGGGCAAAGGCCACGAGACCTATCAGATCATCGGCGATCAAACGCTGCCGTTCGACGATGCTGCCGTC
>DATJRM010000093.1:0-26550 GCA_035504755.1 Candidatus Acidiferrales bacterium
CACTAGCAACCGGAAACCCGCACAAACTCAGGCGACGATGGCTCTCGATGACCGTCTGTAACCGGCGAAATTGGCTTTAGCAAACCGCCGCCTTCAGCCGCTCGGCCATCTCTCCGTGGTTTTGCCGCACGCACTATACCACAACCCGGCCGTCGGTACCTACAGCCGTAAACGTCGCAGGCTACGAGCTCGGTGCAGTCGGTCCGGTCATCGGCGGCTCTTCGACGAAGACCGTCGCGGCGCTCGGCTCCGGACGACGACGCAATCGCGCCAGGATCCCGTCGACGCCGAGCACGCGGCCGGTCGGCAAGACGAGGCTGACGGCCGTGAGCGCGAGCGCAGCGGAATCCAAACCCGACCACACGTCCAAGTGCGCCAGACCGCCCTTCGCGGAGATGTAATTGAGCGCGAGTAAGATGCCGATCAGCGCGCCGAAACGCGTGTAGAAGCCGAGCAGCAGCAAACATCCCGTCACGACTTCGCCCAAGCGCACCAGCTCGGCGAAGAAACTTGCATTGGGGAGCACGACGTTGGTGAGGAACGCTTGATACGGGCCGCTCGTGTGCTGGATCTGCGTGTTGAGGAACGGAACCATCATGCCGTTGGGCGGCATGAAGTCTTCGCCGTGCAAGAATTTCGGGATGCCGTGCATCAACCAAAATGCGCCGGCATAGATGCGCAAAAGCGCGAGCCAGAAGCCGTAGGTCGCTGACGATGGAAGTTTCACGCCGGAACCTCCTTTGCAACCGCCGCGAGCCGGAAGATCAGCGATGCGGCATCGCGAGCGGCCTCCGGGCGCCCATAACGCCCTGCTGCTATAGTCATTCGCTCGCGCCGCGCCGAATCCGTTAGTATTGCCGTCAACGCTAGCGGTACGTCCGTGATCCGGCGTGCCCGCATCGCGACGCCCCAATCCGTCAGCACGCGCAGGTTGCGCTCTTCCTGGCCCGGCAACGGTTTGAGCAACACGATCGGAATGTGCGCGGCGAGCGCTTCCGCGGTACTCAAGCCACCCGGCTTGGTGATAAAGAGATCCGCTGCGTGCATATAATCGTAAACATTGTCGACGAAGCGCACCACGCGCACCGGATAGCCGACGTTTTCGGCCGCCGCCAGCACGCGCCGCTCGGCACGCGCATTGCGCCCCGCGATGACCACCGCCGCGATCGGCACGTCGACCCCATCCATCGCGTGCAGTGTCCGCTCGAGCGGACCGATGCCCAGTCCGCCGCCCATGACCAGCGTCACCGGCCGATCGACCGGCAAGCCCAGGCGTTCCCGAATCGCGCGAACCGGCTCGCGCGCGCCGGCGAAGCGCGGATCGACCGGAATTCCCGTGACCGCCACGCGCTCCGGTCGCACACCCCGCGCGAGCATGACGTCCCGCATCGCTTCGGTTGCGACGCAATAACCCTCGATGTTGTCGTGAATCCAGAACGCGTGGACCGCAAAATCCGTCACGATGCCGACGACCGGCGGCGCGTCACCGTAGAGTCGCTTGTACTCGGCCATAGCGCCGCACGGAAATGCATGCGTGCACACGATTGCATCGGGACGCTCGCGCTCGATGAGGGCGCGCAGGTTGCTGGCGGTAAATTGATGCGCCCACGTGCGAAACGGTCCCACTTCCGTCGCGCGTTCGGCGCGGTCGTAGATGTAGCGGTACATCTGGGGAATCGTCTTGACCATCCGCAGGTACCCGTCGGAGACCACGCGTGAGACCACGAGCGCCGCGTATTTGTACGAGTCGACGACGCTGGTTTTCGCGGCCGGGTCGATCTGGCGCAAAGCCACGCACACCGCGTTGGCCGCGGCAACGTGGCCCACACCGACGCTCGCCGAAAGAAAGAGGAACCGGATTACTGCCCTCCTCCGTCTTCCTCTCCGGCCTCTTCGGCAAAGACGAGGAACTCATCGAGAATCTCTTGTGCCAGCGCCTCGTCTTCGAGCAGATTACCTTCGAGATCGGTCACGATGAACTCGCTCTCGACCTCGTCGTCCTGCGCCTCGTGCATCAGCACGGCATATGACGTTTCGTCGTCGGGATCTTCGAGAATTCCGACGACCTCGAACGGCAACTCTCCACCGTCCTTGGTCTCGATGTAGAGCACTTCGCTCAGCTCGAGCGGTCCGCTCTTGGTTTCACCGTTGTTAGACGGCATGGTCGACTCCTTAAGGACTGGCTCTAGTGAAGGCAGCGCGCGACGTTGGCCTGGTGCTCCGCGAACGTCTTCGCAAAGACATGGTGCCCGTTCCCGCAGTAAACGTAATAGAGAGCATCGGTCTTCGCCGGATCGAGCGCCGCCTCCAGCGAGGGCAAGCCGGGGTTGGCGATCGGCGTAGGGGGCAAGCCCGGGTGCTCGTAGGTATTATACGGTGAATTGATTCGCAGGTCGTGGTAAGAGAGCTGCGTTTTGTACTCCGGAAGCGCGTACTCGATCGTCGCGTCCACCTGCAGGGGCATGCCCAAGCGAAGCCGGTTGTAGATGACGGCGGCAATCATCGGCCGATCCGCCTCTACCTTGGCCTCGCGCTCCACGAGCGACGCGACCGTGACGGCCTGCGCAATCGTTACGTGCAGCGCGCGCGCTCGTTGCCGCGCATCGCTTGGAAGCTCCTTGGAAAACTGGTCGGTGAGCATGCGCGTCACCTGTTCCGGCGTCGCTGCCAGCGGGATCAAGTAGGTGCTCGGAAACAGATACCCCTCGTGGCCGCGGAACGAACGCCGAAAGTCCGCCGCGCGCCCGACGCCTTCGGCCTGAAGCCGTGCGGCGATCTGCGCGGCGGTAAAGCCTTCGGGTATCGTAACCCACGTCGCTACCTGCGCGCCGCCGGTGACGAGCTGATTCAAAATCTGCGCGGCGGTCGTGTGCGGCGCAAACGCATACGCGCCCGCGCGGACCTCGGCATCTTCGTGCTGCACGCGCGCGAGCACGCGAAAGGCAAGGGCGTTTACGATCACGCCGTGCGACTGGAGCAATTCGGCGATGTCGGCCAGCGTCGAGCCGCGCGGCACGACGACCTGCGTGTTTTCGGTGGGCAGCGCGCGATCCATGAAGACGGTGACGAACCATGCGGCGAGCGCGCCGAAAACCAGGAGGAAGCCCGCGACGATGAACGCGCCGGCGACTCGGGAACGAGTCACTCGTCGTAACCGAGACGCCGGCGTGTCAAAAACGTTTCGAGAATCAGCGCCGCCGCCATCTTGTCCACCACCTCTTTGCGACGCTCGCGCGAGACGTCGGCGGCGATCAGCGTTTTGGTGGCTTGCGCCGTGGTCAGGCGCTCGTCGACCCGATAGACCTTGCCGCGAAAGACGCCTTCGAGCGCTTCGACGAATGCGTCCATCTTCTGCGCGGCGATGCCGCGCTCGCCCGAAAGTGACACGGGGTCGCCGACCACGATCTCGCTCACGCCGTAAGACTCCACGTAGTCCTCGATCTGCGCGAGATCGGCGCGCAGCGTCGTGCGCTCGATGGTTCCGAGCGGCATGGCATACGTTTCGGTGGGATCGGCGAGCGCCAAACCGATCCGTTTGCTGCCGACGTCGAGCGCAAGAACGGCTATGACGCAGCCTTCGGCTTTCTACCCAAGTGGTGCGTCACGATCTCTTCGATTGCCGCGGTGACGCGCGGGCGAGCGAGCAGTGCGGCACGTGACGTTCCGCGCGGCGCACCGAGCTCGGCGAGGTTGCGCAGGTCGCCGGCATCGAGTTCGATGAGATCGCGCCAGGTCTCGCGGCACCGTGCGCAGATGAAGCCGCCGGCTTGCGGATCGACCCACGCGCAGTCTCCTTCGAACGGCTTGCCGCACCGGATGCACGCGTCGACCGGCGGCTCGATACCGAGCGATGCCAGCAAGCGCAGCGAAAAGCGCGGGATCAACGTGCGTGGCGCATCGCTTGCCGCAATAGCGCTCAGGACGCCAGAGAGAAGCGCGTAGACGTCCGGTACGGCGAGGTCGGGTTCGCAGAAGGCGTCGACGAGTTCTACGGCAAGGTGCGCGGTTGCAAACCGCTCCGGCTCGACCAGCCGTTCCCACGGCGCGCGTACGATATCGGCATTGACGATCACGTCGAGCGAGCGTCCGCGATGCATCTGCAGCTCGCACTCGTTGCCGAACTCCAGCCGGCCGGCAAAGTGGCTCTTGGCACGGCGCACGCCTTTCGCCACCGCGTCGAGTTTTCCGCGTTCGGTCGTGAAGAGCCGGATGATGCGATCGGCCTCACCGAGCGGACGCGCGCGCAGCACGATGCCGCGCGTCTTATACGAGCGGGCCGAAGGAATGAGGGAGGAGCTCCGCGACCGTGGTCGCAACCGGCCCATCCGGCGTGGTGTAGATAACGGCCATCGAGGGGCTGAACTCGGCAAGCACCTGCCGGCACGCGCCGCACGGGCTCGTGAGGACGTCCGGCGGCCCCGCTACGGCGATCGCTTGAAACGAGCGATGTCCCGCAGCGACCGCCGCACCGACCGCGCTGCGTTCCGCGCAGATCGTCAGGCCGAAGCTCGCATTCTCCACGTTGGCACCCAGAAACACGTTCCCGTCGCCCGTGTCGAGTGCCGCGCCGACGGTGAAGTTCGAATACGGCGCGTACGCGCGCTCGCGCATGTCGCGCGCGGCCGCGAGCAGCGCCTCATGCTCAGTGAGTAACGTCGTTCGCATCGAACTCTACCTCGTCGCTGACGGCGCCGTTCGGGCTCGTGAAGACGCGCACCGAGAGAATGCGGCGCCCACGTGTGCGCTCGACGCGCAAGCGCGTCAGCGCGTCGGACTCGACCTCCTCGCCTTCGCGAGGGAGACGGCCAAAGAGCCCGACGGTGTATCCTCCGATGGTTTCAAAATCATCCGTCGGAATGTGCGTGCCCAGCTTGTCGTTGACGTCTTCGATGTTCGTTCCCGCCTCGACGACCGCTTCCTCAGCCGAGACGATGTGGATCGGCTCTTGTTCGTCGACGTCGTGCTCGTCGCGAATCTCGCCGACGATTTCCTCGAGCAAGTCTTCCATCGTGACCAGGCCCGCGGTGCCTCCGTATTCATCGACGACGATCGACATCGAGAACTTGTCGCGCTGCATCTCGCGCAGCAGTTCGGCAATCTTCTTCGTCTCCGGTACGTACGAAGCGGGCCGCATCAACGAGCGTAGGCTGGTCTGCGCGAGCGTGCCGTTCGCAAGCGCGATGAGCAGTTCGCGGTCGTGCACGATGCCGACGATGTCGTCTTTGGACTCTTGATACACGGGCAGTTTCGAATAGCCTTCGGCGATCACGACCTCGAGCGCGCGGCGCGGCGAGTCGTCGATCGAGACGGCAATCATCTCCGGCCGCGGCGTCATGACTTCGCGCACGATCGTGTCGCCGAACTCGATGACCGAATGGATCATCTCGCGCTCTTCTTCCTCGATGACGCGCTGCTCGGCGCCGACGTTGACCAGCGCGCGGATGTCTTCTTCGGTCACGTAGATCTGGTGGGTGACACGGATACCGAAGACGCGCAAGAGCAGGTTCGCGATGAAGACGAAGCTATTGCTGACCGGCGCAATCACCATCGACACGACGCGCAGCGCCGGCGAGAGGACCAGCAGCCAGCGATCGCTGTCGCCGGCCGCCAGCGTCTTTGGAATGATCTCACCGAAGAGCAGCAAGAGGATCGCCATGGCGACCGTCGACCACAGCGCGGCGTTGGCCAGGCCCATCTCGATCGCGATGGCCGTAGCCAGCGAATCCGCCGCGAGCAGCGCGACGGTGTTGCCGGTCAAGATGGAGGTCAGCACCTGGCTCTTGTCGTCCACCAGCTGGATCACGCTGCCCGAGCCGCGGACCTTGCGCTCGCGCAGCGCGCGGGCGCGGACCCGCGAGACGGCGACCAGCGCGGTCTCCGAGGCGGAAAAGAAGGCCGAGCACAGCACCAGGACAACCAGGGCGACGATCTCGAGCGTGTTCGGGTGGCTCTGCGTCATGGCGCGCTACTTCGGTCGGGGTCGGTGTTCAAAACGGCGTCATTATATCACGAGGTGCGAACGGGCCAAGAGGTAGATCGCCAGGGCGACCACGGTTCCGAGCACCGAGCCCGCCACCACCTCGGCGGCGCTGTGGATCTTCGCCTCAACCCGGCTCTGTGCCACCAGGAAGGCCACGAAATACGCCAGGATGGCCGCCAATGGGCGCTGATAGAGAAACGCCAGGAGCGTGGCAGCGGCGAAGGCCAAGGCGGCATGGCCCGAGATCGCCCCGCCCTGCAGCGCCGACCCCCGCCCGGCCAAGGCCTTGGCGAAGATCGTGACGATCGAGACCGCGACCAGGACGACGAACGCGACGTTGCTGGGAACGCTCGCCACGGCTTCGTAGACCCGCTGGCCGCCGTTGATGATCCCCTGGTAGAAGACCAGATAGCCCACCACCACCGCGGCCACCGAGGCGACGAGGACCGCGCCTGCCGCCGCGTCCTTGGCCGTTTTGGCCAGCGGGTGGTGCGTAGCGGTGAGCAGATCGACGACCGACTCCACCGCGGTGTTGAGCAGTTCGAGCGCGAGCACGACGGCGATAACGATCACCAAGTCGACGACGTAGTCGCGGGTGATGCGCAAGATCATCGCCGCCAGCAAAACCAGCAATGCGATGATCAGATGGGCGCGCATGTTGGGCTGCGTCCGCGCCGCATACATGATGCCGTTGAACGCATGATTGAACGAGCGCCAGAACCGCATGCTTACGACTCGTACGGCCAGGGCATGCCGATCGCGGCGGCCAGGCGCCGCTCCTCGGCTTCCATCGCCGCTTGCTCCCCCGGTTCCATGTGATCGTGACCGAGCACGTGCAAGAGCCCGTGAATCATCAGCCGCTCGAGTTCGCGCTGCACGGGCGCATCGTATCCGGCAGCCTGCCGGCGCGCCGTATCGATCGAGATCACGATGTCACCCAATAACTTCTCGCTCGCGAACGGCTCGGGTTCGAGCGGGAAGCTGAGCACGTCGGTGGGTTTGTCTTTGCCGCGATGTTCGCGATTGAGTTTGCGTATCGCCTTGTCGTCGACGATGGTCAGCGAGATTCCGGCGTCCCCGCAATCGACGCTCGCCAGCAGCTTGCGCAACGCGCTTTTGAGCGCGCGCGCGTCGACGCCGCCGCCGCGTACGTCGTTACGGTAGTGGATCGTCATTCATAGGCCTTGATGATCTTCGCGACGAGCGGATGACGCACGACGTCGGTCTCGTTGAGCTCGACGACGCCGACGTCCTCGATCTTGCCGATCCGCCGCGCCGCGTCCCGCAATCCGCTGTGGGCGCCCGACGGCAAGTCGATCTGCGTCACGTCGCCGTTGATTACCATCTTCGATCCTGCACCCAGGCGCGTCAAAAACATCTTGAGCTGATCGGCGGTCGTGTTCTGGGCTTCGTCGAGGATGACGAATGCATCGTTGAGCGTGCGCCCGCGCATGTACGCGAGCGGCGCGACTTCGATCGTTCCGCGCTCGAGATACCGCGTGACGGCCGCGTCGTCGAGGAGATCTTCCAACGAGTCGTAGAGCGGCCGCAGATACGGGTCGACCTTCTCGCGGAAATCCCCGGGCAGAAAGCCGAGCTTCTCGCCCGCTTCTACGGCCGGGCGCGAGAGAATCAGTCGCGCGACGTCGCGGTTCTTGAGCGCGCGCACCGCCATCACCACCGCGAGAAAGGTCTTGCCCGTACCGGCCGGCCCGATACCGAAGGTCAGGGTGTTCTGCTCGATCGATTGCACGAACGCGCGCTGGCCGGGGGTCTTGGGTCGAATCTCTTTGCCGCGCGACGTGCGTATCAGCGTGCCCGGCAGAGCGCGGCCGACTTCGCCGGCGTCGGCGATCGCGAGCGCGACGTCGTCGGGCGTGATCTGCGCCCCTTCAACGGCGGCGTCGAGCATCCGGCGTACGGCGGCTTCGGCACGTGCGACGTTCGAAGCCGCACCGGCAAGAAGCAACCGGTCATCGTCAGCACGGACGCTGATTCCCAAGCGCTCTTCGAGTGCCGAGAGATTTTGATCGAACTGTCCGAAGAGGCGGACGCGATCTACCAGATCGCTTAAATCGACGGTTCGCTGTGACGTGGACTCCAGATCGAATGCTCCTGCAATGCTGTCGGCGGCCCGAGAACCTGCGCCGCAACGATCGCGCGCACGAGGCTCGTGCTTCCTCCGAACATACCACGAATCGGTGAGGTTCCAACCGCCGCGGCGACCGGCACGGGCACCGGAGCGGGCGCCGGTTGCGGTTTCCGCGGGGGCGGCGCCTGCACCGCAATCACGGGCGGGGCCGGCGCCGGCGCCGGTGCCGGGGATGGTGATGGACCGGGCATTTGGCGTGCCTGCAGCGTTGCCCGGCTGCGCATCGCGGTGCGGCGGATGCTCGATACGACGCCGATCAGCACGATGACGAGCCAGACGATGAGACCGAGGTCGTGCATATGCTAGCGCGGCGGCGGCGGCGGTGGCTGCAGCCCGGCGTCCGTTGCCGGCGGTTCGACGCTGCCGCCGATCGCGTCGCGCATCGTCGTGTCCGCCTGCAGGTTCTTCAACCGGTAGTAATCCATCACGCCCAGATTGCCGCTTCTGAACGCCTCGGAAATTGCTAGCGGAATCGCCGCTTCGGCTTCGACGACCTTGGCGCGCATCGCTTGCGTCTGCGCCTTCTGCTCTTGCTCGGACGCCATCGCGGCGTATTGCCGTTCGGAGGCCTTCGCCTGCGCGATGCGGCGGTCGGCTTCGGCCTGCGCGGTTTGCAGCTCGGCGCCGATGTTACGCCCGACGTCGACGTCGGCGATATCGATCGACACGATCTCGAATGCGGTGCCCGCGTCCAGGCCTTTGGCCAGCACCGTTTTCGAGATACGATCCGGATACTCGAGCACTTCTTTGTGATCGACGGCGGCGCCCACCGCCGCGACGACGCCCTCGCCGACGCGCGCGATGATCGTTTGCTCGCCCGCGCCGCCGACGTACCGGTCGAGATCGCTGCGCACCGTTACGCGCGCCTTGACGTTGAGCTGAATGCCGTTCTGCGCGACGCCCTGGAAGATCGGCGTTTCGATCACCCGGGGGTTCACGAAGACTTGCAGCGCTTCGACCACGTTGCGGCCCGCCAGATCGATCGCCGCCGCGCGTTGCCAGTCCATCGGAATCTGCGCGCGCTGCGCCGCGATCATCGCCAGCGTGACGTTCTCGACGTTGCCGCCGGCGAGATAATGCGATTGGAGCTGATCGACCGTGATGTTCAAGCCGGCCTTACGCCCGCGCACGTAGTTGGTCACGATGACGCTCGGCGGAATGCCGATGAGGCGCATGCGAACGAGCGTGATGATTCCCAGCGGCACTCCCGCCGCGATCGTGCGAATCCACGTAGCGATGGGAAAGTAATATAAGAAAATCAGGAGAAAGATGAAGGCGACGAAGATAATGACCGCTACGCCAGCAACAACCAAGATACGCTCCTTCGTGCGAAGTAGTTATTTGTAGCTCGGAAGGGTTACCGGCTCGACGAAGACGCGCGCACCTTCCACGCGCGTGACCCGGACCGGCGTTCCCGCCGCGATGAACTCTCCCTCGGTCAAGACGTCGATGCGCTTGCCGTCGATTTGGGCCACGCCGGCCGGCCGAAGATACGATGCCGCGACGCCGGTCTTCCCCTGCAACGACGTGTAGTCCCGGCTTGCCACGTAATCGCTCCCTTGCGTCTCCACCAGCGCGAGGCGGTGCATCCACGCATTCTGCGGAAGCAGGCGGGTGAGCATCGCGAAGCAGATCGCCGTCAAGATGATCGCGGTCGAAACCGTTTCGATCGCGATGAAGAAAAATGGAATGCCGAAGGCGAGCAAAACGGACGCCAGCAACGCGATGGCGCCCAAAATACCCGGCAGACCGTGCCCGGGTACGACGTGCAGCTCCCACAGAATTCCGAGCAGGCCGACGACCGCCAGCGCAATGACCAGGCCGTTCGAGAAGCCCGCGTAGACGTGCGTTCCGAAGAACAGCGCAAACGCCCCGATGCCGATCGTGCCGGCGATCCCGTGCAGCGTCTGCATCTCGACGAACAACCCCAGCATGCCGACGGTGAGCAGCAGCCCCGAGATCACCGGATCGTTGACGAAGCGCGCGACCTCTTCACCCCAGGTGTAGTCGGTCGCGATGCGCGGCGCATCCGCTTCGTGAATCGACGCGAGCGCGTCGTTGAGCGTCGGTTCGATGCGGTCGGCCATCCCGGTCTTGACCGCATCTTGCGCGGTGAGCGTGAGGAACGTGCCCGGCGTCTTGTACTCCGGAACTTCGATGCTCTTGTCGACGAATGCCGCCGCGAGCTTCGCCGGACGATGGTTGCGCTGCGCGGTCGAGATGAACATCGCCTTGACGGCGGAGACGGTTTCGGGCGTGTCGGGGTGCGGCTCGGCCGAACCGATCGCGGAGCCGGGCGACATCATGATGTGCGCCGCCGAGAGCGTAATGAGCGACGCGGCCGAAAACGCGCGGCGCTCGACGAAGGCGTATACCGGTTCGTGCGCCGAGTAGATCGCGGTCTGGATGAGTTGCGCGGCCTCGATCAAGCCGCCGTCGCTGTTGACGTCGAGCACGACCGCCGCGGCGTGGTCGTCGTTCGCCTCGGCGATCGAACGTTGCACCAGATGCGCCATCCCGTCGTCGACCATCCCGTCGATCGGGATGATGACCACCGGCGCCGGCGTCGCGGCCCGCCCAACGCCGAGAAAACCGATGACGATGAACGCCAGCGTCACCGTCAGCCTGAGGTGCGCACCGAAGGGGCGCCTCGAAGGACGACACATACCGGGTCCTACCCTTCGCCGCCGGGGAAGGTTACGCTAGCTCTTCGGTGACGATCTGACGGATGAGGTTGCCGTCTGCGAGGCCTTTGAGCTGCGGCATGACGGCCTTCATCGCCGCACCCTGGTTGCGCCCACCCTCGGGCAGCCCCGCCAGCGCCGCTCGCACGATCGCACGAATCTCCTCGGTCGACTTCTGTGCCGGCAGATAGCTTTGAAGGATGTCGCGCTCGGCCCGCTCCTTGTCGGCGAGATCCTTGCGCCCGGCTTTTTCGAACTCGGCAAGCGAGTCGTTGCGCTGCTTGACGAGCTTCTGGACGACGCCGAGTTCATCGGCGTCGGAGAGCTCCGCGCCGGCTTCGGTGCGCTTGTAGGTGAAACCCGAGATGGCCGAACGCAGGGTGTCGAGACGCAATTGGTCGCGCGCCTTCATCGCCTCCTTGAGATCGGAGGCGATGCGGTCTTTCAACGTACCCATGGACTAGGCGCGGCGTTTGCGCGCGGCCGCCGACTTCTTCTTGCGGCGAACGCTGGGCTTCTCGTAATGTTCGTGCTTGCGCGCTTCGGCGAGAATCCCCGCCTTTTGGGTGGCCTTCTTGAAACGGCGCAGCGCACTCTCGATCGATTCACCCGGAGATACGCGAACTTCCATTATTGACTGACCCCCCTTTCGTGGCGTGATGGGCACGCAAAATCTAGGCCTCGTTGCGAGGCCCGCAGGTACTGTAGCACAGCCGTCAGAGGCCGTCAAATGCTAGCCGTCCGTTCCGGGATTCAGCGTCTTCAAGCCCCAAACGCTACCGTCGCTCGCGCACGCATCTCTGATGCTGGAATAGACTTCTTTCATGTTATTCCCCAAGGCTATCCCGGTGGCCAGGTCATATGCCGGCCTGCCAACACGTGCACGTGCAGGTGATCGACGGTCTGGCCGCCGTCCTTCCCGGTGTTCATCACCAGGCGATAGCCGCCGGGCCCGCGCTCGCGCCCGAGCTTCGTCGCGACCTCGAAGAGTTTCGCCAGCAGCGGACCGTCGGCGGCGTCGGAGAGCTCGCCGATGTTCGCGTGATGCACGACCGGCATGACCAGCAGATGCGTCGGCGCCTGCGGATTGATGTCTTCGATCGCGAGCACGGTCTCATCGCGATAGACGCCCTTCGAAGGGATCTCGCCGCCGGCGATCTTGCAGAACAAACAATCCACGATGCACCTCCTACGGGCGGATCACGAAGGTCCAGGATTTCGTCGTCGTGTTGCCGGCCAGATCCGCGACGCGGACCGTCACGTGGACGTCGCCGCTGCGATACGAGTAGGACGGCAGATACTGAATGAACGTCGGCGTGCGCAGGCACTCGCTCGTGACGTCACGGCCGTCGACCCAGAGCACGATGCTCGACGGATTGACCGGCACGGCGTCCGCGACGAAGGTGGCGTAGATCGCCGGCGAGTTCGTGTTCACGACGGCGCCCTCGCCGGGCGCAAAATCCGAGACACCGGGCGGGGAACCGGATGCCGAGATCGTCGCAGCGGCTTGTACGTCGGGCGCGCTCTGCGCGGCAACCCGCAGATGCACCACGATCGGAACGTCGGTGAAATTCGCGCCTTCGGGAATTTGATAGGTGCCGGTGTAGGTGCCGCGGGTATTCTCGGCCATCGCAAGATTCGTCACGTACGACCCGATGTCGAACGTCGCCGCACCGCCGGGCGTACCTTGCATCGTGACCGTGAAGCTATCGCCGGCCCGAAGCGGCCGAGTAGCATCGCTCGTAACACTCGTGATCTGGGGAGCGCCGGGCTGCGGCGTCGCGCTTTCGAGCGTACGGCTTGCGGCGATCGACCGGATCTCGTCGGTCTCCACGTTGTAGCGCACGATCACCCGATCGCCGACGCGCAGGTCGGAGATCGCCGCGCTCTGGCCGTTGAGCACGATCTGCGTGTCGCGGTCGGGCACGATCACGTGGCCGTCGGCGAGGACGAACTCGCTCGACGTCGCCGCGGCGATCGGTCCGGCGTACGAGCCGAACTCGTCTTCGACACGCTCCACGTGCCCGGCGCGATCCATGTAGATGCGGGTGAAGTCGCCGGCCCGTACGTCGCTGAGCTCACCCGGGACGGTGACGTTGGCAACGACGTCATGGAGATCGACGACGGCGTTCGCGCCGATCGGCACGGTATGGATCGTCGCGTTGTAGTCCAGCGTGACGGTAGGAGGGTCCGAGGAAAGATCGACCGCCGTCACGGTTCCGTACCGCTGCGCCGACGTGTGCGTGAGGATCAGCCCGTTCGCCGACGTTCCCACCAGCTGGGCGACGATGTTCACGGTATGGGTGTGGCTATCGTACGCCGCCGACGCGCCGAGCACGTCGGTAAAGAAGCGCACGGGCGCGTACAAGACGCTCTTGATCTCCAGGGTGCCGCTCTGGCCGATCGTGATGGTGATCGTCCGCGCGCCGACTTGCGTCTCGATCTGCGAGCCGCTGAGCGTGAACGGCAGACCCAGCGCGTCGATCGTGCGACGAACGGGAACGTAGAGTTCGCCATGGATCATCATGGGCGGCGGCTGAAGCGGCAGCTTCACCCCGTTGATGACGATTGCAATCGTCGCGGCGAGAACGTGGATCATTGCTCCTCGATAATTTCACGGTAGATCGCCGCCGTCTCGCGTGCCGTGCGATCCCAGCTCAACGCCCGGACGGCTTCCCGGCCACGTTCAACGAGCGATGTGCGCAATGCCTGGTCGTCGAGCAGACGGCGGATCTGCGTGCTCAACCCCTCGACGTCACGCGGCTCGAACGTGAGCGCGGCGGCGGCGACCGGACCCGGAATCGACGTCGTGGTCGCGATCACGGGACAGCCCTGCGCCATCGCCTCGACCAACGGCAATCCGAAACCTTCGAGCAACGAGGGATGCACCAACGCGAGCGCCCCCGCGTAATACGAAGCAAGCGCATCGTCCTCGACGTCGCCCAGCGCAACGACGCGGCGGTGCTGGTTCGAGAGCCGCTGCAACTCGCCGCCGAAGTCGTCGGGCCCGGTGAGGAGGAGATCGATCTCGTCTCCGGCAGGTAATCTCGACCACGCTTGCAGCAATGTCGCAAGGTCTTTGTGCGCGCGATGATTGCCGACGTTGATCAAATACGGGCGTTGCGCTCGAAACGGCGGTGCTGCAACCAGGAACCGTTCGCGCGGCGCCAGCGGGACGACACGAATCTTCGCCGGATCGATGCCGAGCAACGCCACCAAATCTTCGATCGTCCGCTCGTCTGAGGTGATGACGCGCGCCGCGCGCCGGCACGCTTGCCTCACGACGAAGGCGTAGTACGGGCCGACCGTTCGCTTGTGCATCTCCGGGTAGCGCAAATGGATCACATCGTGGATGGTCAGCGTGAAACGGCCCCGGGCGAGCAACGGCACGTACTGCGACATGAAATGCGCCACATCGATGCGATCGCGCCACATTTGGAACGGCAGCGCGACCTGATCGAGGGCGGCGAGCTGCTCGCCCTCGCTGTAGAACCGGTAATCGAACTCGGGCGCAATCCGCGGTAAGCGCGACGCAACCTCTTGAATGTAGGTTCGCATGCCGACCGAGATTTGCCGTCCGCAGCGCGCGTCGATACCGATGCGCGTCACGATCGCTTGCGGTCGCCCCAGGTTTGGCGTATCGCCTTCCATGCGACGACGGCCGGGTAGCGCGCGGAGTTCCACGCGATGTACCAGCCGCGCGGACCGTCGAGCGCGGCTTTGCGACGCACCATGCCGTTCGCGAAACGGATCGGCACGAGAAGCGTCTGCGTCAACGCACGAAGCGGGTTCGCGCGCTCCGACAGCGCCTCGATCGCCGTGTAGCGCGCAAACTTCTCGCGATAACTGCGGGCATCCGGATAGGAATAGTGCAGCAGCGTGCCCGGGAGCTCCCCGACGGGGCCGTCGCACACCAGGCGCTCGTGCAAAGCAGCGTCGTCGATTCGCGCCGCGCCGGTGCGCACGAGCCGTAGCAACGGCTCGTTGCTCCATATGCGCATCGGTTTGCCGCGAAAGTAGGTCGTGCGCCGCACGACGTAGCCGTCCCCGTCGTCGGGCGCGGCAACGATCGCGTCTCGCAACCGATCGTCGAGCTCCTCGTCGGCGTCGATCATCAGCACCCAGGGCGTCGTGATCTGTCCCAAGCCGTATCGCCGCGCATCGACGAAGTTCGTCCATTGCCGCTCGATCACGCGCGCGCCGGCCGCAATCGCATAGGCGACCGTGCGATCGGTCGAGAGCGCATCGAGAACCAGGATCGCGGTACCGTGCGGCAGGCTCGTGATTGCGCGCGGCAGATCGCGTTCCTCGTCGCGCGTCAGAATGAACGCCGTAATGCGGCTAGGATTCAACGCGTTCGCCGACCGAACGCACCTCGGCACGGTCGCCGCCGTGCGCGAGCGCCGCGCCGATGAAATCGCGGTAGAGCGGCGACGGATCGTTCGGGCGTGACTTGAACTCGGGATGCGCCTGCGTACCGAGGAACCACGGATGCATATCGCTCGGCAGTTCGACGATCTCGACCAGCGTCGTCTTGCCGACGGTGTGATGGCCCGAGAAGCGCATGCCGTGCTCTTCGAAGACCGGCCGATAGCGATTGTTGAACTCGTACCGGTGGCGGTGACGCTCGCTGATCTCGGTCGCACCGTACGCGCGCAACGCGAGCGTTCCCGGCTCGAGGACGCAACTGTACGAGCCCAGGCGCATCGTGCCGCCGTAGATCTCGAGATCGCGTTGATCGGGCATGAAATCGATCACCGGATCGGGCGTCGTCTCGTCGACCTCGATCGACATCGCTTTGGGAATGCCGCACACGTTTTGCGCAAACTCCACGCACGCGAGTTGCATGCCGAAACAGATGCCCAGGAACGGAATCTTTCGTTCGCGTGCGAAGCGGATCGCCTGCAACTTGCCGTTGACGCCACGCGCACCGAAACCGGGCGCAACCAGCACGCCGTGCGCGCCTTCGAGCACGCCCACGCCCTGCGTCTCGACCGTTACCGAGTCGATGCGTTTGATCTCGACTTCGGCGTTATGGAAGACGCCGGCGTGATAGAGGGCTTCGTTGATCGAGATGTACGCGTCTTTGAGCTCGACGTATTTTCCGACCAGGGCAATGCGAACGCGCTGCTTGGGGTGCATGATGCGGTCGACGATCTTCTGCCACTCGTCGAGCCTGGGAGCATTGGTCGGAAGGCCGAGCTTGCGCACCACGGCGTCGGCGAGGCCTTCGGCTTCGAGGTTGAGCGGCACTTGATAGATGGTCTTCGCGTCGATGTTCTGCACCACCGCACCCGGCGGCACGTCGCAGAAGAGCGCGATCTTTTCCTTGAGCTCGGGCGGCATCGCGATCGCGGCTTGCGTGCGGCAGACGATGGCATCGGGCGAGATCCCGATCCCTCGCAGCTCGCGTACCGAGTGCTGGGTGGGCTTGGTCTTCAGCTCGTCGGGAGCGCCGAGGTGCGGCACGAGCGTCAAGTGACAGTACATGACGTTTTCATCACCGACGTCGTAGCGCATCTGGCGAATCGCTTCGAGGAAGGGCAGCGACTCGATGTCGCCGACCGTGCCGCCGACTTCGACGATGCAGACCTCGGCGCGGCTCGCTTCGGCCACGCGCTTGATGTGCGCTTTGATCTCGTTGGTGATATGCGGAATCACTTGAACCGTCGCACCCAAATACTCGCCGCGACGTTCTTTTTCGATGACGGAGTTGTAGATTTGACCCGTCGTAACGTTGTTCGCGCGAACCAGATTTTCGTCGATGAAGCGCTCGTAGTGACCGAGATCGAGGTCGGTCTCGGCGCCGTCTTCGGTCACGAAGACCTCGCCGTGCTGATACGGGTTCATCGTGCCGGCGTCCACGTTGATATACGGATCCAGTTTCTGGATCGAGACGCTGACGCCGCGTGCTTTGAGGAGTCGTCCGAGGGATGCTGCGGTGATGCCCTTGCCGAGCGAACTCACCACGCCGCCGGTGAAGAAAATATACTTCGCCATCTCGGGATGTCTCTATTCGCGTTACCCCGGGGTCTTCACCTTGACGAAGCGCTCGCGGCCGCCGTAGTCGCGTTCGAGCGTGACCGCGGCCTGCGGGAACGCCGCGCGCGCGAGCGCGAGCAAGCCGTCCGCAATGGGCGGCGCGCCTTCGGCGAGCAACAGTCCGTCCGGATTCAGCAACGGCGCCACGCGTTCGAAAAACCGGCGGTAGTTGTCGAGCCCGTCCGGGCCACCGTCGACCGCGCATACGGGCTCGTAACGCAGGCTTGCATCGCCCTCGCCGGTCGGCACGTACGGGAGATTCGCCACGATGACGTCGTAACGTTTGAAGGCAACGGGCTCGAGCAGATCGCCGAGAAAGAACGAGATACGGGGCTGGAGCTTGAGCCGATCGCGGTTCGCAATCGCGACCTGCAGCGCCTCGGGCGATGCGTCGGTAGCGTCGACGCGAATGCGCGGCAGTTCGGCCGCAAGCGTACACGCAATCGCACCGCTTCCGGTGCCCACGTCGAGCACGCGCGCCGCACCGCGCCCGCGCAGATGCTCGATCGCCGCATCGATCAAATGCTCGGTCTCCGGCCGCGGTATCAGCACCCGCCGGTCGACCAGAAACTCGCGCCCGTAGAAGCCAGCGCTGCCGGTGACGTAGGCCAGCGGCTCGCCCTGCTCGAGCCGAGCGGCAAGCTCGTGGTAGCGCGCTCGGGTCGCGTCGTCGAGCGATTCGCCCTCGTGGGCGCGCAAGTACGCCGCCGATTTCCCGGTGACGAAGGCGAGCAGTTCTTCACTCATTCGACGTTTTAGGCCGCCGGAGGCTCTTCGCCGCCCGAGAGGCGCCGCGCTTGTTCGTCGGCGAGCAGATCGTCGACGATCGGGCCGATCGCGCCGTCCATGATGCCGCGGATATTGCCGTAGCTCTTGTTGATGCGGTGATCCGTGACACGGTCTTGCGGGAAGTTGTAGGTGCGAATCTTCTCCGAGCGGTCGCCGGTGCCGACTTGGCTGCGCCGTAGCGATCCCATCGCCTCCTCTTTTTCCCGCTGCTGACGTTCGTAGAGCATCGCGCGCAGCATCTGCATCGCTTTCTCGCGGTTCTGCATCTGCGAGCGCTCCTGTTGCGAGGCGACGATGATCCCGGTCGGCACGTGCGTGATGCGGATCGCCGACTCGGTCTTGTTGACGTACTGGCCGCCCGCGCCCGAGGCTTTGTAGGTGTCGATCTGCAAGTCGGCCGGTTTGATCTCGATCTGCACGTCTTCGTCGACTTCGGGCAGCACCGCCACGGTCGCGGTCGAGGTATGGATGCGACCCTGCGCCTCGGTTGCGGGCACGCGCTGCACGCGATGCACGCCCGACTCGTGCTTGAACGAGCGGTACGGTGAATCGCCGCGCACGCTGAAGACGATCTCTTTGTAGCCGCCGGCGTCGCTCTCGCTCTCCGAGATCAGCTCGGTGCGCCGGCCGCGCGCCTCGGCGTAGCGCATGTACATGCGCGCGAGATCGCCGGCGAAGATCGCCGCCTCGTCGCCGCCGGCGCCGGCGCGAATCTCGATGAAGACGTCCTTCGCGTCGCTCGGGTCCTTGGGGATCATCAACCGCTGCAGTTCGTCTCCGAGCTGCGCGCGCCGCGGCCGCAACTCGCTCAGCTCTTCTTCCGCCAAGTCGTGCAGTTCGGCGTCGCCGTCGCGCAAGAGCGCCTCGTTGGCGTCGATCTCGGCGAGAACTTTGCGATACCGCGTGTACGCCGCAACCGTTTCTTCGAGCTGCGCGCGCTCTTTGACGAGCGCGGTGTAACGCGCCTGATCGAAGCCTCCCACGGGATTAGCCAGCTCTGCCTCGATCTCGTCGAAGCGCCGGACCATCGTATCGAGGCGCGCGAGCACGCTTGGATTCAATTCAGCCATGATCAAAAACAAAAGACGAGCTGCGATGCAACTCGTCTCCGAACCTAGACCGGGCCCCTACGCCTCGACGGCGGCCTTCTTGGCGTCCTTGGCGGCTTGCCGCTTGGCGGCTTCCTCTTTCTTCTTCGCGGCGGCGGCAGCGCGCTGGTTGAACTTGTCGACGCGGCCGGCCGTGTCGACCAGCTTCTGCTGACCGGTGAAGAGGGGATGGCATGCCGAGCAGATCTCGACCGCGATCTCCTTCATCGTGGAGCCGGTGGTAAAGGCGGCGCCGCAGGCGCAGTGGACGCGCGCCTCGGGGTACCAATGGGGATGGATCTTCTCTTTCACAGCCCCCTGATTATAGCAGGGGGCGCAAGGGGGGTCCCCAGCGTCCAGCCTCGCCTCCAGGGCAGGCCGGCCGGCGCCGCGTTCGAGGGCAAGAAGACGATACGCGCGACGTTCGAGTGCACGGGGAGCCACCTCGTACCATGGCCCAGCCGATCGTCCTCGACCAGCAACGAGGTAATCGATACCGCATACGTTCCGGGGGTCTCGATGTCGACGTACCGATCGAGGAGCAGCGCTCCGCTCCACTGCGCGTGCGCCGCAATCGGAACCGGCGACACGTTGAGGATGCCGGCGCAGTAGGGACGCGTGCGCATCGGCTGATTATCCGGCTCGCGAACGATGCTGAACTCGAACCACAACCCGACACACGCGACGATCCCGACATATCGCTGCGTGCCGGCGAGGTTTTCGAGGGTAACGTTCATGCTCACCGAGCTGCGAACGATCGCCGACGACGGGGCTTCGAGCGCGATGCGCCAGTCGTCGTAGACGGGCCCGAACGCCGGTGCGACATTCGGAGCCGCGAGAGTCGATGCGCCGAGCAATGGAAGCATACGTGTCCCAAGCGCACGAACGCTCCCAATCGTGACGCGACGCTATCGCGTCTAGCGAAGCCTACGGAACGCTGAGGCCCGTCAATGCATCGATCAGGTGGCCTGCGAACGGCACGCCGACGCCGCTGACCTCATCGTAGCCGGGTGCCGCGGTATATCCCGGCACCGGCTCCGACGGCGTGTAGTTCGGATTGGCCATCTGGTTGTCGCCATATTGAATGTCGTAGAAGACCTGGCTGTAGGTCATATAGACCTTCGTGCCGCTTTGCAAATCACTGACCGTACACGGCGGCGAAGACTTACACGCGTAGATCGCGTAGAGATACGGCGCGGCGTTGCCGAGGCGCCAGTAATGACCGCTGCCGCTGGCTGGGCAGTCGCCGACACCGGGGTTCGCGTAGCACGCGCTCAACACGTCGGCCCACATCGCCGCCATCTGCGGCGCGGCAACCGATGTGCCGCCGATGCCCAAAATGCTTCCACCCCATTGCTCGTTCTCGACCCACGCGACGCCGGTGCTCGGATCGCCGATCATCGAGACGTCCGGTTGGTACCGCGAACCGTTGAATCCACTGAAGCCGGCCAGCGCGCTCGCTTGCGGCGACGGCGCGGGAATATCGACGCCGCCGGTTTCAGAGTTCCCGCCACCCGAGCCGCCGGTTGCACCGTAGCCGTCGTCGAACGTCGAGATGCCCCACGCGATCCACGGCGCCGTTTGCTGCCCGTAGGCGTTGACCGGTGCGGTAATGCCGCCGACCGACGTGACGTTGGGATCGCCGGCCGGATACGACACGCACTGCTGAGCCAGGTACGTTGTCGAACCATAGCACTCCGCCGAGCCGTCGTCACCCGATGATATGAACACCGCGATGCCCTCGGTGGCGAGTTCGGCAAACTCCAGATTCGAATACGAGCCGAGGTACGGATTGTCACCGCTGTTGTAGCCGGTCCACTCCTGTTGCGACTCGCCGCCGCCGTAACTGATCGAGATCACGTCGGCAACGTCGTCGTTGATCGCCTGCATGATCTCAGGATCCGACTCCACGATCCCGATCTCCGGCGCACCGGCGTTGCTCCCGCTCGGAGGGCACGTTGCGGGGAAATTGACATCGCAATCCGAGGCATTGTACGCGAGATAGAAATACACGTTCGCGCCCGGAGCGAGCGACGCCGCCTGTTGCGTGTCGAGTTGCGCCTCACCGTCTTCGGGATTGCAGCCCGTCGAGATGTTGCCGTTGCCGGACGGCGTGCAGGGCGCCGTCACGGCCGGTGGTGTTTGGAAATCGCTCGAGTACGGGAACGCGGGATTGCCCATCGTTGCCAGCGCGGTCGCGACCGGACCCGGTGAAACGTCCACTTGCGTGACGTCGGCCGCGTTGGAGGTGCCGGTGTCCGTCAGGAATTGATTGAGATCCTTGTCGCCGTGCCCGCTGGCCGTCGTGTCGATCGGTCCGGTCCCAATGATGCCCAGGTAGACGTGACTGCCGTTATAGCCGTCGGTATACGCGCCCTCATAATCGAATGCGGCGCGCACCGTGGAGGGTGAATAGCCGGTCGAGTAACCGGCGCCGGCTCCGGGCGGCACGATGATGTACGTGTGATCCGGATGATATTTTACGATGTTGCCGACCGCGTCGACCGGCAGCACTTGCTCGAAATGCGGCTGTGTGACCGGCGCGACGAACTGCTGACCGTTTTTCTCGTAAAGACCGAAGGTCGTGCCGAAGGCCTTCTCCATGTTCGCCTCGCTGCCCCCAACGCTGAGCAGCAGCCGCTGCTTCCAGCCGCCGACCGCGAGGCCATTGTTAGCGAAATACTGCGCGACCTTCTGATAGTCGCTCTGCGATGCGCCGAACTCGGACGCAATCTGATCGGGGGTCAAGAACTTCCGGAAATTGCCCGAGCGAGGATTGGAAACGGATGCTGCGTACGCGAGCAACCCGGCGGCGTTCTGCTGATGCACGAGCACCGAAACATTCAAGTGCGCGTCAGAGATCGGGCCGATATAGCTCGCGCCGGTCATCGCCGCCTGCCCATAGTTTTGGACGAGCAATGCCGCCGGCACGTTCGCGTTGCCCGCTCCGGCCGGCATCGCCGGAAGCGATCCGCCGCTCTTTCCTCCACCGCCTCCGCCGCATGCGGCGAGTGCAATCGCAAGCGCGGCTCCCACCGCAAAGGCTAACCGGCGATTCACTACTGCACCCCCTTGACGTGGCTGGTCACGTTACGAACGAAATTCTCCATCCTCTCCGTGCGTTCGATCGTGCGCCGGAAGTCGATGGCGGAGAGATGTGCCGCGATGCTCGCCTGCAACCCGGGAACGCTTGCCGGACTCACGCTCTGCGCGCGAACGCGAAGATACGGACCGGTCGACGAGCTCAGATAATACGATTCACTGATCGTGTCCGTCTGCAGCGCCTGCCCGGTGAGCGAAACGTACACCGAGTACGGCGTGTCGAGGAAGTAGTCGTAGTACAGGTTCTCGGTGTCGCTGATCGTCACGCAAACCGGCCCGACGACGTCACCCGACCCGCTATAGTTGCTTGCGATATACGAATTTACGATTCGCGTGTCGGTGTAGCCGAGCACCGGATCGATCGTCGTGATGGTCCGCGTAAAGAGGTACACGTTCCCGCTCAGGCCCGATATCGTCGCGCCGCAGGCCGTGTCGGCTGCAGATGACGTTGAATCGCTGCTCGTCGTTTGATCGGTGTACAGCGACGTTGCGGTCGAAGGCCACCACTGCGCAATCTGGAGTGTCGACCCCGGGACACCGGCGAAGGTCGGCGTCAACGTGATCACTCCGCCCGATGGGGCGCTGTACGCGAATTCGAACTGCGTGCCCGGTTCGTAGTTCGGGGTCTGAATGACGTACGATCCGGAGAATCCGCTCACGGTGATCGTGTTATCACCGCTCACGCCCGCAATCGTATCGTTTTCGGTATACGATCCCACGCCGCCGGTCGCCGTATACGTCCGCTGCGACGTCGTGCCGTCGGCGAGCGTCGCATCCACCGATGCCGGCGGGCCGTTGCTATACGCGGTCGGGTACGGCAGCGGCGTCTCGACTGCATAGAGCAGCGGCGTCGAGTAGCTCGTCTGGGTTGAGTCGCCGACTTCATCAGTCGTTGTCTCGCTGAGCTCGCTGAAGCCGGTGCCGTTCGTTACCGGCGTCGCTTCGACGAGGGCGCTCGTATTCGTGGTAACCGTCTCGTTGGTGTACGTGTCGGTCTCGGTACTGTTCTCGTACTCCCCACCGGACGGTCCCGGGGACATCGTCACGGTAATTGCGACGGTCGCGTTCGATGTCGCCGTCGGGATCGGGCAGGGCGTTTGGCGATAAATCGTTTCGCTGTACGTCCCCGTGTAGCTGTAGGCGCCGGCCGTCGGTTGCACGCCAAGAGCCTGCGTTCGCGCGATACCGCGCGCGGTCGAGTCGGGCTGCACGCCCACGCAGCCGGCCGGATTCGGCGAAGGCAATGTACCGCCGGTGTAAATCGCAAAATATGCCGACGATCCGCTCGAGAGGACGAGGCTCGTGCCGCTCTGCGGCAACGTCACCCAGTAGCCGTCGGCGTTGTAGTACGCCGCCGACACGCCGCTCGGCGAACTCACCGTTATCACCGGCAAGCTGCCGATCGCGACCGCGGTGTTTGCCGTCAGCGTGATGTACGCGACCGCCGAATACGGTGCAGAGTCCGCAAGGCGCAGGCGCGGGATCGAGGTTGTGACACGTTTGCTCGTGTCGAGCGTCGTCGTGCTCGAGGGCACGCCGACCGACGCCGTCATCGTCGCCGTGCCACTCCCGGCTTGGAAAGAGATCGTGCCGCTGTAACTCGCCCCGGGGGCGACGGGAAGCGCGGTTGAGACCGCGTTTGCGAAATTTAGCCCGACCGGCGTGCTGGTGGGTGCGGTCGACGGGCCGCTCGTCGGCGTTGCGGTGCTGCTCGGTGCGGTCGTCGGAATCGACCCGCCGCCGCCACCGCCCCCACCGCCGCCGCATGCGGCAAGCGCTGCAGCCAGAAGAAGCGCACCAATAAAACCAAAGCGAGCGTACACGCAGGCTCTCCTAGTGGAAGGACGCGAGACGAGTGAGCCCCTCTTACCGTTACTTTGGTGGCATCCCTGCGGAGGCCCGATGAGAAAGAGATTACTTTTTATACTCATAATCTGCGCGCCAGCGCTGCTGGCTGCGCAGACGCCGCCGCCGGAGAGCGCGATCATCACCAATTCCGGTTCCACGAATACCGCCGGCTTCACGATTACCGTGCGCAGCGACGGGACGGGCACGCTGAGCGTACAGCATCGAGCACTGCGCGCGGTTGCAATCCCGCACGACGTGACCGAGCGCTTCTTCACCGACTTGCAAGCCATGCGAGCGCAGAACCCGCCGCCGCAATTCTGCATGAAGAGCGCCTCATTCGGAAGCCGCACCAGCATCGCGTGGCGGGGCTGGAGCTCGCCCGACGTCCAATGCCCGCCTCGCTCAGCGAACATGGGCATGCTCGCCACCGACGTGAAGGCGATCGAGGCCGCTGCAGGCGTGGCGCCCGGCATGCTGCACCGGATCGGCTTGCCGCCCGATATCCGCAAGATTCCGTCCGAAACCCCCGAAGTGCAGCCGACGTGAAATACCCCATCCTATGCATCGCCGCGATCGTGTTGCTCGCAGCGGCCCCCTTCGACCCGCCCGCGACGGCGACCGCGCCGCCTTCGCCGCCCCCACTAAACGACACGCAGGCCAGCCCGGCGCCTGCCGATACGTTGAGCCCGGCGCTACCGAGCGCAACACCGACGCCGAATCTCGACACGATCTTCGGCACTCCGCAAAACTCGCCCGGACCAAGACACGGAAGAGAACGCGGCAACGTCAAGGCACCCGCTGCAACGCCTCAGCCGCGTAAGGGCCTCGACGGTGTATGGGAGATTCAGATTCAGCGCGGGCCGAACACCGAATACGAGCACATGAAGCTCGTCCAAACGGGACAAGACCTCAGCGGCATCTTTCTGACGAAAGACAACAAGAAATATCCCGTCGTCGGATCGGTGGATCCGCAAAGCAACATTCGCCTAGTCGTTTCGTTGCCCGACGGCTCGACGATTCTGTTATCGGGGCGCGTCGACGGCACGACCGACATGCTCGGCATGTTCACCGATGCGAAGGAGAGCGTTCCCTTTACGGCCGCTTACCGCCCGAAAGAGAATTGGATGGAGAACATCAACGCGACGCCCGGCGGCCTCGGTACGGGTACGGGAAGCGGGCCGTAATTAGGGGACCGTCGCTCCCGTCACCGCCTGGATCAGATGCCCCGTGAACGACGCGCCGATGCCGGTTACCTGGTCGTAGCCGGGTCCGGCGTTGTAGCCGATCGGCGTTGACGACGGCAAAGGCGTCGGTAGTGGTGCCGGCACCGCCTGGTTATCGCCATAGACGACGTCGTAAAAGACGTTCGAGTATCCGAGGCCGACGCTCACACCGGTGTACGACCCCGTTGCAAGCGTGTTGCTCTTGCCGTAGATCGCATAGTAATAGCGCGCCGGATTCCCCAGACGGTATCCGTACGTTCCACCGGTATTGCATGACGAGCTGGCTTTGCAGGCTTGGAGCACGAGACCCCACTGCGCCGCCGCTTCCGGAGCCGAGGCACTGGTGCCGCCGTCCTCATAGATCTGCGCGTAGCCGCTGTAACCCGCGTACTGCAAAATGCTCGGCCCGGTGCGCGGGTCGGCATCGAGCGAGATGTCGGGTAATTCGCGCATCGCAGCGCCGGTCGTATCGGCTTGCCACGTTGCCGGTGCGAACACGGAGGAGACGCCGCCGCCCGAGCCGACGTTGTTATCGAACTCGCCGTTGCCGCCTTGCGTCGTGTTGTCGGCCCACGCGGTGATCGCGCCGGTGAGATTGCCGCTCTCGTCGAGCGGGATATTGACGCCGCCGACGGCGACGACGTTGGGATCCGATGCGGGATAGCTCACGCACGCGGTTCCCAGCCACAATCCCGTCGAGGGATCTTGACATTCCCAGGCGCCGTTATCACCCGACGACGCGAAGAGCGCGATCCCTTCGTCGACCAGTGACGCCATCTCGATCTGACCGAGGCCGGGTGTGCTCGGATCCGATGAAATGTAATCGTAATACACCGCTTCGTTCTCGGGCGCGCCGAAGCTCATCGAGATCGCGTCGGCGCGATTGTCGGCAATCGCCTGCTGGAGCTCGTCGTCGGTAAGGTCGATGCCCTCGGCGTATTCGAAGTAGTCACCCGAGTTACACGGCGGGTTGTAGTAGTTCCCGCTGCTTACGCTATAACACACGGCTTCATAAGCCAGATAGAAAAGCGTGGTTGCGCCCGGAGCGAGTCCGGCGATCGACTCCGTGTCGAGCTGTGCCTCGCCGTCCTCAGGATTGCAGGGCATCACCGAGACGTTCGAATCGTTGCAGCTGGGTTGCACGGCGGGCGGCGTCGTAAGGAACACGTCGAACGGATCGAATGACGACGTGCCGGTGTTGCCGTTTGCCGAGCTTGCCGGCTGCGGGCTCACCACCACCTGCGTCACGGTACCCATCTTGGCGTTCCAATACGAACCGAGTGCAGCCGTATCGGCATCGGCGCCGCTTGCGTTGAGGATCGGTCCCGTCCCGATGATCCCGATGTTGATACCGCTTCCCGTCAAGCCGGCATTCCACGCGCCGGAATAATCGAAGCCGGTCGCGATCTGCTGCGGGGCGTACCCATAGTACGTCGCGTTGTTGTTCTTGATCAGGTAACTATGCATCATTGTCGCCGCAACGAGCCCGTAGACTCCGGTAACCGGCAGCGCGGTCGTGAAATGCGGCGTGCCGGTCGGTGCGATGATCTCTTTCCCTTGGTAGTTGTAGAGACCGAACGAGGTCCCGAAGGCCTTTTGGAACGCCTGCACCGGGCCCGTGACCTTCAGCGTCTCGCGTTGC
>DATJRM010000094.1:0-2728 GCA_035504755.1 Candidatus Acidiferrales bacterium
CGCCGAAGTTCATGAAGTGCGCATCGCCGCAGACCTGCACGCGCAGCTCCGTCACCGGATGACCGGCGAGATCGGCCGCCATCAGCACGGCGCTGCCGCGATAGAACGCGAAGGGGCTGGCACGCATCCGCTCGTGACGTAGGACGAGCAGGGCCGGAATGCGGCCTTGCTCGGATTCGCGCACGAGATCCAACGGATTCGGACGATTCGCCGCCGGCTTCCACTTCGCGAAGCTCGTTCGTGGAACGCGCTTGCGCAGCTCGTTCATCGCGACGGAAAACGCGCCGCCGAACCGAGCTCTTCTTCGATCGCCATCAGCCGGTTGTACTTCGCGACGCGGTCGCTGCGTGAAAGCGAGCCGGTCTTGATCTGCCCTACGCCGCTCGCGACGGCGAGGTCGGCGATCGTCGTATCCTCGGTCTCGCCGGAACGATGCGAGATCACGCATCGATACCCGGCCTTCTGCGCCATCTCGATCGCGTCGAACGTCTCGGAGAGCGTGCCGATCTGATTGACTTTGATGAGAATCGCGTTGGCGACGCCCTCTTTGATGCCGCGCGCGAGGAACTCCGTATTGGTCACGAAGATGTCGTCGCCGACGAGTTCGATCTTCTTCCCCAGTGCCGCGGTCAACGCGCGCCAGCCCGCCCAATCGTCTTCGGCCAAACCATCCTCGATCAAGACGATCGGGTAGCGCGCGCACAAGCCGGCGTAGAGCTCGATCATCTCCTCGCTGCTCAACCCGTGCTGCTTGTCGTGCGCGTAGTATTTGCCGTCCCGATAAAACTCGCTCGCCGCGGGGTCGAGCGCGATCGCGACGTCGCGACCCGGTTCGTATCCTGCGCGCTCGATCGCCAAGACCAGCAATTGCATCGCGTCGTCGATCGAGTCCAGCGGCGGCGCGTAGCCGCCCTCGTCGCCGACGAGCGTCGGCAGTCCGCGCTCGTGCAGCAATTTCCCCAGCGTGTGAAAGACCTCCGCGCCGTAGCGCACGGCTTCGGAGAAGCTCGGCGCCCCCACCGGCACGATCATGCATTCCTGAAATTGCAGCGCGCCTTCGGCGTGCTTGCCGCCGTTGATCACGTTCATCTGCGGCACCGGCAACAGGCACGCCGACGGACCGCCGAGATACCGGAAGAGCGGGAGGGAGAGGCTCGAGGCCGCGGCACGCGCCACGGCGAGCGAACACCCGAGCAGCGCATTCGCGCCGAGGTTCGACTTGTTCGTGGTTCCGTCGAGCTCGATCATTCGCTCGTCGATTTCGCGCTGCGCGGTGGCGTCCAGCCCTTCGAGCGCCGGCCCGAGCGTTTCGTTGACGGCTGCCACCGCGCGCAGCACGCCTTTGCCGTTGTAGCGCTTGGCATCACCGTCGCGCAACTCGACCGCTTCATGTTCGCCGGTCGACGCACCCGAGGGCACGAGCGCCTCTTCGACCGAGCCGAAGCTGGTCGCGACGCTCACCGCGACGGTCGGATTTCCGCGAGAGTCCAGGACTTCGCGTGCGTGAACCGCTTCGATCAGCGGCCGCCCGCCGCCGCGCAACGAGTTTATCGACATGCGTTAGCCTTTGATCCAGCGTTCGAGATCGTGCTTGCGCGTCACAAATTCGTTAGCGCCGAAAAAGATCTTCAGCTCGCGCTCGGCCGATGCTTTGCTGTCGCTGCCGTGCACGAGATTGCGTCCGATGCTCTGCGCGAGGTCGCCGCGGATCGAACCGGGTGCGGCGGCGAGCGGATCGGTTGCGCCGATGAGCTGCCGGCACGCATCCACCGCGCCCTCGCCCTCGACCGCCATCGCGACGAGCGGTCCACTGGTAATGAAGCTCACCAAGTCGCTGAAAAACGGCTTGTCTTTGTGCTCCGCGTAGTGTTCGCGCGCCTTATCGCCCGGAAGCTGCATGAGCTTCAGCGCGGTGACGATATAGCCGCGCCGTTCGATGCGGGAGATGATGTCGCCGACGAGGCCACGCGAAACGGCATCGGGCTTACAAAGGATGAGCGTCATTTCTACTGCCATAGCAGGCCCCGAATACGTCGCGGGCATACGCTCCACCTATGGCCGCCGTCGAACACCCGTACGCGAGCGTCGAGCGCGAACTGCGCGGCACCGCGTTCTCGCACATCCGTTACGAGCAGTCGACCGCAAGCACCAACGATGACGCCGCCGCGCTGCTCGGCGATCCGGCTGCAGCCGGCCTCACGATCGTCGCCGAGGTCCAGACGCGCGGCGCCGGGCGCAAGGGGCGCTCCTGGATCGCGTCGCCGGGAAGCGCGCTGCTGATGACGACGATCGCACCGCACGCCGTCCCCACCGCAAACGTCTGGGTCGTACCCTTCGGCATTGCGCTCGGTGTCCGCCGCGCGCTGCTCCAGAGCGGCGTGCGCACCGAGCTGCATTGGCCCAACGATCTCCTCGCCGGCGGCAAGAAGATCGCGGGGATTCTCTGCGTCTCGCGCGTGCTCGGCGAGCACACCTACGTCGCTTCCGGCATTGGCATCAATGTCTATCGCACGCCGGACGCCGATGCTGCGATCGATCCGCCCCCCGCGTTTTGCAACGACTTCAATCCCAGCGTCGATCGAGCAGTGCTCCTGCGCGACATCTTGATCAATTACGACGTCTGGTTCTCGACGCTCGCCATGCCGCAGCGCATCGCTCGGGTCTGGGAACGCCTCGCGGGCTTGCCCAAGCCCTACACGATCCTCAAAGACGGCGCCACCGGCCCCGT
>DATJRM010000095.1:0-44783 GCA_035504755.1 Candidatus Acidiferrales bacterium
AAACCGCAAAACCAAGTCGACATTCTCGAACGCGAGATCGGCTGGTTCAACAAGTATCTGCGCTAACGTGTCATCCTGAGGTGCGAGCGCGCAAGCGCGAGCCTCGAAGGGCGAGGGACACGCAATACGCGCTCCTTCGAGGCATCGTCGCTTCGCGACGATGCACCTCAGGATGACGGTGACCTGCACGCACGTGCATTGAGCCCTGTCATCTCGAGTTGCGCAGGAGGCACGTTTAGCGTTCCCTGCGTAGCGAACCGTGTCATCCTGAGGTGCGAGCGCGCAAGCGCGAGCCTCGAAGGGCGAGAGACCTACACCGGGTTTTTAGGACGCAGGGCGTCAGACCAAGGTTGGTAGCGGAAGTGACGGCCGCGTCGAGAGGTCCGGACGGAGTTCGGTCGCGTATTCGAGGGCGCGGTCCATCATGCGAAGAGCGAAATCCATCTGCGGATCGCGGCCGTCGCGGTAGTCCTGCGGCGCGTAATCGATATCGTAGTCGGGATCGGTGCCGTAGTTTTCGACCTTCCAGCCGACGTCGGAGAACCAGAACGAATATTCCGGCTGCGTCGTCACCGTGCCGTCGACGAGGTGGTGATAGGGATTGATGCCGATGACGCCGCCCCACGTGCGTTTGCCGACGAGCGGGCCGAGCTTGTAGAGCTTGAAGCAGTGGCTGAAGATGTCGCCGTCCGAGCCGGCAAACTGATTGGTGATCGCCATCATCGGTCCGGCGACCGATTCCGGCGGGTAGGGAATCGCGGTGCCGTAACGCGGCACGTCGTAGCCGACGCGCCGGCGGCCGAGTTTTTCGAGCAGCAACGGCGAAACGTGCCCGCCGCGATTGTAGCGCACGTCGACGATCAGCCCCTTGCGATCGAACTCGCTCAGATAGCCGCGATGAAACTCGGCGAATCCCCATGGACCCATGTCGGGGATGTGCACGTAACCGACGCGTCCGTTCGTCTTCTCGTGGACGTAGCGCCGGTTGGCTTCGGCCCAAGCGCGATACCGCAGCAGTGACTCGCTCGCCAGAGCTTTGACCAGTACCGTCCGTTCTTCGTCTTTGCGCGTGCGAATCGTCACGGAGACGTCGCGTCCCGCGCCGTTGACGAGCAATTGATCGGGCGTCAGAGCACGCGAGACGCGCTTGCCGCCAAGCGCCACGATCGCGTCGCCTTCGTGAATGTCGAGGCCGGGCTCGGCGAGCGGTGAATCCTCGGTGCGATTCCACGAGTCGCCGCGATAGACACGCGCGATGCGGTAGCCGCCGCGTTCGTCGTCCCAGGCGAGATCGGCGCCGAGAAAACCGCGCTGATATTGCGGCGGCACGCGAAGGTCCCCGCCGAATTCATACGCGTGCGACGTGCCGAGCTCGCCCTGCATCTCCCAAATGACGTCGGAGAGTTCGGCGCGCGTACGCACGCGCGCGAGAATCGCTTTGTAACGGTCGTACACGCGATCCCAGTCGATATCGCTCATGTCCTCGACCCAGAATTGCTCGGTTTGCAACCGCCACGCTTCGCGGTACATCTGAGCCCATTCATCGCGCGGCTCGATCTCGACTTTGGCGCGATCGAGGTCGATCCAGCCGCTTTTGCGGCCGGGTTCGTTGGACGGCTTCTCGGGCTCCTCGTCGCCCAGATCGAGGGTAGCGTCGATTGCGCGCAGACGATCGCGCACGCGGTAGATCAGCGTGTGGCCGTCGGCGCCGAGCCGAATCTCCCCAACGTCGTGCGCAACGGTCGATTGCTTCAGGCTTTCGAACTCGTAGGCGAGCAGCGTTCCGTCGGCTCGCTCCTCGTCCTCGTCGTCGCTCGCGTTCTTGATGCCGTGCACCGGGAAGCGCGTGTAAAGAACGCGCCCTTTGACGGCGACGATCTGATCGTATTCGCCCTCTTCGACCGGAAAGCCGAGTACGCGCCCCGCGATCTCGTCGAAGTCGATCTCGATGCGCGGATCTTCGGGCTTCTCGCTCTTCTTGTCGTCGTTGTGCTCGTGACCGTGATCGCGGTGCACGGGCTTGGGCAGCGGCACGAACGGCGAGGGAACGTCGCTGCGCAACGTCACGACGAAGGGACGCTGCGCCTGGGGGAAGCTTAGGTCGAACTGCAGCGCGTCGTAGACCGGGTGGAAATCCCGTGTCGAGATGAAGTACAAGTACCTCCCCTGTGGATCCCACGCCGGTGAATGATCGATGCGCAGCGGCGAGGTGACGTCGTGAATCTTCCCCGAGCGCAGTTTGACGACGCGAATGATCGAAGCGCCGCGCGTCGGCGACCACACGTAGGCGAGATATCGCCCGTCAGGCGAGAAGGCCAAGTCATAGATGCGCTGCGCAGGGCTCGTATCGAGCACGCGCACGCGGCCGTCATCGAGGTCGATCGCGCACAATTCATGGCGGTGGTTGGCAAACGCGACCACGTCGCTCGCAGGCGATACGGTGAGCTCGGTCACGCGGCCGATGTCGGTGGCCGTTACGAGCTTCGGTTCGTCGCTGCCGTCGGCGCGCTGCACGGCGATCTGCTCGAACCCGTTGGGATCGGTCACGAAGGCGAGACGCTTACCGTCTTTCAGCCACTCGGCCAAGCGCGTGCGCACGCGGCTGCTGCCGGCGTGGTGGAGCACGGCACCGTCGAAGAGCGGCATCGAGAACGTCTGTCCGCGCGAGACGAAGGCCAGACGCGTGCCGTCGGGATGGGGAGCGTAATGCTCGAGCGCTTCGGCGGCGTGCTCGAAGCGCCGCGCCGTCTGCTGCTCGGGCGACGGCGCGTCGATCTCAAGCGACGTCGTCGTGCCGCTTTCCACGTCGAGACAACGGATCGCGCCGCCGCTGGAATAGACGATTCGCGTGCCGTCGGTCGACGGAAAGCGCGCGTAATACTCGGCCTCGTTCGTGTGGCGCGTCACGTCGCTGCCGTCGAGCGCGCACGAATAGATGTTGCCGATGCCCTCGTGATCGGAGAGGAAGTAGACACGCTCGCCGATCCACATCGGCCACGCCGGATTGCCGTCGGGAAGTTTGAGCTTTTCGAAGTCGCCGCGACTGCCGGCGTCGATCCAGATCTCGCCGCTCGTGCCGCCGCGATAGCGCTTCCAGCGCGCAGGATCGAAGGCGTTGCGTCCCAGGACGAGTGCGCCGTCCGGTCCCGGCGAAAACGTGCGCGCGTGCCCGACGCGTACATCGCGTGGCTCGCCACCGTCACACGCGATCGCAAAGGGGCGCGTCTCGCCTTCGAACCACGTGCGTGCATTGGCGACGAAAAGAATCTCGCGTCCATCGGCGCTCCAACCCATCACGTGGGCCGACGTCGACCCCAAATAGGTCAGCCGTTGCGGACGTCCGCCGTGCGCCGGCATGACGTGCACCTCGGGATTGCCCTCGTCGCTCGAGATGAAGGCGACGCGCTCTCCGTCGGGCGAGAGCCGCGGCGTGGAACAAGAGCCGAAGCTCACCGTCAGCCGCGTTGCGGCTCCGCCGCTCGCCGCGGCGGTCCACAGATCGTCTTCGCACACGAAAACAAGGCGATCGCCCGCGATCGTCGGGTAGCGGTAGTAGCCTTCAGTCACGACACCTCGTCTTTGGCGAAGGCGCGCCTACGGTCTTGCGGGCGATGATTACTTTGTGGTACAAAGTAATGTATGCTGCAAGCCCGACTCCCCGAGGTCGCACCCGCCCACATCGCCGTCATCATGGACGGCAACCGACGGTGGGCGCGCGAACGAGGCTTGCCGATCGCCGAGGGCTATCGCCGCGGCGTTTCGGCGCTGCGCGCGACGGTTTCGGCGGCTGCCCGGGCGGGGGTCCGGCGGCTGACCGCCTACGGATTTTCAACCGAGAACTGGCACCGGGAATCGCGCGAAGTCGGTCTGCTGATGGGGCTCTATGCCGCGTGCGCACGCAGCGAAAAGCCCGACCTCGTCCGGCAAGGCGTGCGCGTCGAGATCATCGGCGAACTCGACGCCTTCACGCTACCCGCCCGTTCGGCGCTGCGTGATCTCGTCGACGCCACCGCGCGCAATACGCGCATCACGCTTGCGCTTGCGCTCAACTACAGCGGCCGTAACGAGATCGTCCGCGCCGTGCAGGCGGTCGCCTCCGACGTGGCGGCGGGACGGCTGCGGCCCGAAGACGTCGACGAATCCGCGCTTCGCGCCAAGATGTATGCGCCGCACGCGCCCGATCCCGACTTGCTCATCCGCACCGGCGCCGAATACCGCGTTTCGAATTTCTTGCTCTACCAATTGGCGTACACGGAATTGCTCACGCTGCAGGTGATGTGGCCCGACTTCGACGAGGCGATCTTCACCGATGCGCTCGCCGTCTACGGCGAACGCCGGCGTCGCTACGGCGCGTAACGCTTTAGGGTCCCTGGTTGATCGCCGCGGCACGCCCCGCGTAGAGCAGACGTCCGAGCGCTCCGACCAGATCGGAGGCGTTGTCGAGCTGATCGATGCGTGAAACGAGGACCGGCGTCGCCGTGCGCGCTTCGAACGGCAGGATCGTTTCATCGCCGGTGACGTGTTCCAGCGCCGGATAGCCGGCGAGCGTACGAAAGAGCAACTCCGCGTAAAGCGCATTGGCCCATCCGAACTCCTGACGCGTGAAGCGCCAGTATCCGTCGGGATAAAAGCTCTCGTGGATGAGCCCGTTCTCGCTGTCGGTCTCGGCAAGCGTCGTGATGCTGTTCTCGATCTCGAGAATGTCGGTCGAGGTGATGGCGCGCCCGATGATGCCGAGCGGCCACACGAACCCGTAGGGCGTGTGTGGGCTTCCGAGTCCCTGCGCGTACCGGCCGCTGAAATACCATGGGTTGTCCATACTCAACGTGAAGGCGCGGGTGTTGAGATAGATCGGGTCGTACGCCGAGGACCAATCGTAGAGCGGCAGCGTGGTGAGATTCGGAATGTTCGCGTCATCCATGATGTTGTCGTTGCCGAAGCCGTCGGTCTCGTAGGCGTACATCCACACGTTGCGTTGCGCGTTGAAGAAGATGCCGTAGCGCAGGATGCCGACCACCACGCGAGCCTCGAGTTCGAGCGCCGACCGGCGAAGCTGCTCGTCGCCGTACCCCACGCGGGCCAGCGTCGCGATCTCGCGCAAGGCGATGGCCGCCAACACGTTCTGCGGGATGTTGAAGCGATATTCGACCGGATCGTCGGAGGGCCGGAACGCGCCCCAGATCAAGCCGGTGCCTTCGTCGAACTCTTGGTGCGTCGGTACCTTATACGGATAGACGTAGCGGCTGCACTCACGATGGTGCTCTTCGCAATTGTACGTGTAGACGATCTGGCGCAGCGCGACATGCAAGTTCGGCGTGAAGATGCTGTTATCGTGCGTTGCGTTGTAATAGACCTGCGTGAGAATTACCGGCCACGCGATCGAGTCGACCTCCCATTTGCGTTCCCACGTATGATAATCTGCTTGGAATGCGTTTGCGTAGACGTCTTTGTCGATCGCGCGCGCATCACGTTCGATCACGCCGGCGAAGCGGGCTCGCAGCAGCGGATAGTACGGCTGGAACCGCACGTAGGGAATCGTCTGCGCGGCGGAGTCACGCAACCACATCGCCGGGATGTCACCGGTCTGCACGTACGTCGTGCCGTCGTCCTCGGGGAAGAAGTCGTGGAAGAGCGTGTGAAAGAGCGTCTCGCTTTGGATACTCCGCTGGCGGGCGCCGGTCATGGGGAGGATGAGCGTCTGGGCGATCAGCAACGACGCGAGGAGCGCATGCCGCATGGGTACTAACTTCCCGGCGTGAGGTCGAGCGTGTCGATCTTTCCGTTACGCAGACCAAACGTAAGGGAGAGCCGGCCGTGTTCGAATTGCAGGGTGTAGACCTCGCTCGTGTGCACGCCGACGGTCGTCGACTCGTTGAAGAGCGCTGCCTGAAGCGTGCCGAGCGGACGCAGCGTGGTTTGGAAGATGTGTAAGCGGCCGTCGTCGATGCGCGCGGCGAAGTCGGGGGTCAGCAGCGAACGGTCGAGCGATCCCGTGGCAAGCTGCGCGACGACCGTTTTCACCAGGCCGGTCACGGCCGGATCTTCAAAGACGCCCGGATGGGAGAGATTGGCAACCAGCGCGCGGTTTTTGAGCGGCTCCACGATTTCGATGAGACTCTTCGCGAGCGGCACGAGCGGCACGCGGTCGGCGTTGGTGACGATCGCAAACGACGTTCCGTCGTCGAGCACGAGCCCATCGTCGGCGCTGAAGCCGTCGATGTAGCCTGTGTGCTGCGCGATGCGTAAGCCGTACCAGTCGCCGGTGAAGAAGCCGAAGCCGTAGTTCGTCGGCGTGCCGTCGGTAAGCGTCCACGACGTCGTCATCTGTTCGAAGCTGTCGGGATCGACGACGTCCCCGTCATAGAGATCCCACAACCACGTCAATAGGTCGGGAACGTTGCTGCTCATCGCGCTTGCACTGAACGCCAGCGCCGGCGTGTCGTTGAACGCGTAGGGCGCGGGCTGCCAATCCGTTCCATCCCAGACGCAGCCTTGCGCGACGTTTTGAGCGAGCGGCGGAGCAAACGTCGTCGAGATCAGATGCAGCGGTGCGGTGATGCGCTTTGCGAGCAGCGTGGCAAACGGTTCGTTCGTCACCGACTGGAGCGCGGTACCCAAAAGATAGTAGTTGCTGTTGCTGTACTGCCACTGCGTGCCCGGCGGAAATTGCGTCGGTGCGTTGAGCGCCGTGTCGAGCGTTTCGCCGGGATCGGTGTATGAAACGAGGCCGCTGGTCTGTGAAAGGAGCTGGGCGATGGTGATACCTTTGATCTCGGCGTTGAGGGGAAGCGCGCTGCGATCGGCCTCCTGCATCACGAGGGCGGCGGTGAACTGTTTGGTGATCGAGCCGACGCGATAGACGGTGTAGCCGTTCGCATGGGGGCCGCCGGCGCAGCTTCGCGAGCCGTAACCGCGCAGAAATACGACGTGCCCTTTGCGGGCAATGCCGAGCGAAAGCCCCGGGATGTGGCTCGTCTGCATCACGTGTGCGACCACCGCGTCGATCTGTACCGATTGCGCAGGTGTCAACATCAGCGACGCAGCCAGAAGCGCCGCGGGCAACATTGACGGGCTTCTTCCACGAGGGGGAGGGTGATTCCGGGTGTGGGCCGCAATCCATCCGTACCTTGAAGGCCCCACTCGACATGCAAACACTCGTGCACGACTTTGAAGCCGGCCGTCCGCGCGGACTTGCGCGCGCGATATCGTGGGCGGAAAGCGGGCGCGGCGCCGAGCTGATCCGCCGCCTCTACCCGAAAACGGGCCGCGCGCTCACGATCGGGCTCACCGGGCCGCCCGGCGTGGGGAAATCGACGCTCTCCAGCGGACTCGTGCGCAAAGCGCGATCGCTGGACAAAGCGGTGGGCGTGATCTCGGTCGACCCCAGTTCACCGTTTTCGCACGGTGCGCTGCTGGGAGATCGCATCCGTCTCACCGAGCATTTCGTCGATCCCAAGGTCTTCATTCGCTCGATGGCGAGCCACGGACATCTCGGCGGCGTCGCCGGCGCGACCGCCGACGCCGTGCTCTTGATGGACGCGTTCGGACTCGAGATCATCGTGATCGAAACCGTCGGAGTGGGACAGAGCGAGATCGAGATCGCGGAGCTCGCGCAAACGACGGTCGTCGCATTGCAGCCGGGCAGCGGCGACTCGATACAGGTGCTCAAAGCGGGCATCATGGAGATCGCCGACATCTTCGTGGTCAATAAGGCCGATCACCCGATGGCCAATCAGATGCGACGCGAGATTCGCAGCATGATGGAGATGCTCGACTTCAAGGGCTGGGTGCCGGAACTGGTCATGACGCAGGCGCTCTCGGGCGACGGCATCGACGATCTCTGGCGGGCGATCGAGGCGCATCGCGTCTACCTCAATGAGACCGGTGAGATCGAGAGCAAGCGCCGCGAAGCTTTTGCGCATCAGGTGCGTCACCTCGTGCTCGGCAGATTGCAGGAGCGTCTCGAGAGCGATCTGCACGCGCGCCTCACCGACGACGTGGATCCCTATGCGGCCGCCGAAGCACTGTTGCAAAGCTGGGGCTAATGCCTGTCGTTGCGTCGCCGCCGCCCGCGCGCGCTATCGTGCAACGTGCCTACGAACGATTGCGCTCCTACGGAACGCCGCCGTACGTCGTCTATCTTACCGACGAAAACGGCGATCGTCACCGCATCGCCTTTCGCGCCTCGGACGAGATGATGAACGACAGCGAATACTACCCGAACGACGACCGGCTTCCGCTCGCGCGGATCTATCGAGCGTTCGTCGGGCCGCTCTCGATCACGGTGCACGAATCGATCGTCAAGACGACGCCGAGCCCCGGGCAAACGGCGGCACCCGCAGAGAACAGCTTGGTGAGCGACCTCAAAACGATCGCGGTCGTGAGCGCGTACGCGCAACCGGTCTACACGGCGAGGACGGCGGGTGTCGAGACGATCGACGGCCACAAAACGGATCACGTCGCGCTCGCGGCGGTCTCGGATCCGTCGCGTTACACGCTGCGCGATCTCTGGATCGACACGACGACCTACGACGTGTGGCGCGCCGACTACGTCACCCACGACGTGGACGTGCCGGGCTCGACCGTCTATCTCACGGTCAACTTCGAGCCGGTCGGACCCTACTGGATCGCCGCGCACTGGATCGCGATTTATCATTTTCTCGGGCCGCAACCGCCGGTCTATCGCGAGCTTGCCGTCCTGAAGATGCGCTTCCCCGCCACGCTTCCCGGCTGGCTCTGGAACGAGCACGAGTACGAGCGGCATCGCCGGGCTCGCGACCCCGATCCGCTCGGCGGGTTGCTGGAGGCGCCGCCGGGGCCCTGACATTCGCCCTTGCGGGGCGGCCCCAGGTTTGGGAGAATAGGCTCTTGTGGCACTTAAGATGAGGGCGCAGCGCACCGGCCCCGGCTCGGGCGCGGTCGACCGCACCATCTCCGACGTCCCGCTCGAGGCTGTCTACGGTCCGCAGGACGTGCGGCGCGTGGAGCCGCCCCCAGGCGAATATCCGTATACTCGCGGCATCCATCCGGGCGGCTACCGCGACCGGCTCTGGACGATGCGCCAGTTCGCCGGCTTCGGGAACGCGCGGCAAACCAACGAGCGCTACCACTTCTTACTCTCGCAGGGCCAGCACGGGCTTTCGGTTGCGTTCGACATGCCGACGTTGATGGGCTATGACTCCGACGCGCCGCAAGCGCGCGGCGAAGTCGGCAAGTGCGGCGTCGCGATCGACTCGCTGCGCGACATGGAGATTCTCTTCGATGGAATCGACATGGGCGACATCACGACGTCGATGACGATCAACGGTCCCGCGGCGATCGCCGTCGCGCAATACGTGGCGGCAGCCGAGAAGAAGGGCATCTCCCGCGCATTGCTCGGCGGAACGATTCAGGCCGACATACTCAAAGAGTACATCGCGCAGAAGGAGTGGATCTTTCCGCCGCGCCCGCACATGCGCATCATCGTCGACATGATCGAGTTCTGCACGGCGGAGATGCCGAGATGGAACACGATATCGATCTCGGGCTATCATATCCGAGAAGCCGGTTCAACCGCCGCGCAGGAGCTCGCGTTCACGCTCGCCGACGGCTTCGCGTACGTCGAAGCGGCCATGGCGCGCGGACTCGACGTCGATGCCTTTGCTCCACGCCTCTCGTTTTTCTTCAACTCGCACATCGATTTCTTCGAAGAGATCGCCAAGTTTCGCGCCGCGCGCCGCATCTACGCCAAGCGGATGCGCGAGCGCTACGGAGCGAAAAACCCGAAGTCGTGGCAGCTGCGTTTCCATACGCAGACGGCGGGCTGCAGCGCGACCGCGCAACAGCCGGAGAACAACATCGTACGCGTCGCGTTCGAGGCGATGGCGGCCGTTCTCGGGGGTACGCAATCGCTGCATACCAACTCGATGGACGAAGTGCTTGCGTTGCCGACGGAGAAGTCGGTCGAGATCGCGCTACGCACGCAACAGGTGCTGGCGTACGAGACCAACGTCACCAACGTCGTCGATCCGCTCGGCGGCTCGTATTTCGTCGAAGCGCTCACCGACGAAATGGAACGCCAAGCCGAAGCCTACTTCGAGCAGATCGAAGGGTACGGCGGCGTCATCGAGGCTATCGAAGCCGGGTTCTTCCAAAAAGAGATCGCCGAGGCGAGCTACCGCTATCAGCGCTCGATCGAGTCGAAAGACCGGATCATCGTAGGCGTCAACTATTTCCAACGCGATGAGGAACGGGTCGAGATCGACTTGCTCAAGATCACCGAAGAGGTTGCGCAGGGTCAGGCGCGCGACCTTGCCGAGTTGCGTGCGTCGCGTGATGGCGGCCGCGTGCAGCGCGCGCTCGAGCGCTTGCAGCGTGCGTGCCGCGACGAACGCGACAATGTGATGCCTCATCTGATCGACTGTGTCAATGCGTACTGCACCGAAGGCGAGATCGTCGAAGCGATGGCCGCCGTTTACGGTCGTTACACGGAGCAATCGGTATTTTGACATGCTAAAGATACAAAACGACATCGATCGCCGCCGGGTGCGGCGAACGCTCGCTGAAGTGAAGAACAAACTGGAGGAAGCGCTGCGCTTGAGCAAAGGGATGCAGCGCGGGGAGAAGCATGGCCGCCGATCGACCGCTGCGGATCGTCGTCGCTAAAGCCGGCCTCGACGGCCACGACCGCGGCGCGAAGGTCATCGCGCGCGCGTTGCGCGACGCCGGGATGGAAGTGATCTACACCGGGCTCTTTCAGACGCCCGAACAAATCGTGCAGACGGCTATCCAGGAGGACGCGGACGGGATTGGGCTTTCGATTCTCTCGGGTGCGCACATGACGCTCTTCCCGCTCGTGGTCGAGCAGTTGCGTAAGCAGGATGCCGAGGACGTGGTCTTTTTCGGCGGCGGCACCATTCCGCCCGAAGATGCGCAAGAGCTGCGCAAGCTTGGTGTGAAGGCGATTTTCACGCCCGGCGCGCCGCTGCAAGAGATCGTCGACTTCGTTCGCGCCGAATGCGGCAAGCGCCGCGAACTGGTTGGTTAGAACACGGATCGCCCCGTCACCGACGGGCGACCCGCACGTGGGCACGGCGTACGTCGGCCTGATCAACTATTGCTTCGCCAAGCATCACGGCGGGCAGTTCATCCTGCGCGTCGAGGATACCGACCGGGCACGTAGCACGCGCGAGAGCGAAGCGGCGATCCTGGATTCGCTGCACTGGCTGGGCCTCTCGTGGGACGAAGGGCCGGACGTAGGCGGTCCATACGGACCCTACCGCCAGAGCGAACGCTCGGAGATTTACAAGCGCTACGTCAACGAGTTGCTCGAGCGAGGCCACGCGTTCAAGTGCTTCTGCGCGCCGCGTCGCCTGGAGGAGATGCGCGTCGCGCAGCGCGCCGCGGGCGCCCCGTCGCGCTACGACGGGCTGTGCCTGACGTACACGCAAGACGAGATTGCCCGCCGCGAGGAGGCCGGAGAGCCGTACGTCGTGCGTTTGCGCGTTCCCGATTCCGGCGTGGTCGTCGTCGAGGATCTGCGCCGCGGTCCGATCGAGTTCGAATGGAAGAGCGTCGACATGCAGGTGTTGATGAAGTCGGACGGCTTGCCGACGTATCATCTCGCCAACGTGGTCGACGATCACCTGATGGAGATCACCCACGTCATCCGCGGCGAAGAATGGGTCTCGAGCGCCCCGAAACATCTGCTGCTCTACCAATACTTCGGGTGGGAGCCGCCCAAGCTCGTGCACTTGCCGCTCCTGCGCAATCCCGATCGCTCCAAGCTTTCGAAGCGCAAGAATCCGACCGGCATTCTTTTCTATCGGGCGATGGGCTATCTGCCCGAGGCACTGCTCAACTTCTTGGGCTTGCTTTCGAATACGGCGAGCGAAGAGCAAGACGAGCTGATGTCGCTCGGGCAGATGGTCGAGCGGTTCAACGTCGAGCACGTTCCGCTGGGCGGGCCCGTCTTCGACGTGCAAAAGCTCGATTGGCTCAACGGCCGCTACGTGCGCGAGACCCTCGACGAGCGTGCGCTGGGCGAGCGCTTCTTTGCCTGGGCGGCGACGAGGGATGCGGGGCGGATCTTCGCGCTCGCGCACTCGCGAATCGAGCGCCTGAGCGATATCGCGCCGCTGGTCGCGTTTCTCTTTGCGGGACGACTCGGTCTTACCGCCGAGCAGCTGCGTGGCGGCCGGCTCGACGAGCTCCAAACTCGTCAGGCGTACCAACTCGCGCTATGGGAACTCGACGCGGTGCGCACGTGGGACGTAGCCGGCATCGAGACCGCTCTCAAGCGCGTGGCGGAGGCGCTGGGGAAGAAATTCCGCGACGTCGCGCGGCCCTTCTACGTGGCGGTGACCGGCAGTCCGACCTCGATTCCGCTCTACGACTCGATGGAGCTGCTCGGACGCGACCTCGTACGCGAGCGTCTTCGTAACGCGCTCGACGCGCTCGGTTCACCCGGCAAACGCGAGCAGGACGAGTGGAAGAAGCTGCTTGCGCCGGGCGAAATGAATACCGAAGAATGAGCGTCCGCGCGATCGTGCTCGGGGCCGGCAAAGGCACCCGCATGAAGAGCCGTACTCCCAAGGTGCTGCACGAGATCTGCGGCCGGCCGATGCTATGGTACGCGCTGCGCGAGCTGCGCGCCGCCGGAATCGAGGACGTGCTCGTCGTGACGAACGACGAATTACAGGCGCGAATCGGGGAGTTCGGCGTGAAAGGCATCGTGCAGAGCGACCAGCTGGGGACCGGCCACGCCGTCAAGGTCGCCCTGGAGTCGACGCCGCCGCGCGCGGGTTCGCAGGTGATCGTTGCCTATGCGGACATGCCGCTGATCACGCATGACGTCTTTTCGCGCGCGCTTGCGGCGCTCGACGGCGGCAACCCTGCGGTGATGTCGCTCGTAACGGTGAAGATGCCGCTGCCTTCGAACTTTGGGCGCGTCGTGCGCAACGGTGAAGACGTCGAACGCATCGTCGAGGCCAGGGATGCGGGCCCGAGCGAGCTCGCTATCGACGAGATGAACGCCGGCATCTATGCTTTCGACGAAAGCGCGCTGCGCGATGCCGTCGCCCGGCTGCGAAACGAGAATGCGCAAGAGGAGTACTATCTCACCGACGTCGTGGAACAGTTCGTTCGCGGCGGCAAGCACGTGCGGCCCGTTCCGGTTTCCGACCATCTTCTGACCCTCGGCATCAACGATCGTGTCGAGCTGGCGCTTGCGCGCCGCGAAATGAACGCGCGTATTTGCGCCGTTCACATGCGCGACGGCGTCACGATTCTCGATCCGGCGACGACCTATCTCGAACCGGAGCTGCGCATCGGTCGAGACACCGTGATCTACCCCGGGACTTCGATATCGCTGCTCACGACGATCGGTGAGGGCTGCGTCATCGGCCCGCACACGCGTATCTCGGGTTCGACGATCGGAAGCCGCGTCGAAATATGCGAGAGCGTCGTCGTGCAGAGCGAGATCGGCGACGAGTCGAAGATCGGCCCGTTTGCTCATATCCGTGGACACGCCAAACTTGCCGGAAACAATCGCGTCGGCAACTTCGTCGAGATCAAGAATTCACAGTACGCGCAGGGCGTGAAATCGTCGCACCTTGCCTATGTCGGCGACGCGACGGTCGGCGAGGAGACCAACATCGGCGCCGGTACGATCACGTGCAACTTCGACGGTGAGCGCAAGAACCGCACGACGATCGGCAAGAACGTCTCGATCGGATCGAATACGTCGATCGTGGCTCCGCGCACGATCGGCGACGGCGCGCTCACCGGCGCCGGTTCGGTCGTCACGAAGGACGTCGGGCCGGGCGAGCGCGTTGCCGGCAACCCCGCCAAACCGCTCCCCGAGAAGTAAGCCTACAAACTAAAGCGCAAACCGAGGAAGCCTGCGGTTGCGGCGTGCGATCCGGCGGGGAAATAGGCGCGTAATTCAACTGAGGTAAATGGCGCGATCTTGTGCAGCAAGAACGCCGTCGCCGTACCGCTCCCGCGCGCGCCGCCGAATTGTCCGATCCCGTACCCGAGGCCGAGCGCGTTGTTGACAAACGAAAACGTGCCGTCGACGGTCACCGCGTAACCGCCGCCCCGCGCCAACGGAAGAAAGCCGGTCAGGCCGATGGTTGCTGGAAGCAATGGCAGCGGACTGGTCGTGCTCAGCAGCACACCTCCTCCGGTCACGGATTGGCCGTTGCCGTTCTCGACGTAGACGCCGCCGGCAATCGAGCCCGCGGCGAACGCCGGCGTGCTTATTGCGAATGCGATCGCAAACGTGAGGATAACAATGCGAAAAGTCAATCTTTTCATATCCACTCGACCGTGCTATGTACCCAAGTCTCTAGCGATTTATGCTGAAAACGTTTATTCCTTTTCGAACCCGGGTATAGCCCTGCCCAATGAACCAAGTGGCCGTCGAGCATCGCGTTAATGTTCTCGATGCCGAGATGGCGTACGTCGACGTGGGAACGGGAAGACCGGTCGTCTTTCTCCACGGCAACCCGACCTCGTCCTATCTTTGGCGCAACGTCATTCCGCACGTCGCTCCGTTCGCGCGTTGCCTCGCGCCGGATCTCATCGGCATGGGCAACTCCGGGAAGTCTCCCTCGAGCTCGTATCGCTTCGTGAATCACGCCCGGTATGTGGACGAATGGTTCGACGCGATGCAGTTCACGGAGCCGGTGACGCTGGTCGTGCACGACTGGGGTTCGGCGCTCGGGTTTTACTGGGCGTTGCGTCATCAAGCGCACGTTGCAGGCATCGCGTACATGGAGGCGATCGTTCAGCCGCGCACCTGGGACGATTTTCCGGACGGACGCGACGAGATGTTCCGCGCTCTGCGCTCGCGCGAAGGCGAACATTTGGTCTTCGACGAGAATTATTTCATCGAGGTCATCTTGCCGAAGAGCATCATCCGCAAGCTGAGCGACGAGGAGATGGATGTGTATCGCGCGCCGTTCCGCGAGCGCGCGGCGCGTCTTCCGACACTGGTCTGGCCTCGCGAACTTCCGATCGAAGGAACGCCCGCCGACGTGACGGCGATCGTCGAGCGATACGGCGCGTGGCTCGCGAACAGCGAGCTTCCGAAGCTTTTCGTGTGCGCGGACCCGGGTGCGATACTGGTCGGGCGGGCGCGCGCGTTCTGCCGGACATGGCCGAATCAGCGCGAGGTCCTCGTGAACGGGATCCACTTCATCCAAGAGGATGCTCCCGACGAGATCGGAACCGCGATCGCAGATTTCGTACGCAGCTTAGACGGGTAGCGCAAGCGCAAGACGCTTGATGGTGTCGAGCGTGTGAACGAGGTCGGCATCGGTCGTGCGGTGGTTGAGAATGCAGATGCGTATGGCGCGATGCAGGCCCACCGTCGTCGAAGACGCAACGGCCTCGCCGCTTTCCTGAAGCGCGATCACCAGTTCGTCGTTGAACCGGTCGAGCGCGTCTTCATCGAGATCGTCACGGCGATAGCGAAAGCACACGATATTGAGCGCAACCGGCGCCAGGAGTTCGAGATCGCGGTCGGCGTCGATCAAATCGGCGAGAAATCGCGCCTGGCGGACGTTGGCTTCGATTGCTGCACCGATGCCACGCGAGCCAAAGACTTTCATCGTGAACCAGATCTTCAGCGCGCGGAAGCCGCGCGAAAGGTCGATGGTGAAATCCGTAAACCATGGTTGGGCGCTCGCCAAGCCGCGCGGCATGCGGGTCAGGTAGTTCGCCGCGGTGGCGAACGTTTCGCGGTGGAGCTCACCGTCGCGCACGACGAGGCAGCCGGCATCGTACGGAACCTGCAGCCACTTGTGGAAGTCGAACGCGATCGAATCCGCGCGTTCGATCCCGCGGAAACGCGCTGCGAGCGCCGCGGAGAGCAGTGCCGGAGCGCCGAGCGCGCCGTCGACGTGGTACCACAATCCTTCACGTGCCGCCAGTTCGGCTAGCTCGTCGAGGGGGTCGATTGCGCCGACGTCGACGGTTCCCGCGTTACCGATCACCATGAACGGACGATTGCCGGCGGCGCGATCCTCGGCGACGGCGCGAGCGACCGCTGCGGTGTCGACGCGGTGGAGTGAATCGGTGGGGAGAACGCGCAGCGAACCGCTGCCTAAGCCGCTGACCTCGAAGGCGCGGCGCACGCAACTGTGCGTCGCGGACGATGCATAGGCGATCAGTCGCCCGCCGTCGCGCGTAATGCCCTGCTCGCGTACTTGCGTGCCGAGAGCGCGCGTGCGCGCGACCAACACGGCAATGAGATTCGCCGCCGACGCGCCGACGGTGAGAACGCCGCTCGCGCGTTCGGGAAACTCGAAGAGATCGCAGAGCCAGCGCAAGACCGCCCGCTCTACGTAGACCGCGCCGTGATTGCGACCGCCGACGTTGGGATTCATCGTTGCCGCCAAGAGTTCGGCCAGCACACCGGCCGGTGTACCCGCGCCTTGCACCCAACCGAAGAATCTCGGATGCGTGTTGCCGCTTCCGTAGGGCAGGATCGTTTCGGCGAATTCACGGTAGACCGCCTCGAGCGGCGCCGGATCGGCGGGCACCGGCTCGCGCAATCGCGCTTGGACCTCGTCCGGCACTTCGCGCCACACGGGATGCTCGCGAATGCCTTCGAGGTAATCGAGCGCATCATCGAGCGCTGCGTGGCTGAGCTTACGAAATGCGGGCCAGTCCTTGGGATCGAGCACGCGTGGTACCTTCGACGAACGCGCACGTCCTCTTCTCATATACCGAGGGCACTCACGCAGATACGTCCATGAGCGTCGCGATCGTCGTAGCCGCCCTCACATGTGCCGTGCTCGGCGTGGCAGTGATGCGAACGTATGCGCAGTTGCGCGCGCAACGAAGAAGCGTCCATGAAACACACGTGCGCGAGGCCTTCGTTCTGGACGCCGTGCGAACGCTGCTCGAAGCGTCACGCCGTTCGAGTGACGCCGTCATCGAGGCGCTGGCACAGACGGTTCGCCGCCGCGATCCCGCCATCGACGCCGTGCTGGCGTTTACCCCCGAGGGTGAAGAGTTGGAATGCGTCTTTGCCGACGGTTCGCGCGTCGAGCACTACGCGCGCGTGAGGCTGCGCCGCGATGCGAGCGATTATCTCCCGTCGCAAGCCGGGCTCGCCGGTCACCGCGCGAGCGGAACCAAGGGCGCGCTCGTACCGACCGACCGCTGCGCGCTCGCGGTCCCGATGAGCGACGGCAGCGGATTGCGCGCCGTGCTCTATCTCTCGACGTCGGCCGCAGACACGATCGAGGGCGAGGACGCAATCGTGCGCACGATCGAACACGCCGCCTTGCCGTACGCAATAGCGCTCGAGCGAGAGCTTGCCCGAGCCGATGCGACGTATGACGGCCTGACCGGGCTCTTCACGCCGCGGGCTTTTCGCAATCGCTTGCGCGACGAGATCGGTCGCGTGCGATTCGGTGCCGCGACCGTGCTGACGCTCTGGTTCATCGACACCGATCGTTTCAAGTCGGTCAACGACACCTTCGGGCATGGAGCGGGCGATGCGGTCCTGCAAGGGATGGCCGAACTGCTGCGCCAGCACGTCGTTCCCGACGTCGACGTCGCCGGCCGCAACGGCGGCGACGAATTCTGCGCGCTCATCCATGACGCTCAGAAGACCGTTGCGATCGAACGCGCGGAGCGATTTTGCGAAGCGGTGCGGCGTCACCGCTTCGGAATACCGTTGCAGATCACCGCGAGCATCGGCGTCGCGAGCTTTCCCCACGACGCTCGCGACGCGAACGAACTGCTGGAAGTGGCGGATGCCGCGATGTACCACAGCAAACGAACGGGGCGCGATCGCGTCTCATTCGCGGTCAACGGCGCGACGTTCGCGGTCTTTCGCGAGGGCAGCGTAGCAAGCGATTCGGCCATATGAGGCGAACAGGCCGGAGTGACCCTGCGACCCAATGCGCTGGATCTCCGCGCCGACGCTCTGTCGAACCACTCGCTTTTGACGCATTCCGCCGCGCAACTGGTCGATCCGGACCGCCAGATTGCGGCCGTGCGGCTGGTGCATTGGTATCTGCCGGGGTGGTTCCTCGCGGTACTGATCCCGGTCGTGGTGCTGATCTACTTTTGGCAGTCCGGCAATGCCGCTTCGCTGCGCGACGCGCTGCGGCGAAGATTCCATAACGAGGCGGTCGTACGGCTCGTTTTCGGCGCGTGGCTCGGTCTGATCGTTCGCGTCGCGGCGCTCGTGCCGAGCTTCTATCTCTACCGCGTCGAGCGCGCCATGGATCAAAGCGATCAGCTCTTGCGCGGATGGGCCGCCGATTGGGTGCTCGTCACGCTGGCGTGGATGATCGTCATCGGCATCATGACCGCGACCGTCCTGACGCTGGTCGACCGAACGCATCAGTGGTATCTCTACACCATAGGTGGGATCCTATTCGTCAGCGCCGGTGTTGCCTATCTCTTGCCGTTCGCCGGTACGCCGCTCGTGGATCGCATCGTTCCGATCCCGGCGCGCGCCGTAGCCGCCGTGCAAGCGGTCGAAGCGGCCGCCCGCCGGAGCACGCCCGTCGTCGAACAGATCCGCCGGCGATCGCACATCGGAACCGCGTACGTCGCCGGCCTCGGGCCGACACAGCGGATCGTCGTCGGCGATACGATCTTCGCGGTCGCAGGGCCGAAAGAGCTCGAATACGTCGTGGCTCGTGAGCTCGGGTACGTGAGCGCCGGCGCCGTCTGGAAGATCGCGCTGACGGACGCGCTGCTCTTCATCGTCGGTGCGACGGTCGCCGTGGGAATCGCCGATCGGATCGGCTTTCGCCGGGACGACGATCCCGTTTCGCGCTTTGCGCTGCTGGGCGCTTTCTTCGGCTTGATGTACCTCGTGGCCGTCCCGGCCGACAACGTGGTCCTGCGCGCGCTTTCACGCGAGGCGGATCGGTACGCGCTGTCCCTGCACGTCGATCGCGCAGCCGCGGTGCGCAATATCGTGCGCGCGACCGATCAATCGTTGACCGAGGTGTGCCCCGACCTTTTGGCTCGCCTATTCATGCAACGCGTCGAGGATCCGTCCGCGCGCGTTCACGCGATCAACGGCGTCCCTTCGACGTGTCCGAAATAACTTAAAGAACGAGTCCGCCGATGACTTGCGTGCCGAGATGCTGCGTGGTGAGCACCTCCACGACGACGGCGTGCGAAACCCGCCCGTCGAGGATCTGCGCGGCTGGAATTCCGCCGCGTACGCCGAACGCAGCAGCGCGCATCGCGTTGCGCAATTCGGGATCGACCCGCGGGTCTTGCGCGAGTTCGAGCGCCTCGGACGGCGTCAGCTCGCCGATGAGCTCGTGCGTTTGCGGGTCGCTGACGCCTCCGGCTTGATGAAAGAAGATCGCGCGCGCCGCTTCGGCTGCGGCGCCGATCGCTGCGGCGACGTCGTCGGCGGGCACGGTTTGCTCGTCACCGAAGAGCGCAAAAGCCGTAGGCTCGACCACCGGAATGAATCCCGCGCCGGTCAACGTGTGCAAGATGCGCGTCTGCACGCGGCCGATGCCGCTCGGCGTTTGCGGTAGGAGCGCAGCGTCCGAGCCGCTCAGCGCGAGCGCGACGTTCGAACTGCGGTTGATGGCGCGCACGATCGCGCGGGCCGCGGCGGGATCGGGCGCCACGACGATCGGCCGCACGTGATGCCGGGTGAGCACGCGAAGATCGTCGACGAACGTCGTGCCGGCGTCATGCGCGGTCGCCTCGTCGACACGGAGCACGAAGGTCGTCCCGCTGAAGTCGATCACTTTGCATCAGTATCGGCCGTCGCCGACCAATTGTTCACGAACTGCATCGCTGATTCTATTCCCACCTCGAGCCAGCGTTGCGCTCCGTCGGCGGCGGCGGCGATCAGTCGCGGCAGCAGCGCCTGCTCCTCTTTGCCGAAGGGGCTTAGGACGTAGTCGACCGAGTCGTGGTCCGGCCGGCCCACCCCGACGCGCAGGCGCGGAAATTCCTCGCCGATCGTCGCGATGACCGAGCGCAAGCCGTTGTGGCCTCCATGTCCGCCGAACGGCCGCATGCGGAGTTTTCCGAACGGCAGATCCATGTCGTCCACGACGACCAGCACGTCGTGGGGCGGCGTGCGATACCACGACGAGATCAAACGCACCGGCGTACCGGAAAGGTTCATGTACGACGTTGGCTCGACGAGCACGACGCGCCGCTGCGAATCGTAGAGCTGATGCGCGCTGTCTTTGGTCTTCCAAGATGAAAGACCGAAACGCGATGCAAGCTCGTCGACAACCATGAACCCGGCGTTGTGCCGGGTTCGCTGGTACTCTTTTCCGGGATTCCCCAACCCGACGATGAGACGTGGGGGCCCCTCCGGCCTCACTCTTGAGGTTGCGGAGTGGCGCCGATGACTTCGGGCGTGGCCTGCTCGGCGATCGTGCCCACGGCCGCTTCCTCGAGGTGTTGCGCGGTCTTCGAAGACTCGACCGAGACGACGATCGTCGACGGATCCTCGAGCAGTTTGAAGCCCGGCGGTAATTTCACGTCGGCGGCCGTCGCGTGCTGATGAATGCCGAGCTCAGTAACGTCGATTTCGAGGCGGCTGGGCAGCTCGTCGACCGGGCCCTCGACCTCGATCTCGTGCATGATGACGTCCATCACGCCGCCGAAGTCGCGTACGCCGCGCGCCGTTCCGACGGCAACGAGTGGAATCGTCGCATGCACCGACTCGTGTTCCGAGACGCGCTGCAGATCGACGTGTTCGATCTTGCGCGAGACCGGATTACGCGCGACCTCGCGCACCAGCGCCATGTCGGCTTTCTTGCCCTCGAGCGTGAGCGTCAGCACGCCGGTCCGCCCGCCGTGGTGCAAGAGCTCGTCGAAGATCTTCGCCTCGAAGGCGAGATGCAGCGGCGCGGTCCCGTGACCGTAGAGCACGGCCGGAATCTTGCCGGCGCGGCGCAGCGCCTGCGCCCCGGTCGTGCCGACTTTGGTGCGGCGCTCGATGGGGAGGTTGAGTTCTTTCTGCTTAGCCATAGTTCTCCAGATGGTGGTGGTCGGCCGGATCGTCTATGCCGTCGCCGCCTGCACGAGCGCCGCGGCTTCGCTAGGGCCCGCCTCCGGCGGCGCCGTGCCCTCCTCGCCGTCGAAGAGCGCCGAAACCGAGCGATTGGTGGTGATGCGGCTGATCGTGTCGGCGAAGGTCTGTGCGATCGAGAGCTGCACGAATTTCGTGAGGCCGTGCTCGCCCTTGGCGAAGGGAATCGTATTGGTGACGACGACCCGTTCGATCTCGGACTCTTCGAGCACGCGCATCGCATCACCGGCGAAGATGCCGTGCGTTGCAACGGTGTAGACTTGTGTCGCTCCGCGAGCCTTGATCGCTTCGGCTGCCTTTGCCAGCGTGCCGCCCGTCGAGATCATGTCGTCGACGACGACCGCGATCTTGCCCTTGACGTCGCCGACGATGTCGGTGACCTCCGACACGTCCGGCTCGGGCCGGCGCTTGAAGACGATGGCCAGCGAGCTCTCCAGGCGCTTGGCGAAGAGTTCGGCGCGATGCACGCCGCCCGCGTCCGGCGAGACGACGACGATGCGATCGCGGAAGAGCCCGTTCTCCTTTAGATAGTTGCACAGCACGGGCATCGCCATCAGATTGTCGACCGGGAGGTCGAAGAAGCCTTGAATCTGGGCCGCGTGCAAATCCATCGTCACCAGGCGTTTCGCGCCCGTGACCTTGAGCAAGTTGGCAACGACCTTGGCCGAGATCGGCTCGCGCCCTTTGGTCTTCTTGTCCTGCTTCGCGTAGCCGTAGTACGGAATCACGGCGGTGATGCGCGCCGCCGACGCGCGCCGAAGCGCGTCGATCATGAGCAAGAGCTCCATCAGCGCGTCGTTGACGCCGATGCGTCCATCGGCCGCCTTGCAGATCGACTGGATCGCGAAGACCTCGGAGCCGCGGACGTTCTCGCCGATCTCGATCCGCGTCTCCTCGTTCTTGAACTTGTCGACAAGCGACTTGCCCACGTGCAACTTGAGCCGCTTGGCGATCTCTTCGGCCAGCGCGCGGTTCGAGTTGCCGCTAAAGATCAGGGGATTTTGGCTCAACGGACGTCTCCACGGCGAGGGAACGTGGGGGGCAGCTTCGCCGGAGGGCGTCCTTTAACTTCCCGAGGTCGCCGCGCGCAGGCCGCGCAAGAGGAAGTTGCACATCAGCAAGACGATGGCGTCGCCGTTGGGCGTCGCCGCCTTTCCGGGGATCGCGATCTTGCCCTGTAAGCGGCCGTCGATCTCGAGCATCGCGATCCCGTGCAGCGTCGCCCAGGCGCCGCAGGCCGCATCGCGGATGTCGGTTCCCTCCGGAAGGCCAAGCGCAGAAAGGTCGTCGAGCACGATCTGGAACGCCTGGTCTCCCTCCGGTGACCAGTCGCACTGCGGATCGTGCGCCAGCTCGCGATCGGCGAACATGAGCCGGTACAGGTTCGCGTTGTCGCGCGCGAACTGCACGTACGCGAGCGCCTGCGCGACGAACCGGCGAGCGGGATCATGCTCCGGACGCCCGGCTTCGCGCAGGAGTTCGGTCAGCCGGGTGAAGCCCGCGGCCTCGACGGCTTCGAGCAGCGCCCGCTTGTCGGGAAAGTGAGCGTACGGCGCACTGTGCGTCACCCCGAGCCGGCGCGCCAGTTCGCGTAACGTGATCTGGCCCGCATCACCCGAGGCGAGGATCGCAAGGGCTTCGTCGATCAGCGCGTTGCGAAGGTCCTTATGATGATAGGCTTGCTTCACGAAGAGCATATTCGACGAGCCGCCGGCGGATGCGTTCAAACGTCGGCCGGTCCACGAGCCGCGAGCCGAAATCGTCGGAGATGAGCCGCAGCAGCGGCATCGCCGCATCGCCGCCGGGTGAACGGTCTCGCTCCGCGAGCCGTTCGAGAGCGGCGTAGACGGTGAGATAGAAGGTGCGCCAGGCCGTCTCGGTTCGTTCGTGCAGCGCGGAGCAGTACGCACCGAGCGCTCCGCCGCGTTCCCGCAACGGAATTCCGGCGTCGGTCAATTGATCGGCGAAGCGCATCATCGCGGCGGCGTATTCGTTCACGGCGTGGCCTTCTGCGAACGCGGAAATGCGAGGACGAGCGGAAAGACGACCGCGACCAGCAGCCCCAGCGCAAGCAACGTGTCGGCGAAGCCGAGTGTCGATGCCTGTTCGTTCACCAAACCGGCGAGAGTTCGCAGCGTCGCCTGTGTCGGCGCGAGCCCGTTGATCGCGAGCTGGTGCAGATTGCTCGCGCCCGCGAGAATCGTCGCGTGGAACGACGTGCGGCGGTCGAACACGGCGATGGTCGCTGCACTGGCAATCGATCCGCCCAGCTGCACGCTGAGCGTGATGATCGGCGAAATCTTGCCGTTGAGCTGCGCCGGCGTCGTGGTCAGCACGCCCACGATGAGCGGTACCAGCAGCATCGACTGCCCGATGCCCGAGAGGATCAGCGGCCACGCGAGGGTCGCAAACGGCGTCGCCGGCGTCATCGATGCATCGAGCCACCACATTGCCGCAGCCGTCAATGCAAGACCGCTGCCGAGCATGTAGCGGACGTCGACGCCGTTTTGCGCGAGCGCGGCGAAGAGCGGCGTAAAGACAACGACGGGTATGGCGCGTGAGATCAGCAGCAAGCCGCTATCCCACGGCGTGTACGACAGAACGAGCGAGGTGTAGAGCGGCGTGACGATCGCCGGCACGAAGATGATCGCTCCGAAGGTCATGCCGATCAGCGAACCCACCCAGACGCTGCGGAATCGCAGGACGTGCAGGTCGACGACCGGTCGCGACGTTCCGCTCCACTGCCACCAGGCAAAGCTCGCGAGCGCGACCAGCGCGATGATGCCCGCGGCCAGCATCCCGTTGTCGCTGAACCAATCGTTGCGCTCGCCGTTGTCGAGGAGAATCTGCAGTGCACCGAGCCCGGTCGCAAGCAGCCCGAGGCCGAGCCAATCGATCGAGACGCGCTGCGGTTCGCTCGGATCGCGCAACATCGTTGCAACGACGAGCGCGGCAATCGTTCCGGGAACGATGTTGACGTCGAAGATCCATTGCCAGGAATAGTTGTCGGTGAGATAGCCGCCGACTACCGGCCCGAGCGCCGGTCCGAGCAGCAGCGCGATCGCGAAGAGCGCCGAGCTCACGCCGAGCGCGCGCGGCGGGAACGTATCGCGCATCACGCCCTGCGACGTTGCGATCAATCCGCCGCCGAACGCGCCCTGCACGACGCGAAAACACACCAGGGCAACCAGCGTGTGCGACGAGCTGCAGAGGACGGAGGCGATCGTGAATCCCGCGATACAGGTCGCGAAGTAGCGGCGCCGTCCGAAGAGGCGAATCAGGAGCGGGTTGAGCGGAATCGAAACGACGTTGGAGATGATGTAGCCGGTGATGATCCAGATGCCTTCGTCGATCGACGCGCCGATGTTGCCTTCGATCGTCGGCAACGAGACGTTGACGATCGTCGAATCGAGGGTTTCGAGCAGAGCGGCAAACATGATCGCCGTCACGATGACGATCTGCCGCCAGCCGGTCTCGACGACCGGGCGAGCCGGATCGGCACCCGGTGAGGCTTGCGAGGGAGGGTCGATGACGGCTTCCATGTGGGGGTCGGGGCCTCCGAACTTTACGTTGGTAAGTTTGATCTATACACCGTAAACTTACCGATGTCAAGATACCTTGTCACCCTGAGCCCCCCGAGCTGTCACCCTGAGCTTGTCGAAAGGGCCGCTCCCCAGTTGTCACCCTGAGCCTGTCGAAGGGCCGCTGTCACCCTGAGCCCCCACTCTGTCACCCTGAGCCTGTCGAAGGGTTGTCGAAGGGTCCTTCGACTACGGCGCTGCGCGCCTACGCTGATATGTTCGGCAGGTCGGTTTATGCCGACCGCCTGATCTTCTTCAGGTGATGACCGGCCACGCTGCGCTACGCTCTGGGCTTCGAACTCGTTCCTGAGACTAAGCGACCGGTCATAGGCGAACGCGAGATCGGACGATATCTTAGGTGGCCCTTGCGCACAACCTGCATGCATCAGCTCGGTCAGCGATCGCGTTCCTACCGCGAGAGGAGAGAGCGATGATTGTGCTCGGCGTTGATGTGTCAAAAGGTAATCTTCATGCAGTGCTGCTCGAGGCCGATGGACGAATGGGAAAGCGTTCGTTTCCCAATCGCGAGGTCGGCTTCGAACAGCTGGTCAAGTGGTTAAGAAACCGCGGCGTCGATCGTGTGCATGTATGTATGGAGGCGACCGGTGGATGGGGTGAAGATCTCGGCATATATCTGCACGATCGCGGCCACACGGTCAGCATTGTGAATCCGGCGCGGATCAAGGCATTCGGTCAGAGCGAGGGCGTGAGAACGAAGACCGACGATGTGGATGCCGCACTGATTGCGCGATTCTGCCAAACGCAAGCGCCGGACGCGTGGAAGCCGCCGAGCCCCAAAGAACGTGAACTCCAGGCACTTATCCGTCGTCGCGAAGGCTTGATTGATATGCGCACGCAGGAAATCAATCGGGCGAGTTCAGCGCGCCGAACTGACGCCGTGCGAAGCTCGATCACCGAGCACATCGCATATCTCGATACAATGATTGCGAACATCGAGGCCGATATTCGTAGGCTCGTTGATGAGGACGACGACCTCCGCGGAAAGCGAAATCTCCTCACGAGCATTCCCGGCATCGGCGAGCAGACAGCTCACACGATTCTCGGAGAAGTTCCGGGCCTCTCGGAATTTCGCGATGTCAAAGCTGTTGCTGCGCACGCCGGTCTCTCGCCAAAGCATCATCAATCCGGACAATCACCCGGCATCAGTCGTCTTTGCAAAGCCGGCAATGCGAATCTTCGGAAAGCACTCTACTTTCCAGCGCTCGCTGCAATGCGTTCTAATCCTACACTGAAGGCGTTTGCCGACCGGTTGCAAGCGCGCGGCAAGCGCAAAATGGTCGTCATCGCCGCCGTTATGCGCAAACTGCTGATCATCGCATATGGAGTCCTCAAGGGCGGACGCGCCTTCGCAGCTTAGTCCGCCCTTGACATACAACACGATATCTCAGGATGACAAGAATGCTGTCACCCTGAGCCCCCGCTGTCACCCTGAGCTTGTCGAAGGGTCCTTCGACTACGGCGCTGCGCGCCTACGCTCAGGATGACAATGAGCTCAGGATGACAATGAGCTCGGGATGACAGTGGGGCCGGCGCAACCGGTGACGGCGAAATCGAGGTCAAAGCAACGCCTATGCCCCAGAATCGCTTCAAGCTCGTTGCGCCCTATGCGCTCGCCGGGGATCAACCCCAGGCGACCGATGCGCTCGCCGAGGGCATCGAGCGAGGCGATCGCGCGCAGACGCTGCTGGGCGTAACCGGCAGCGGCAAGACGATGGCCATGGCGCGCGTGATCGAGCTGGTGCAAAAGCCGACCCTCGTGCTTTGCCACAACAAGACGCTGGCCGCGCAGCTGTGCGCCGAGTTTCGCGAGTTCTTTCCGAATAACGCCGTCGAATATTTCGTCTCGTACTTCGATTACTATCAGCCCGAAGCGTACGTGCCATCGACCGACACCTACATCGAGAAGGACTCGTCGATCAACGACGAGATCGAACGCCTGCGCCACTCGGCGACGCAATCGCTGCTAACCCGTCCCGATACGCTTATCGTGGCGTCCGTCTCGTGTATCTACGGTTTGGGGTCGCCCTCGGACTACATCGAGATGTCCGCGCGAGTGCACGTCGGCGACGAGATCGATCGCGACCTGCTGCTGCGCAAACTGGTCGACATGCAATACCGCCGCAACGATCTCAATCTGGTGCGCGGAACCTTCCGCGTCCGCGGCGACGTGCTCGAGTTCGTCGGAGTCGACGAGGAGCTCGTGCATCGCATTGAGTTCTTCGGCGACACGATCGAGGCGATCAACGTCGTCAACATCCTCACCGGCGAGTACGTCGAGAGCAAAGACGAGCTGCTCATCTTTCCGGCCAAGCATTTCATCACCCCCGACGAGAAGCTGCGTCGCGCGATTTCGGCCATCGAGCTCGAGCTCGATGAGCGCCTTCGCTATCTCAAAGACCACGGCAAGCTACTCGAGGCGCAGCGCCTCGAGATGCGCACGCGCTACGATCTCGACATGCTGCGCGAGGTCGGTTACTGCAACGGCATCGAGAACTATTCGCGCCATCTCACCGGCCGCGAGGCGGGCTCGACACCGTGGTGTCTGCTCGATTTTTTTCCGCAAGACCATCTCTACTTCGTCGATGAATCGCACGTAACGCTTCCCCAGGTGCACGGGATGTACGCCGGCGACCGTTCGCGCAAGGAGGTGTTGGTCGAGCACGGTTTCCGTTTGCCGAGCGCGCTCGACAACCGTCCGCTCACCTATGACGAGTTCGAAGATCACGTGCGACAGATCGTCTACGTGTCGGCGACGCCGGGCACGTACGAGATCGGGCGCAGCGCGCAGACGGTCGAGATGATCATCCGCCCGACCGGTCTCGTCGATCCCGAGGTCGAGGTGCGGCCCACCCGCAATCAGGTCGACGATTTGATGGAAGAGGTCCGTCTGCGCACGGCGCGCGGCGAGCGCGTGCTGGTGACGACGCTCACGAAGAAGATGGCCGAGGACCTCACCGACTTCTTGCTCGAGAACGGCCTGCGCGTGCGCTATCTGCACAGCGAGGTCGATACGCTCGAGCGCGTCGCGATTCTGCGCGATCTTCGGCTCGGCGTCTTCGACGTGCTCGTGGGCATCAATCTGCTGCGCGAGGGGCTCGATCTCCCGGAGGTCTCGCTGGTCGGCATCCTCGATGCCGACAAGGAGGGCTATCTGCGCAGTTCGACCTCGCTGATCCAAACGATCGGCCGCGCGGCGCGCAACGTCGAGGGCAAGGTCATCATGTACGCCGACAACGTTACGGAGTCGATGGCGCGCGCGCTGGGCGAGACCAAGCGCCGGCGCGAGATGCAACTTGCGTTCAACCAAGAACACGGCATCGAGCCGCGCTCGGTGCGCAAGGAAGTGCGGGACATTCTGAGCATGGTCGGCGCCACCGAGGAGACCGCCACCCAGGTCAAGCTGGAGAAGCTGCCGCGCGACGTGGCGATGCGGATGGCGGCCGACCTCGAGAAGAAGATGAAAGAATACGCCGCCAACCTCGAGTTCGAGAAGGCCGCCGCGCTGCGCGACGAACTCATCGAACTACGCCGGCAGATCGGCGGTAACGAGTCCGTGCTCTTCCAAGGGAAAGCTCCAAAGATCTTCCAGGAAGCCCTCAAGGAGTTGGTATGATGCTATCGCGCGGAGACTTTCTACAAACCGGTGCCGTAGCAGCTGTCGGGACGGCGGCTGCCGGTGACGTGGCTCAAACCTCGGGCGGCGGCGGCAAACTGAAGATGCGATGGTTCGGCGGCGGCGTCTACGAGCTCTCGACGCTCGACGACAGCGTGATCGTACTCGTCGATGCGTGGATTTGGAACAACGGCGGGTGGAAGATCTTCGGCTTGCCGATACCGCCGGAACTGCAGAGCGCGCAGGCGTACGCGGCGCACCTCTTCAGGCGCGATCCGGAGGCCGTGCTCGTCGCGCTCACCCACGACCACGGCGACCACATGGGCGATTACTTCGAGCTCTTGCCTGCGCTCGTGAGCGCCGGATTGCCGGTGCTCACCGTCGGACAGAGCGATCTCATGCGTGTCGGCCTCGTGCCGAAGTTCAAGGCGGCGAATCTCGATGAGACGACGATCGTTGCGAACAAAGGCGCCGGCATGAATTTCGGCGGTGTGATGACGCACAAGAGCATCCGCGCGCACCTCGTTCCCGCCGTGCACTCGACCGCGCTCGGCTATCCACCGGCGGGATTCATTTTCGATATCGCGGGCACGATCGTTTACGCGTCGGGCGACACCGATCTTTGGGGCGACATGAGCGATCTGGGGCGGCGCTATCGGCCGCAGATCGGCGTCTTCTGCGTGGGGAACGGCGCGTTCACCATGGGACCCGAAGACGCGGCGCACGCGGTCAAGGCGTTCGGCGTCGCTCACGCAGTGCCCGTTCATTACGCGCACAACGCGCTCGTGCTCGGAACGCAAGCGGGCGAGATGTTCAAAAGCGCGGTGGCTCGCATCTCGCCGCAAACGACCGTGTCGGTCCTGCGGCCGGGCGAGAGCATCGTCCTATCGTAGATCGCGCGGTCCTCGAGGAGAAGGTCGCCTGGTGCATCGCGGTGCATGCGCCGCGCGAACTGATCGAGCGTTTACGCATCGCGTTGGCCGGCGGTCAGCTCGAACTGGTGGAAACCTCGACCGGCGCGATCTTGCCTCGAGCTCGCGATGCGCATGCCGGCGAGCCGGTCGTTCCGGTTCGCGACGGCGACGAAACGCTGCTCGACAATGGGCTCTTACGCGCTCGTGCCGGTGACCGCGGCGTGTTGCTCGAGCTCGCGTCGCCGCGAACGCGCGTGCCGGTCTCGCAAGCGAACCTGGTCGCGGGTCTGGGCCGGTCGTCCAGCGAGATGTCGATCGAACTGCGCGGCGGTGAACCGTTTCTGCGGATCGCGCTGAGCATACACCGGCGGCGGTTGTGGGGGCGTCTTCGGCTCGAAAACTGGTTCGCGTTCGCCGACGCGCGCGTCCGCTACGGGAGCGACGGGCGTTTCGCCGCGCTCGAAGACGATCGAGCCGGGTGCGCGATCTTTGCGGCGCCGGGGACGACGTGGAAGCTGCGTACGCTTTCGCGCGGCGGCGTTCATCTGCGTTGCGAGCCGTTTCGCGAGCGCGATGAGGCGCAGCTCGCGTGGGCGTTCGCGCCGTTCGAGCCCGGCATCTCCACGGGCGTGCTCGAAGCCGCGTGGGACGCCTTCGCCCGCGGCCGGCGCGTGCGGCTCTTTCGCAGTGACGATCCGGCGATCGTCGTCGACGCGTGCCGGCCCGCACCCGAGGGGAGCGACGTGCTCGTACACGTGCGAGAGGTCGACGGCGCGGCGCGGCCGCTGCACCTGCAGTGCGGCGCGCGCATGCGGGAGGTGGACGGTGACGCCCGGATCGAGGGTGAAGCGATCGTGTCCGACATCGATGCTTTCGGCGAGCGCGAATTCCGAGTACGATTTTAGCCGTGAGCAAAAACCTGGAGGTCGTCCTCTTCGATTTGGACGATACGCTGCATGACGACACCTACGCGTTTACCAGCGCCGCCGAGGAGGTGGCGCACGAGATCGCGCTCGAGCACGGGGTCGACGCGCTCGCGCTCAAGAACGCGTACGTCGCGGAGGCCGAAGGTTTTTGGCATCGCCTGACCTCCGAGCAGCTCAAGAGCCGGCTTTCCGGCTTGCGCGCGATGCTATGGAACGCTGCGCTCGAGCGCGTCGGCATCCGCGATCGCGAGGTCGCGCTGGCCAGTGCCGCGCGCTACCACGAATATCGCAAGAAGTATTTTGCCGTCTTTCCCGGGACCATCGACGTGTTGCGCGAGCTGCGCGCGCGCGGACTCAAACTCGGCATTCTCACCAACGGATTCTCTGAGACGCATCGCGAGAAGATTGCGACGCTGCAGCTCGGCGAATTCTTCGATGCAATCTTCATTGCCGACGAGGTCGGCATGATCAAACCCGACCCGCTGCTGTTCGCGCACGCCTGCACGTCGCTTGGGTCGGCGCCGGCGCGCAGCGCGATGGTCGGCGACCGTTACGAGCGCGACATACGAGGCGCGCTCGAAGCGGGACTCTACGCGGTCTGGCTGAACGTTCGTAACGAAGCGGTGCCGCGCGGTGCTCCGCCTCCCGACGCGATCTGCACGAGCATCGGCGAGGTACCGGCTCTCCTGGAGTCAGCTTCTCTGCCATGACACAAAGTGCGCGCGATCTCGAGAACACGTTTGCCCACGCGTGGACGCTCTTGGTGCGCAATCCGGTCATCATCGTACCCGGCATCGTGCTTGCGGCCGTGGGAGCCGGCCTGGAATACGCCCTGCGCGCATGGATCAGCGACGACTTGACGTACGCGATCGTGCTCATCGTTTTGGCTTTCGCGCTCGGGCTGGTGCAGATGGCCTACGTGACCGGCATGGCGGGAGCGGCTTGGCGCGACGAGCGGGCCCGCCTGCACGACGGACTGATCGCGTTCGAGCACCGCGGCGCCGCCGTCGGCGGCGCATGGCTGCTTCTGGTCGTCATCGGTTTTTGCGCCGCGGTGCTTGCCGGCGCGACGTTCGGCGTCACGCTCATCGCGTTTGCGGTCTTCTTCATATACACGATGGCGGCCGTGGTCATCGGCGACCGCCGGCCGGTCAAGGCGATCACCGAATCGGCCGGGCTTGCGCTGCGCAACGTCATGCCGACGATCGGGGTGGTAGGACTCATCGTCGTCATCGCGGCGGCGGGCGGTTGGCTCGGCGCGCTTGCCGGGCGCTTCTCCGATCCGGCCGGTTGGCTCGTCTCGGGGGTGCTCCAGCAGGTCATCGTCGCCTATGCCACCCTCGTCGTCGCCGGCGAATATCTGAAACTCACCACGCCACCTATGTCGTCTTAGGGAAGCATGGCAGCCGGTCTCAACTCGATCGTCATCAAAGGCGCGCGCGAACACAACCTCAAGAACATCGACCTCACCCTTCCCCGGAACGCACTGATCGTCGTCACCGGTCTCTCGGGGTCGGGGAAGTCCTCGCTTGCCTTCGATACAATCTACGCCGAAGGGCAGCGGCGCTACGTCGAGTCGCTCTCGTCGTACGCGCGGCAGTTCCTCGGGCAGATGGAGAAGCCCGACGTCGATTACATCGAAGGGCTCTCGCCCGCGATCTCGATCGATCAGAAATCGACCTCGCGCAACCCGCGCTCGACGGTCGGTACCGTGACCGAGGTCTACGACTATCTGCGTCTGCTCTACGCGCGCGCCGGCACCCCGCACTGTTACAACTGCGGGCGCCAGATCAGTTCGCAGTCGAGCGAGCAGATCGTCGATGCGATCATGGAGTTGCCGGAGGGGACGAGAATTCAGCTGCTCGCGCCGCTCGTGCGCGGGCGCAAGGGCGAGTACGCCAAGCTCTTCGAGGAGATCGCCAAAGAGGGCTTCGCACGCGTGCGCGTCGACGGCGAGGTCAAAGAGTTGCGCCCTTCGACAAGCTCAGGATCGACAAGCCCAGGACGGGCTGAGATCGTGCTCGATAAGAAGCGCAAGCATACGATCGAGGTCGTGGTCGACCGGCTCGCGATCAAACCCGAGATTCGCAAGCGCTTGACCGATTCGATCGAGACGACGCTGCGATTGTCGACCGGTATCGTGACCGTGCTCGCCGGCCTTCGAGGTCCCTCGGGAGCACCTCAGGGTGAGAAGGAGCTGACGTTCAGCGAGGCGTTTGCCTGCGTCTACTGCGGCATCTCCTACGAGGAACTCGCACCGCGGCTCTTCTCATTCAACTCGCCGTACGGGGCGTGTCCGGCCTGCAGCGGACTCGGCGAGAAGATCGAGATCGATCCGTGGAAAGTGATTCCGGATCGGAGCAAGTCGATCGCGGACGGGGCGATCGTGCCGTGGAGCAAGAGTCTGGGCGGCGGCCGATTCCCGTCGATGAATCCATATTATCTGCAACAGCTCGAGCGCGTGCTGCGCAAGTACCGCGTGAAGATGACGACGCCGATCGATCAGATCTCCGATCAGGTGCTCGACGTCATCCTGTACGGCACCGACAAAGAGCAGGATTTCGCGTTCACGTCGCGCGGCGGTAAGACGTGGGAGTATCGCGCGCAGTTCGAGGGCGTGATCAACAATCTCCAGCGCCGTTACAGCGATACGTCGAGCGACTACGTCAAGGAAGACATCGAGAAATACATGTCGGCCTCGACCTGCCCGGCGTGCAAGGGTGCGCGCCTCAAACCCGAGGCTCTGGCCGTGACCGTCGGGGGCGAGAACATCGACACGGTGACGCGCATGTCGATCGAAAACGCCGAGGCCTTTTTCCGCGATCTCGAGCTGACGCCGCGACAAGAACAGATAGCGCATCAGATCGTCAAGGAGATCCGCGCGAGGCTCGGCTTTCTCACCAATGTCGGGTTGAACTATCTCACGCTGGCGCGCTCGGCGACGACGCTCTCGGGCGGGGAATCGCAGCGCATTCGGCTCGCGACGCAGATCGGCAGCGCGCTCGTCGGGGTGCTCTACATCCTCGACGAGCCGTCGATCGGTTTGCACCAGCGCGACAACGATCGTCTCTTGGCGACGCTCAAGACGTTGCGCGACCTCGGCAACACCCTGATCATCATCGAACACGACGAGGACACGATGCGCACCGCCGACGTGGTCGTCGACATCGGGCCGGGCGCCGGCGCGGAAGGCGGCGAAGTGCTCACCGCCGGGACGCTCGACGAGGTGATCGCCAATCCGCTCTCGGAGACCGGCGCGTATCTGTCGGGACGCAAGTTCATTCCGATTCCGAAGATCCGGCGCGCGCCGCGCGGCTGGCTCGACGTGCGCAAGGCAACGGCGAACAACCTGTTCGGCGTCGACGTCAAGTTCCCGATCGGCGTGTTCGCCGCGGTGACCGGCGTAAGCGGCAGCGGCAAGTCGACGCTCGTGAATCAGGTGCTGGTGCGCGCGCTGAACCAGCATCTCCACGATCAGCCCGCGGGCGGAACCTACGGCACGATCAAAGGCGCCGCGCAGCTCGACAAACTGGTCGTCATCGATCAATCGCCGATCGGCCGCACGCCGCGTTCCAATCCCGCCACGTACAGCGGCGCGTTCGATCACATTCGCGAGCTCTTTTCGATGGTGCCCGAAGCGAAACTACGCGGCTACACGCCCGGACGCTTCTCGTTCAACGTCAAGGGCGGACGCTGCGAGGCCTGCGAGGGCGACGGCATCATCAAGATCGAGATGCACTTTCTGCCCGACGTGTACGTGCCGTGCGAGGTTTGCAAGGGCAAACGCTACAACGCGCAGACGCTCGAGGTGAAATACAAGGGCAAAACGATTGCCGACGTGCTCGAGATGCGCGTCGACGAAGCCACCGAGCTCTTCGCGACGATTCCGCGCATCTACAACAAACTCAAGACGATCTGCGAGGTCGGACTCGGCTATATCAAGATGGGCCAGCCTGCCACGACGCTGTCGGGCGGCGAGGCGCAGCGTGTGAAGTTGGCGACGGAGCTCGCGCGCCGTTCGACGGGACGGACGTTCTACGTGCTCGACGAGCCGACGACCGGGTTGCACTTTGCGGATATCCACAAACTGCTGGAGGTCTTGCAGCGATTGGTCCAGACCGGCAACACGGTACTGGTCATCGAGCACAATCTCGACGTCATCAAGACGGCCGACTATCTGATCGACCTCGGGCCCGAAGGCGGGGATCGCGGCGGCACGCTCGTGGGGACGGGAACGCCCGAGGAGCTGGCGCTCAACCCGGCGTCGTACACCGGCGCGTATTTGGTACCGGTGCTCGAAGACGAGCGTGCGGTCGGTCACCATCGTCCCGACAGCGCGGCTCTGGAACGCATGGAGCGTGAAAATATGCGAGCCCTGAGCGGTCTGGCGAAGGGTGAGGCCTTCGACGAGCTCAGGACAGACTCGGTCGCCGTCGAAGCCTAGCCGTCGTGTTCTCGGTGGTGATGCTGGTTTGCAAGGACCTTACGCGTTCGCGCGATTTTTACCGCACCGTGATGGGGCTGAGACTGCGCTCGGAGCGGACGCCGCATTGGGTCGAGTTCGAACTCTCGAACGGCGTCACGTTAGGTCTGCACCAGAGCAGCGATCTTTTGGCGGTGCGTCCCGGGTCGCTGCAATTGGGCTTTAGCGTCGAGAGCGTCGACAAGTTCATCGCTGATTGCACAACGCTGCAGGTGCCGATCCTGCAGTATCCGTACGACGAAGGACCGCTGCGCATCGCGGTGATCAGCGATCCCGACGGCTATCCGATTCAAATCGGATCCTCGCGTTGACGGTAGGACGCTGATGGCGCGCGCCGCCGGCCTGCGCAAGCGTGTCGAGGAGCTGCGGGCCGAGATCGAAGAGGCGAACCGGCGTTACTACGTGCTCGACGATCCGTCGATTACCGATGCCGAATACGACCGGCTGCTGCGCGAGCTGATCGAGATCGAGACGGCGCATCCGGAGTTGCGCACGCCCGATTCACCGACGCAGCGGGTCGGCGCTGCGCCCTCCGAACGTTTCGCCCCGTTCCAGCATTCGCAACCGATGCTGAGCCTGGCCAACGCTTTCGATGAAGAAGAGCTGCGCGCGTTCGACGAGCGCGTGCGCAAGCTCGCTGTTCCTTCGACAGGCTCGGGACACGGTATGCCGCTCTCCTACGTCTGCGAATTGAAGATCGATGGTTTGGCGATCGCGCTCGACTATCGCGACGGCGTGTTGGTTCGCGGCGGCACGCGCGGCGACGGTCGCGTCGGCGAAGACGTGACCCCGAATCTAAAAACGATCACTACGATCCCACTGCGTCTCTCGCGCCCTTCGAAGGCACCTCGGGTTGATGACGGCCTGGTTGAAGTTCGGGGCGAAGTCTATCTGCGGAAGAGCGATTTCGAGAAGCTCAACGCGCGGCGCGAGCGCGAGGGAATGCCGGTGTTTGCCAATCCGCGCAACGCGGCATCCGGCGGCGTTCGCCAACTCGACCCCAAGCTCACCGCGCAGCGGCGGCTTTCGTTTTTCGCGTATGCCGTTGCGCAAGGCCCGGTGCTCGAGACGCAGCGTCAAGCGCTCGAGTATCTGCTCGAGGCCGGATTCGCCGTCAACGATCACATCGAACCGGCTGCGGACATCGATGCGGTCATCGCGTTTTGCCGTCGCTGGGAGGCCGAGCGCGACAGCCTCGACTACGAGATCGATGGCGTCGTGGTGAAGATCGACGACCTCGCGTTGCAGGAGCGGCTCGGCGCGGTGTCGCGCGAGCCGCGTTGGGCGATTGCGTACAAGTTCAAACCGCGCGAGGCCCGGACGAAATTGCTCGACATCGTCGTGACCGTGGGCCGAACGGGGACGCTCAATCCAAACGCGGTGCTCGAGCCCGTGCCCATCGGCGGCGTCACGGTCAAGAGCGCAACGCTGCACAACGCGGAATACATCGCGAGCAACGACATTCGCATCGGCGACACGGTGCTGATTACACGTGCGGGCGACGTGATTCCGCGCGTGGTCGGACCGATCGCGAGCGAGCGCACGGGCCGCGAAAAAATCTTTGTCATGCCCGGCCGTTGTCCGGTCTGCGACAGCGCGGTCGATCATCCGCCGGGCGAAGCGATGTCACGCTGCACCAACGCCGCGTGCCCGGCGCAAGTGTACGAGCGCGTGCGGCACTTTGCTTCGCGCGGCGCAATGGATATCGAGGGCTTCGGCGACGTGCTTGCGGAACAGCTCACGAGCGCCGGCATCGTACGCGATATCGCCGACGTCTACGCGCTCGATGCCAAAAAGCTTGCGCGCGTTCCGCGGACCGGCGAGAAGAGCATTGCCAACCTGCTTGCGGCGATCGAGGGATCGAAGTCGCGTGGGCTCGCGCGCGTGCTCAACGGGCTCGGTATCCGGTTCGTTGGCGAGCAGACCGCTGCCATACTCGCCGGAGACTTCGGGTCGATCGACGCAATCGCAGATGCCGGCGAAGATGATTTGCAACGCAGCGAGGGCATCGGTACCGAAGTGGCCGCGAGCGTTCGGCTCTTCTTCGATCAGCCCGCGAATCGCCGGATGATCGAGCGCTTACGTCGCGCCGGCGTCGTGATGGAGGGGGCGCGCCGCGCGCGCACCGCCGGCCCGCTTTCGGGCAAAACGTTCGTGCTGACGGGGACGCTGCCGTCGCTCACCCGCGACGAGGCCGGCGCGTTGATCGAGGCGCGCGGCGGCAAAGTCAGCGGGTCGGTCAGCCGCAAAACCGACTACGTCGTGGCGGGGGACGCCGCGGGCAGCAAGCTCGCGAAAGCGCGCGAATTGGGACTGACCATCCTCGATGAAGAGGGGTTACGGCGCCTGTTGGAGGAGTAGCCTTTCCTCGACCGATCCGTACGGGGGTGGGTACCATGGTCGGCAGCCAAACGGAAATCTATCTTCGGCACGCGCAGCTCCACGACGATGCTGCGGCGCTTTTTCGTGCGCTAGACGATGGCGACGGCGAGCGTGTCGCCTCGCTCTTCGGGCGTTTCATCGATCACGTCAAGACGCATCTCGACATCGACCTCGCGGTGGGTTACACGTTGCTGCGCCGTCATCCGAGCGAGTTCGTGCGGCGGCTCGCCGAGCGGGTGCTCGAAGAGCAAGAGCGCTTTCCGCAACAGTTTCACGTACTCGCGGCGCGTTGGGAACGCGCTGATCCGCAGATGTTGCTCACGCAGTCGTTTCGCGACGAACTGGAGACGTTCGTCAGCAACCTGCTCAAGCGTATACGCGTCGAAGAGCGTCTGCTTGCGGCCTTATCGAGCGTAGCGTAACCGCCAGCGCATCGGGCAGATCGCCGGCGATCACGCCGACCGGTCGCGTGAGCGCGCAGTGTTGCGCGGTCAATCCGTGCCAGTAGGCCCCGGCACACGCCGCGTCGAGCGGTTCCAGACCCTGTGAGAGCAGCGTGGCGATGATCCCGGTCAGGACGTCGCCCGTTCCGGCGGTCGCGAGCACGCTCGTTCCCGTCGCGTTGATATGCGTGCGGGTGCCGTCGTCGACCAGCGTGGCCGGCCCCTTGAGCAGCGTCGTGACGCCGGTGCGTTGCGTGAACTCGCGCAGACGCGCTACGCGCGTTCCCGGCGCGACCGTGCCGAGGCCGGAGAGACGCGCGAACTCACCTTCGTGCGGCGTGAGCACGCAACGCTTCCCCCGCAGGATGTCGAGATGTTTGCCGAGGTGGAAGAGCGCGCTTGCGTCGATGACCATCGGCAGGTCGCAGCCTTCGATGAACGTACGCACCAGGACGCCGGTTCGTTCGTCGAGGCTGAGCCCCGGTCCGATGCCGACCGCGGTGTTCCGCTTTGCGACGTCGAGCAGATCCTGGGCGGCGAGTTCGGCCGCACCGCTGTCCACGGTGACCACGACCTGTTCGGTGAGATGCGCGCGCAACACCGTCGCCGCATCGGTCGCCGTCGCCACCGTGACGTAACCGGCGCCCGCGCGTGCCGCGCCGCGTGCGCAGAGCACGGCTGCGCCGGGGAACTGGGCGGAGCCCGCGAGGATGAGCGGCGCGCCCGCGCTGCGTTTGTCGGCGTCCCGCGCGCGGCGCGGCACGAGCGCGAGGAACGCATCATCGTCGAGCGCCGCGAACGAGGCGGCGTGCGCGTGCAGCGTTGCCGCGGCGATGCCGATGTCGGCGAGCCAGAGTTCGCCGCAATGGCCGCGCGCAGGTTCGAAGAGTAAGCCGGGTTTCATCGCGGCCAGCGTCATGGTCGCCGTCGCGCGCACGGCGTCGCCCGGCACGGCGCCGCTGAGCGCGTCGACACCGCTGGGAATATCGACCGCGAGCACGTGCCGCCGGCGTGCGTCGAGCGCGCGAATCGCGGCAGCGTACGGTTGCGGTAACGGCAACCTGGCGCCCGTCCCGAAGAGCCCGTCGATCGCGATGGCCGCATCTTCGAGACACCGGCGCGCGCCGTCGTCGTCGCGCGGCATCTCGCTCGGCCCGTAGACGGCGCAGTCGTACTCCGGAAGTTGCGCGCACGCGACGCGCGCATCGCCGCCGTTGTTTCCCGGACCGGCGAAGGCGACGATGCGGCTCCCGCTGGGAGCGTGCGCGCGCACGTATGCCGCAATGGCGGCGCCGGCGTTGCGCATCAGGGCCTCGACGCCGGACACGGCGACGGCCTGCGCATCGGCTTCGCGCATCTCTTGCGGCGTGAGAACCTCGATCATTGCTCGAGTATGACGACGGCGGCCGCCGTGGTGGCAGAGTGGGTGATGGTCAAGTGAATCGCCGCGACCGCCCGCGAGCGCGGAAGTTGCTCGGCCGCGCCGTAAAAGCGCACGATCGGCTTGCCGCTGCGCTCGTGCGAGACGCCGACCAGGCGCCAGGGAATGGCGTGACCGAATGCTTTGCGCGTCGCCTCCTTCGCCGCAAAAAATCCGGCGAGACGTTCGGCCCAGTGGCGCTTGCGCATCGCATACGCCATCTCTTCCTCGGTGTAGACCTTACGCGCGAACCACGCGAGTGCGTGCTCGTCGAAGTGATAACGCGACACCTCGGCAAGGTCGATGCCGACCCCGACGATCACGGCAGAAGCTCCATAAAAAACCCTTCGCGAGTATCGGGCGGTGTTCCGGCCGCGCGCGTCGAAATGCAATGCCAGATGGAGTCCCGTATCCGCATCGTCCCGATCAACGCCATGGATGGCACCTTTATCGACCGGCTCGTCCCTACATTGGAAGAACGGTTCCTTGCGACGGTGCAGGTCGAACGCGCGCTCAGCATTCCGCGCAGCGCACTCAACGCGACGCGCATGCAGCTCTTCCTTTCGACGCTGGTTGCGCGCGTACGGCGCGCCCATCCCGACGGCGCCGGTCTCTATCTGGCCTTGACCGAATACGACCTCTACAAGACCTCGCATCGTTTCATCTACGGCGACGCCGACGAGACGCAGGGCGTCGCGGTGGTTTCGCTGCATCGCTTGCGTTCCGAGTATTATGGCGAGGAGCCCGATGCCAACGTCCTCTTCCAGCGCACGCTCAAAGAGTGCGTGCACGAGCTGGGGCGGGCTTTCGGATTGCGTCACTGCTACAACGCGCGCTGCGCCATGTACTACTCCAACTCGATTTTCGAGACCGACAACAAGATGTCGCACTTCTGCGACGCATGCGACAAACGCATCAGCCGCGCCCGTAACGAACGCTGAACACTGCGTTAAGCTCGCGATACGGAGTGATTCTCGTGTGGGGCGCGCAGCGGCTCAAGGTGCTCGTCGTCGGAGGCGAAGTCTCCGGCGACCACGTGGTCAAGACGCAAGAGACCTTGGAGGAGATCCGCCGATCGTGACCGCCGAAGAGCGGGACGGCGCGGGCGTCGAGCAAGTGCGCGCCCCCAGCCGGAACTAGCCGGCAAGGGGCTAAAGGTCACGGCGTTTTCGACCGTCAATCTTGTAAACGCTTTTATCGTTTCTGAGAAGGAGCGTCGTGATTTCTGCCTATTTCGCCGGTCTGCGGGCCCGGTTGAGCGTGCCGGCTCGTCTCGGCGTGGCGGTAATCGGCGTCGGGGTCTGCGCGCTGGCGGCGTGGGTGGGCTTCTCGCTTCCTATTGAAGCCCTACTGGTCGTCCTCGTCGCGCTGGTTGCAGCCTCCGCCGGCTTCCCGCTCGGCGCGGCGTGCGCGCTGCTTGCCGCAGTCGCCGATTACGTATCGCGCGGCCAGCATGCCGCGGGCGATCCGCTGCTTGGCGCGCTTTTCGTCTTGATTCCCGGTGTCGCGGTCAGCGCGCTCTTCTTCGGCGGCGATACGGTGGAGCCCGCGGCCGATACCGGCGCGCTGCACCTCGCGTTCCGGTCTACCGCTCGCGCCGCGTTGCCGCGCGGCGACGTCAACGGCTCGCCGATGTCGACGAGCATCGCCGCGCTCGCGTCGGGGATCCGTGAAGTCTCACAAGGTGATTTCACCAAGAATATCGCGGTGAGCGACGCGCAACTCCAAGATCTCGCTATTGCTCTCAACAAGCTGATCTTCGGCATGCGCGAGTTCTTGCGTCAGTTGCACGGTAATGCCGACAATCTCGGCGGCGCGGGCACGGATCTACGCACGACCGCCTCGACGGCCCTCGCCGTTATCGAAGGCGCCGCCGTGGCGCAGGGCCAGCTCGACGAAGGCATTCAAGAGCAATCGCGGATCGTCGACGAGGCGACGTCGAAAGTCGTCGTGCTTTCCGAGGCGATTACGTCGATCGCCGCGTCGGCCGAAGAACAGACGCGCAGCCTCGACGAAACCGCACTCGCCGTTTCCAACATGGCAAGCTCCATCGAGGAGGTTGCCGCACAAGTCGACTCGCTTTCGACCATCTCGACCGAAACCTCGCACACGGCCGAACGCGGTGGCACGGCAATCGGCACGATCGTGGACGGCATGCACACCATTCGCGACACGATCAACGATTTGGCCGGCGACATTCGTGAGCTGGGCAACAACTCCGAACAAATCGGCGACATCGTCAAAGTCATCGATCGCATCGCCGAGCAGACGAACCTGCTCGCGCTCAATGCGGCGATCGAAGCGGCACGTGCCGGCGAGCACGGCCGGGGCTTTGCGGTCGTCGCGAGCGAGATTCGTAAGCTCGCCGACGGCAGCGTGCAGGCCACGAAGGAAATCGCAGGCCATATCGCCTCGACGCAGGCCGTCATCAATGAAGTCGTGAGCGCGATGGAGCGGCTGACCGAACGGGTCGAAGAGAGCACCGGAAGCACGAGCTCGGCGTCGACCGCGCTCCAAGAGATCGTCTCGGCGGTTCTGGCCGCCAATCAGCAGATCGGTGAGATTAGCTCGGTGACGCGGGCGATGAGCGCGAACTCCTACCAAGTCATTCGCCAAATCGAAGAGATCACCAAGTCCGTGAGCCTCAATCTCAAGGCGACGCAGTCGATGACGCGTCAATCCGACGAGGTCAGCAAAGCATTCTCGGACATCTCCTCGATCTCGCAACAAAACGCGTCATCGGTCGAAGTGCTCACGTACGTCAACCGCGAAGTCACGGATGCTGCGCAGCGCATGCTCTCGTCGGTCGATCAGATGAACGACCTGGCCGGGAAGATCGATTCGCGCTTGGCACAGTTCAAGGTCAGCGAATCGGGTACGGAGGGAGTCAGAGCATGAGAACGAGTCTGCGCGTTCGTCTCTTGGGGACCATCGTCGGCGTTATCGTCTTTTTCTTTCTCGTGACCGTCGTCGCGTCGCGCGTCGTCTTGCAGCACGACCTCACGCAGCTCGGCCAAACGCAGGTCACCAACGGCGGCGGGGCGTTCGCGGGGTATTGGGACTCCCGCAAGGACCAGATCCGTTTGCTCGTCGCGCAGGACGCCGTGAGCGACGCGCTGCGCAAGAGCCTGCAGGCAAACAACGTCGGCGCGCTCACCGATCAACTCGCGAATGTCGCGCGAACGTCGGGCCTTTCATTTCTCACCGTGGTCGACGCGAACGGCCGGGTGGTCGCGCGCGCGAACGGCGCGCAGGCCGGTTCGCTCAAGAGCAATCCGTTGATCCAGCGCGCGTTGACGGGAGAGACGGTGAGCACCGCGGCGTTGCTCGATCAAAGCGTGCTCGCCGGCGAGGGTCTCGCACCCCAAGCACAGGCGGAGATTCGCGGCAGTGACGGCAAGCCTGCGGTAGAGCACATCGATCGCGGTTTGGCCATCGTGGCGGCGGCCCCGATCAGCGATCAAAACGAGCGCACGATCGGCGCCATCTACGGCGGCGTGTTGCTCAATCACTACTACGATCTGGTGGATCAGGCGACCGCCGCGCTCGGCGGCGCGTCGGCGATCCTCGAGGGCGACGCGATCGTCTCGAGCACCATTCAGCAGCCCGACGGAACCCGCACGGTCGATCAGCAGGTTGGACCGGCAGCCGACGTGGTGAAGAGCGGAACGGCGTATACGGGAACCGACACCGAAGGCGGCACGCGGTATCTCGTGCACATCGATCCCATCCTCGACGATCAGCAGCACGTCGTCGGCGCGCGCTGGTACGGTACGCCGCTGGCGAATCTCACCGCCATCATCAACCACACGACGACGACCGTGATCCTATGGGGCGTCATCGCCGCGATCGTCGCGCTTGCATTCGGCATCGTCGTCGTGAACGTGCTCTCGGCGACGCTCGATCAGCGCAGCAAGCAGGTACGCCGCGCCGCCAAGGAGCTAGGCGTCGTCATCGTCGGCAGCGAGGTATCGGGCGATCACGTTGCGATGACGAAAGCGGCCGTCGAACGCGCCGGGCGTCTGATCGACGAAATGGCCGCGAGCTCACCTTCACCGAAGATCACCGAACTAAAATCGGTCAACGCCGAACTGGAGAGTGACGTCACCGTGATCGACACGCTGTCGCAAGAGATGAGCAGCCGAATGAAGCAGGCTGCGGATCGCGTGGCCGAACTCAACGACGTTGCCGGCGCGCTGACACAGCTCGTGACCGGAGATCCGGGTTAGGTGACGGAATCATGGCCGATTTGATTCTGTTCTTCGGCAGTAACGCCGACACGATGATCGCCACCAAGGCCCTCAAGGATGCCGGAATTACGGCAAAGATGATTCCGAAGCCGGCGAATGTCGCCTCGGCTTCGAACTTGTGCCTCTCGATTGACACGGGAGCGGAGGCGCAGGCAAAAACGGCACTCTCGGGTGCAGGCGTTTCACTGGGCGGCGTCGTCAAGTAGCATTCTATGCAAGCACGTTCATTTTTTGGCGCTCTTCTGGGCGCGCTCTTTATTGCGTCGTCGGTTGCCGGAGCAGCCGAAGAGCCGAAAGCGCAAGCCGCGCCGGCTCCTGCCGCTGCGAGCGAGGAGAGTATTACCCATCACCAGGTGACCGTCGGCGGGCGCACCATCGCCTACACGGCGACGGCCGGAACGATCGTCATCAAAAACGACAAGGATGCGCCCGAAGCGCGCGTCTTCTACATCGCCTACACGCAAGACGGGGCCGATCCCAACACGCGGCCGGTGACCTTCCTTTATAACGGCGGGCCCGGGTGCTCGAGCGTTCCGCTCGACATGGGCGCGTTCGGCCCGCGCCGGGTCGAGTTTCCCAACGCCGGACACAACGTCGGGCCGCCCTATCACCTCGTCGACAACGAGTACAGCCTGCTCGACAAATCCGATCTCGTCTATATCGACGCGCCGGGGACCGGCTACAGCCGCTTGATGCCCAAAGTCGACCCGAAGACCGTGTACGGCATCGATCAAGACGCCGCTGCGTTCGGCGCGTTCATCTATCAATACGTCACGCGCAACAATCGCTGGAACTCGCCGAAATATCTCCTCGGCGAGAGTTACGGTACCCCGCGCTCCGCGGTGCTTGTGAACGACCTGCAGAGCAACGACTCGATGGCCTTCAACGGTGTCATTCTGCTCTCGTCGGTCCTCGATTTCGACACGATCATGCCCGGCCCGGGCAACGACGTGCCCTACGTCACCTACGTGCCGACGGAAGCCGCCGTCAACTGGTACCACTCGAAAGCGCCGAACAAAGGCTCGCTGCAGAGCGTCGTGAGTGAAGCGCGCGCGTTTGCGAACGGACCCTATGCGACCGCGCTCTGGGAAGGCGATCGCTTACCGCACGGAGAGTTCGTGCAGATCGCGTCGCAGCTCTCGCGACTGATCGGTCTCTCGACGAGCTATATCGAGAAGGCCGATCTGCGCGTGCTGCCGTGGCGCTACCAAAAGGAGCTGATGCGTGAGACGGGCCAAACCGTCGGCCGGCTGGACGCGCGCTACGTGGGCTACGACATCGACCAGCTCGGTGATTCGGCCGACTCCGATCCGTCGGGCGATGCGACCGACCCGGGTTTTCAAGCGGCGTTTCTCTGGTACGTGCGCAACGAGCTCGGCTGGAAGAGCGACCTGACGTACAGCGAATGCGACGACTCGATCAACGAGCAGTGGGACTACACGCGCAAAGGCACGCCGCCGTGGATCGCCCCGACGACGAGCGCGGATCTGCAACAGGCGATGTCGGCCAATCCGCACCTGCGGGTCTTCGTCGCCGGCGGGTATTTCGACATGGCCACGCCGTTCGGGGCAGCCGAGTGGACGTTCTCGCATCTCGATCTGCAGCCGCCGCTGCGCGACCACGCGACCTTGCACTTCTACCCGTCGGGTCACATGGTCTATCTCAACGTCGACGCCCTCGCGAGTTTCCACACCGACCTCGACTCCTTCTACA
>DATJRM010000096.1:0-11669 GCA_035504755.1 Candidatus Acidiferrales bacterium
TGCGATTTGAGCGCCCACAGCCCGGCGAGCGTCGGCGTGATCGTAAAGGAGACGAAGAGCGAGGTCAGCGTCGAGATCACGACGACGATGCCGAACTCCGAGAGCTGACGGCCGACCTGTCCTTGAATGAACGCGATCGGGAAGAACACGACCACGTCGACGAGCGTGATGACGACCGCGGCAGCGCCGATCTCTTCACGGCCGGCGACGGCCGCGTCTTCGGCCTTCTGTTTGAGCTCGGTAAAATGCCGCTCGATGTTCTCCAAGACGACGGTCGAGTCGTCGACCAAGATGCCGATGACGAGCGACATGGCGAGCAACGAGATCGTGTCGAGCGTCAGCCCCATCAGCTTCATCACCGTCATCGCGATCGCGAGCGAGGTCGGAATGGAGATGCAGACGACGATCGCGCTGCGCCAGCTGCGCAGAAAGAAGACCATCGCCAGGCAGGTGAGCAACATCGCCGCGCTCAGCGTTCTCACGACGATTTCGATCTGTTGCTCGGTAAATGTCGATTGCTTGTGGATGACGCGGAACGAGATCTCCGGGAACTGCCGCTCGACCTTCGGCAACGCTGCGAGCACGGCGTTCGAAGCATCGATTTCGCTCGCTTGAGCCGTCTTCTGAATCTGTAGGAAGAGGCCCGGTCTTCCACTGATGTGCGCGGACTGCAAGCGCGGTTCGTAGCCCGAGGTCACGGTCGCGACGTCGCCGATGCGCACGATCGAATTGCTCGCCGTCCACGGATCCACTTGGCCGGGCAAGCTGCCGACGCCGCCGTTGTAGTTCTGAACCTGACCTGGTAACAGGTTACTCTGCGAGGCGTTTCCCGAGATGATGATCGGCAGGTTGCGAACCTGATCGAGCTGCCAGATGTCGCCGCGCACTTCAACCGTCGTTTGCCGGTTCGGTTCGTAGATAAAGCCGCCCGGCACGCGTTGATTGTCGTTGGTAATGGTGTCGATCACGTCGTTGAGCGTGACGTTGTTCGCGGCCAGTTTGGCCGGGTCGACTTGAACCTCGAAAGCCGGCGTAACCAAGCCGCCGACGTTGGCAAACGAGATGCCCGGTACTTGTTCGAGCGCCGGTGAAATCGTATTCTCGGCGTAGAGCGCGAGGTTGTTGAGCGAAAGTTTTTTCGAATAGAGCGCTAGGACGACGACGGTCGATTCCGTCGGGTCGTAAAGATTGACCGTGGGCGGCGTGATGTTGGCCGGCAGATACTTTTCCGCCGCCTGCACCGCCTTGTTGGTCAGCGCCAAATCCGTCGCCGTGTCGGACGTAAGGTAGAAGATCGCGGTGATCGAAGCCTGACCTTGCTGAACGACGGAATTGATCGTCTGCAGGTCCTGCGTGCCCGCTAGATTTTGCTCGATCGGCTGCACGACTTCGTCGCGCATCTCGGTCACCGACGCGCCGTTGTACTGTACGGTGATCGTGACCGTTGGCTGACTGACGTCGGGATAGAGTTCCTTGACGATCAACATCGTGCTCATGACGCCCGCGAACACCATGATCGAAACGATCACGAAGACCAACGTCGGCCGGTTGATGAACAGCCGCGTCAAGCTGAAACGCGGGGCGCGCCCAGTCACGGTGTTAGAGAGACTTTCTCGCCGTCGCCGATGCTGGCTTGTCCGTTGCTCACGAGGCGCGTGCCGGCGGTGATCCCGGTGACGACGCTGTGCGTGCCGTCGCTTGCAACTTCGGTGACCGTAACCGTCTTCGTCGTGTCGTCCGAGAGGACCGTCTGCACCGAATCATGATTGTCATCGGTGAATGCCGTCGTCGGCACCACGACGCCGCGCACGGCCGGCAGGGCGACGCCGCCGCTTACCGCCATGCCCGGCCGTAACAGCTCGCCGGGATTGGGGAGTACGATCTTGACTTGGAACTGCGTCGAACCGGGCTGAATCTCGTTGAGCACGCCGGCGACCGTGCCCGTGAATTTCCGGCCGCCGGTCGCTCCGTCGGTCTGAATCACCGCCGTTGCACCGGCGTGAATCCCGGCGATCTGCTCCGCCGAGCCGCGCAGAACCGCATAGATCGGATCGACCTGCTGCAACGTGAAGATTTCGCGGGATCCGGGATACTCGCCGGGATTGAGATTTCGATTGACGACGACACCGTTGATCGGCGAGATGATCGTGGCCTTTCCGATCGAGACCTTGACCTGTTGCGCCTGCGCCAGCGCAACCTGTTCCTGCGCCTTCGCCTGCGCGACCGAAGACTGCTGGAGACCCGGCGCGCCGAGACTCGAGCCGTTGGCTTCAACGGTGGCGATGTCGCTCTTCAGAATCGCTTGGTCGTCGCGAACGGTCGCCTGGTCCTGTTCGTACTGCTCTTGAGAGACGTAGCCTTGGTTGTACAACGCTTCGTCGCGGTTCATGATCCGCGTGTCGCGATAGAGGTTGGCTTGCGCCGACTTCAGACTCTGGACACCCTGCGTGATCGACTGGTTGCCGGAGTAAATCGTGTGCGACGTATTTGCCGCGTCGCTGCGTGCAGTGGCGATATCGGAATTGTATTCGGCGACGAGATCGGCGGTGTCGAGCTGTGCGAGCACCTCGCCCTTGGTGACGCGATCGCCTTCTTGAACGTTGACGCTGTCGGCGGGCTCGGTGAGGTCCGACTGGATCGCGACGTTTTCGTACGGCGCGATCAAGCCCGACATCGTCGACGACGGCACGACCGTACCGGCCTGCGCGACCGCCGTCTCGACATAAGGCGCATTCGCTTGCGGCACCTTCTTCGGACCACACGAGGCGAGGACGGCGATGAAGAGCAGGGCGACGACGCGCTTCACGTTACGGCGTACCTCCGTTTTGGCGCGGGACCGGAAGTCCGGACGCATCTCGTGGGATGCCCAGATAGAGCCGGGTCACCTCGTCGTAGTTTTCCACGCCTGACGCGACGTGATTGCTCTTGAGATACGCGTTGTACGTTCGCCATGAAAAATTTGCCAGAGATACGTTGATATGGCGGCGATTGCGTTCGCGCATCGCCGCGAAATCCTGCCATACTTGTGGCACAAACGTGCGCTTTGAATATCGGGCCTGGGGCGGAAGGTAAAGGAAGAGCTCGAGCCAGCCTGAGTACTGAACCACCGGATCATTAGACCGGGTGCAGTTGACAATAGCCAGAAAATTCGCTTCGTCCTCCCTGGCAAAACCGGCGATATGACTCCACTCGTGGGAGAGGTCAAAGGGCCGTTCGAACCACAGCAGATCGCTTGCAAGGTGCACGTCGAGCCCCCACGGATTAATGTACCCGCTTGTTCCGGTGGCCATCATAAAGGGGTTGGCCAGCGTCGGTTTGGGGGCACCGGTGAGCGGGACCCACGTGTCACCCCCGGCCTGGACGACCGGAACCCAGGTGGCGTGTAGCGTCGCGAGATCGAGCGCCTCCGCCGAACGTGCATGGGCAAGCGGCGCGAGCCGGTTCATCTCGGCGATGGCGTGCTTACGCAGCGCGATCACGGCGCGTTCCGTGATGCGACGTGAGTCGTACGCCGTGCGCGCCTCGATCGGCGCGCGATCGTAGTTCCACCCCCAGCCGGCCTCGAACCAGAACGCGTACACGCCAAGAACCGCGAGCGCACCAAGCCAGTCGTGCCGCCACGCGCGCCACACCACGAGCGCGCAACCGGCGAGCACGACCAGGTCGCCGAGCGACCACGGCAGTCGTGAACTCAGCGCGTACAGCGCGTGCTCCCACACGGGATAGAAGCCGTTGACGTATGCGTGTTCGACCCACGACGAAGATGGCCGCCAAAGCAGCGCGGCGATGCCGAGCGCAATGGCGGCCAGTTTGAAGATCCTGGTTCGAATCGCGATATTAGCGCTTCGAGAACTGGAAGCGCTTACGTGCGCGTTTGCGTCCGTACTTCTTCGACTCTTTCTCTCGCGGGTCGCGCGTCAGGAAGCCGTTCTTGCGGAGAATCTCTTTGAAGGAGCCGTCCATTTCGACCAGCGCGCGCGCGATGCCGTGGCGCACCGCACCGGCCTGCCCGGTTACGCCGCCGCCCTGCGCCTTGACGATGACGTCGAACCGGCCGCCGCTTTGCGTCGCTTCAAACGGCTGACGCACGATCTGCTGCAGTTGCGGACGCGGAAAATATTCCTCAATCGGCTTCTTGTTGACCGTGATCACGCCTTGCCCGAGGACGAGCTTCACGCGCGCGACGGCGCGTTTGCGGCGTCCGGTGGCTAGAATCTGCGTGTTATCCACAAATGCTCCTAAAACAGCGGCTGCGGCTTTTGCGGCTCGTGCGGATGCGCCGAACCGGCATAGACCTTGAGGCGGCGCAACTGCACGTCGCGCATGCGATTGGTCGCGAGCATGCCGCGCACGGCCTCTTCGATCAAGCGCTCGGGATGCTTGGCGTGCACCTCACGCGCGGTCTGCTCCTTGAGCCCGCCGGGAAAACCGCTGTGACGGCGATAGATCTTACTGTCCCACTTCTTACCGCCGAGCTCGACTTTGTCGGCGTTGATCACGATAACGTGATCGCCGTCGTCGATGTGCGGGGTCCAGGTCGGCTTGTGTTTGCCCGAAAGCGCACGCGCGATGCGCACGGCAAGCGTACCCAGGCGCTGCCCGGCCGCATCGACGATGTACCAGTCGGCTTTCGTCTCCGCCGTCTTCTGCAAAGTGGTCCGCATAAATCCCCAAACGTGTCGAGCAAATTGCTGACGCGAGATCCTCGCGATGAACTTCCGCATCTTACAAGGCGCCGGGTGTAGAGTCAAGCGATTTTCGGCAATTGCTTTTAGTTGACCAATACTTGAGGACTCAAGTATACTCCAGCCATGCCCACCGATGCCGTCGAGACCCTTTTTGCCCTGGCTGCAGCCCATGCACGCGCCGTGCGGGTCCTCGAGGTGCGCGGCTTGAGCTTTGCCGAGCTGCGCCTTCTGGTGCCGCTACGTGCCGCCCACGGCGGACGCCGTCCGACCGACCTGGCGCACGAGCTCCACCTGACCCCCTCGGGCGTCACGCGCGCGCTCCTACCGTTGGAGCGCCGCGGCATCGTCGAACGGCGACGCGACGCGGGCGATGCGCGCGCTTCCCTGGTGGTGCTCACGCCGGCGGGCCGCACGCTCGTCGACGAGGCGCTCGGCGACGCCGGCGAACGCGCGACGCGACTGCTCCGCCGGCTCAGCGTCGGTCAGGCAAAGCAGCTGCAGCGATTGCTCGACGAAGTCGGCCGTTAGCGTGCGAAAAGCGGCGGCTCCTTGAACGAGTCGTAATCGAGGTACTCGACGCCGGCGAGGTAGAGGCCGTGCGCGGGTGCGGTGCGTCCGGCGGCGTTGCGGTCTCGCGCCGCAAGGATCGCCGCAACGCTCGACGGGTTGCGCCGATGCAATCCGCACTCGACCAACGTTCCGACGATCGTGCGCACCATGCGATGCACGAATCCGTCGGCGCTGATCGCGATGCGCACGAGGTCGTCGCGCTGCTCGATGGTCAGACAGCGCACGTTGCGCACCGTGATCCCGTTTTCGGGCGGCACGCCGCAGAACGAGCGAAAGTCGTGCTCGCCGACGAGCCGCGAAGCCGCCTCGAGCATCGCGTCGAGATCGAGCGCTCGCCGATAGACGTGCCAGGCGCGGTGCGCGAGCAACGCGCTGCGATCGGTGGCGTTGAGGATGCCGTACACGTACGTGCGCTCGAGCGCGGAGAAGCGCGCTGAAAACCCGTTTCCAACGAGGGCAGCGTCGCGCACGCTCAGGTCGGAAGGGAGGCTCGAGTTCAGTGCGATCGCCAAACGTTCGAACGGAAACGAGCGGGCGGTGACAAACGAGATCACCTGCCCGCTCGCGTGCACACCGGTATCCGTGCGGCCCGCGCCCGTGATTTTGACGGGCTCTTCGAAAAGGCCGGCGAGTGCGCGCTCGAGCTCGCCCGCCACGGTCCGGCCGTGCACCTGCACTTGAAAGCCCACGAAGGCCGTGCCGTCGTATTCGACGGCGCAGCGCACCGTACGGCGTTCTAGGCTCTGACCGTCTCCCGTTTCGGGACCGGGCGCTTCTCGTCCAGATCCAGCAGGTCCGGCCATGTCGTTACGTCGGTCCGGTCCGGCGCAATCCGATTACGAAGCTCGAGGAAGTAATTGCGTGAATCCCCCTCCGGCGTGTGCGTAAGCCATTCGTGGTTCCACGCTTCGATCTCTTGCGGCGACTTCTTGTCGATGAAGCTCTTGACGTAGGCTTCGATGGCGGCGTCGCTCTTAGCATTCTTGATCGCGTCGAGCAACGCTTCATGATCGATCGCGAGGAACGCAAAGACGGCTTGATCCATCACGCAGTTGTAGTGATATTCGCCTTCCTTGCCGATGGCCGTGGCTTTGCCTTTGTCGATCGCGCGGCCGATTTGCACGAGCCCGAACAGCTTGTCGCGGACGCTGCGCGGATATGAAGTGGTCAAGTCCATGAAGGTTCTCCCAAGACGACTGGTTGATAACGTACCTCGTGACCCCTCTGACCTCGCGGCGGTTTCGGCTCGGCGCCTTTGGCGTCTGCTGGCTGGTTGCCGCCGCGCTGCAGGTGTACGCGAGCGACGTCGGCACCCACGGAGCGCTCGTGGGCGCGTACGTGCCCGGCTGGCTGCTTGCGATCGCGGCGATCCCGTGGTGGACGCTACTCGCGCCCGCCGCCGTCGACGGCGTCGCGGTGCTGGCGGCGGCGAACCTTTCACGCGGCGCGATGCGCGTGCTGACGATCGTCAACGCGATCGGCCTCGTGGCGTACGCATTCGTCAGCCTCGCGGTGATCTTCTACGTCGCCTTCGCCAACAACGGCATATCCTAGAACCCAAACACTGATTTGCCTCAGGTCGATGATTTGCCTCAGGTCGAGGAAGCTCGGTCCGCGGTTTGCTTTAGCAAATAAGGACCGAGGTGACGAAGAGATGGGGCAAATCAGGCGGCGTTATCGCAGTCGGCGTGGCGGCAGTTGCAACGCTCGTGCGGCGACCCCTCCGGAGCCGCTTGCGCCTGCTCACGGCAGCGGTCGCTGCAATAATCCATCCCGAGATCCACATAGCAGGTGCATTGCGTGTGGTCGCACTTCTGGCCGTCCATCGCCCTATTGTAACACTACCCCTGAACGGTGTAGTCGACGACAGACACCGTTGTGTCGTTGGCGTACGTAAGCGTCCCGTTGCCGCTGGAGTCGATCGTGAACGTCGCTTCGGTCGCGCCGTTGGCGTTGTCGGTGAGCGTTCCCGTCACCGTCCCGCTCGATGAGCCGGTTATCGCGAACGTGCCGCCGTAGGTGCTATCGGTCAGCGTGAGCGTGAAACCGCTTGCCGACGCGGAGCCCGAAATCGTTACCGAGTCGGTCAGATCCGCCGCCGGCGATATCGTCCACGCCGGGAACGTGCTTTGCGCGATCGAAAGCGCATTCTCCGCGCCTTGATACGCCGCGATCGACATGTTTACCGTGAGCGACGATGCGGTCGAAATCGTCGCGTTGACCGACGCACCGTCCTCGGCATCGAGCGCCGCGACATTCGCAACGGCCGCGATGCCGCACGCCGTTGAAGAACTGCTTGCAGCGTTGCACGCCAGTCCCGCCTCTCCGCTGACCGGCGTGCCGTTTTGCACGATGTCGGAAAGGAGATACGAGAAGCCGGTTAGCTCGGAATCCGTTTCGTAGAAGGTGATCTGGACGCTGGCGGTCTCGGTCGGCGTGGTGGGGTTGCCCTCCGCGTACGCCGAGAAGCTCGCCGGACCTGAAATCACCGTCTGCGAACCGGACTGCGTTTCGGTCGCGGTCCACACGATCTCGGCCTGCGGTTGCGTGCATGCAACGTCGTAGAAATCTTCGATCGTGATCGTCACGCTGCCGTTGGAGTTGTCGACGCTGCTCTCTTCGAGGCCATCCTCGCACGCAAACGCGTGCGGTGCTCCTCGGGGCGCGAGCATCGGGGCGGTGACCTTCTTGAGCAGCACGTAGAGCGCGCGGCGCGCGTCCAACGTGGAGACGGAACCGCCGCCCTCGTACTCCTGGAATGCCTGGACGCCGGCAAGTGCGCTCTGCGCATCGGTGCGCTGGACGCTCTCCTGCGCGATGTTGCCGCTCGGCGTCGATTGCGCCGGCGAACCGACAAATGAGCCGCCCGAAGATCCGCCCCCGCCGCACGCCGCAAGTGCGAAAACAAAGAGAGCGATGACAAACCCGCGCATATGGATCATGGCGCGCCGTTTCGTCCACGACGAAACGCCCGCCTGCCGTACTAGGCCATTCGTACTACCCGTGCTGCCGTTGCAGGGGGAAGAGCAGAACGTCGCGGATCGAGGTGGTGTTTGTTAACAACATTATGAGCCGGTCGATACCGATGCCGATGCCGGCGGTTGGCGGCATTCCGTACTCGAGCGCGCGGACGAAATCCCAATCGGGCTCGGGGATCTCTTCGTCGCCCTTCGCGCGATCGCGCACCTGCGCTTCGAAACGCGCGCGCTGATCGTCGGGATCGTTGAGCTCGGTGAATGCGTTCGAGATCTCCATACGGTTACAGAAGAGCTCGTAACGATCCACCAGCTCGGGGTCGCCGGCCTTGCGCTTGGCGAGCGGCGAGATGACCACCGGATAATCGGTCACGAACGTGGGCTGTATCAAGTGCGGCTCGAGCACGCGTTCGAAGATCTTGTCGAGCGCGTGGCCGTGCGTCGGCGAGGGCGGCAGCCCCAGCTCCGCCAGGATCTTCGCCGCTCCCTTGGGATCGAGCAGCAACTCGCGGGTGTACTTGCCGTGCGAGTAGATCGCGATACCGTCGAGATAACTCACTTTCTCGAAGGGCCGCTTGAACGAGATCAGATACTCGCCGAGTTGCAGTTCGTCGCGCCCGCCCGTCGCGATGCCGGCCAGATGCGCGATCAGCGCCTCGTTGAACGCCATCATGTCGTGGACGTCCCAATAGGCCGCGTAGAGCTCGAGCATGGTGAACTCGGGATTGTGCGTGGTATCGATGCCTTCGTTGCGGAAGATGCGGCCGATCTCGTAGACGCGCTCCATCCCGCCGACGATCAAACGTTTGAGGTTGAGTTCGGTCGCGATGCGCAGTTGCATCTCCTCGCCGGAGAGCGCATTGACGTGCGTCACGAAAGGTCGCGCGGCCGCGCCGCCGGCGACGTGCAGCAGCGTGGGCGTTTCGACTTCGTAGAAGCCTTGGTCGTCGATGAAGCGGCGCGTCTCCGCGATGAGCCGGCTGCGCATCATCATCGTGTCGCGTACGTCGGGGTTGACGATCAGATCGACGTAGCGCTGGCGGTAGCGCTTCTCGACGTCCTGGAGCCCGTGCCATTTGTCGGGTAACGGCATGAGCGCCTTGCTCAGCAGCGTGAAGTCGGTCACGTGGAGCGTCAGATCGCCCTTCTTCGAACGAAACATAAAACCGCGCACGCCCACGACGTCGCCGCGTTCGATGTCGGTCCATTGCGCGAAACGCTCGTCCCCGAGATCGTCCATACGCACGTAGATCTGCAGCCGCCCGGTGCGATCGTGCAGATCGGCGAAGAGCGTCTTGCCGGCGGTGCGGATCGACATGATGCGTCCAGCGACGTTCCAGCCCTCGGCTTGCGCCTGCTGCCCCGCAACCAGAAAGTCGTACCGCGCGACGAGTTCGGCGGCCGTCGCTTCGATCTCGTAGCGCGTAGCGGCGAAGGGATCGTGACCGCGCGAACGCAGAGCGGCCAGATGGTCGCGTCTGGCCGCTATCAGTGCTGCTTCGGTTTTACCTAACTCGGCATCCATCTTAAAGGCGCTTCGCCCGAGCCCCGAGGGCGCGCCGAATCGACGTCGGAATCAAGAAGCTTTTTTCGCGGTCTTCTTTGCCGGGGCCGGGCTGCCGTTCTTGATGCCGTCGATCTTGTACTTCACCACGCCACGCGGAGTCGAGACGTCGACCGTCTCGCCTTTTTTGTGGCCGAGCAATGCGCGGCCGAGCGGCGACTCGTTCGAGATGCGCTTCGAACCGGGGTCGGCCTCGGCCGAGCCCACGATGTGAAACTCGTAGCTCTCGTTGTTCTTGAGGTCTTTGACCTTGACGGTCGCGCCGATGTGCACTTCGTCGGCCGCGTATTCGGACTCGTCGATGATGCGCGAGTTGCGGATCATGCCCTCGAGCTTGAGAATGCGGCCTTCGATGAACGCCTGCTCTTGCTTGGCGTCTTCGTACTCGGCGTTTTCGCTGAGATCGCCGTATTCTTTGGCCTGGCGAATCCGGTCGTTGACTTCTTTGCGGTGGACCGTCTTGAGCTCGTCCAGCTCTTCCTGGAGCTTTTGCAGCCCCTCGGCGGTCAGGATGATCTCTTTCTCGTTCAAGGATAGACCCAGCGACCCCGTAGCAGCATAATTTTTGCGCCCGGCAAGAGCGCTGGCGCGGTTTGTTTGGGGGACCCCAACCGTTCCCCTTCCTCCCGGACCCTACCCTCGTAGCGCCCGGCCGCGCCAGAACGCAAATGGTATACCCAACGCGACTCCGGCGCAAGCGTAGGCCGCAAGCTTGCGGTCCTCCGTGGCAACCGTCGCTGCCAAGACCCCGAGCAGCGCGAACGCACCGAGCAGCGGCACCACCACACCGCCCACACGGGCGGCTCCGACACCCCAGAATCGCTTCGCCGCCGCAGCAGCAGAGAGCACGAAGAGCAACCCGAGGAAGACCGAGCTCGCATTGAGCACGAGTTGCAGCTGCTCGGCAGCGCTCTTGGAAAAGCCCGTTACGAGCTCGCACAACGTAACCAAAACGCTCACGGCGACCATCGACCATAGCGGCTCGTTGCGCGCATCCAATGCCCCGAGGGCTCGCGGCAACAGCCCGTCGCGACCCATTGCGTAGACGGAGCGCGAAAGGTAGAGAATCGTCGTCCACAAGGTCGAGAGCGTCGAGAGCAGGACGGTGAGCACGATCGCGACACGCCACCACGCACCACCCAACAGCGTGCCGACGTAGGCGAGCGCGTCGGCTTGATTGGCAGCGAATCCCGCTAACGTGCCGAGGTGCTCGAAGGCGTACATGCACGCGACGAGGACCGCGGTTGCGAGCAACAGCCCCGTGATGCCGCCGCGGCCCGCCGCCGACGAGCCATCCTCGACCTCTTCGCTCGTCGAGGCGCTGACCTCCCACCCGTCGCTCATCCAGACCGCGAGCGTCATCGCCGTGACGAAGCCGGTGACGCCGAAGGCTGCGGGCAGCGGTGCGCCGGTCGCAGCCGCGGGCGGCGCAGCCGGCGCGTGGAGCGCGGCGGCAAGCGCGGCGATCAGCAGCACGGCGATTTCGAACGCAAGCGCAAGCAGCGTGACCAGCGCGGTCGGACGCACGCCGGCGTAGAGTAAGGCGGCGCTGGCAACGATCCACACCGCGCCGACGGCCGCGTCCCACACCGGATCTTGCGCGTGCACGGGCGCAACGAGCGCGAGCGTGTAGATACCTGCGGGCACGGCGATCGCCATGGTGGCGAAGAAATTCGAGAGCAATAGCAGCCACGCGCCGTACGCACCCACACGATCGCCGAACGCGAGCCGAATCCACGAGTACGACGAACCGGCATTCGGCGCCACGCGCGTGAGATAGGCAAACCCGATCGCGATGCAGAGCATGATCGCCGAAAGGACGATCAACGCCAGCGGCGCGCCGTAGCCGGCCGCCGCAACCATCAGGCCCAT
>DATJRM010000097.1:0-16007 GCA_035504755.1 Candidatus Acidiferrales bacterium
TACTCAATCCGCATGGTCGACTGATCAACAAATATCGGGATGTCGGGGTAAGGCAGGCCATCGATTTCGAAGCCGTCGCCACTGAAGAACAGAGAAAGTCCTAAGCCTTTCTCAATAGTGGGGAGCAGGGCAGCGGTCCCAAGCTGGCCGAGGATGTTTTGAGTCATGCTCCCCAATACACCGTAAAACCGCGATAGGGGTTGATCGACCACTTGAACGGCATGCCGGTGACGGCGTTGATGACGCTCTTGGCGTGCTGCTCGACCACCTCGACTCCCCGCATTTTGTGGAGTATAATACGAACATACGTTCGGAGCAAGTGACGGGGACGGGAACGTGTAACTCGGCCGGGACGGAGGGGTTATCTAGGAGAGGCATGGCTTACCGATTTCAACCAAATACGTACGGCCGGGGGAGTGCCGTCGCGATGCCCGTGCAGTCGCTGCTCGGGCAGGTCCTCGGAATTACCGCGATCGGCATGTGTATCACGGCGCTCGCGGTCTATCTCTTCCGCGACAACGTCGCGACGGGTGTCGCCTGGATCGCGCTGATCGGCGGCTTCATTCTGCTGCTCGCCATCAACGCGACGCGCGCGAATCCGGCGCTCTCGCTCGGACTTTTCTACGCGTTTGCGTTCGCCGAAGGCATCGGCATCACGCCGATCGTCTCATTTTATCTGCACGTTGCGCCGGATGCGGTCTACAACGCCGCGCTGACGACGGGCGCGGGTATGGGCGCCCTCGGTGCGATCGTCTATGCGACCGGTCTGGATTTGCGGCGCTTCCAAGGCATCTTCATGCTTGCGCTGCTTGGCCTGATCGTGGTCGGCATCATCTCGATTTTCTTCCATTTCATTGCGCCGACGACGTACTCGTGGCTGGTGCTCGCGATCTTCACCGGCTTCACGCTGATCGATTTTGCGCGGATTCGCGCCGGTGGAGACGGCCTGACGCCGGTCCAGATGGCGACGCAGATCTACCTCGACGTGATCAACATCTTTATCGCGCTTCTGCAAATATTCGGAAATCAGAGCCGAAGAAGCGATTAAGGCACGAGACGGGACCGCACAGCGCCTGTTAGAATAGGTAGCAAGAGCGATGTGCGGGATTACGGGAATACTGACGCCGGGGCGTGAGGCGGCACGCCTGGCGTATTTCGGGCTTTATGCCCTCCAGCACCGCGGTCAGGAATCGGCCGGCATCGCCGCCGCCGACGGTGGAACGATCCGCTCGCACAAAGACATGGGCCTCATCGGCGCCATCTTCGACGAGGAGTCGCTCGCTCAACTTACCGGCTATATCGCCGTCGGCCACACCCGCTACTCGACCACCGGTTCATCGATCGTCGTCAACGCGCAACCGCTTCTCGAATCGACCGAGATCGGCGATTTCGCCTTTGCCCACAACGGGAATCTGACCAATACCGACGAGCTGCGCGAGTCGCTCTCACCGAGCACGACGCTGCAGGCCACCTCGGATTCCGAAGTGATGGCCAAGGCGATCGTCGAGGCGCGGGGCACGATGCTCGATCGCATCAAACGCGTGCTCGCGGTCGCGCGCGGTGCCTATTCGATCGTGTTGTGCACCAAAGACGAGCTGTACGCGTTTCGCGACCCGTGGGGCGTGCGGCCGCTGTGTCTCGGGCGCTTCGAGAACGGCGGCTACGCGGTTGCCTCGGAGTCCTGCGCTCTGCCGACGATCGGCGCGCAGTATATGCGCGAGATCGAGCCGGGCGAAGTGGTGCGCATTACGAGCGACGGGATCGAGTCCACGAAGGTCGTCAACGAACGCGCGCATCCCGCCTTGTGCATGTTCGAGTACATCTATTTCGCGCGTCCCGACTCGATGCTCAACGGCCGCTCGATCTACATGGCGCGCTACGCGATGGGGCGTCAGCTCGCCAAAGAGCATCCCGTCGCCGCCGACGTCGTGATGGCGATTCCCGATTCCGCGATTCCCGGCGGTATCGGCTACGCTGCGGAGAGCGGCTTGCCGTACATTGAAGGCTTGATCAAAAACCGCTACATCGGCCGGACGTTCATCAGTCCGGACCAAGGCATGCGCTCGCGTGGGGTGCAGCTCAAATTCAATCCCGTCATCGAAAACCTACGCGGTCAACGCGTGGTGGTCGTCGACGATTCGATCGTACGCGGCACGACGACGCCGCGGATCGTCAAGCTGGTGCGCGACGCGGGCGCGCGCGAAGTCCACCTTCGCGTGACGTCGCCGCCGATCAAACACCCCTGCTATCTTGGCGTGGACATGGCGACCTACGACGAGCTCATCGCCGCCAATCATTCGGTCGAGGAGATTCGGGCGAAGACGGGGGCCGATTCACTCGGCTACCTCTCGCTCAAAGGGTTGATCGCAGCGAGCGGCCGAAAGCGGGAGGAGATGTGTTTGGGCTGTTTGACCGGCGAGTATCCAAACGTTCCCGCCGCGATGGCCGACCGCGCGATGGTGGTGTAAGCACCGCCGAGTGATCGAATTCTTCGTTAAAGACGGGCGTTCACAACTGCGCGTCGGGCGCATTACGATCCCGCAGACGACGTTCTTGCTGGTAACCGCGGTCATCATCGGCATCGGCGGTGGTTTCGGCGCGGTCGGATTTCGCGCGCTGATCAGCGCCGAGATGTTCTTAGCGTTCAACCTCATCGGCGCGGCGCTCGGCAAGTTCCTCGGCGTGATGGCGATCGTCGTGCAACTCGCGTTGGGCGGCGTGATCGCGGCGTGGATTGCGGCGACCTTCGCGCCGGAAGCCAAAGGGCATGGTGTGCCCGAGGTGATGGAGGCGGTTGCGCTGCGGGGCGGCAAGATGCGCCCGCGTGTGATCGCGGTCAAAGCGCTTGCGTCGGCGACGTCGATCGGCTTCGGCGGAAGCTGCGGCCGCGAAGGACCGATCGTGCAGATCGGATCGACGATCGGCTCGGTGATCGGGCAGCTCGTGCGCGCGCCGGCGCCGATCGTGCGCACGATGGTCGCCTGCGGCGCCGCCGCCGGCATCTCGGCGACGTTCAACGCTCCGATCGGCGGCGTTTTTTTTGCCTCCGAGGTGATCCTCGGCGAGTTCGCGCCGCGCTCGTTTGCCGCGATCGTCGTCGCGTCGGTGCTCTCGGCGGTCATCGGCCGGGCGTTTCTCGGCGACCATCCGTCGTTCTCGGCGGCCGGATTCGTGCTGATCTCACCGTACGAGCTGATCCTCTACGCGATGCTCGGCGTGATCGCGGCCGTCTGGGCCACGGGCTTCGTGCGCATGATCTATCTCGTCGAAGACCGCTTCGAGGATTGGAAGATTCCGCAGTGGGTCAAGGGCGGTATCGGTTTTGCGCTCGTGGGCGTCATCGGCATTTGGGTACCGCAGGTCTTCGGCGTCGGCTATGTCTCGATGCAGCAGGTGCTCGACCAGCACGTCGGCATCGGACGCGCGCTCGCGCTCGCCGTCGCGAAACCGCTCGCGACCTCGCTCACGCTCGGCTCGGGCGGCTCGGGCGGCGTCTTCGCTCCGTCGCTCTTCACCGGGGCATTTCTCGGCGACGCATTCGGACGGACCGTGCACGATATCTTCCCGCTCTGGACGGCGCCTGGCGCCGCCTACGGCCTGGTCGGGATGGCGGCGGTCTTCGCCGCCGCGGCGGAAGCGCCGATGACTTCGATTCTCATCGTCTTCGAAATGTCGAGTGACTATCGCATCATTCTGCCGTTGATGGTCTGCGTCGTCATCGCGACCATCGTGGGCCGCCGATTGATCGGGTCGACGGTGTACGAGATGAAGCTCATTCGCCGCGGCGTCGACTGGCAACGCGTGCGAAGGCCGCGTTTTCTCTCACGTGTTGCGATCGCAACCATTCGGCGCGAACCGCCGGTCGTGGCGCAGCTTCACGACCGCATCGAGGACATCGTCGCGCGCGACGCGGAGGCCGGCGAGCTGGCCGTTCCGGTCTGCAACGGCAAACGATTCATCGGCATTTTGACGTCGGCGGATCTCGCACGCGCGATGGCGGAAGGGCACGGTGACGAGAAGGTCTCGACGATCGTGCAGGCGATGAATATCGTGCTTCAGCCCGACGATACCGTCGAACGCGCGGCAACGCTGATGGCCGATGCGCCGGTGCCGCTCTTACCCGTGGTCGATCCGAAAGATCAGCATCTCCTGGGAATCGTCACGCGCCGCGACGTGCTGCAGGCCTATCGCAGCTTGGTCGAAGCGTAGGATTCGCTAGCGCTCGTAGAGTTTCGTCGCGCGCTCGTCGCGCGTCTCCCAGCCCGCGCGTTCGAGCTCGGGCCGGTCGTACTCGTCGGCGGGGTAGCCGACGCACAAGTACGCAATGAGCTTCCAATCGGGCGGGACGTCGAGCGTCTGCGTGACGAGCTGCGGTTCGAGGATCGAGACCCAACCGGCGCCGATCCCGCGGGCACGTGCTGCGAGCCAAAACGTGTAGACCGCGTTCGCGGCTGAGTAGGCGAGCATCTCCGGCATCGTTGCGCGGCCGAGGCCTTTACCCGTCGTCGTCGACTCGTCGCAGAAGACGGCGAGATGCACGGGCGCGTCACGCAGGCCGGCGAGTTTGAGCGATGCGTACTTCTCGGCGTCATCGCCGTGATATCCGCCTAGCGCCTCGGCGTTGGCGCGCTCGAACGAGCCGGCGATCGCCGCCCGGCGCTCGGGTGTATCGACGCGCACGAAGCGCCAGGGCTGCGAATAGCCGACCGACGGCGACAGCGCCGTCTCTTTGACGAGTTCGGCGATCGTGTCGCCGGCAATCGGATCGCTGCGAAAGTGCCGCACGTCACGCCGCCAGCGAAAAAGGTCGTGCAGCCGTTCGAGAAAGGTGTCGTCGAACCGTGGGCCGTTCACGCCGTCGGGAAAGTGCCTTCCTTGACGGCGGTCGCGTAGTCGTGCAGCGCACTCGTTGCAAGCGCGCCGATCTCGGCGAACCGCTTGGCGAAGGGCGGCGAGTGCGGATACATCCCGAGGACGTCGTGCAGCACGAGCACTTGCGAGTCGCAGGACGCGCCCGAACCGATACCGATCGTCAGAATCGAGAGGCGTTGCGTGAGCTCGCGAGCGATCTCTTCATCGACGACTTCGAGCACGATCGCATACGCGCCCGCGGCTTCGACCGCGAGCGCGTCCTCGAGCAGGCGGTCGCGATGCGTGCGCTTGCGGTAGCCCGGTCCGAGGCCCGCCGTTTGCGGCGTGATGCCGATGTGGCCGACGACGGGGATGCCGGCGCGGTAGATCGCGTGAATGCGTGCTGCTACGTCGCTGCCGCCTTCGAGCTTGATCGACATGGCGCCGCCCTCTTTGACCAATCGGATCGCGTTGCGCACGGCTTCTTCGTCGCTGACTTGATACGAACCGAACGGCATGTCGGCAACGATGTGTGCGCGCGCGGTCCCGCGCACGACGGCCTCGGTGTGATGCACCATGTCGTCCATCGTGACCGGCGTCGTTTCATCGAAACCGAGCACGACGTTGCCGAGGCTGTCACCGACGAGAATCCAATCGATCCCGGCCTCTTCGGCGAAACGTCCGAACGGCGCATCGTACGCCGTCACCATCGGAACCGTCGTCGAGCCCTTGCGGCGTTTGATCGCTGCGGCCGTAACGCGGCGGAGCGCCGGGCCCGTGGCCGGCTCGTACGGGCGAGCGTCTTCTTTGAGTTGGCGGGTCTGTGCCATAGCCGTGGGTGCTTCTGCGAGGCGCGCGCAAACGCCCCTTCAGCGCAGTTCCTCTAAACGGTCGAAGCGGCGCAGATCGGGGAAGATCCGGGTCCACAGTGCGACGACGACGATCGTCGCGAAGCCCCCGAAGACCACCGAGACCACCGGCCCGAACCACTGCGCGACCATGCCGGACTCGAACGTGCCGAGCTGGTTCGACGCGCCGATGAACACGTTCTCAAACGCGCCGACGCGCCCGCGCATCGCTTCCGGCGTTCCTAGCTGCGCGAGCGCGTTGCGAATCACCACGCTGACCATGTCGAAACCGCCCGTACCGGTAAGAGCAAGCAGCGAGAGCGCCATGTTGTGCGAAAAACCGAAGACGATCGTTGAAAGCCCGAAGCCCGCGATGCACCAAAAGAGCCAGCGCGCGCCGTTGCGGTGGATCGGGCGGCGCACGAGCCAGATGCCGACGAGGGCCGCGCCGAGCGACGGCGCTGCGCGTAAGAAGCCGTAGCCGGTGGCGCCGACGTGCAGGATCTGCGTCGCGTAAATCGGCAGCAACGCGGTTGCACCGCCGAAGAGCACGGCGAAGAGATCGAGCGAGATCGCGCCCAAAATGATCTTGCGATCGAGCATGTACCGGAAGCCGCCGATAGCCGAGGCCCACAAGGACTCTTCCGGCGGCGCGCTGCGCGCGTGCGACCCGACGAAGAAGAAGGCGGCGATCGTCGCGAGCTGCAGGATCGCCGCGACGCCGAAGGCGAGCCACGGCGCGATGGCGATCAGCATCCCCGCGATCGCCGGACCGGCGATCGCGCCGAACTCGGAGACCGCGGAGATCATCGCCGTTGCGCGCAGGTACTGCGCGCCGTGCACCAGCGAGGGCAGCATCGCGCGCAGCGCCGGAACCGAGAGCGCGTCGGCGACGGAGTAGAGCAGAAGCACGCCGAGGTACGCCGCGACCGAATGCGAGCGTTGTAGCGCGAGCATGAGAAAGAGCAGCGATCCCGCAAGCGCGCCCGCGCCCATGACGATGACGACCGCGCGACGATCGAGGCGATCGGCGATCAAACCGGCGGGAATTGCCAGCAGTAACTGCGGGATGAACGCAACCAGGCCAACGAGGGCAAGATCCAGGGCCTGATGACGGATTGCGTAGATTTGCCAGGCAATCGCGGTGTTGGCGATCGCCTCGGCAAACCACGTGCTCTCACGCGCAACGAAATACGCGAGAAAGGCGCGTCGAATAGTCAGGGTGACGAGTTACGCTCGGGACGACACCAGTTTGCCGTTACCGTGGACGACGGGTTCCCCGGCGAGCGTTTCGACGAACGAGAGGAAGGCGCGCACGGGCGTGCCGGTGGGCCCTTTGGCGAGCCACGCCGACTCGTTATCGAGATAGGCGGTGCCGGCGATATCGAGATGCACCCACGGCGTCTCGTCGACGAATGACTTTAGAAACGCGGCGGCCGTCATCACCCCACCGGGACGTCCGCCGGTGTTCTTCAGGTCCGCGATATCGCTCTTCATGGCGGTCGCGTAATCTTCGTAGAGCGGCATCTGCCAATAACGTTCACCGGTCGGCTTCGCGGCGGCGAGAAACTCGTCGGTGAAACCCTCGGTGTTGCCGGTGACCGCGCTTGCGGCATGACCGAGCGCGATGACGCACGCTCCGGTCAGCGTTGCGGCGTCGACGATCTTCGTCGCGCCCAATTTATTGGCGTAGGCCAGTCCGTCGGCGAGGATCAAACGCCCTTCGGCGTCGGTGTTGATGATTTCGATCGTCTTGCCGTTCATGGCTTTGACGATGTCGCCCGGTTTGGTGGCTTTGCTGCCCGGCATGTTTTCGGTCGCGGGCACCAGCCCGACGACGTTGAGCTTCGGTTTCAGTTTGCCGATTGCCCACATTGCCGCGATGACGCCCGCGCCGCCCGACATATCGTACTTCATCTCTTCCATCCGCTCGGGCGGTTTGAGCGAGATGCCGCCGGTGTCGAACGTGATGCCCTTGCCAACGAGTGCAAGCAGTTCTTTGCTGCTGGGGTCACCGGTGTATTTCAAGACGATGAACTTCGGCGGCTGCGCGCTTCCCGCGGCGACCGAGAGAAACGATCCCATCTTTTCTTCGCGAATGCGGGCCTCGTCGAGAATCTCGGCTTTGATGCCCGCGTCCTTGGCGGCTTTGACGGCCTCGTCGGCGAGAATCGCCGGTGTCATGTCGTTCGAGGGCGTAACCGCGAGCCGGCGCGCAAAGTTGACGGCCTCACCAAGGACCGTGCCGCGCTCGACGCCGCGTTTGACGGCATCTGCAGCGAAGCCATTGGCGAGAATCGAGACCGATTCGACCGCAATACGCTTGTCCGGTTTCTCTTGGTAGATCGTCGTCTCGAACGCGCCGCTGATGGCACCTTCGACGACGAACGACACGCAGGCCGTCTCGTTGCCCTTCGCTTCGTCCGGAAGTGCAATGGCAAGTTCTTTAACGTTGCGGCGCCCGAGGTAACGAACGGCGGCGCCGGCGTAGCGTGCGAGATTCGATGCCTCGAACTTCGCGCGTTCACCCAGACCGACGACGAGGACGCGGTGGAACGGTTTATCCTTCGTATGCAGCAGCGCGCACTCGGCGAGCTTTCCTTTGATCTCTTCGGAGGTCAGCACGTCGCTGACGGCGCCGCCGATTGCCGCGTCGACGGCCTTTGCGGCGCTGCTGAGTTCACCGCCCGTGAAGACGGGGACCACGAGCGCACCGGCGCGCGCGGCGACCGGCGCATCCTGCGCGATGAGAACTTGCATGGGTAGCCTTTCAGTGGGAGCGAAGCGTCGTAGCCGAGACGGCACCTGTTACTGCCACTGTTCGGCCGCTGCGCAGCGCCGGCCCTGCCTGGGCGCCCGGCGCAGGGGCGCCCGAACCGAAATCGGCGCTTACACGAGCGTCGCGAGCGTGGCAATCGCCGCCTTCGCAACGGCCGGTGAAAAGGCAGCATAGCCGATCAGGAGACCGTTGCGTTTCGGCACCGTGTGAACGTACCTCGAGAGCGCGGGGACGACGAGTCTCTTTGCCATGGCGCGGTCCGAAATGCCCGTGTCGACAATGCTGCGCGGAAGCTCCGCAACGAAATGCAGCCCGGCCTGCGAATCGACGACCGGAACGTGCATGACGCGCTGTATCTCCGCACTGACGTAGCGGCGGCGCTCATCGTAGATCTTTCGCATCTTGACGATGTGACGGCCCAAATGGCCGTTCGTCATGAACCGGGCAAGCGCGCGCTGAACGATGGCGGAGGGTTGCGCGCCGGTAACGGCGAGCGCTGCCGCGATGGCGCGCCGCAGCTCGTGCGGCACGATCATATACGATACGCGAAGTCCCGGCGCAAGCACTTTGCTGAACGTCCCGAGGTAGAGCACACGATCTCCGCCGTCGAGACTGCGCAGCGCCGGCTGCACGCGCCCGGAGTAGTTGAACTCGCTGTCGTAGTCGTCTTCAACGATCCACGCCGCCTGCTCTTGCGCCCACCGCAAGAGCGCAAAACGGCGGGCCAACGAGAGCACCGCGCCGGTTGGGTATTGATGCGACGGCGTGACGTAGGCAAGCGTCGCGCGTTTGCGCGCGAAGGATCGAACGTCGATCCCGGCCTCGTCGACGCTTGCGTGGATCAGCCGAGCACCCGCGCAGGCAAAAGCGGCCAGGACGTTGGGGTAGCTTGGATCCTCGACGATAACCGCGTCGCCGCGCGTCAAGAGAACGGTGGAGAGAAGCGCGAAGGCGGCCTGTGCGCCGCCGATGACGGCGACGTCTTCGATGCTGCACGCGATCCCGCGCGTCTGATGCAAACGCTTGGCGATCGCTTCGCGGAGCTGGACGTCGCCGAACGGATCCGGATAGTCGAGCACGTGCGCGTTCCAATCGTCGACGGCGAAGCTGCGCTTGAGCAACGTTGCCGGAAAGAGATCGAGCGCGGGGATTCCGGGGCGAAACGGCGCGATCAGTTCCCAGTTGGTCGCCAGCCCCGCGTTTTCGATCAAGAGATGAGCGGTACGCGTCGGCACGAGCTCGCCGGCGGTTGGCTCGGCTTTGACCGCGATCGAGCGGCCGCGCAGGACGTCGGCGACGAAGGTGCCGGTGCTGGGGACCGTGACGAGATACCCTTCGGCTTGCAGCTGCGCGAGCGCGGTGAGGATGGTATTGCGCGAGAGCCCGAGATGGGTTTGCAGCTCGCGGCTCGCGAGAATGCGTTCGCCCGCTTTGAGGCTGCCGCAGAGAATGGCCTCGCGTAACGCGGTCTCGAGCTGGCGGTGGAGCGGTGTGCTCGAGCCACGGTCGAGCACGATCCCTTCGGTCCGCATGGTGGTTCCATCAATTTAGCAACTCCTGGATCTTTCCTGGTACCAGAAAGCAGCCTAGGATGACGCCATGGCAGATCGCGATCTCGTGCGTCTGGGGCGGTTCCCGGAGCGCGGCTCCCACGAATTTGCAGCGATCGCGGCGATTCTCGACGAGGCGCTCGTCTGTCACGTCGGCGTGAGCGTGCGCGGGCAACCCGTCGTGTTGCCGACGACCTTCGCGCGGCGAGACCGCCATCTCTACATTCACGGCTCGACCGTGGCGCGGTGGATGGGCGCACTGACATCGGCACCGCTCTGTCTCACCGTCAGCATTCTCGACGCGATCGTCCTTGCGCGATCGGCATACAATCATACGCTGAACTATCGCTCGGTGGTTGTGTTCGGTCAGGCCGAACGCGTGACCGATGCGCAGGAGCGGCGTAGGGCGCTGGAGGCGATCGTCGAGCACGTATGTCCCGGCCGCTCGAGCGATACGCGCCCGCCGTCGGCAAAAGAACTGAAAGCCACATCGGTGCTTCGCATCGATCTCGCGACGGCGTCCGCCAAGACGCGCGAGGGGCCACCGGTCGATTTCGACGAGGATTACGGCAAAGGCATCTGGGCAGGCGTGATTCCGGTTCGAACCGTCCGCGGCGCGCCGATTCCCGACGCAAGGCTCGAAGCCGGCGTCGGACTGCCGTACTATCTCGGGAGGTAATTCATCGTGCTGCACGTGTGTTTGATTGCCGCGCTGCTGACCGCTTCAGCGAATCATCAGCATGATTTCGATTTCGAGTTCGGCTCGTGGACGACGACGTTGCGGATGCAGCCGCATCCGCTCCAGAACTCCAAAGACTGGGTGACGTACGCCGGGACGTCGGTGGTTCGCAAGGTCTGGAATGGCCGCGCCAATCTCGGCGAACTCGAGGTGAGCAGCGGCACCAAGCACATCGAGGCAATGACGATCCGTATCTACGACCCGCGATCGCAGATGTGGAAGATCTATTTCGCGACCGCACAGGCAGGAGTCGAAGCCACGCCGACGGTGGGCCGATTCGAAAACGGCCGCGGCGAGTTTTACGATACCGAAGAGTACAACGGGAAAGCGGTCAAGGTCCGTTTCGTGTTCTCGCACATCACCGCGACGTCGTTCGAATTCGTGCAGTCCTTTTCGGCCGACGGCGGCAAGACGTGGTTGCCGAACTGGATCGCAACCTTCAAACGAAGCACGTGATATTAAGCGTTATCGGTTGGGGGGTAAGGTCGTCGACAGCGAAGCATCTCGGATGAAGCGTCACTAGCGAATGGAGAGTATGATAAGCATTCCGGTTATCATGACGTCGCGATTGCGGCTGCGCGGCCACCGCCGTGAGGATCTCGCAGACTGCGCCGCGATGTGGGCCGATCCGGGCGTCACCCGCTTCATCACCGGCAAACCGTCCACGGAGCAACAGACGTGGTCGCGATTGCTCGCGTATCTCGGGCACTGGGAGACGATGGGCTTCGGCTACTTCGTCATCGAGGAACGAGCATCCGGAAGATTCGCGGGCGAGGTCGGCCTCGCGGACTTCAAGCGCGACCTTGCACCGTCGATGCGCGGCACGCCGGAACTTGGATTCGCGCTCGCGCCGCGCGTTCACGGAAGCGGTTATGCGACGGAGGCGGCGCGGGCAGTGCTCGAGTGGGCCGACGCGTATCTCGATTGCGAGCGAACCGGGTGCATCGTCAATCCGCAGAACGTGGCGTCGCTGCGCGTAGCCGAGAAATGTGGCTACGTTCCGCTCGAGCACGGCGTCTATAATGAGCAGCCGATTACGCTTCTCACGCGGGCACGGCACAGACCGTGATGCAACGCCTGCTCGTGCCGATCGCTGCGCTGCTCCTGGCACTCTGGAGCATCGCCTCCGCGCATGCCGCGCAGCAGCAAGACGAAGCGCTCTCCGACGCGTGGTGGACCGGGCCGCTACTCGCGCCCAGCGCGGGGACGCTTCCCGCCGGTCACGTACTCGTCGAGCCGTATCTGTACGACGTCGTCACGCCGGCCTCGCACACGAACGGCTACGGATCGCTCACCTACGTTATCTACGGCGTCACCGACCGCTTCAACGTTGGGCTGGTCCCGACCGCGGGATACACGGTCGCGAGTGGAGCGGGCAGCAGCGGTGCCGGACTCGGCGACTGGAGCGTGTTGGCGCAGTACCGGTTCACGTCGTTCCGTCGCGGGTCGGGAACACCCATGCTGTCGCTCAATCTGGAGGAGACGCTGCCGACCGGCCACTATGACGATCTTGGTGCGCATCCGAACGGCGGCTTCGGCGCCGGTGTGTACACGACGAAGATCTCGCTCTATTCGCAGACCTACGCGTGGCTTGGCAATGGCCGCATCCTGCGATTGCGCCTGAATCTGTCGCACGCGTTCTCCGGCAGCGCGAACGTTCGCGGCGTTAGCGTCTACGGAACCACGGCGGGATTCGCGGGATCGGCCTATCCGGGGCCCTCGACCGTGATCGACGCAGCCGCCGAATACAGCATTACGCGCAACTGGGTCGCCGCGTCGGACGTAGTGTACGGCTACAATGCGAACACGTACGTCAACGGAAACACCGGCGCCGTGACGCTGGGCGGCAGCAATTCGTTTGCCTTTGCTCCCGCGCTCGAATACAACTGGACCGCAAACGCCGGCGTCATCTTCGGCGTGCGCGTCATACCGACGGCACGCAACACGGCCTCGTCGATCACACCCGTCGTAGCCATCAACATGGTGCGTTAGATGGGATGAAGTCTCGTTGCCGAATATGGCGACGGAGGCAATATGAGCGACGAAAGTCGGACAAAAGAGGACGCCTATGCACGGGCGGGTGTTGATATTGCTGCCGGGAACGAAGCTGTGGCGCGTTACAAGCAGGTCCTCGGCGCCTGGCGCCATCCCGATCAGCTCGATGCGATCGGCGGTTTCGGCGGCATCTTTCGCCTGCCGGGCAGCGACGATCGCGCATTGGTGGCCTCGACCGATGGCGTCGGCACCAAGATTCTGATCGCGGCGGAACTGCAACGCTACGGCGGAGTGGGCCGCGACCTCGTCAATCACTGCGTCAACGACATCGTGGTGGTCAACGCGACGCCGCTCTTTTTTCTCGATTACTTTGCAACGGGGAAGCTCGATCCCGCGATCGCCGCGGTCGTCGTGGAGGGCTGTGCGCAGGCCTGCCGCGCGCACAATTGCGCGCTGCTGGGCGGCGAGACGGCGGAGATGCCGGGGCTCTATGCGCCGGGGCACTTCGATCTGGCGGGCACGATCGTCGGCGTCGTCGACGTCGGCGAGATTCCGAACCCGCAAAGCGTCGAGCCCGGCGATGCGATCATCGGTTTGCCCTCCGTCGGCCTCCATACCAATGGTTTTTCGCTCGCTCGCGCGCTCATTGCGCATCACGAGTGGAGTGCACCGTTTGACGGCACGACGTACGCCGACGCTTTGCTCGCCCCACACCCGTCGTATTACGACGCGGTGCGTGCCATCGAGAAGGTCGCACGCGTCAAGACGATGGCGCACATCACCGGCGGCGGCCTGCTGGAAAACGTGCCGCGCACGTTACCGCCCGGCGTCAAAGCGGTCTTCGAAGCGTCGCGCTGGAACGTGCCGCCGATCATGGCCGAGCTCGTACGCCGCGGCAATCTGACGCCGGAAGAGAAGTATCGCACGCTCAACATGGGCATCGGTTACACGGCGATCGTCCCTTTCGTCGAAGCGCCGAAAGCCGCGGCTGCAGCGCGCGGTGCAAAAGTCGTCGGCTGGATCGAAAAGCGTGAGGCGAACGAGCCGCAGGTCGTCATTCACGAAGCGCGATCGTAACCGTGATTCGAGAACTGATCAACATGATCGTCGATCTCGACGAGCGGTTCGCGAGCGATGCGCCCGCGCGCGAACGCGTGACGCGCCTGGGGTGCGAGCTGGGTTTTGTGCGCGACGCCAACGATCCCGTCCTCGCCTGGATCGACGACGTGTTCGGCGGAAGCTGGAGCAGCGAAGTTGCGATCGCGGCGCAAGCGATCGCGACGCGTGACGGCAGGCCGGCGGGGTTTGCCGCCTACGATCCGCAGGGCTTACGGTTCGCGTGGCTGCGCGGGATCGCGCGTGAGCCTGACGTCGGCATCTTTGGTCCCTTCGGCGTGGATCCGAACGAACGCGGCACCGGCTTGGGTGGAGCGCTTCTCGAGATCGCGCTCTGCGGACTGCGCGCGCGCGGGTACCGGCGCGCACTGATCCCGGCGACCTCGATGCCGCTGGTTCCATATTACAAGCATCTCGTGGATGCGCGCATCGTCGAATGCTACGACGTGCGTTCGCTTACGCCGCGCCCGGTACGCACGGTCGTGCTGGCGTCGGGTAACGGCACAAACTTTCAGACCGTGATCGATCGCGTCGGCGAGGGCTCGCTCCCGCTCGACCTGCAAGCGCTCGTGTGCAACAAGCCGGAGGCGTTTGCAATCGAACGAGCGCAGCGAGCGGGCATCGAGACGGTCGTGGTGCCGTGGGATCGCGAAGCGCAGTCACGGGATGCGTACGATCGCGTGCTGCAGGCTACCGTCGCGGCCCGCGAACCCGAACTCGTATTGTTGCTCGGCTGGATGCACGTGCTCGAGCCCGGTTTCATCGAGGCGTTCTCGGAGATCTTGAACGTTCACCCGGCGTTTCTTCCGCTCGATCCGGCGCGCGAGAGCGTGAGCATGCCCGACGGCACGGTGATTCCCGCGTTTCGCGGACCGCGAGCCGTGCGTGACGCGCTTGCGGCCAATAGCCCGTGGGTCGGTGCAAGCGTGCATGAAGTTACGGCGCTGACGGATCGCGGGCGCGTGCTCGTTCGCAAACCGATGCGAGTAACCTCAGGCGAAGAAGAAGACGGCGTTCTCGCACGGTTGCATCCACTCGAACACTCGCTCGTCGCATTTGCGATCAGGCGCTGGCTTTACGAGCGATAATTGCCAGAAAGTGGGTACAAGCGGCCCATGAGACGAAACATCATCGGAGTCATGCTAACAGTCGCGCTGGCAGCGGCGATGGGCGCTCCCTCACTAGCGCAAAATCGACCGCTTCCGCCGGGACAACAACCAGTGGCGCCCGTGCAACAGCAACAAACCACGACAACCACTACGACCACCGTCAACGATCCGGATACGGATGTGAACGACCCCGGCGCAATGGGGCCGAACAACCAATACGGCGATCCGATGTGCGGCGTATGGTCGAATGGCGTGTGGCAAGCTAACGGGCACTGCCCGGGATACGCGGTTGGACCGCGTCGTGCACGCGTTGCGGGCACGATTACGGCGGTGCAAGGTCATCTGGTCACGCTACAGCGGGCAAGCGGCATCATCGTCATCAACGATCAGCCGGCGCTGTACCGTGAGACCACCGGACGGGTCGCAGTCGGCCGCCAAGTCATTGCATACGGCTATTGGCACGACGGAAACTTCTACGCAACTGCGCTAGAATAGCTCCGCGACTGTTCAGGCGGCGCTAATGGGGCCCGGCAACTCCACTCGCCGGGCCTCGACCTTTGGAAACCGCAGCGTCGAAGGCGGCGTTGTCGCCGTACCAATCGCCGCGGCCGGACGGCGTGAGATCGAAGAGATGCCAAACCGGACAGAGCAGATCGATGCCGCGCTCGCGATCGTCGAGCATCGGATGCGCGGTGTAGAAATGCCGCACCTGGTCACCGTCTTTTCTGAAGACGGCGACCGTGGAATCGGGGCGTCCCTCCGCATCCTCGCCCGAACGGAACGCGATCGCTCATGTTCTCCTGTTCAGCGCGCGCTTGAGCGTACACCTGGCGTCAATCGTGACGACACTGAGTCTTTTCCATTCGCGCGCGCTACGCCCGGGATGACAGAGCGGAGGCTGCGACGAAGCGCGCCCCATGCGTCCGGCCGTCTATCTCTTCGGATTGGCTGCGATCGGGACCGGGATCGTCGACCTCGTCTGGGGCGCGTTCGATACCGATCATCAGCCCTTGCAGGCCT
>DATJRM010000098.1:0-26331 GCA_035504755.1 Candidatus Acidiferrales bacterium
ATCGGCACGCTGATCACGTCGCTCGGCTGGCTCGTCATCGGTGCGCACGCGAGCGTGTTCGCCGCCGTCGCGAGCCTCGCACTGGTTGCGCTCGGCGAGATCACGCAGTCGCCGCGGTACTACGAGTACATCTCCCGTCTCGCTCCGCCCGAGCAACAGGGCACCTACATGGGCTTCGCTTTCTTGCCGATCGGTATCGGTTCGCTGATCGGCGGCCCGTTCGGCGGCGGCCTCGTCTATTACGTCGGCGAGGTTCTGCATCGGCCGGGTTTGATCTGGCCGCTCGTCACCGCGGTCGGGCTGCTGACGACGCTCTTGCTGTGGCTCTACGACCGGCTCGCCGCGCGTGCTACACTGAGGACGCTATGACCGCCACACTTCCAACCTACGACGCACTGCATCTGGTGATCGCCGGTGAGCGCATCGGCGCCGGCGCGCGCGCCACGCGCCCCGTCATCAATCCGGCGACCGGCGAAACGCTCGCTAAGCTGCCGGTTGCAACCGACGACGACCTGCAGCGCGCGCTCGCCGCCGCCCAACGGGGATTTGTCACGTGGCGTGCGGTAAGCGCCTACGACCGCGCAGCGATCCTGCACCGCGCGGCCGCACTTCTGCGCGAGCGCACCGACGCGATTGCGCGCACGATGACGCTCGAACAAGGCAAGGTGCTGGTCGAGGCGCGGCTCGAGATCGGCGCCGCTGCCGACATCATCGATTGGTCGGCCGAGGAGGGACGGCGTGCCTATGGCCGCGTCGTGCCGTCACGGTCGCCGGCGATTCGGCAGATCGTCATGCGCGATCCGGTCGGCGTCGTTGCGGCTTTCACGCCGTGGAATTTTCCCGCGCTCACGCCGGCCCGCAAACTCGCGGGTGCTCTCGGCGCCGGTTGCGCGATCATCATCAAACCGGCGGAAGAAACGCCCGGCACTGCGCTCGCGCTGATGCAGACGCTCCTCGACGCAGGGCTCCCCGCCGATGCCGCGCAGATGGTGTTCGGCGATCCGGCACATATCTCGTCGACGCTCATCGCTTCGCCGATCGTGCGTAAGGTCTCGTTCACCGGATCGACGGCGGTCGGCGAGCATCTCGCGCAGCTCGCAGCGAAGGGCGTCAAACGCCTGACGCTCGAGCTCGGCGGACACGCGCCGGTCGTCGTCACCAATAAAGCCGATCTCGACCGCGCGCTCAAGCTCTCGGTCGGCTTCAAATACCGCAACGCCGGACAGGTCTGCGTCTCACCGTCGCGTTTCCTCGTACAAGAGGGCGTCTACGACGAGTTTGCGTCACGTTTCGTCGAGGGAGCGAAAGCGATTCGCGTCGCGAGCGGCCTCGAAGAGGGCGCGCAGATGGGCTCGCTCGCAAACGAGCGGCGCCGCACCTCGATACACGGCTTGGTGGAAGACGCCGTGACGCGCGGCGCGCGCATCCGGACCGGCGGTCACGCGGGCGATGGGCCCGGCTTCTTCTATCCGCCGACCGTACTCACGGAGATCCCCGCCGACGCGCGCATCCTCAACGAAGAGCCCTTCGGACCCGTAGCGGCGATCTCGACGTTCTCCACGATCGAGGAGGCGATCGCGCAAGCCAACCGTTTGCAATACGGTCTTGCCGCGTATTGCTTCACGCAAGACGTCAGCGAACACATCGCGCTTACCAACGGCATCGAAGCCGGCATGATCGGCGTCAATCACTTCGGCATCTCGCTCGCCGAGATGCCGTTCGGCGGCGTCAAATCGTCGGGCTACGGCTCCGAAGGCGGCACCGAAGGCCTCGACGGCTACCTCGTGACGAAGTCGGTCACCACGATCTGATCGAAGGGGCCCGCTAAATCAGCGCTTCTTTCTTTGCGCGCGCGAATCTGAACGCGTGATTCCACGTGTTGGTCCGCCGGCCGTAGAGCACCCAGGTCATGCACATCGGCTCGAGGTAGCGAGCCGCCTCGATGCCGCCCATGTCGGCGACGTTCCAGCCGAAGCTCTTGACGATCTCGGCTACGCGCGCTTTGGCGCCGTCGTCGTTGCCGGCGACGAACATGTCGGCCGGTCCGCCCTCGAACGACGGATCGACCATGAGCTCGGCGCCCACGGTGTTGAACGCTTTGACCACCCGCGCCGAGGGCAGCGCACGTTGGACCTGCTCGCCGAGTGAATCGGTAAACCCGACGAACATACGAAAACCGTCTGCGTCGGCCACGATCGGATTGGTGGCGTCGATTACCGTCTTGCCCGCGAAGCTCTTCTGATCGATTGCGCGCAGCAGCTCCACCGTCGATGCCCCATGGGTCGCGACTACCACGATCTCACCGAACGCGGCCGCATCGCCAAACGAGCCGACCGAGGCCTTCGAGCCGGCACCGGCTTTCCATTCGCTCAACTTCTGCGGATCGCGCGTGCCGAGCATGACCTCGTGACCGTGTTTGATGAAACCGCTTCCGAGGGTTTGCGCCACGTCGCCGCTGCCAACGATGCCGACCTTCATTACACATACTCCTTACAGTAAGTCCCGATACGGTTGATGCCTTCGCGCACGCGAGCAAGCGGCGACACCCAGCTCAGGCGCAACCACCCCTCGAAGCTCTCGCCGAAAGCCACCCCCGGTATCGCTAAAACGTCGTACTCGTCGATGAGTTGCATCGCGGCGTCGTACGAGCGCACGCCGTCGGGCAGGCGCACGCACGCATAGAAACTCCCATCGGGCGTGATGAAACGCAGGTCGCTTGCCTCGAGCGCTTCGACGACCCCGGCCCACTGCGCGCGATACCACGACACGTGCTCGTTTACGCCGCCGAGCTCGGAGAAGATGTGCAGCGCGACCTGCTGCGCGAAGGTGTCGGTGCACGAGGTCAGCCATGCGTGCGTCTTGATTGCATTCTCGACGAATGCCTCGGGGCCGATCAGCCATCCCAAACGCAAGCCGGTGAGCGCGTTGCTCTTGCTCACCGAGTTGGTTACCACCGTGTGGGGATAGCGTTCGGCCAGGAACGCTTCGTCGTCGACGAAGCTCTGCTCGCGATAGATCTCGTCGTGAATGAGCCAGACCGGCTCGCCCGCGCGCGCTTCGAGCCCCTGCACGAGCGCGTCGGCCGCGCCGCCTCGCAGCACCCGTCCGGTTGGATTGTTGGGCGAACAGATCACGATCGCGCGGGTACGCTCCCCTACGGCGGCCAGAATGCGCTGCGCGTCAAGCGCAAAACCCTCGGTTTCGCTCATCGACACGCTCCGCACGGCGACACCCTCGAGCCTTGCCATCTTCGCGTACGACGGAAAGGTCGGCTCGACCACGAGCAGCTCGTCCTTCGACGGATCGAGCAGGGTCTTGATCGTGACGTACATCGCCTCTTGCGATCCGGTCGTCACGCACACGTTCGCCGCGCCGTGCATGCCGGGATAGTCGTAGTGACGCGCGATCGCTTCGCGCAGCGCCGGATCGCCGGCATTGGGCGTGTAGCGAATGCCGTGCTGCGCAACGTAACGCATCGCGTGTTGGAGATGCTCGTGATTGGGCTGCAGGGAGGGCTCGCCCAGACCGAGATCGATCGACGTCGGCCGGCGTTTGGCCGCAACCGCGCGAATGAGGGAGCTCTCGATCTCGATGACGCGCGGATTCATACCGCGATCTCGAAATCGCGCAGCGCGGCGTTGAGCGACGTTTTTCGATCGGTGGATTCCGAGCGCGTGCCGACGATCAGTGCGCACGGCACGCCGTACTCGCCCGCGGGAAACGATTTGGGAATCGAGCCGGGAATGACGACCGCGCGCGAGGGGATGCGTCCTTTGGTCGTCACCGATTGCGCTTCACGCACGTCGACGATCGGCGTGCTTGCGGTCAGCACGACGCCGGCGCCGAGCACCGCTTCGCGCTCCACGCGTACGCCTTCGACGACGATGCAGCGCGAGCCGACGAACGCGCCGTCTTCGATGATGACGGGGGTGGCTTGCGGTGGCTCGAGCACGCCGCCGATGCCGGCGCCCCCCGAGAGATGCACGCTTTTACCGATCTGCGCGCACGAGCCCACCGTCGCCCACGTGTCGACCATGGTGCCTTGGTCGACGTATGCGCCGATGTTGACGTAGCTCGGCATCAGGATGACGTTACGGCCCAAGAAGCTGCCGAAACGCGAAACGGCGGGCGGCACGCAGCGGACACCAAGCTCTTTGTAGTTGCGCTTCACCGGCAATTTGTCGTAGAACTCGAGGCCGCCGCGGTCGCCGATCCGGCGCACGTCGCGACGCGTGAAGTAGAGCAGAATAGCTTGTTTGATCCAGACATGGACGTGCCACTCGTCACCATCGGGCTCGGCAACGCGAAGTTTGCCCTCGTCGAGCAACGCGATCGCTTCCTCGATCGCTCGGCCCTCGTTCCCGTGCACGTCGCCCTCGCCGGCGGCGAGCGACTCGATACGGTCGCGCAGTTTCTCGATCCTCATACCGGGCGTACCGTTACGCCTCGGCGAAGAGGCAATCATGCTCGCATACCGCCTCTTCGATGACGGACCTCGCTTGGTCCCTGACGCTCCGGTGCCCGAGCCGCGCAACGGTGAGGTGCTGGTCAAGGTGGCCGGTGCGGGCGCGTGTCATTCGGATCTCCACGTGATCGCGGCCACCGCAGCGGGGAACAGTTTCTTCAAGCCGCCGTTTACGCTCGGTCATGAAAACACCGGATGGGTGGCAGCCGTCGGGCCGGGCGTGCAAGGGCTCGAGGTCGGCGAAAGCGTCGGCATTTATTGCGCGTGGGGTTGCGGGAAGTGCCGCTCGTGCCTGCGCGGGGAAGAGAACTACTGCACGAACCAAAAAGTGCTTCGCGGCTGCGGTCTGGGCGCCGACGGCGGTATGGCCGAGTACGTGCTCGTGCCGGCGGCCCGGTATCTCATCCCGCTGGGCGATTTGGAGCCGCGAGAAGCCGCGCCGCTCACCGATGCGGGCATCACGCCGTACCACGCGATCAATCGCTCCCGCGATCTGCTGCGCCCCGGTGCGACATGCGTGGTCATCGGCATCGGAGGCCTCGGTCATCTCGCGTTGCAGATTCTGCGCGCGACGACGGGGGCGCGCATCATCGCACTCGACGTTGCCGATGAGAAGCTCGCGACGGCGAAAGCGCTCGGCGCCGACGCGACGGTTCGATCCGACGGCAACGCGATTGCAAACACGCTCGAAGTCAACCGCGGTGAACCCCCCGACGTCGTGCTCGACTTCGTCGGCTTGCAGGCCACGATCGACATCGGACGCAAGCTGGTGCGTCCCGGCGGCGACTACACCATCGTCGGCTTGGGCGGCGGGACGCTCACCTACGGTCAAGGCCGAATCGCCTGGGGCGCGCGCGTTTTCACACCGTTTTACGGATCGATCAACGAACTGCGCGAGTTGCTCGCGCTCGCCGCGGCAGGCAAAGTGCGCGCGCACGTCACCCGCTATCCGCTCGAGCGCGTCGCTGACGCCTACCGGGCGCTGCACGACGGTACCATCGAGGGCCGCGCCGTCATCTGCCCCAACGGCTGACGTCGGGGCGTTGGGCTGCTCGGCCCATAATGCGCGCTTAAGCGTTGCCGCGCGCGCGTCCGGGTAAGATATGCCAACGGGAGCGCGAATTAGAAGCTCCCGTCTCTTTCCAAGCTTTGAGAAGGAGCAATTCCGTGCCGAACGCACCTGCCGACGAGCAACGCATCAACACCATCCGCTTCCTGGCGGTGGACGCGGTGCAAAAGGCCAACTCAGGGCATCCCGGGATGCCGCTGGGAGCGGCCGCCATGGGCTACACGCTCTGGACCCGCCACCTCAAGTTCAACCCGAAGGACCCACACTGGTTCGATCGGGACCGGTTCATTCTCTCGGCGGGCCACGGATCGATGCTGCTCTACGCGCTGCTCTATCTGACCGGGTACGACCTCTCGCTCGACGACATCAAAGCGTTCCGTCAGCTCGGTAGCAAGACGCCCGGACACCCCGAGGCCACGCATACACCGGGAGTCGAAGCAACCACCGGACCGCTCGGCCAAGGGATCGCAAACGCCGTCGGCTTTGCGATTGCCGAAGCGCACCTCGCAGCGGTCTACAATCGCAGCGACACGAAGATCGTCGATCACTTTACCTACGTCATCGCCGGTGACGGCGATCTGATGGAAGGCATCAGTCAAGAGGCGATCTCGCTAGCCGGTCACCTGCAGCTCGGCAAGCTCATCGTCTTATACGACGACAATCGCGTCTCACTCGCCGGCCCGACCGAGATTACGTACACCGACGACGCCTGCGAACGCTTCGACGCCAGCGGCTGGCACACGCAGCGCATCGAAGTCGACCACAGCAACGACGTCGCAGCTATCGACGCCGCAATCAACATCGCCAAGGGCGTCACCGATCGTCCGTCACTCATCGCCGTGCGCACGCACATCGGTTACGGATCGCCGCTGCAAGACACGTTCAAGGTGCACGGCGAGGCACTGGGCGTCGAAAACGTCAAGAAGACGAAGGAAGCCTTGGGCTGGCCGCTCGAGCCCGACTTCTACGTGCCCGACGACGTGCTGGCGTTCTTCCGCGAGCGCAGTGCCGCCGGCGCGCAAACGGAGGCTGCGTGGCAGCGGACGTACGGCGCGTGGAAGACCGCAAACCCCGAGGCGGCGGCTCAGCTCGAGCGCACGCTTGCCGGCGAACTGCCCGCGGATCTGCCGTGGCCGGCGTTCACGGCGGAGAACGGCGCGATCGCCACGCGCGATGCGGGCGGAGCGGTGATGAACGCAATCTCCCGCTCGTTGCCCGAACTCGTCGGCGGTTCGGCCGATCTCGACCCCTCGACGAAGACGTATCTCAAAGACTGCGGCGATTTTCAGCCGGGCAATTACGCCGGACGCAACATTCACTACGGCGTGCGCGAGCACGGCATGGCCGCGGCGACCAACGGCATCGCGCTGCACGGCGGGTTGATGCCCTTCTGCGCAACGTTTTTCAATTTCGTCGACTATCTCAAGCCGGCGTTGAGGCTCGCTGCGCTCACCAAGATCCACGCGATCTACGTCTTCACGCACGACTCGGTCTTTCTCGGCGAAGACGGTCCGACGCACGAGCCGATCGAGCAACTCGCCATGCTGCGAGCAACGCCGAACGTTCGCGTCGTGCGTCCTGCCGACTCGCTCGAAACACTCGAAGCATGGAAGCTCGCAGTCGATCCCGAGAGCGGTTGTCCGTGGGCGTTGATCTTCTCGCGACAGAAGCTCCCGTTCCTCGGCGCTCGTACGACCCACGTCGGCCGCGGTGCCTACGTGATCGCGGAGGCGAGCGGTACGCCCGATTTGATCCTGATCGCGACCGGCTCGGAAGTCTCACTCGCGATTGACGCGAGCAAACTGCTCGAAGGCAAAGGCGTGCGCACGCGCGTCGTTTCGATGCCATGCTGGGAGCTATTCGAAGATCAGCCGCAGGCCTATCGCGACGAGATCCTTCCACCGGCGATCACCGCGCGCATGTCGATCGAAGCCGCTGCTACGCTGGGCTGGGAGCGCTGGACCGGCGACCGCGGCATCACGTACGGTCTCGATCGGTTCGGCGCATCGGCGCCCGCTGCCGCGATCGCAAAAGCTTTCGGTTTCACCCCCGAGCACATCGCGGACGTTGCGCTCGAAGAGTTCGCTCTGGCACCTCACTAAGGAGTATCACGTGAGCAACCAACTCCAACAACTGCTCGAGGCCGGACAGAGCGTCTGGCTCGATAACTTGCGGCGCAGCATGTTCGCCTCGGGCGAGCTCAAACGGCTCATCGACCAAGGTCTGCGCGGCATGACGAGCAACCCGACGATCTTCGAAAAAGCGATCGGAACCGGCGACGACTACGACGCGCAACTACGTACGCTGATTGCCGACGAAACGAACGCCGCGGCGCTCTTTTGGGATCTTGCCGTTGCCGACATCCAGCAGGCATGCGACGCGTTCCGCGGCGTCTACGACTCTTCCGGCGGCAACGACGGCTTCGTGAGCCTCGAGGTTTCGCCGGTGCTCGCCCACGACACCCAGGGCACGATCGAAAGCGCCAAAGCGCTGTGGGAGCGCGTCAGCCGGCCGAACCTCATGGTGAAGATTCCCGGCACCAACGAAGGCGTACCCGCGATCGAAGAATGCATCTACAGCGGGCTGAACATCAACGTTACGCTCATCTTTTCGATCGAGATGTACGAGAAGACCGCGCGCGCGTACATCAACGGCCTCAACCGGCGCCTCGCCGAAGGGAAACCGATCGATCGTATTCGCTCGGTCAACTCCGTTTTCGTCAGCCGCATCGATTCCGCCGTCGACCGCTTGTTGCAGGCCAAGATCGCCAAAGGCGAGACGCGCCTCGAGTCGCTGCTCGGGAAGACGGGCGTTGCGAATCTCAAGCTCACGTATCAGAAGTTCAAGGAGCTTTTCGAGGGGACCGGCTTCGCCAAGGTACAGGGCGCCGGCGGAGCCCCCCAGCGCCCGCTGTGGGCCAGCACGTCGACCAAGAACCCGGCCTATCCCGATCTGATGTACGTCGAGACGGTGGTGGGCAAGCACACGGTCAACACGATGCCGCCCAACACGCTCGACGCGTTACTTGACCATGGGAAGATCGTTCCCGACACCGTTGAGAGCAATTTGGAGGAAGCTCGCGACGTCATGCGGGCGTTGCAAGAGGCGAAGATCTCACTCTATGACGTCACGCACGATCTCCAGGTCGAGGGAGTCTCGGCCTTCTCCGATTCGTTTGCCGCGCTGCTCGGGGCCATCGTCTATAAATCGAAACAGCTCGCCGACGGCCGCGAACGCGTGGCGATCAGCGGCGCGCCGGCTGACGCGCTCGAAAAACTCGCCGGCAACGACTTTCTCAAGAAGCTTTGGGCGAAGGATCCGTCGCCTTGGACGAGCGATCCGCAGGCCGCGGACATCGTGAAGCACGCGCTCGGCTGGCTCGACTTTCCGCAGCACTTGGTGGAACACGTGCCGGATCTCCAAACTTTTGCACGTGAGATCGCGCACGAGTTCGACCACGTCGTCGTGCTCGGCATGGGCGGGAGTTCGCTTGCGCCCGATGTCATGGCCGACACGTTCGGCACGATCGCGCGGGATTATCCGACGCTTCACGTACTCGATTCGACCGATCCGCAGCAGATTGCCGAGATGGACGACGCGATCGATCTCGCGACGACGCTCTTCATCGTCGCCAGCAAGAGCGGAACGACGACCGAGCCCAACGCGTTCTTCGCGTACTATTACGATCGCGTCGCGAAGCTCGCGGGCACGGAGAATGCCGGCAAGCAGTTCATCGCGATCACCGACCCCGGGACGCAAATGGTCGAGGTCGCAAAGGGTCACAATTTCCGCCGCATCTTCGAAAACGATCCGAATATCGGCGGCCGGTATTCGGCGCTCTCCTACTTCGGTATGGTTCCTGCGGCACTCGCCGGCTACGACGTTGCACTGCTGCTCGACCGCGCGCTCGGCGCGATGCACGCCAACGACAAAACGGTCGATCCGCGTGTTGCACCCGGCGTGCGCTTCGGAGCGGCAATCGGCGGACTCGCTCGTGCCGGGCGCGACAAACTGACGATCGTCACGCATCCGGACGTCAGCGCGTTCGGCGCGTGGGCCGAGCAATTGATCGCCGAGTCGACCGGCAAGCACGGCACGGGCATCATCCCGATCGAAGGCGAGGCGCTGGGCGATCCGTCGGAATACGGCAACGATCGCGTCTTCGTTTACGTCGGAGCAAATCTGCCCGATCCCACCCCGGGCGTGGCCGACGCGCTGCAAGCGTTGGGAGACTGCGGTCATCCCCTCATTCGTCTGGCGATGAACGACGAGTACGATCTCGGCGAACAGTTCTACCTGTGGGAGATCGCCACCGCGGCCGCCGGTTCGATCTTGGGCATCAACGCGTTCGACCAGCCTAACGTCCAGGAATCGAAGGACAACACGAAGGCGTTGCTCGCGCAATATCAGGCCAAGGGCACGATCGACGCGCCCGAACCCGATCTGGAAGGCAAGGTCTTCGACGTCACCTACCTCTCCGGGAGCAAACATGCCAACCATGCGCGCACCGGAGGCGACGCACTCGCGGTCGTTTTCAAGCAGCTGGTACCCGGCGACTACGTCGCGATCTGCGCGTACATTGCGCGCGATGCGGTGCACATCGATCTGCTCGATCAACTGCGATTGAAGATCCGCAATAGCGCCGACGTCGCGACGACCGTCGGTTTCGGCCCGCGGTTCCTCCATTCAACGGGTCAGCTCCACAAAGGCGGGCCGAACTCGGCGGTGATGCTCCAGATCGTTGCCGACGAACCGAACGATCCGCCGATTCCCGGCATGAACGTCGGGTTCCGCACGCTGCTTGCCGCGCAGGCGCTGGGCGATTGGCAATCGCTCGACAGCCGCAATCGCCGCGGCGCACGCATCCACTTGCACGGCCCAATCGACGACGCCCTGCGCGCGCTGCTGGGCGCCGTCGACGATGCCCTCTCCGCTCGCGCGTAGCCCTTTCGACTAGCTACTAAAGAAGAAAGTTTGAAGCAATGCAATTAGGGATGGTTGGACTCGGCAAGATGGGTGCGAATATGACGACGCGCCTGTTACAGGGCGGGCATGCGGTGGTCGTGTACGACCGCAGTGCCGACGCCGTCGCACACTCCGCCTCCGAAGGCGCGAGCGCTTCGACCGGCTTGCGCGATCTCGCCGGTAAGCTCGACGGCTCGCCGAAAGTCGTATGGATCATGGTTCCATCCGGGAAGCCGACCGACGACACGATCGACGAGCTGCTCGGCATTCTCCGCAGCGGCGACATCATCATCGATGGCGGCAACACGAACTGGAAAGACGGACTCGCGGCGTACGAGCGGTGCAAAGCCAAGGGTGTAAGCCTCGTCGACGCCGGAACCAGCGGTGGCATCTGGGGATTGAAAGAAGGCTACTGCTTGATGGTGGGCGGCGACGATGCGGCCGTGAAGAGCTGCGAACCCGTCTTCCGTACGCTCGCGCCGCCCAACGGCTACGCGCACGTCGGACCTGCCGGCGCCGGACATTTTTCGAAGATGGTGCACAACGGCGTCGAGTACGGCTTGATGCAAGCCTACGGCGAGGGCTTCGAGATCTTGCAGAAATCGCAATTCGACTTCGATCTCGAACAGGTCGCGAACGTGTGGTGCTACGGCAGCGTCGTGCGCTCGTGGTTGCTCGAGCTGCTCGTGCTCGCGCTAAAGGAGGACCCGGGGCTGACCAAGATCCGCGGGTACGTCGAGGATACCGGCGAGGGCCGCTGGACCGTTCAAGCCGCAATCGACGAAGACGTTCCGGCACCGGTGATCACGCTTTCGCTGATGGCGCGGTTCGCATCGCGCCAACAGGAGTCGTTCAGCGCGAAGGTGCTGGCGGCTTTGCGCAATCAGTTCGGTGGTCATGCCGTAAAAACGGAGACGCATGCCTGAAGCGACTGCCACCGTCTCGGTCGACGGCAAGGCGGAGAACCCTCTCCGCGCCGGACTTCACAGCGAACGAATCAGCGATCCTTGCTCGATCGTCTTTTTCGGGGCGAGCGGCGATCTCTTCAAGCGCATGTTGCTCCCGGCCGTCTACTCCCTTCGGATGCACGGCGTGCTGCCCAACGACTTCGCCATCGTGGGCGTCTCGCGCACCGACTACAGTAACGACGACTTTCGCGCTTACTGCAAGGAGCAGCTCGATCAATTCGCGCCTGCCGATCAAAAACCGCAGGGTGCGATCTGGGACGACTTCGCTAAGCGGCTGAGCTACGTCTGCGCCGAGTTCGACGATCACAAGGGTTACGGATCGCTCGCCAAGCAGCTCGCGCAAAACGACAAGGAGCTGGGCACGAAGGGCAACCGGCTCTTCTACCTGTCCACTCCGCCATCGGTCTTTCCGACGATCGTCAACTTCCTTCACGAAGCCGATCTCAGCCAGCAGCACGACGGCTGGGCGCGCGTCATCGTCGAGAAGCCGTTCGGGACGGACTTGGAATCGGCGCGCGCGTTGCAGGCGGAGGTCAGCCACGTTTTCGACGAGTCGCAAGTCTACCGCATCGATCACTATCTCGGCAAAGAACCGGTCCAGGACATCATGGCGCTGCGCTTCGCCAACACGATCTTCGAGCCGGTTTGGAATCGCAACTACGTCGGGTCGGTTCAGATCACGGCGGCGGAACAGTTGGGCGTCGAGTTGCGCGGCGGCTACTACGACAACGCCGGCGCGCTACGCGACATGATTCAAAATCACGTGATGAATCTGCTGGCGCTGGTCGCGATGGAGCCTCCGTCGAGTTCGGACGCCGACGCGATTCGCACCGAAAAGTTCAAGGTGCTTCAATCGATCGAGCCGCCGCTTCACACCGGCGTCTTGCAGATGTCGGCGCGCGGCCAGTACGGACCGGGCGCGATCAACGGCAAGCCCGTGCCCGGCTATCGCCAAGAGCCCGACGTCAACCCGCAATCCAACACGGAAACCTTCGCCGCGGTCCGCCTGAGCGTCGACAACTGGCGCTGGGCGGGCGTGCCGTTCTACCTGCGTTCCGGCAAACGCCTCGCGAAAAAGACCTCCGAGATCGCCGTCACGTTCAAGCCCATTCCGCATCGCATCTACGGCGAGCGAACGGATTCGATCGAACCGAACGTGCTGGTCATGAAGATTCAACCCGAGGAAGGCATCGCGATGCGTTTTTCGGCGAAGGTTCCGGGGATGAAGAATCACATTCGCAGCGTCTTCATGGACTTCAACTACGGAACCGGATTCGGGGTGCAATCGCCGCCGGCGTACGAGCGGCTCATCGGGGACGCGATGCGCGGAGATCAGACGCTCTTTACGCGCTGGGACGCGGTCGAGCGCGCCTGGGAGATCGTGATGCCGGTGCTCGACGTGTGGCAAAACACCAAAGACTTCACCTTTCCGAATTACGCGTCCGGATCGCAGGGCCCCGAATCCGCGTCCAAGCTCTTCCCGGAGTGGCGGCCGTTGTGAGTCTCGACGTTCACCCCGTCGTCGACGCACTGGCTAAGGCCCGGCAGGACCCCGGATCGATGAAGACCGCGACGATGACGTTCGCGGTCTTCTTCGGCGACGAGGCAGGCGCGGGATGGGTGCGCGAGCGTACCCGTGCGCTTGCCGTCAAGCATCCCTCACGCGTCGTCGTCTTCGATGCGACGCGCGGCGAGAACGAGCGGATCGTCGAGCCCTCGCGGTCGCGCGGCGAGTGGATCGAGATCGGCGTCGCGGACGCGAGCGCGCAGGAGCTCGGCGCGGCGCTCGCCATGTTGGAGCTTCCCGAAGCGCCGGTGGTGCTGCTCTGGGTTGCCGAGGGACTGGCATCCGACGAGCGGTTTCTGACCCTTGCGCGACGCGCAAACACCACGATTTGCAGCAGTTCCGTCATCCGGACCGACGAGAAGCCGCTGCGCGATCTCACCGAGTTCGTGGAAGCGCATCCCGAGATCGTGCTCGACGACGTGGCGTATTTGCGCCTGACCGCCTGGCAAGAGCTGATCGCGGAGTTCTTCGACGACTCGGCGTGCCGAAGCGAACTCGATACGATGCGCCGCGTCGAAGTGACGGCCGGGTCGGATGCCGAGATGTACTATCTGCTCGGATGGCTGGCAAGCCGCCTATCGTGGACGCCGCTGGACGAGCAAACCTTCGGCAGCCACGGCGGAAACGTGCAGTACGCGATGCTTCGCGACGGACCCCCGCGGCGGCTCTCGAAGGTGGTCCTGAGCTCGCAGCACGCCACGTTCACCGCAAGCGTTCATCCGCAGGATCAGAGTGCGATCTGTCTGGACGTTTCCGGGTCGGTTGCGTGCGCTCCGCGTTGCGCGCCGATGCACACGGTCGATCTCGCTTCGCTCGTCGAGCGCGCGATCCTGAGCCGCGGCCGCGACCAGATCTTCATCGAGTCGCTTGCCATGGCTAAACAGATCATCGAAAGGCGTACGCATGACACGTGAAGCGGGACGGCTCTGCGTCTACGGCTCGCCCGACGAGGTGGCGGCGGCGGTCGCCGATTTTTTCGTGCGGTTCGCCGCCGACGCGATCGACGCGCGGGGACACTTTACGGTGGCGCTCGCCGGTGGCACGACGCCGAAAGCAGCCTACACGCTGCTGGCCAAGCCGCCGCGATCGGACGCGATCGATTGGAGCGCGGTCGAGATCTTCTTCGGCGACGAGCGCTGCGTGCCGCCCGATCACGACGACTCGAACTACAAGATGGCCTTCGACAGCCTCCTGGGCACGGTGAAGATCCCGCCCGAGCGCATCCACCGCATGCGCGGCGAGGGGGATCCGCAGGCCGCGGCGCTGGCCTATCGCGCTGACCTCGTCGCGACGCTCGGTGATCGCCCGCGTCTCGATCTCGTGATGTTGGGCATGGGACCGGACGGCCACACGGCCTCACTCTTTCCCGGTGAGGATCCGCTGACCGATGACGAACGGCTGGTACGCGCGGTCTACTCGGGCTCAAAGGCGCAGTGGCGGATTACCTTGACGCCGCGCGTCCTCAACGCGGCGCATGCCGTGATGTTCGCGGTCGAAGGCGCCGCAAAAGCAGCGACCCTCGCGGCCGTGCGCGAGGGTCCCTACGATCCGGTGAAATACCCGTCGCAGATCGTCGCGCCCGCCGACGGCGATCTGTTGTGGCTCGTCGATAAAGCTGCTCGCGGCGAATCGTAGTGCCCTTCGGGGTCTTGCTCCGCTCACTGAGCCTGTTTACGTTCGCTTCGCAAGGCCCGCTCGGGCAGCATGTCTCGTCTCCTCGCAGCGTTCTCGTCTCGCGGCGTTACGCACGACGTTGGTGCCCTTCGGGGCCTTGCTCCGCTCACTGAGCCTGTTTACGTTCGCTGCGCAAGGCCCGCTCGGGCAGCGTGTCTCGTACTCGTCGCAGCGTTACTTACGACTGTTGAGCTTGTCGAGTTCGCGGCCGTAGAGCACGGCGATGCGTTCGGAGAGTTTGCGTTCTTGCGCTTTCGTCATGGCGTCGTGACTCCTGTGCCAAGTGTCTGCAATGAAACTCCGTTTTGGCTGAGAATCGAGCCGTCGACGCGCTGAAGCTCGACGACCGCGTTGTTCAACGAGGTCTGCGCTTGCAGCTCGAGGCCCTCGTCCTGGACGAACGTGACTTCACGCTGATCGACGAGGAACGTCGTCGACTCGCCGTTGCGGTACTTGCGCTGCTCGCTCGCAAGGACTTCCGCGGCAGCCTCGCGCGCCTGTCGCGCCGCAAAGAGCTGCGCCTGCGCCGCTTGATAGTTCTGCACCGCGTTACGCACCTCGTACTGGATGCGTTCCGCCGTGCTGAGGCGATCGACCGCGGCAATATGCTCCTGCTCCTGCGCCGCGCTGTAGGCGCCCCGCGCCGTGTTGTTGCCGAGCGGCAGCGAGACTTGCAGCGCGGCGTCGTAGGTGGGGAAACGCCCCACGTTCGAAAACGCCTTTCCGTAGGTACCGTCGTAGTACGGCGGCGGCGTCGCGGTGCCGAAGATGCCGCCCAGCGGCGGCAGCGCGTTGCCGGCAAAGCCGTTGCCGTTGTATTGAAGCTGCAGGTCTGCCTGAGGCAGGCGCTGATTCTTCGCGTACGCGAGATTCACGTCGGCTTGCTTCTGGGCGTCGAGCGCCTGGCGCACCTCGGGCCGGTTCTGCATCGCGGCCGCGAGCACAGAATCGAGCGACGGTGACGCCGGCAATTGCAGTACCGGCGACGTCGGTACCAAGTTCGCGCTCCAGATCGGGTCGCCGGGATCGGTCACGATCAGGCTCTTGAGCTGATTCTGCAACGCCGAGACATTTTGCAGCGCCGCGAAGACTTGCTGCTGGTAGTACGCGACTTCCGTCGAGGACTCCACCGCGTCGATGGGCGCTGCGTAGCCGCGCTTAGCCTGTCGAACGTTACTCTGTTGCTGGAGCACGCTGGTGTGGAGCGCATCCTCCTGGATGGCGACGTTGCGCCAGGCGGCGACGAGATTCCAGTACGCATCCTCAACGGTGGCGAGCGTGGTCGAGACGCTTGCCAGCGTCGATGCTTGCGTTGCATCCCTGTTGATGACCGATAGTTCGATCTGGCGCTTGTCGTCGTTCATCAGGAAGTTCTTCAACAACGGCTGCGTGATCGAGACGTTGAACGAGCCGTAATAATACGGGTTGAACGCGTCGATGAAGGTGTTGTCGTTGACCTTGGTCTGCGAGACGTTGATGTTATACTGCGTTCCCGTCTCGAGCTGTCCTTGGACTCCCGCCTCTTGCGTCTGGTAGTTCTGCACGATCGGCTGGAAATCGGTTCCGCCCGAGAAGAACGCGTTGAGCGCCGGATTCGTGTCGTGTTTGACCGACGGCTCGACGAAGAATTTAACGTCGTTGGCGCCCTTGGCTTCCTGCACCTGATACGTCGCGATACGCGTATTGGAGGCAGCGACCGCGAAATCGGGATTCTTGAGCAGCGCCATGCCGATCGCGTTCTGAAGTGATATCCCGACAAACGGCTGCTGCGTCACGCCCACGATGTTGGCGGACGTCGGCCGCACGTCAGGCGCCCGGTATCCCGGAGCAACCGTCGGCACCGCGGGTGCGACGGGGGTGGGCACCGGCGTCGGAATCACCGCCGCGCCGGGAAGCGTTTCGCCCGCGGCATGCGCGAACGTAAGCGCCGCGATCGCCGCGCCAAGGGTTAAGGTGGAGAGTATGCGTGTCTTCACGGAGCGCTCCTATTCGACCGCGACGTGTCCGTCGAGTCGCGGTTTATTGAGTAGTAGAACCAGCGGCGAGAGTGCGATCGTGATGATCGCGGTCCAGCGCGACGTGTCCGCATATGAGAGCACGAGCGCTTGCCCGCTGACGAGGTTGCTCAGCTTGTCGAGCGCCACTGAAGAGCGTTCGCCGCCGTTTTGTTGCAGATAGATCTCCGTCGGCGCGCGGTGGAGATTGACGCTAGCCGCCAGCTCGGTTTGATGAATGGTGGTACCGCGAACCAGCAACGTCACCAGAACCGCCGTCGCAATGCTCCCGCCCACTTGCCGGGAGAGGTTGAAGAACGCCGAGGTCGACGGTACTTCTTTACCCGGCACGCCGCCGATCACGGCGATCGAGAGCGGTACGAAGATTTGCGAGAGCCCGATGCCGCTGACCACGAGGCACACAATGAACGTACTGAACTGTGATGCAGGCGTCGTCACGCCGGCGAGGATCCAGTTCGCGGCCCCGAGCAGCACGAAACCGATCGCAACGTTGAGCCGAACGTCGATCACGCCCCGGCTGGCGAGAGCCGCCGTAATCGGTGTGAAGGCCATCACGGCAAGCGCGCGCACGAAGATCGTCAAGCCCGAGAGGGTCGCGGTAAAGTTCAGCGAGTTTTGCAGATATTGCGGCAATACGAGAATCGAGCCGTAAAGGCTTATCCCGAGCACCGCGCCGAGGATGCTTCCCGCCGCTACTTGACGCAGCCGCAAGACGTGCAAGTCGACGACCGGAATTCCCGAGCGTAGCGTCCACCAGACGAAGCTTCCCAGGCCGGCGACGGCGAGCGCCGTGAACAGGCGGATGTTCGGGTCGTCGAACCAATCGTATCGCTGTCCCTGATCGAGCACGAATTGCATCGCCCCCAGACCCACGGCGAGCAAGACCAGACCGATCCAGTCGAGTTTGAGCGCGCGTGGCTTGGCCGGGTTGCGCAAGAAGTTCCAAATCAACGTGGCGGCGACGATGCCGACCGGGAGATTGACGAAGAACGCCCAGCGCCAAGTGAAATTGTCGGTAATCCATCCGCCGAGCACGGGCCCGAGCGCGGGACCCACGATGACGCCCATCGCGAAGATCCCCTGCGCTAGCCCCTGCTCTTTGAGCGTGTAGGTATCGCGCAGAATCGCCTGCGAGGTCGAGATCAAGCCGCCCCCGCCCAAGCCTTGGACGATGCGCCAGAAGACGAGTGAACCGAAGCTGCCGGCAAGTCCGCACATCAGCGAGGCAATCGTGAAGATAACGATCGACGCGAAGAAGTACTGCCGCCGGCCGAACCGCGCCGCCAGCCACGGCGTGAGCGGGATCACCACCACGTTGGCGACGATGTACCCGGTCACGATCCACGCCCCCTGATCGACCGCCACACCGAAGTTGCCTTGAATGTTGGGTAGGGCCACGTTCACGATCGTCGTGTCGATGATCTCGAGAAGCGTGGCGGCGATGACCGCGACGCTCACGATGGCCCTACGTAGGCCGTATTCGACTACGTTTCTCGGCTCCATCACGTACGCTCCCGCTTAGCGGATCAGTGAACTTTCACGTAGGTCTCGACGCTCATACCGGGGCGCAGCGGCTTGCCGGGCTGCGGGTCGTCGATCGAGATGCGCACCGGAATGCGTTGCGTGACCTTCACGAAGTTTCCGGTAGCGTTTTGCGCGGGCACCAACGCGTACGTATTCTGCGATGCAGGGTTGATCGAGAGCACGTGCCCGTGGAACGTCGTGCCGCCATAGGCGTCCACGTGAATGTCGACCGGCTGACCGACATGCATGTTGCCCATCTGCGTCTCTTTATAGTTGGCCGTGATGTAGATCTGGCCCGGACCGTCCGGGATGAGCGTGAGGATGGTCAGGCCGGCCGAGACCGTCTGTCCGACTTCCGCGCTCTTCTGCCCGACGAACCCGTTGATCGGCGAGTAGATGTGCGTGTAAGCCAGGTTTTTCTTCGCGATCGAGAGTTGTGCAGCGGCCGATGCTACTTGGCTCGGATCGGCGGACTGCGCGAGCTTTCCCTGTGCCGTCGTGATCGCGCCGGATGCCGCCGCGACTTGGTGCTCGGATGCCGTCAGATTTGCGTCGGCCACGTTGACCTGGTCGTGCGCGCTGCGAAGCTGCGCCGCAGCCGCGGCGAGTGCCGCGCGCTCTGCGTCGAGATCTTGCCGCGCGACGTCGCCGGTCGAGACGAGCGAGAGCGTGCGCTGGTAATCGGCGTTTGCTTTGCTGTAGTTTGCCTGCGCCGCAGGAACTTGTGCGAGGGCGGAGCGCAGCTGCGCGGCCGCTTGCGCGACGCCCGCTTGCGCACCGGCTGATTGCGCCTCGGCCTGCGCTACGCCGCCTTGACCCTGTTCGGTCGTCGTGCGTTGATTGGCGAGCGCCAGATCGTACTGCGCTTGTGCGTTGCGGACCTGGTCGCGTTCCACGGCGTCGTCGAGCACGACCAACAGCTCTCCCTTGTGGACTTCGTCGTTCGTGTCCACCAAGAGATGGTCGATGCGCTCGTTGATCTTACTTGTTACGGCCACGGAATTCGCGTCGACGTATGCGTCGTCCGTGCCCTCGTGCACGCGGGCGTACAGGAACCATTTGACGCCGAAGTAGAGCACCACGATGGCAACGATCGCACCGAGGATGCCGAAGATCACGCGCCTGCGCGGTCCCCTGCGCTCCTCGATCGTAGGCACGTTTTCCGTAGAACCGTTGGGGTGCGTTTGGCCGGCAGAGCCGTGCTGAGCCTCGCGCGTGTCCATTATTTGCTCCTTACGCCGTTGAGAAAGACGTCGACGATGAGAGAGAGTGCGTATTCGGGATCCAAAAACATACGGCTATCCGGGAACTTGCCTTGCGCGATCACCCGCGCGAAGACCATACCCATGAATACCTCAGCCAGATCGACAGGGTTGCCGCGCAGGGTGCCGTTTGCCACCTTGGCCGCCATGAACTCGACCACGGCCGAACGGACGGCGGTTTGCGGCCGCCACGCTTCGCGCGCGAAGATACTGTTTTCGTATTCGGTCTCGACCAATGACCAGCGGACCATGTCGATCATGGACTCCAGATGTTCGGTCATGGTCTTCCCGATCACGAGCAGTTGCCGTTCGACCGGTTCGGCGCCAAACGTACCGATCAATTCACGCAGCTTGACGTCGGGGCACGAGTGCTTGACGACTGCGACGATCAACGCTTCCTTGTTACCGAAGTGACGGAAGAGCGTCGCCTCGTTCACGCCTGCGACGTCCGCGATCTCCCGCGTGGTCGCGCCGCGCTTGCCTTTGCGCTTGATCACGTCGCGAGCCGCGAGAACGATGCGCTCGCGCGTCTCCTCGGGACTGACTTTGGCGTCGATGTGCTTTGAAGATTCGGTCATCATGGTTGCTGCTTCTCAAAGACCGAGTCGCTCACCGCGACGTTGGTCTGATAGGGGTCGTAGCTTGCATCACCCGTGGCACGAATCCGGCGATTGCCGTCGACGTGCTGAGCCACCACCACGTCGTAGCCGTTCTCCTTACCGTAGGTCTGCGTCATCACGATCGACTGGCCGTTGGTGTATTCGAACTCCATCTCGGGCAACTCGTAGTTCGTCGGATTGACGTAGGCGATCGTGTCTTTGATCTGATCGCTATAGATTTTCTTGGTCAGCACCAGCTTGAGCACGGGATGGCCTTCGAGCTGCGTCGTTCCGGCCAGCGCGATGTTTGAGTCTTTTTCCCATTCGGTTGGGTCTCCGACGTTCTGAAAGAGCTCCTGAACGCTCTTCATGTAGCTCGGGACGCGGTCGAACCGCACGACGAAATTATCGGGGCGCTTGTAGTAGACCGTCCCGTCGAGCGTCGGCGAGTAAAAGGGAATCGAGGTGCGCAAGTGCACGTGCACGCGAACGGCGTACGAGTCGAGCCCGGCGTTACGCGCGAGCATGCGATCGATCACTTCTTGAGCACCGGCCGGCGACGCGGCGGCGGTTGCCGATGCCGTTGCCGATGGCGCGAGCGTCTGTGCTCCGGCTACGCCGAGCCAAACCAGTGCAATGCCGACCGCCATCGAGACGTTGCGCAGCTTCACGCGGCCGCACCGACCATCGGGAAGAGCCGATCGAGCGCCATCACGGAAAGGGAACGGCGCAGGTCTTGCCGCGTGACGTGCAATGCCACGTCGCCGCCGACCTCGCGAGCGCGACGAAGAATCGTGATCAGCCCGCGGACGCCGTCGGTGTCGAGCCTGGCGAGCGTATCGAGGTCGAGGACCACTTGCGGAGCCCCCGCCTCAAACGCGGAGAGCGCCTCTTTGGTGATCGCGTCCAGGGCGTCCGGCTGATAGGTAAAGGTGGGAGGGGTCGGGAGTTGCATGGTCTCCTGCGTCTTCGGCATGCGGGTGCAAGTGGGTACTTGCACGCAAAGAGTACCATACGGAGTCCGCGCGTGCAAGTACCCACTTGCACAAATCTCGACCCCTCGTGGGCCCGGTGGGTTAGGTGGAGGCCGGAGCCGGAGTGCCTCCCTCCATGCCGCTGTGGTGGTGGCGACGGCCGGCTTTGTGGTAGCCCGCCTTGACCGCGTCGGCGAGGCACATGTATTGCCCGTTCTTGGTCCGGCCGTAGAACGGGGCGGACGGCTCAAAGTACGTGTGGGAGCGGGGGTTGGTCCAGACCGGCTGGGCGCTGCCGCAGTTCAGGTCCGCCGGAACGCCGGCTTGCGGGCGTGATTCGATCTGCCGCGTCATCGCCCCCGAGGTCGCCATCATGCCCGGCGAGTTGGACGGCGCGGCACTGCTCGAGCTCTGACCGCCGCCTCCGCCGCACGCGATGAGCGAGGTCGCGAGGAACGCGCAAGTGAGGTAGTTACGGAAGAACACGTTTTGCAATCTCCTTCAGCTTTTCGCGCGCGTGGCGCGCTGGTGCCGATGCTTCACCGGTAAAAACGCGAGCTCCGTTCACGAACGCCGCTTGTACCCACGCATCCTCGCCGCGATAGACGAGCGCTTGCACGGGCGGCGACCAGGGATCGATTGCCGACGCATCGAGCACGAGATAATCCGCGGCGGTTCCGGCGATCAAGTCGCCCGTCGCGAGCCCGAGCGCGCGAGCGCCTTGCGCCGTTCCCATGTCGAAGGCGGCGCGCGCACCCAAGGCGCTTCCGTCGCTGCGCAAGATCTTCTGCAGCAAGGTCGCGGAACGCATCTCGTCGATCAGCGATGGTTTGACGTCGGCGTCCGTGCCGAGCCCCATCGTGACGCCGAGGGCCTGCAACTCGCTCACGTCGCAGATGCCGTCTCCGAGATATTGGTTGGTCATCGGATTATGGATAACGCGCGCACCGCGCTCGGCAAGGAGGCGCTTCTCCTCCTGCGTGGCGTGGATGGCGTGAATGGCCACCGTGCGGCGATCGAGCGCGCCAAGCTCGTCGAGCAGCGCGATCGGCGTCGTGCCGTGGCGCTGCAGTGTTTCGCTGCCTTCGTATGCGGCCTCGGCCACGTGAACGTGCAAGAGGCAATCGTAGGAACGCGCGAAGTCGGCCGCCGCACGAATCATCGCATGCGATGCCGCATGCAGCGAGTGCGGCGCGACGCAAACGTTGGCCCACGGATAGGCCTCCATCAACGCGAGGGTTCGCGACTGCGCCTGCTCGATGCTCTCGCGAAATTGCGGCGGCGCGTAGTCCGCGTCCATCCAGGTGCGCGCGAGGACCAGACGAATCCCGGTCTCCTGGGCGGCGGCAATTGCCGCTTCGGCATGTGCGTTGCCGCTGCCGTTGAGATAGAAAAATTCCGCTACAGCGGTGATGCCCGCCGCGAGCATCTCCGAAAAGGCGACGATGAAGATCCAATAGATGTCGTCGGGCGTCAGCTGCGGCACGACCTTGTAGAGCGCGTCACTGCGCCAGCGCGCGAACGTCCAATCGTCGGCCCAGCCGCGCAGTATTATCTGGTATGCGTGGCTGTGTCCGTTCACGAAACCCGGCACGACCAGGCGGTCCGCCGGAAACGACCGCGTGGAGAGATCGCCCGCGTGCTCGCGCACGACCGCATAGTCTCCCGCGTAGAGAATCGTGCCCTCGCGCACGACGAACGCGTAGTCCTCGCGCAGCTCGCCACCGACGAGCGCGCGCGCGGCGCGCACGAACTCGCTCGCGCCGGATTTCATTCGACCAGGACGCCGCGATGGACGACGGCTCGGGCCAGATTCCCGCCGAACTGCCAGCCGAATTCGTCGGGCGACGCGATCTGCAGCGCGACGAAATCCGCGCGGCCGCCCGCACGCAGCGTTCCCGCCTCGGCACGCAGCGAGCGCGCCGGGGCGCGCGTGACGCCGTAGAGCGCCTCGGCGGCGCTCAAGCCGAAAAGCGCGCGTCCGAAATACGCGACGGTTTGCAGGTTGAAGCAGGGCGACGTGCCGGGATTATAGTCGCTCGCGAGCGCGACCATACCGCCGTGCTCCAGAAGCGCGCGCACCGGCGCCTTGCGCTCGAGTCCGAGGTAGAGGATCGTCGCCGGGCAGGCGACGGTGACGATTGCGGCTCGCGCAATCGCTCCCACGTCTTCGTCGCGGATGCAGTTGCAATGGTCGACCGCGTCTACCCCCAGCCCCACGGCCATCTCGGCCGCCCCGCCGAAGGCCATCTCGTCGCAATGCACGCGCAAACGCATGCCGGCGCCGGCGCATGCTTCCAGATAGCGGCGCGTCTGCTCGGGCGAGAAGAATCCGGGCTCGCAGAAGGCATCCGCGTATACCGCGCCGTGCGCCGCAGCGGTCGGTATCACCTGATCGATCAAGTAATCGATGTACGCTGCCTCTCGCGTGAACTCCGGCGGCAGCGCATGCGCACCCAAGAAGGTCGCGACGAGTTCGGGGACTTCCGGGTCGAGACGATGTTCCGCGATCAGGTCGAGCAGGGCGTCCTCACCGGGTTTATGGAGTGCATAGCCGGTCTTCGTCTCGAGCATCGTCGTGCCGTGAGCCAGCATCGCGTGCAATCGCGCGCGTAACACCCGGTTGTAGAACTCGCGCGCGTCGAGCAGCGCCTCGCGCGTGCGCTCGACCGTGTAGAGCATGCCGAGCGCCGGTTTCTCGCCGCGTTGCCGTGCCGCGAAGTCGGGCTCGCGGTCACCGGCAAAGAGCGGATGCGCGTGCGCGTCGATGAACCCCGGCACGATCGTGCAGTCACGAAGATCGAGCTCCTCGACCGCGCCGCGCAGCGACCGCTCGATCTGCGCGCGCGCGCCGACCGCGACAACGCGCTCGCCGTCGACCAGCAGTGCGCCGTCGTCGATACGCCCGAGGTCCTCGAACGTGATGCCGTTTTGCGAAGCATCACCGGTGCACGGGACGATCGTCCGCGCGCGAACGAGCGTCAGCAACGCTTACAGGCGCCAGTCGATGCCGGTGTTGTCGGCCGTCTCGACGGCGAGCTCGTAGCCCGCGTCGGCGTGACGCACGACGCCCATACCGCAGTCGGTCGTGAGCACGCACTGCAACCGCTCTTGCGCGTCTTGGGAGCCGTCGGCAACGACCACCATGCCGGCGTGCAGGCTGTACCCGATCCCAACGCCTCCGCCGTGATGAAAACTCACCCAATGCGCGCCTGCGGCGGTGTTGAGGAGCGCGTTGAGAACCGGCCAGTCGGCGATCGCGTCGCTGCCGTCCATCATCGCCTCGGTCTCACGATACGGCGAAGCCACGCTCCCCGTATCGAGATGATCGCGACCGATGACGACCGGCGCCTTGATCTCGCCCGAACGCACGAGTTCGTTGAAGCGCAATCCGGCCTTCGCGCGGTCGCCGTAGCCGAGCCAGCAGATGCGTGCCGGTAAGCCCTGGAACGCGATGCGCTCGTTCGCAAGCGTGATCCACCGCTGCAATCCGGCATCGTTCGGAAAAAGCGCGAGCAGTTCGCGGTCGAGACGATGAATGTCGGCCGGGTCCCCCGAGAGCGCAACGAACCGGAACGGTCCGGATCCCTTGCAAAAGAGCGGCCGGATAAAGGCGGGCACGAAGCCGGGAAAGTCGAACGCGCGCGCGTAACCCGCGCGCTGCGCCTGCGCGCGCAGGTTGTTGCCGTAATCGAAGACGACCGCGCCCGCATCGAGAAAGCGGACCATCGCCTCGACGTGTTTGCCGCAACTCTCGAGCGAGCGGCGCTCGTACTCGTCGGGTGCGCTCGCGCGCAACGACGCAGCCTCGTCGAGCGAGAGGCCCTCCGGCACGTAGCCGTCGATGAGATCGTGCGCGGAGGTTTGATCGGTGACCGCGTCGGGCCGCAGCCCGGCGTTGTAGAGCTCCCAAAATTCGGAGGCTGCGTTGCCCTCGTAACCGATGGAGATCGCTTCGCCGCATTGACGCGCGCGCTCGACTTCGCGCAGCGCTTCGTCGCGCGAGGCGACGACTTTGTCGAGATAGCGCAGCTCGCGCCGGCGCTCCAACCGTGCGCGATCGACGTCGACGAGCAGGGCAATTCCCTCGTTCATCGTGATCGCCAGCGGTTGCGCGCCGCCCATTCCGCCCACGCCCGCGCTCAAGCAGACCCGTCCGCGCAGCGTGCCGCCGAAATGTTGGCGCGCAAGCTCCGCAAAGGTCTCGTAGGTGCCTTGCACGATGCCTTGCGTCCCGATATAGATCCACGATCCCGCGGTCATCTGGCCGTACATCGTGAGGCCCTGCGATTCGAGCTCGCGGAAGATCTTCCAATCGGCCCATTTCGGGACGAGATTCGCATTCGCGATCAGCACGCGCGGCGCGCGAGCGTGCGTCTTCCACACCGCAACGGGCTTGCCGCTCTGCACGATCATCGTCTCGTCGGCTTTCAAGCGCGTGAGCGTGCGCACGAGCGCATCGAACGCGGTCCACGACCGCGCCGCCTTCCCGTTACCGCCGTAGACGACGAGATCGCTCGGCCGTTCCGCGACCTCGGGATCGAGATTGTTGCACAGCATGCGCAGTGCGGCTTCTTGCGGCCAGCCTTGCGCGGTCAGCGCCGTGCCGCGCGCCGCGCGCACCGTACGTGGTCCCGATAGTGTGGTAGCCATGTCGACTCTCTTTTGTGATAGCCCACATTCGCCCTCGCGAGGCGTGCGCGGGTTTCATTCCCCGTCGCTCGGACGCGCGTCGCTCGCCCTCATGGCTCGCTCCCACTCGCTTCGCCTGGCCTCTCGCCATTCTGGCTCCGGCTCGGCCTCAGACGCCTCGCTCACGGGGAACGAAACCCCCGTGCCTCTCAGCCGGTGCGGCAAGCGGGCTTCTCGCGAAGGCGAGGACGGGGCGTCGCACAGCGAGCGTAAACAGACAGAGCGAGCGAAGCGACGCTCCTCCGAGCAACGGCGGTGGCGGCTCGCGAGGGGCCTCCCGCAGGGACCGTTGGTGCTCATTCGGACATAGAGCCTCCGCCGGCATCAGGGTCGACGTCGGCAGTTTTCTCCCGCGCTGCTAGCCTTGCCAATGCCTCGTCGCGTTCACGTTCAAGACGACGAACCCGCTCAGTGCGCTTCGGCTCGTAAACCCCAAAATACATATAAGAAGTCCAGGCGAGGGCAACGAGGATGCCGAGGAGCCCGTTAAGCCACGCCGCCGGAGCTACAAAAAACACCAGACCCCCAAGCCAGGCGCTGATACATCTCCCGCCGAG